>JAZDPP010000109.1:0-94515 GCA_043797445.1 Pseudomonadota bacterium
CGAAAAAGTTACAGCAGAAACCTGCTCGCACATAATCGCAAAAATTCGAAAAGTCGAAGATGAATTTTGGAACGATGATTTGATATTTGACTCGCAAGAAATTGGCTAAACTGGTATCAATTCATCTGCAAAGATCTATAAATTGCTTGAAGGGACTCATTTTCTATATTATTTAAAAAAGCGCCCGGGTAATGGGACTTGCCAGGGCGCTTTTTTACGGTCTTTTTTTATGGGTTTTATGGAAATTCCGATTCCAACAGGGTAACCGCGTTGGACGGTTTAATAGTTAATCGAAGATGTTCATGCCACTGGTGTAGGGGCGTTTAGCCATCCGCCCTTGTGGAGTTCACGAGGATACTGCAATGAATGACGTAAAGCCTGCAAAAGACAGATGTGGCTGACCTGCCTTTTCCAAACACGACATTTGACAATCACTTGAGCCTATGTCAGGGAACAGGAGAAGCTGAATGGACACACTTTATTCTGAACGGTTTGGACGGAGAAGGAGGAGCTTGCCTTGAAAATGAAAAAATCACCATGGGGTCGAATCGTTGTTGTTGCTGTTGCCGTTGTGCTGGGAATATCGATTTTCGGCTGTTCCAAAACGGATGGGGATAAATCCGCCGGGGACGCCAAAACGAAGACAGTTATACAAATCGATGATCAAAAAATCGATGCGGCGGTTGTCGAAAAATATCTGGAAAGGCGAGCGGTGCCGATGCATGCCGAGAACGCCGGCGAACTGGTTAAAAAGCGGGTGGATGAGCTGGTGGACGAAGAACTGCAATACCGGGAAGCGCTTCGTCTGAAACTGGATCAGGACCCGGAGACCCGGCAGAAAATAAAAGAGATTTTAAAACAGAAACTCTCGGAGGAGCAGATCCATAAGAAAGTGATGGAGAAAAAAATCGAGCAACCGGAGTTACAGTCTTATTATGATGCGCACCGGGATGAATTCAACCGTCCGGCGGAGGTGCGGGTGGCGGATGTTTTTATCGCCGTGCCGAAGGATGCATCTGCCGATCAGCGCGCGGAATTAAAACAGAAGGCGGATAAAGTGCTGGCGGAAGCGTTGGCCGGGCCGAACCCGCGTGCCGGTTTCTCCCGGCTGGTTCGGGAATATTCGGACATGCCGCAAACCTATGCCAAAGGCGACACCGGTTTTTTCAGCCCGGAGGGGAAACCCGTCGGAATAGATCCCCGGATTGTCGAAGCGGCTTTTAAACTGGAGAAAAGCGGGGATATTCCAGCCGCTGTGATCGAGGCGGCCGATGGGTATCATATCATTATGCTCAATAGCAAACGTCCCGCCTTTAACAAATCTTTCGAGCAGGTTGCAAGCCATCTGGAAAGGCGGATCAAAAGCGAGGAAATTAATAAAAGACGGGTGGACTTTCTTCAGGAACTGAAAGGGAAGGCCAAAATTGTGATCGATGAAAAGGTGGTTGCCGAAATTCAGGAGAAATTGAAAACCGCAAGCAAAATGGTGCCAAAGACACCTGCTACCCGAAATTTTTCGCCCATCCCGGGGAGCGGTCCTCAGACCCCGCCAATCATGCGCGGCGCGGATTCGCCGCCGGCAATGCCGGAGGACCGGCGCCACCAACCGCCACCGATCTCCCCCATGAATGACCCGGCAGCCGGGCCGATAACGCCATTCAATGACCCGAAGGCCGATGGAAAATAACAAATCCGGCTAGTTATTACCGGATAATGTGTTAAGCGGATCTGAACGGTAGCCATGACCACCAGAAGATTTCTCATTTTGCTCCCGCTGATTGTCATCGGGTTTTTGCTCCAGTCGTATTTCTGGGTGCCGACTTATGAGCAGCAAACCCGGGGCAACCCGAATCGCCCCGAGGCGTATATTACCGGTTCCATAGGAGATGCGAGCCTTTTAAATCCGGTTCTTTCGGCGGATTCGGCCAGCAGTGAAATTGAGGGCATGGTGTTCGAGGGTTTGATCGACCGGGATGAAGATTTGCGGTTCCGGGGGCGCCTCGCCACCGATTGGGCAATAACGGAAGAGGCCTCGTTTTATGTGAATGAAAAGGCGGTAATTCCCGGTCTTGGCAGAGCGGATGCCGTTGGCATAGCCGCTTTTCTTGAAAAAAAGATACCAAAAAACTGGGATCATGTTACCGGCATATCGGTGCTGCCACCGCGGCAGTATGAGGAAAAACGAAAAGAAAAGAAGCCTGCCGGAAGCGAACCGGCAAAGGAAATCACTTTTTTCATCTCCGCTCCGGCCCGAATCAAGTTCAGTCTCACCCGCGTGGACCCGGATCTTTTTAAAAACCTTTCGGCAATTTTGGGGCCGGCGTATTTTGAAACCTTTGACGCCAAAAAATACATCACGGCTCCCCCGAGTCTATCCGTCGGCCAGCTGGCGGCCTGGAGCACCGACCTTCTTCCGCCGATCGAGCACAATCCGGTGATTCTGTTTCATCTGCGGCCAAAGGTAACCTTCCATGACGGGCATTTTCTGAGCGCAAACGATGTCAAATTCACCTTTGAAGCCATCATGAACCCCCGGAACCTCTCCCCGCGGATTGCGGATTATGAACCGGTGAAGGCCGTGGAGGTGATCGATCCGCTGACCGTCAAAATCACCTATAAACGCCTTTACTCCCCCGCGATTGCCAGCTGGGGCATGGGAATCCTGCCGGAACATCTGTTAAACGACATGGCGCTTGAAGCGGAGGCGCGCCTCATGGGAAAAGACCCCGCAGCGTTTTCCATGCGGGACAGCCGCTTCAACGAGCACCCGGTGGGCTGCGGGCCGTTCAAGTTTACGGAATGGAAATCCGATCAGCATATCTTGCTCGATCGCTTTGAAGATTACTGGGAGGGGGCGCCCCATTATAAACGGTATGTCGTTCGCATCATTCCGGACCTTCTCACTCAGGAAATGGAGTTTTATGCGGGCACCATTGACGGCTACGGGGTTCAGCCCCACCAGGTCGCGCGGTTAAAAACCGACACGAGATTTCAAAATTTTTCCGGCACCTCCTTCGGGTATACGTATATCGGCTACAATCTCCGGCGGGAACCGTTCAATGATGCCCGCGTCCGCCGGGCGCTCGGCATGGCGATTGATGTGAATAAAATCATCGAGTTCGTTCTCTACGGGGAGGGGGAGCCCATCTCCGGCCCCTTTGTGAAGCAAACCGACTTTTATAACCATGCCGTAAAACCGCTCCCCTATGACCCGGAAGGCGCACTTTCCCTGCTGGCGGAGGCCGGCTGGCATAAAAATGCGCAAGGCCGGCTGGAAAAGGATGGGAAACCGCTCCAGTTCACCCTGATTACCAACAACGGCAATGATCTTCGAAAAGCCGTTCTGGCCATCGCCCAGGATGCCTGGAAGCAGATCGGTATCGATGTGCGAACGGACCTTCTGGAATGGTCCGTATTTATTCAAAAACGGGTGAATGAACTCAATTTTGACGCACTGGTTCTCGGTTGGCAGATGGGAATAGATCCGGACCTGTATCAGATCTGGCACTCCAGCCAGACCCATCCCTTTCAGTTGAACTTTGCCGGCTTTGCAAATCCCGAAGCGGATGAGCTCATCGTCAAAATCCGTCAGGAATACGATCATGAGAGGCAAGTGGCCTATTGCCACCGGCTGCATGAAATAATCGCCGAGGCCCAGCCTTACACCTTTCTCTACGTGGGCAAATGGACCGCTATTATGGACAAACGGATCATCATTAAAGAAACCGGCAAGGACGGAAAGCCGGTTTATAAACCCATTACGCCGACGAAAACGGGAAGCTTCCGGTTTTATTTCAACCGGTGGATTAAATTGATGGAGCCGCCGGCGGTTACCGCCAACGGCTGAGAAAAGAGCTATTATCGGTTCGGCCCCAAAATGCTCATTATTAAGCAAGCCGGTTCTGGTATAATAGCCGATAGAAAGGCTACCATGAGATTTGAATGGGACCCAAAGAAGGCTGAGGCAAACATCAAGAAACACGGCGTTACGTTTCAAGAGGCAGCCACAGTTTTCGGAGATCCTCTGGCCATTACATTCCAAGACCCGGACCATTCCGAGGATGAAGAAAGGCAAGTGACTTTTGGCCTGTCGCTACAGAAACGACTTATAATTGTCTCACATACGGAACGTAAAGATCGAACGAGAATCATAACCGCGCGTCTAATGAACCGCAAGGAAAAGGTGATCTATGAGGAAGGCTAAGGCGACCGATGAACTCCGTTCTGAGTATAAACGGGAAGACCTTGGAGAGGGGGTCCGCGGCAAGTACTTTGAAGAATACTGCAAAGGCACCAATCTCATCCTCCTGAGCCCTGATGTTGCAAAAGTGTTCTCTACCGACGAAGCTGTCAATGAGGCTTTGCGGTCTCTGATTCGTCTGGCAGAGAAATCAACTGGCAGAGCGAGTCGCTCTTCTGGATCGCCCACAAAACGGGCTTCCCGGTAACTTTCCATTGGTTTTCAGCTATGCGACAAAAAAAGACAGGTTCAGGTATGACGAGAATGAAGAAGGAATTTTAGCGAATGCTTTCATTTATCGGCCGGAGCATGGTTCAGAAACTCGTGACGCTCTTTTTTGTTTCGATTGTCTCGTTTCTGATCATTCATCTGGCCCCCGGAAAACCGAGCCAGGTGGATCCCCTGAACCCGAAATTTACTCCTGAAATGGTGGAACGGTTCCGGACCGCATTCAACCTCGATAAACCCCTGCACGTTCAGTACTATCTTTTCTACCGGAATCTGCTGACCGGAAACACCCTGTCCTGGAAAGACAACCGGCCCGTCTTGTACAAGATCTGGGAGCGGTTTTTAAACAGCCTGCCGCTTTTTATCGTGGGGACGATTCTCACCTGGACCTTTTCATTTCCGGTGGGGATTCGCTCGGCTATTTACAGGGGGGGGCTCTATGACCGGAGCGCCACCTTTCTCTCCTATTTTCTCATCTCTATTCCGGGATTTTATTTTGCCTATATCCTGATTATTTTGGTCGTGACCCGGTTTCACGTTCCGGTGATCGGAATGGAAACCTTTGGGCTGGGGGATGCTCCCTGGCTCGTGATGATCATGGATCGGACCTGGCACCTCGTGATCCCTTCGGCGCTGGGCGCCAGCGGCGGCATCGCCCTGCTGTCACGGTATGTCCGCAGCCAGATGCTCGAAGTCCAAAATCAGGACTATGTCAGAACCGCCCGGGCCAAGGGATTGCCGCCGGATCAGGTTTACTACAAACATGCGCTTCGAAACGCGCTTCTGCCCTTTGTGACCATGTTCGGGCTCATTTTGCCGGGACTCATCGGCGGCTCGGTCATCATCGAATCGATCTTTTCCTGGCCGGGCATGGGCCGCATGGCCTATGAGGCGATTCTGGCCCGGGATTATCCGGTGATTTTAACTGTGAATTTCATTTCGGCCATCCTGGTGCTGGCCGGAACCTTCATATCGGACCTTTTATACCTGGCCGTGGACCCGAGGATACGCCTGTCATGACGGGAAATGAGACCGCACCCGCTTTCGGACCCGCACTGGAAGCCCCCGATACGCCGAAACAGACGCGATGGCAACAGTTCTGGCGGCTCTTCCGTCAAAACCGGATGGCCATTCTGGGGATGGTAATCTTTATCGCCTTTTTTGGAATTGCGCTGCTGGGCCTTGCCCTCACCTCGGGATCGAGCCCGAAATTCGACCCGTCGATTATTCGGTTGCAGGAAAAGCTGCGCCCGCCGCTTTCAACGCCCAACCTGACCTCGCTTCGCCCCCACGAGGTTCCATCCCTCGGACGGTATGTTTTCGGCACCGATGATCTGGGGCGTGATGTGTTTGCCCGCATGCTGCAAGGGGCCTGGGTTTCCCTGACCGTCGGGTTTGTCGCGGTCGGCATATCCGTATGTATCGGGATTTTTCTGGGCGGCATTGCCGGATACTACGGCCAGCAACGGGTTTTCCCCCGGCCTCTCCCCGCCATCACCATCGATACCCTGATCATGCGGCTCGTGGACATCATGCTCTGTTTTCCGAGTTTTTTTCTCATCCTCACGGTGGTGGCCATTTTACCGCCCAGCATTTACAATATCATGATCGTCATCGGACTCACGAGCTGGATGGGCGCCACCCGGTTCGTCCGGGCGGAATTCCTCTCCCTCCGGGAGCAGGATTTCGTATCGGCGGCCAGGGCCCTCGGCGTCGGGAATTTACGGATTATTTTTCGTCACATCATGCCCAATGCCGTTGCGCCTGTTCTGGTATCGGCCACCATCGGCATTGCCGGTGCCATGTTGACCGAGGCGGGGTTGAGCTTTCTGGGATTTGGCGTGCCGCCCCCCCATGCGACCTGGGGAAATATCCTTTCGGATGGAAAACGCTTTATCTTTGACGCGCCCTGGCTGACCTTTATTCCGGGAACCGCCATTTTGATAGTGGTTCTCGCGTTTAACCTCTTTGGCGAAGGGCTGCGGGATGTCTTAAACCCCAGACTGCGGGAGCGGCCGTAAGATATGGAAAAGGACCAGCCGGCGCTGCTGACCATCGAGAACCTGACCGTATCCTTTAAAAGCGATAAACGGCTTGCCACGGCCGTGGAGAAGGTGAGCCTTGAGGTTTACCCGAAGGAGACCGTATGTCTCGTAGGAGAATCGGGGTGTGGAAAAACCGTCACGGCCCTCAGCATTCTGGGGCTGGTGCCGAGTCCGCCCGGTTATATTTCCGGCGGCCCGATTCTCTTCAACGGGGAAGATCTGCTGACGCTCCCCGAGGAGCGGCTGCAAAAGGTGCGGGGCCGCGAGATTTCGATGATTTTTCAGGAGCCGCTCACCTCCCTGAACCCCGTTTTCACCGTCGGCGCGCAAATTCAGGAAGCCATTGACATTCACCGGCATACCCACCCTTCGGAATCCTGGGATCGAACCATTGAACTGCTAAAAGACGTCGGAATCCCCTCTCCGGAAGACCGGGCGTGGGACTACCCCCATCAGTTGAGCGGCGGCCAGCGCCAGCGGGTGATGATCGCCATGGCACTCGCCTGTGATCCGAAACTCATCATCGCGGATGAACCCACCACGGCCCTCGATGTTACCGTTCAGGCCCAGATTCTTTCCCTTTTGCGCAACATTCAGCAGGAAAGGGGAATGTCGATTTTCTATATTACTCATGACCTGGGGGTGGTGGCGGGAATTGCGGACCGGGTTTTTGTCATGTACAGCGGGATTATCGTGGAACAGGCGGATGTCTCGGAACTTTTTAAAAATGCGAAACATCCGTATACCCGGGGATTGCTGGCGTCGCTTCCCACGCGGGAGAAGCGGGGAAAACGGCTCTACAGCATTCCCGGATCGGTGCCTGATATCGCCCACAAGCCTGCCGGCTGCCCCTTTCATCCACGGTGTCCGAACGCGATCGAAAGCTGCAGGGGGGTGTTCCCGTCTCTCTGTGATTATGGCGGGGGGCATTTGGCGCGGTGCCCGGTTTTATTTAACCGTCATCCGGGACGGGTGGCTGAATTTGAAAGAGGAAAGAGGAAAGAGGTAAGAGGTGAGAGGTAAGAGGTAAGAGGAAAGAGGTAAGAGGAGAGAGGAAGGAAGGGAGAGGAAAGATTAGAGGTAAATGGATTTCAGAAGCCTGCAAGAAATGAAATAATTTATGACTAAATAAAACAAGGTGTTACGGCTTACATATATGCTGACGAATATATCTGACTCCCTCCTGCTGAAGGTCATCGGTTTGAAAAAACATTTCCCCGTTCGCCGGGGGATGCTGCAACGGACCACCGGCTGGATCAAGGCGGTGGACGGCGTTGATTTTATCATTGAACCGGGGAAAACCTTGGGTCTGGTGGGAGAAAGCGGTTGCGGGAAATCCACGGTGGCGCGGCTGCTGCTTAGGCTATTGGCACCGGATGCCGGTGAGATTCTGTTCCGGGGAAACGATTTGAGTTTTTTATCCGAAAAGCAGATGAGGCCTTTTCGAAAGGAGATTCAGATTGTTTTTCAAGATCCCTATGGTTCCCTGAATCCACGCATGACCGCGGGGCAGGCTATCGAAGAGGGGTTGCGCCGGTCGGATTTGAAGGATCGTAGCGCAAATTCGGCACGTCTCAAAGCGCTTCTGAGAAAGGTGGGACTTTCACCCGAAAGCGCGGATCGGTTTCCCCATGAGTTCTCCGGTGGTCAACGACAGAGGATCGGGATTGCGAGAGCTTTGAGCGTAAATCCGTCGCTCATTGTCTGCGATGAGCCTGTTTCCGCGCTTGATGTTTCAATTCAGGCCCAGATCATAAACCTGCTAAAAGATCTTCAGGATGATCTCGGTGTCAGCTATCTGTTTATCTCCCATGATTTGAACGTCGTCGGGTATCTGTGCCATACCGTATCGGTCATGTATCGCGGCCGGATCATGGAACATGCCCCGTGCGATGCGATTTTTGACGCCCCTCGCCATCCTTACACGCGCGCTCTGCTGGCGGCGGGCCCGGATGCGACGCGTTTTCGGGAACCCCCCGTGCTGATGACCGGTGAAAGGGCCGGCGAGGAAACCGGCGCCTTCGAAGGGTGTGAATTTCAGGAGCAGTGCGCCGAGAAAACCGCCGCCTGTGGGGATCCGGATATTCCCTTCGTTGAGGTCGGCGAGGGCCATTATGTGCGATGCAAGAAATTCACGTGAGAAGCAATTATAGCCTGGAGGATGGGAAGATTTCAAAATATCGTTTAACGCGGCAGACCGGCTCGGTTTTCAAAACCGAGCCGGTCTGCGAATATGTTACTATTTGATTTGTTGGAAATATTCACTTTTCTGAGACGATGAGGTAATGCCCATGATAGTAAATTGGTTTTTAGCGCTTCATCCGGTGGGTCAGGCGCTCGTCGCGACACTCTTTACCTGGCTGGTAACGGCGTTGGGGGCAAGTTTCGTTTTCTTCTTTAAGACCATCAACCGGAAGATGCTCGACGCCATGCTTGGGTTTGCGGCCGGTGTCATGATGGCCGCGAGTTACTGGTCGCTATTGGCGCCCGCCATCGAAATGGCCGAAGGCTCCGGTGTCCCGTCCTGGATACCGGCAACGACCGGGTTTTTAATGGGGGGCTGTTTTTTGTGGGGAGTGGATAAGCTGATGCCGCATCTGCATCTGGGATTTCCAATGGAGGAGGCGGAGGGAATTCATACCAGCTGGCACCGAAGCATTCTGCTGGTACTGGCCATCACCATTCATAATATCCCGGAAGGCCTGGCGGTCGGCGTTGCCTTCGGCGCGCTGGCGGCCGATTTGCCGTCCGCCTCCCTGGGCGGCGCCATTGCCCTGGCGGTCGGCATCGGAATTCAAAATTTCCCCGAAGGCACGGCCGTTTCCGTTCCGCTTCGACGAGAGGGGCTCTCGCGCCTGAAGAGTTTCTGGTACGGGCAGCTTTCCGGCATCGTGGAACCGATTGCGGGTGTCCTCGGGGCCGTGGCCGTGATCTATATGCGGCCGGTCCTGCCCTATGCCCTCGCCTTTGCCGCGGGGGCCATGATTTATGTGGTGGTGGAGGAACTGATTCCGGAGTCACAGCTGGATAAAAATACGGATCTTGCGACTCTGGGTGCCATGATGGGATTTGCCGTGATGATGACGCTGGATGTGGCGTTGGGGTAGCGGGGCGCGCTTTCCGTTGACAATACAGCGCGGCAGTGAGTAGAAGATATCCGTTTTTTGGACCTCAGAAATAATTTTTTGCGCGTTTCCCCCCCTCAAGAGGGTACTTAAAAAAAAAGTTTCGTTTATAGGGGGGAGTACGTTGAATAACACTCAGAACCGCCGGGAAAGAAAAAATGATAAAAACCTACCACTATCCGTCCGTTTCCGCCGAAAAGCGAATCGCAGCGATTACGAATCGCGGGCTTTCGCATAAGCAAAAAGACCTTCAGGCCGTTTCCCGTATCCTTGAAGATGTTCGCAAAAAGGGGGACGAGGCCCTCATTCAGTACGTCAACCGGTTCGATGCCCCGGATATGGCGCTTTCGGCCCTGGTGGTCACGGAAAAAGAAATGGCGGCGGCGGCCGGAGCTGTAGAGCCGGCATTTATCCGATCCTTGAATCGCGCCGCCGCTCAGATTGAGTCGTTTCACCGGCGGCAGGTGCGCCAGTCCTTTATCCAGACCGATCGGCCGGGGACCTTATTGGGTCAGCTCATTCGTCCGGTCGACGCAGCCGGCGTATATGTGCCGGGAGGGAAAAGCGGAAAGACCCCGCTTGTATCCTCGGTGCTCATGGGAGGGATTCCCGCCAAAATCGCCGGCGTTTCCCGGGTCGTGATGGCAACGCCTCCCATGGCGGACGGGACGGTGAGCCCCTATCTGCTCGTTGCCGCCCGTACGGTGGGAATCGACGCCGTTTATAAAATCGGCAGCGCCTGGGCCATCGCGGCGCTTGCCTTCGGGACGAAAACCGTGCCGAAGGTGGATGTGATCGTGGGACCGGGAAATATCCATGTCACCCTGGCTAAAAAAATGGTTTCCGGCGTCGTCGGCATCGATATGATCGCCGGACCCAGTGAAATTCTCGTCATCGCCGACAGGACCGCCAATCCGGCCTTTGCGGCGGCGGATCTTTTAAGTCAGGCCGAACATGACCCCTTGGCTTCGGCCATTCTGGTGACGGATTCCAGAAAAATTGCCACGGCGGTGGCGGACGAAGTGGATCGGCAGCTGACCCAACTCCACCGGCGGGATATCGCCGAAGCGTCTCTGGCCGGATATGGAGCCGTCTTCGTTGTTCAAAATATGACCGAGGCCGTCGACCTGGCAAATAAAATCGCTCCGGAGCACCTGGAACTTTTAATTGAAACCCCCTTTAACCTGATTGGGAACATCCGCCACGCCGGCGCCATCTTCATGGGGCACTACACGCCGGAACCGGTGGGGGATTATATGGCCGGCCCCAATCATGTTCTGCCCACGGCCGGCACGGCCCGGTTCGCCAGTGCCCTGTCCGTGGACAACTTCATAAAAAAAACAAGCCTTATTCATTATAACCGGCAGGCATTTCTCGATGAGGCGGAAGATATTATCCGCCTCGCGGAAACAGAGGGACTCGGCGCCCATGCCCGTTCCGTAAGGGTCAGGCTGGAAACCGAAAATGAGTGATGTTCGCCCGCCCGGCGTGTCGGGTTATTCCGTCACGCCCGAACTTTCAAGGCGATTCGGCAAAATAGCTCTCCGCCTTGTCGATGTCGTCGGGGCAAAAGATAAAGAGGCATTTGCCATCGGCGTTGGACACCGAGCCATACACATAATGGATATTTATTCCGGCGTCTCCCAACTTGGCGGAAAATTTCGCGAGCTCGCCCGGCCTGTTTTCCATTTCCAGGGCAATGACCGGAAGGGTATCGAATTGATACTCATGTTTCGTAAGCAGCGCCGTCGCCTCATGAACCTTCTCCACCATGAGTCGCACCAGGGCATATTCCGCGGAATCCTTGTGCATGGCCTGATAGTTCGCGGCCGAGGCGATTCGTTTAATCGCCTTTCCCCGGGCGCGAAACAGCCCCAGAACGTATTCGGAGGCATCCTGAACGGTAATGGCATCGATATTGATGTTTGCCTCGCCAAGAAGCGCACAGAGTTTTCCCAGCTCTCCGGGAGCGTTTTTTAAAAACAGGGATATTTCCGTTTTGACCATGGGATGGTTCTCCTTTTTTTGATGCCGGAAGTGGATGGTATGCGGCCCCTTTGTATCGGTTATGACGGGAACAGACGGCAGCGGACCGGTCATTCGGCCTGATTCAGGGAGCGCCTTGCCGATTTATAGAATAATTTCAGATAAGAGGTCAATCAATTACGTCATCCGTGCCGGCGCAAACGAACTTCCTGTTGAAAAAAATAGCCGAAACGCCATGACATTAAGTCAACGATACGGAAAGGGGGTAAAACGATGCAAATGGATATGCATTTCAATGGAATTTATGCTCTCGCGCGAGCGGCCGGAATACGACCCGAAACGGCGCTCGTTATTGCCGGCGCTTCCCAATTCGTGGATGACGCCATTGAAGACAAGACCCTTGTGTTTGGGAAAAAGGCGGTCATCACGTCAATGACATCGCACAAGCCGATCGACTACCAGAACGCGCTTTCGAGAGATCAATGGAACGTATGGTCGGCCTTTCACTTCCTGCCCGGCTTCGATCCCGGTGCAGACTCCTTTGAAGCGGCCATGTCGTGTGGAAAGGACAGCGAGACCGCGGAGCGGATCATCCGGTTCGCCCTGGCAAATAAGGCTCAACCTTTCGGTCCTCACTTGGCGGGAATCGTTGCGCACGTCTATGCGGACACTTTCTCGCATTATGGGTTTGCCGGCTTGAGCAGTGACTGGAACAAGGTGGATGCGCATTCCATCAAGATACATGTGGCATCGTCTTCCATTTTTGACTATGTAAAAGGCAAACTTGACGGTTTTTTCTTAGGGCTTACCGGAACCGCCGCCGAGATTATTCCCGTGGGGCATGGGGCGGTGGCGACCCTGCCGGACCGGCCATATCTGCGCTGGGAATACACTTCAAACAAGGCAGGACATGTCGAACGGGACAATGTCGAGGACTATCTGAAAGCCTGCCGGGGCCTGCATGCGTTTTTCCGTGCGTTCCTTGAAGCCAATCCCTTGCATGGTTCTCCGTCCGATGGCTCGAGCTGGGCCGACATGGAAAAAAACGTGAAGAACATCCTCGTCGTGGAAGGCAAGATGGCGGATCGCATCAACGCCTGGGCCCAAGCGGTATCATCGGAAAGCCTTTTCCGGACGACGGCGGCGGACACTCCCATTGCTTATGGAGAGGACACCATCAAGGAATGGGGAGCGATAGGCATATGCCGCCAATACAGAAACAATATGCCTGTCGAAACGTGCAACGGTTATCTTTTCAACAAGGCCGCCTGGAAGTACCGGAACTACGTTCTCGATGACCTGCTTCCGTCGTTAGGCCTTATGGCCTGAAGGAGGATGCACTTGCCGGTGATGATGTAGAAATCGAATCCGTTGTTTCGGTATTGAGCGCGGCATTGTAAGTAAAGCCGGATTTTGAGACATTGGTGACCTTGAAAGTAATTACGCCGGACTTCCGGGTCTTGGGGGAGCTAAGTGTCACATTGCCGTACGCATCCGCTTTCCCTGTCGCGCTTCCTTTGACGAGACCGCTCCAGGTTCCGGCAACCGTTGCGTTGGCGATGGGATTATTTCCGGCATCCAGAATGGTGACTTTCGCCTTGGCCAGAACATCCCGTGAACTTTTTTGCAAAGACAAGGCGATATTTTTTACAAACAAAACGTTAAGCGGATTGGCGGCCACCTGAATGGTAAGCCAGTCCTCATTGGCGCTGGTTTGGTTGTCCGCTACCGTCAGCGTCGCTTCAAAATTTCCGGAAGTGATATAGGTATGATTCACCGTAACGCCGGAACCGGTCGTGCCGTCGCCGAAATCCCACTCATAGGCGGCAATCGTGCCGTCCGGATCATATGATCCCGCGGCGCTGAAAGAGACGGTGAGCGGCGCTGTCCCCGATACGGGGGTTGCCTGGGCTTGCGCCACGGGCACGATATTCCCGTCATTGAAATTATACGTTACATACGGATAGAGCTGCTGATTATCGCCGCTCATCGGCATCGGACTGCAAATAACTTCGGTATCGCCGTTGGTTGTGTCCAAAATCCGGTAGTCTTTGATCGTAACCCTTTCCCCCGTGACCGTATCGTAAACCCCGAGATAATAGCGCATGGTATCGCCTCCGGAAGGGACGATATCCGAAAAATCGAACATAAAGGTTCCATCACAGGCCGTGGTGGTGCCGTTAAAGGCATATGCGCCGCCATCGGCATAAATCATCTGGGGAATCCAGGTTTGGCTGGGCGTTGTCGCGGTCACGCTCGAAACCCCAAGTGTCACGCGGAGCTCATTGCGGCGGCTGTGAAGAAGGGTAAATTCAGCGATCAGGGACGGCTGATAGGTGCTTCTGGCCGTTATCCAATGCGCTCGCGCGGGCGACCAGCCCAGTTGGCGGCCTGTCACCGGGCCCCCGGATACGGCGCTGGGATTTTTCAGCGCATCGTAAGCCATCCAGGCAAAGCCGGCTTCCTCCCATCCCGTACCCCAGGAGTTGGCGATCCGGAAAGCGCCTTTTTCTCCCGAATCCACGGTTCCGTTGCCGTTGACATCCACCCAGATATTGTCGTTGTATCCAACCACCGTCATGGCGTGATATCCGGCGGTTCCATTCACCCAGTAGCAAACCCGCTTTCCGGCCAACGCATCATCGTTGCCCGTGGCCGGGTCATTTCCGATGGTTTTCCATTGCCAGGAGGTGATATAGGTCGGAAAATTTAATACATACCCATTGACGAGCAGTTGTTTGACCTGTTCGATACCGGAGTCCGTATTCGTGTTTGCCACATACCCATATTGGTTAAACCGCCGGTCAACGGCATTTCGCCAGACAGTCGAATTCGTGCTCCAGGCACGATAATTGGAATCATAGGGGAATTCGGACCAGGTGGCGCCGCCATGCTTTAAACCGATATCCCAGGCCGAATAGTACCAGCTTCCGACCAGTTCCCCGCCGTTGAGCATGTTGTAGGTCCATTTGGGGCTGAACCGAAACGCATCCCCTCCGGCTTTTGCATCCAGATTCCGGGCCATCGCATGCATATGGGTCATGGTGTAGTACGTGCCTGAAAAAGGACCGCAGGACGGAAGAGAGCCCTGCGAACGGATCGGCGGAAAGTACTTGAGGGTGCTGTTATCGACGGAAGTCGGAAGCGCCGTCGGGGCAGCGCTCAGGGGGGCGGTGGAGGGCGCTGTTTCTTCCGGGGCGCCGATCACCCCTTCAACCTCTTTGCCCGTCGGGACAACGGTAATATCCGCGTCGGTCAATGGCTGTACTCCCCGCTTTCGATGCTCCCGGTTGACCCGCTCGATTCCCATTTTGTTGAGCCGCACCTTTTTCACCCGGAGCATGTGGTCGTTCTGCCAGTCCAGATCTTCCCGGGTCAATTCGGGAAGCCCGGTCATTTTTGGATCTTCTTCGGCAAAAGCGGCGATGCCGGTGCCCAAAAAGGAAACCATAATAACAATGATGCCCACTATCCAGGCTTTAAAGCGTGGGGTGCTCGTTCGTGTCATTTGTTTTCCCTCCATTTTAACCTTCATTCTCTTTCAAGACCCATCTTCAGGTTCTCTATGCCGGATCGATTTCTGTTTTAAAAGACCGGTGGACCGATTTCCACTTTGTTTGAGCAAGGGGCGTGCCAGCAGGAAAGAAAGGAAATGGCGCTATTGTCGGTTTTGTTTATTTTTCAAATCGTTAGAATAGAAATAGAGAAAAATGGGGAGAGGGGGCATGCGGAAATGCACTTGCTTCGGATAATATGGTGCACTTTTATACACGCTGGTTACGGGTTTCGTAATTCAAATACCGATATCCGTTTTTAAGATGATTTGCGGACTACCGCCCGAGATAGGCGGACCGGATACGCTCGCTTTGAAGCAGGTTTTCGGCCGTGTCCGAAAGCACGATTCTTCCGGTTTCCATGACATAACCGCGATGGGCGATGGATAGCGCCATGGTGGCGTTTTGTTCCACCAGGAAGATCGTCGTTTTATTCTCCCGGTTGATTTTTTGAATGGTTTCGAAGATGAGATGCACGAGCACGGGGGCAAGACCGAGCGACGGCTCGTCCAGGAGGAGCAGTCTGGGCCTACTCATGAGTCCCCGCGAGATGGCCAGCATCTGCTGCTCGCCCCCGCTTAAGGTTCCGCCCGGTTGATGCCGCCGCTCGGCCAGGCGGGGAAACAGGGTGAAGATATAGTCGAGATCCCGCCGGATCCCGGCCTTGTCCCGTCGAAGATAGGCGCCCATGTCCAGGTTCTCCGCGACCGTGAGCTCGTAAAAAATCCGGCGTCCCTCCGGCACCTGAACAATACCTCGCCGGGAGATGCGATCGGGTTGCATACCGTGGATGGGATTGCCCATGAAGATAATTTCACCGCCGGTCGGGGGCACGATGCCGCTGATGGACATGAGCGTCGTTGATTTTCCCGCCCCGTTTGCCCCGATGAGCGTGATGATCTCCCCTTCCTTTATTTCCAGGCTCACGCCTTTTAAAACCTCGATGCCACCGTAACAGGTTCTGAGCTGTTTCACCTCAAGCATGGAAGGGGCCTCCGAGATAGGCCGTAATGACCTTTGGATCCGCGGCGATCACGGCCGGCGGGCCTTCCGCGATCATCTCCCCATGATCCATGACATAGATGCGCTCTGATAGACTCATTACGAGCCGCATGTCGTGCTCGATGAGGAGGATTGAAATTCCCATTTCATCCCGGATGCCCCTGATGAGATGGTTGAGGTGTTCCGTTTCCTTTTGATTCATTCCGGCGGCCGGCTCGTCGAGGAGCAGCAGCGCCGGTTCCGTCGCCATCGCGCGCGCGATCTCGAGACGCCGCTGATCCCCGTAGGGAAGCTCTCCGGCGGAATCGTTCACGTACCGGGCAAGGCCGAAGTGTTCCAGGAGCCGGTAGGAAAAACGGGCGGCTTCTCGCTCTTCGGCCTCGATTCGTTTCCCCCGCAATATCGCTCCCAAAATCCCGGAACGGGTCCGGCAGTGCCGGGCCACCATGATATTCTCCAGAGCGGTCATGTTTGAAAAAAGGCGGATGTTCTGGAAGGTCCGCGCCATTCCTTTTGCCGTGATCGCATGGGGGGGTAACCCGCCGATGCGTTGGGGCTTCCCCCCGTCGGGGGAGAGAAAAACCTCTCCACGGCTAGGGTGGTAAATCCCGGTCACACAGTTAAAAAAAGTCGTTTTCCCGGCGCCGTTGGGGCCGATCAGGGCAACGATTTCACCCCGATCGACATGAAGATCGATTTCTGTCAAGGCCCGTAAGCCCCCGAACATCATGGTCAGTCCCTGGACCGTAATTACGGAATCCATCTCATTTTTCTCCCTGCCACTCGTAGCGCCGTTTCACCCGGCCGATGATCCCCTGCGGCCGGAAGATCATCATCAGCACCATGCCGGCGCCGAAAATCAGCATTCTTAACTCCGAGAAGGCCCGCAGGTATTCCGGCAGCAGGATCAGGATGAAGGACGCCAGGATGACGCCCAGGATCGAGCCCATGCCTCCCAGCACCACGATCGACAGGATAATGGCCGATTCCATGAAAGTGAAACTCGCCGGATTGATGAATCCCGTCTTGGCGGCAAAGAGGCACCCGCCCATGCCGGCCCAGGTGGCGCCCAGGGCGAAGGCCGTGAGTTTGGCCCGGGTCTTGTCGATTCCCATGGCCTCACAGGCGATTTCGTCTTCCCGAAGCGCAATCCAGGCCCGGCCGATGCGGGAGTTTCCGAGGCGGCCCCCTACGAAGATTGCCACGAGTACCAGCGCAAAAACGATATAATACATGTAAATATTGGCCCCCCGGGGCGTGAGGCGAAGACCGAAGAACCACGGCTTCGATATTCCGGCGATGCCGCTCGGGCCGAAGGAGAATGCGTTCCAGTTTTCCAGGATGAGGCGGATGATCTCACCGAAGCCCAGCGTTACGATGGCCAGATAATCCCCTCGCAGCCGCAGGACCGGGAATCCGAGAAGAATGCCGAAGCCGGCGGATAGAATCGCGCTTAGGGGCAGGCAGACCCAGAATCCGAGGCCGAAATGATGATTGAGAAGCGCGTAGCCATAAGCCCCGACCGCATAGAAGGCCACATACCCCAGATCCAGCAATCCGGCCAGCCCCACAACAATATTAAGACCCAATCCCAGCATGACATACATCAGGGCCGTGGTCATGATCGAGACCTGGTAACCGGAGCTTATCAGCGGAAAGACCAGGCTGGCAAGGCCGATCGCCATGAGCGCGGAAAGAAGGCTCCGGGGATCGCACCGGATTTGCTCTCCCAGCCGGTACTGCCACGTCTCGTTCATCGCCCCCCCCTTTTCTCTCCTTTTCAGAAGATATCGCCAAAGAAAGGAGAAAAAAAAGGCCCCGACACCGACATACACCATATTCATCCAGCGCCAGTGAAGGGTGCGCTCCAAGGGGTTGACCCGGATCACCAGTATCGGAAAGGTGAGAAACATGAACCACAGCGCGATGAGAAACGATGTTAGAATACCTTTCAGCGCGTGGGGCGGTTTTACCATGGACGCTAAGCCTTTTCCGAGAGCGGTTTACCGAGAAGGCCGGCCGGCCGGAAAATCAGAATGATGACGAGAAGACCAAAGGCGAAGACATCCTCATAGTCACTCGATACATACCCGGTGGCAAAGCTCTCGGTAAGCCCCAGCACGAGACCGCCCAGCACCGCTCCGGGGATGCTGCCGATGCCGCCGAGAACCGCGGCCGTAAAGGCCTTGATTCCCGCGATGAACCCGATATGGAAGTTGATCTGACCGATATGGGAGGAGATGAGCAGCCCCCCGACGGCCGCCAGAATCGAGCCGATGATGAAGGTGATCGAGATGACGCGCTCGACATTCACTCCGAGGAGAAGCGCCATGGTCCTGTCCTGGGAGGTGGCGCGCATGGCCTTTCCGGTACGGGTAAATTTGATGAACCCCGTCAACAGCAGCATGGCCACGGTCGTGGTTGCCAGAATGATCACCTCGGAGGGCATCATGAACTCGGAAAAGGTTTCCGGAAGGGGTATTTCGGGAAGAAGCGCCGGAAAGGAGAGAAAATCGGAGGTCTGAGCGAGACGCACGTAGTTCTGAAGGAAGATGGACATACCGATGGCGCTGATGAGCGGCGAGAGCCGCGGCGCCCGACGCAGGGGTTTGTAAGCGATTTTCTCCAGGGTAAAGCCGTAGGCCGCGGCATATAAAATGGCGGCAAGGGACGACAGGAAGAGCAGTGAAAGCCCGTTGTAGCCGAGAATGGACAAGACACCGGCGGCGATCAGGGCCGTAAAAGCGCCTATCATATAGATTTCACCGTGGGCGAAATTGATAAGCTGCAGGATTCCGTAAACCAGGGTGTATCCGAGGGCGATCAGCGCGTAAATACTGCCCCGCGTGAGTCCGCCGAAGAAAAGCTCGAGTAAATACTGCATCGGCGTGTCCTTTCCCTGAACTTAGGGGCTTGGATATTTCCGAAATACCGTTTATGGCCATCTCGTAAGACCGACTCGGTTTTCAAAACCGAGTCGGTCTGCCTTTTGTAAACGGTATGTTGGAATCTTACAATTCCCTTACTTCGTGGCTTCGTATTTCCCGTTTTTAACCCGATACATCTCAAAGCCGATCCCCCTGGCATCGCCTCTTTCATCAAAGCTGATGTTGCCGAGCGGCGTTTCGACCCACTCCGCGCGCAGGATCCTGGCTAACACCTCGTAGTCAGTGCTATCCGCTTTATTCAGGGCATTCACAAGGGCAAGGCTTGCGGCATGGGCATTGAGATAGAAGGCGCCCGGATCGGCGTTAAATGCCTTTTTATGTTTGTCGATGGCGGACATGGCCATGGGAGACCGGGTGGTGTCGATGGGGCCGGTGGCATACACGCCTTCGGCAAATGCTCCGGCCACCTTGATGAAGGTTTCATCCTTGACACCATCGTCCGAGAGAAAGAGAGTTTTCATCTTCTTTTTTTTCATTCCCATGACGATCTTGGCGGCTTCGGGATGATAGCCGCCGTAGATGACCGCCCCGGCCTGGGACTGCTTGATTTTCTGGACTATGGCGGAATAGTCCACGGCTCCGGGAGTGACCCCCTCAAAGAGAAGGACCGAGCCGCCGGCCTTTTCGAGGAAGCCCCTGGCAAACTCGGCAAACCCCTTGCCATAGTCGCCCTTGTCATGGATGACGGCAAAGGTCTTAATTTTCAGTTGTGTCAGAGCGAAGTCCACCTCGAGCCGGGCCTGGGCGTCATCCGGCGCGATGGTGCGGAAGAAATTCGGGTACTCGCCGCTTTTCGTGAGCTCCACATTGGTGGCGGAGGGGGAAATGACGATGATCCGGGCATCCCGGTAGATACCCAGAGCCGATTTGGTCGCGCCGGAGCAAATATGACCGATGACGGCGTCCACCTTGTCGGAGACGAGCTTTTGGGCCGCATGCGTCGCCATTTCCGGTTTGCAGGCGTCATCCATTTTGACGAGTTCGATTTTTTTGCCCCGGATGCCGCCGCCGGCGTTAACCTCATCGACGACAAACTGCACCGCAGCGACGGTCGGAAGCCCGTAGGACGCCAGATCACCGCTATGCGCCCCGGCCACGCCGATTCGAATCGTTTCGGCCGCATCGGCAAATCCGGTCAGCAGCGCCACAAACGCCATCATCAGCAAACAAGTGAGTGTTTTCATCCCTCCTCCTCCGATAGAATATCCCCTAATCGTGAAAAAGCAAAATATGATATTTCGACTTGCTTACTAACTCTTCAGTATACCATGAATTCATTTCACTGCGCCATCAGCGCCTCCATCTCTTTCTTGATCTCCTCGAATAGAGCCGCCTGAAGCATAAACGGGTAGTCGTTTTCGGACGAGACGGCCGGGTAGCCGTTATCCGATTCCATTTTTTTGAAGACGGACAGCGTGTGGGGTTTATCCGCAACCAGGGTGATGGTTTGGCCCGGATCGGCAAGCTCCTCTTTTTTCCGGTCGTTAATATAGGATTCACAGGCGAGGGAAGTGAATTTGGCGAGCAGCCGTTTCACGGTTTCATTGTCGACCTTTTCTCCGGCCGCATTTAGCCACACGGTAAGGGTTTTGGCCGCCGGCGGGGTTTTTTCAGTTTTCGCATCGTCGGCCTTGTGGACCGGTTCCGCCATTTTTTCCCCTCCGGGTTTCTCCTCAGCCGCCGGCGCCGGAACCTCATTACGGGTCAGCGTCACCGTTTTGCCGGCGCTTGCCAGTTGAATTTCTTTGATATTTTCAGGCATCACCGCCATCACCTTCATATTCCGCAAGGCATCCGCTTTTTCCTCAAACGCGCGCCTGAAATTTTTCAGGGCATGGTACACATTCGAATCATTGGGAAGCATGACAAAGGTATGCTGATAGGTATCGGCCACCTTGCCGATATCAAACCGGCGGAGCTCTTTTTCACCGGCAAAGGCGGTGACGGAAATCTTTTTCCCTTCGGAAAGATCATACCGCTCATATACCTTGGCCTCTGACACGAGCGCCGTCAGCCGCAGGTCCGCGATGGCGGTCAGCATCGGGGGGATCTTTACCGGGTCCGCCGGAAAGTTTTTTTCCCCAATGAACCAGTCCGTTCCCTTCCGGGTCAGGGAGAGGCTCTCACTCGCGGTTTTGATATCGATCCGGGAGATCTCTTTTTCATCCAGTTTGGGTGTCCCGGGGAGTGCGAACCGGGAACGGTTCGAATCGTGGAACACCAGATACGCGGCCAGAAGCACAATCACAAGCCCGAGAATAAGATATTCTTTTTTAACTTTCATGCGAGTCCTCACTAGTTGTTGAACATCATCTGAATCGATTTTTTCCGTGAATGGCGCATCCCCCAGATCACCAGCCCGAAGAGCACTACCAGCACCGGCAACCCGACGATATTGAACGCCTTGATGGCCGTTTTGGCAAACGCGCTCGTCTCCGTGAGCGGGTTGATGCTCTGGGTCTTGCTTCGCATGTCCGCAATGCCGTCCTGTCCATTCAGAAAATCCAGGATGTTCATGACAAACATGGCATTGGGATCCCGGCCTTCCGGATCGATGACATCATTTCGGACGAGCTCGGCGGTTCCCACCAGAAAGATCTTGGCCGGTTTGCCTTTTTCAAGCCGGGGGCTTTGCCCGGCGATTTTGGCCGCATCCGGATCCACGGGAGCCTCTTTGGCCTTCTCGGCCTCTTTTTCCGTCGGCGACAGATCTTTCTTGTCGGTGTCGGCGGCCACCACCTTTTCCGGAATCGGTTTTCCGGCAAAAAAGCTGGTGAATTCGCCCGATAGCAGGTAGGCGAGCGGCTTTTTTTCCAGCGGGGTATTCGGGTCGGCCTTTTGAATATACAGGGGATTGAGGTTGATGGGCGGCTTCATTTCCCAGGACTTTTCAGAGGATGAAAACAGCAGGGTCGCCTTAATGCCGTTTTCGGAGAGCCGTTTGGTATCCAGTTCTATCGGAGCGGATTTCAAGGTGATAATGCCCTTGATCTTCTCCATGAAGGAGAACGCCTTGTTGATATTTTCATTTTTGATGATGGGGGCGAAATAGATGGGACGCTGTCCACCGCCCATTTCCGCTTGCATGGGCTGCTTAAAACAGGCCTCGTCCAGAACGATCGATTTTCGAATGCCGGCGCCGTAGTGGCTCAGGAGCTTTTCAAGTCCGGTGTCGATGGGCTCATAGCTGAGGCGCTGGTTGGGCATTCCCATGGGGTTTGGCATCTGGGATTGAATTTCCTTGAAAGGCTCCAGGAAGAGGGCCAGGTTCTGTCCCCGCATGAGGGCCTGATCGATCTGGTAGAGCTCCCAGTCGGTAAACGGTTGGGTGGGCCGGGCGATCATGATGCATTTGAGGTTTTCCGGAATCGGTTCATCCCCCAGGGTGATGGTATTCACGCTGTAGGTCTTGTTCAGAAGCTCGGAAAAGGCGGTGAGGGTTTCCGGATGCTGGGGTCCCATCGGCATTCTTTGGCCCATGGGAAGCGCCCCGTGATCCGCAAGATACCCGATCTCCCGGTTGATATTGATGATGGACTCGATATTGTTGTTGAGCATTTCCTCCATGTTTTCAAATGGCGCGAGACTGTACTGGGTTCCGATAATCGGTATCCGAACGACCTGAAAGATGGGAATTGCCACCTCGCGATCCTTGTAAGTCATCACGAGACCGATGACGCCCTTTCCGGCGGCAACCTGGCCGTTTCCCAGTTCCGGCCATTGCAGAGCCGGAATATTGTATTTTTTAGACAGAGCATCCTGGTCCGTTTCGCTGGACGGATCGATGCGGGTGAACTCCAGCTGGCCGTAGTTTTTGACGTTCAGTTTCTTGACGATCTCCTGGAGCTTTTCCGGAACCTTCGGCAGATCCGCCACTTTCATGAACGGGGCTACCGGCATCAGGGAGGAGGAGAGAATCAGCTGGACCCGAATTTTTTCGTTTAGATTGAGCAGCGCGCTGATCTTATTGTTGATCTTCATGATGGCCGTGGTGAGTTTGTATTCGAGCCCCTCGGTGCTGGTAATGGTGGGAATCCGTTCCACCACGTCCCCGTGAATGAGCACCAGTCCCATATAGGCCTGCTTGAAATTCACCTCGTCCTTTTCGAGCTGCTGAATCTGTACGGGGTTAATGCCGTAGTTATCGGCAAGGTCACGGTTTGCCTCGGCCGTCGGATTGGCGCCTTCCGACTCCGGACTTACATCAAAAAATTCGTAGCTGAAAAACCGGTTCGCGTTGAGCGCATACTCTTCCAGAAGGTCCCGAAGATAGCGCTCCGTGTTGTTGTGCGGCGCGGGCAGGTTTTTGGTAAAAAACACCTTGACGGTGAGCGGTTCCTTCAATGTGGAGACGACTTCCTTGCTGATCTTGGAGATGGAATAAATTTTGTCTCCGGTCAGATCGAGCCTCAGAAAGAGGGTCAGCCCCACGAGGTTCAGCAATATGATCGCCACCAGGTATATTCCAAACTTGATATATTTTCCGGATCTTTTTCTTGCGTCCATTTTTTCTCCTTATTCCTTCTCCCGCATAACCAGGTTCGTTCCGAAGAGTCCGATGACCATCACGCTCAGGAAATACAACACATCCCTCGTATCGACGATGCCCTTGGCGATATTCTGAAAGTGATAGCCGGCGCCGATATAGGCGATGACGCCGAGAAGTTTCTGAGGGATGAAAAACAGCATCTGATCGATCAGGGTCAGGGTAAAACAAATCACCATGCCGATGATAAAGGCGATGATCTGATTTCGGGTCAGAGAGGAGGCAAAGAGCCCAATGGCGCAGTAGCCCCCGCCCAGGAGCAGTGCCCCGATATAGCCGCCGATGACCGGTCCCCAGTCGAGGTCCCCGATAAAGGAGATAAAAATGGGATAGGAGAGGGTCGGCAGCAGCAGGGCGGCCACAAAGGCCGCGGCGGCGAGAAATTTTCCCAGAATGATATCGTTTTCCGTCACCGGCAGGGTCAGCAGCGTCTCATACGATCCGACGCTCATCTCCTCCGCGAAAAGCCGCATGGTGACGGCCGGTATGACAAAGGAGAAGGTGAAGGGGAGGAGCGTGAAAAAATTTCTCAGCTCCGCCTGGTTAAAGAGGAAAAAGGTCATCAGAAAAAACCAGCCCGTCACCAGCAGAAAAATGGATATCACGATATAGGCAATGGGAGAGACGAAATAATCCTTGAACTCCTTTTGAAAAATATTGAGCACCTGGCGCATGTCAGTTCTCCTTGGTCAATTCACGAAAAATGGTTTCAAGCGATTTGGATTCCTGCCGGAATTCGAGAAGCACCCAGTCGGTCTCCTTGATGGCCTGGTAAACGGAAGCCCGGTGATCGTTTTTTCCGTTGCAGGTTAATTGCAGGCTGATCCCTCCGTTGGGCTCGCCGGCGCCGGCCTGCGTGACCTTCAGCACCCCGTCGATGGATTTCAATTTCGGTATCACCTCATCCATCGCCGCATTTTTAAGGGAGACATGCAGCGTCGGCTCCTGCCCGCCTGATTCCTTGAGCATTTCGGCGGTGCCGTCCGCGACGATTTTCCCCTGGTCGATGATTACGATGCGATCGCAGGTGGCCTCGGCCTCACTGAGGATGTGCGTGGAAAGAACGATGGTCTTTTCCCGGCCGATTCGCCGAATGATCTCGCGGATTTCCACGATCTGATTGGGATCGAGACCGCTCGTGGGCTCATCGAGAATCAGAATCTCGGGATCATTCATCATGGCGTGGGCGAGACCGACTCGCTGCTTGAGCCCCTTGGAGAGCTCCCCGATGGTCCGGTGCATAATGCCGCCCATATCGCACAGGGTTGCCAGCTCCCGAATGCGGGTGTTTTTCCGGTCGGTATCGAGGCCTCGAATTCCGGCCACGTAACTTAGATAATCATAGACGATCATGCCGTGATAAAGTGGTGCGGATTCGGGCAGATACCCCATGATGTTTTTAATCTCAAGGGCATTTTCCTCAATGGTGTAGTCTTTCACGCGAATCGAGCCCGAGGTGGGTTTAAAATACCCGGTCAGCATTCGCATCGTCGTGGTTTTACCGGCGCCGTTCGGGCCGAGCAAACCAAGGATTTCTCCTTTCTCGATCTTCAGATCAATGTGATCCACCGCGCAAAAATCGTCGTAATACTTGGTCAGCTTTTCGACATGAATCATGTCCGCCACTCCTTACCAAACTAGTAATTAGATCCAAAGTTATCCCCTTTAAAACGAATCGAGCGAATATAATACGGGACCTGCTGACTTGCAAGCACCCAAATTTCGGCCTTGATCATTTCATGGATGTTGAATTCCACTGAAAAAGGTATTAAAAGGGCAAATTTATATTTTGTTGGCAAGGACCGATTGAGACGAAACAACCATCAAGGAAAAGCCGCCGTCCGGCCGTAGAAGGACTTTTATGGGACAAAACTATCATGAACTCGATTTTTCGCGGTTTCTGGAACAACGCAAGCTGCTGACGCTTCGCGGTCCGAACATTTGGGCGCCGTTTCCCGTGCTTGAGGCATGGGTGGATCTTAAGGAATTTAATGAGATCCCTTCCAATGAAATCCCGGGGTTCAATGAACGGCTCATGAACTGGCTGCCCACGATGATCGAGCATCGGTGCAGCCGCGGCAGACGCGGCGGCTTTTTCGAACGGTTGCGGGACGGAACTTACATGGCCCATATTTTCGAGCATGTGGTGCTCGAACTGCAAACGCTTGCGGGAACCAATGTCGGATTCGGAAAAAGCCGGGAGTTGAGTGAAGCCGGCGTTTACGCCGTCGTTATTGCCTATAAGGAGGAAGCGCTGGCCAGGGAATGCCTTAAGGTGGGTCGCGTCCTCTGTTTTGCCGCGGTCACCGGAAAACCGTTTCCCCTCGCACAGGAAATCGAGCGGCTGCGGGATATTGCTCAGGAACTCTGCCTCGGGCCCAGCACCCGCTCCATTGTCGATGCCGCAAGCGCCCGCGGTATTCCGTATCGCCGTCTGAATACCGGCAGCCTGGTGATGTTCGGGCACGGGGCCCGGCAACGCCGCATCCTCGCCTCGGAAACCGATCGGACCAAAGCCATTGCCGAAGGAATCGCACAGGATAAACAGGTGACCAAAACCCTGCTAAAGGCGGTCGGGGTGCCGGTTCCGTACGGCCGGCAAGTGATGGACGAGGAAGATGCGTGGGCCGCGGCCCTCGACATCGGGCTTCCGGTGACGGTCAAGCCGCTGGATGGCAGCAAGGGAAGGGGCGTGTCGGTCAACCTCAACAGCCGGGAAGAAGTCATGGCCGCTTATGCATCGGCGCTGGCCCAAAGCCCCGAGGTGCTCGTGGAAGAATTTATCAGCGGGCAGGATTACCGTCTCCTGGTGGTCGGAGATAAATTGATAGCGGCGGCGCGGCGGGAGCCCGCGCAGGTCATCGGAGACGGGATCCGAAAGGTTTCGGAACTGATTGCAAGAGAGAACGAAAATCCCCTGCGCGGGGAACACCATGCCCTTCCGCTCAGCAAGATACCGATCGATGCGGTCTCTCTGGCGGTACTAGCCGAGCAGCAACTGTCCGTTGATTCCGTTCCCGCCCCGGGAAGCGTCGTGCTCATTCGCCGCAATGCCAATTTGAGCACGGGCGGAACGGCGGTCGATGTGACCGACGAGGTCCACCCCGATATTGCCGCGCTTGCGGTGGACGCGGCCCGGGTCATCGGACTGGATGTGGCGGGAATCGATCTCATTGCAAAAGACATACGCCTGCCGCTCGAAGTCCAAAGCGGGGGGGTTCTGGAAGTCAATGCCGCGCCGGGACTTCGCATGCATACCCAACCCTCCACGGGAATTCCAAGGCCGGCCGGGGAGGCAATCATTTCCTCTCTCTTTGCCGAAGGAGAAACCGGCAGAATTCCGATTGTCGCCGTCACCGGAGTGAACGGCAAGACCACGACCACGCGCTTTATCGCTCATATTCTCAACGCCAACGGATTCAAAGTCGGCATGACCTGCACCGACGGAATCTATATCGACGGCCGCCGGATTGACGACGGTGACTGCAGCGGACCTCAAAGCGCCCGCGCGGTTTTGCTGAACCCCGTTGTGGAAGCCGCCGTATTCGAGACCGCGCGCGGTGGCATTCTTCGCGAAGGGTTGGGGTTTGATTTCTGCGATGTCGCGGTTGTCACCAACGTGGGACAGGGCGACCATCTCGACGCGAACGGTATCAACACCATCGAAAAGCTCGCCGATGTGAAAAAGACGGTGGTGGAAGCGGTTGCCCGGGAAAACGGCGCCGCGGTCCTCAACGCCTCGGATCCCCTGGTTGCGACCATGGCGCCCGCCTGTCCGGGTCAGGTGGTGTTTTTCGCCTGCAACGGCAAGAACCGGGTCCTCCAGGCGCATCGTGGCAAATCGGGCCGGGTGGCGTTTGTGGAAAATAACGCCATCGTTCTGGCCGAAGGGGACAGGGAATACGGCCGGTTTCCGCTGGAAAACGTGCCGCTCACGCTCGGTGGTAACGTGCGATTCCAGGTGGAAAACGCGCTGGCGGCCATCGCGACGGCGTGGTCCCTGAAGCTCCCCCTTCAAAAAATCGCTGAATCAGCGGCCTCTTTCGTTTCCGACATTGATCATGTCCCGGGCCGTTTCAATGTCATCAAAGCAAACGGCGCCACCATGATCATCGATTATGGTCACAACGCCTCTTCTCTGGAAGCGATCATCGAGTCACTGGACTATTTTGCGATGCCTCATCGAACGATCGTTTATTCCACGGCCGGTGATCGGCGCGATTCGGATATCATTCTTCAGGGTCTCTTGCTCGGCGAAGCGTTCGATTCCGTGATCCTGTACGAAGGTCACTATATGCGTGGAAGGCAACAGGGTGAAATTATAGGTTTATTCAGAAAGGGAATGCGGGGGACCTCCCGGGTCACCGAGGTGATGGAGATTCAGGGCGCCACCGGTGCCATGGACGAGGGACTTAAATGTCTGCGCGAGAACGAATTGGTGGTAATCCAGGCCGATGTCGTGGATGAGACCATCGCTCATCTTAAAAAATTTTTACAGGAGAATGCTTCTTCCCCTACTCCCCCTGCCGCCCTGGCGGGAACCGGAAAGGCAGCGGCATAAGGATGATGGAATCCTCTTTCCGGCACCCACACAGTGAGCCTCGGCGTTGAGATGATGAAAGCCTCGGAAGGTATATCCCCCCGCGTCCGCAAAGAGCTGGCCGCGCTGCTGGCCGAAGGGGAAACCCTGCTGGCCGCGTTTGAACCGAATCTGGACGCCACCCTCACCTATTCTCAGGGGCTGCTTGTTCTCACCAGCCGGCAACTGGTCAGTTTCGAGCCCGGTGACCGCCGGTTCTCCCATCCGGTGACCGAGGAGGCGGGGAAAGTGACCCGGGCGGTCCCGGCTTCGAAACCGGGCTTCAGGGCCTGGCCACTTCCCTTGATTACCTCCTTGCGTATCACCGAACATCGGGGACTTGGAACGCTGGAATTGCGCGAGAGCACCGCTGCCCTCTTCCAATGGCATTTCACGCCCGCGCAGCGGTTGAGCGCTCAGCATCTCCTGGATCACTGGAGCGACTTCAGAAAAGCAGAGGAAGCAGAGGCCGGCAGCGGTACGACCGGCGCCGAAGCCGCCGGCCCCGGATCCGGAGCAACGCTCGATGATTTTGCATCCGACCCGGCCTATGATACTCCGGCTGCCGATCTGTCCACCTTCCGTTATTTGATGCGGTTATTTTCGTTTGCGCGTCCGTGGAGCAAGATGATCCTTCTGGGATTTGTGCTGAGCGTGGGGGGAATTGCGGCGAGCCTGGTTCCTCCCTATCTCACGATGCCGCTGCTCGATAACGTTCTCATCCCCTATCAAAGCGGTCAACAGGTCGATACCGGCTTGGTCTGGTGGTATCTGTCCGGATTGGGCGGCGCATCGGTGCTGGCATGGCTTCTCAGCTGGTCCCGCACCGCAGTCCTCGCATGGGTGAGTGAACGCATCGCCGCCAATTTAAGAAACAGTATCTACGCGCATCTTCAGCGATTGTCCTTAGAGTATTTTGGAGGAAAACGGACCGGAGACCTCATCTCCCGGGTCAGCAGCGACACGGATCGCATCTGTTATTTCCTCTCCATATATCTGCTGGATTTCGGAACCGATGTGCTGATGATTCTGATGAGCGCCTGTATCCTGTTGAGCATCAACCCCTGGCTGGCCATCGTGACGCTGGCGCCTTTCCCGCTGATCACCTGGCTGACCCACCGGGTGAGAACGGTGTTGCGCCGCGGATTTGCCCTCGGCTGGCGGGCCTGGGCCGATATGACCAGCGTGCTGGCCGATACCATTCCCGGTATTCGGGTGGTAAAAGCCTTCGCTCAGGAAGAGCGGGAGGTGGAGCGGTTCCGGGAATGCAACAGCCGGGTGCTTCAGGCAAACGACCGGGTAAACACCATCTGGTCGTTCTTCGGACCGATGGTAACGCTTCTGACCGACGCGGGTCTTCTCGTCGTCTGGATTTTCGGCGCCTGGCAGGTGTTTCATAACCATATCACGGTGGGCGTCCTCACGGCATTTCTGGCTTATATGGGCCGGTTCTACGGCCGGCTCGAATCGATGATCAAGATGGTCTCATCCTTTCAGCGGAGTGCCGCCAGCGCGCAGCGGGTGTTTGAAGTTCTGGACCGGGTCTCCACTGTTCCCGAACCGGCCCATCCGGTGGCGCCGGGCAGACTGCGGGGAGAAATCGAGTTTCAGGACGTTGAATTCCGGTACGGCGGCCGCCAGGTGGTGTATAATGCAAACCTGAAAATCCGGCCCGGCGAACTGATCGGTCTCGTCGGGCCCAGCGGGGCGGGAAAAAGCACGCTCGTAAATCTGGTATGCCGGTTTTACGATGTTTCCGGGGGCGCCGTATTGGTCGATGGCATCGATGTGCGGAATTTTTCCATCGAAGCCTACCGGCGCAATATCGGTCTCGTGCTTCAGGAGCCGTTTCTCTTTTATGGCAGCATCGCCGAAAACATTGCCTATGGACGACCCAACGCCACCCACGGGGAAATCATCCGGGCGGCCCGGGCAGCCTGCGCCCATGAGTTCATTCTCAGGCTTCCCGACGGCTATGATACCATGGTGGGAGAACGCGGCCAGCTTCTCTCCGGAGGGGAACGCCAGCGGATCAGTATTGCCCGCGCCATTCTGGTCAATCCCACCGTGCTGATCCTGGACGAAGCGACCTCCTCGGTGGATGTCGAAACCGAAAAAGAAATACAGTTGGCCCTTGAAAATCTGATACAGGGACGAACCACCATCGCCATTGCCCACCGGTTGAGCACCTTGCGCCGCGCGGATCGCCTGGTGGTCCTCGAGCGCGGGCACATCACGGAGGTCGGGCGGCACGCGGACCTGCTCGCCAAAGGGGGCGTCTATGCGCGCTTGCATCGAACGAACGTCGAGATGCTGGAACTAATGGAACAGTAAGCGGGAGGCAGCGGATGGAAACCATGGCGCCATTTTCTCTTTTTCGGGATACCGATGGAAACCTCGTGCTGATCGATGCGCAAGGGCGCCGGTTTTCCGGTGTCGAGCCCGTGCGTATTTTTCCGCTCACCGAACCGGAGGGATGGATCTCGATTTGTGACACCGACGCAAATGAGCTCGTTTGCATCGAAAATATGGGCGATCTTTCTCCTCAAGTGCGTCAAGTACTGGAGGAGGAGTTGAAAATGCGGGTTTTCCTTCCGATCATCCGAAAGATCATCAGGATTGCGGCCAGATCGGAACCATCGGAATGGCAGGTTGAAACCGACCGCGGCAAGACGATCTTCACCGTGCGGGACGAAGATGATGTTCACCGCCTCGGCGGCGGCCGAATGCTCATCATCGACGCCTACGGTACCCGTTATCTGATTCCCGACGTTCACCGGCTCGATTCCGCGAGCCGGAGAAGCCTCGCCTATTTTATGTAAAACAGAAAAGAGAAAAATCGCATCCGTACCGGGCATCGGCGCCGTATACCCAATTACCTGCAATAAAGCAAATGCGTTGCAATCTTTGTATTGCACCCTGTCGGAAACGCTCCGCCAACGCCTTAACATGCCTGCCCGTCACGCTTAAAATAAGAAAAGAGGGGGATGGGATGCAAAAAAAATATGGCGCCTCCGGGTCGCGAACCTTCCGTTTGGCGTTCGAACCCGTTACCAGACCATTAAAAAGTAACGTTAAAACAGTTAGATACTTAAAAACAAGCCCCCCGCGGTAACCGAAGGCACATATATTGCTCCCAAACTGGAGAACCTGACAATAGCCCAACGTTGTCGTAGGCGAAACACGCCCTAGTATAAACCCATATTGGTATAAGCAGGTGTGAGAATGGAGATGCCAAAGGCGGGAGAATCCTTTGCATCGGCTATTAACGTTAAGACTTAAAGGGGGAAAAGGAAAATGGAGAGGAGAAGAACGATGAAAAGAACAGCGTGTATTTTAGGCGGATGTCTTATCGGCATATGGTTGAGTTGCACCACGGCGAGCGCCTTTAACTTTGAATTCCACGGAAAAATGTGGCAGACCGTCGGCATTACGGATAATTCCGGCGTGCTGCAAGGGGCGCTGAAAAGCGGTGGCACGAATTATTTCGGGTATTCCGATACGGCCGGGAAAGAATATCTGAACATTACCGGCGCCACCGGTGAAGGCGCTTACAAGTTTATGGATAACGATATCAGCACCAACTTCGGCCTGACAAAGGCGCGCCTGCGATTTGAAGGAAAGACCGATGATGACAGGGCCAAATTTGTTTACGGCCTCGAAGTTGGAACCGCCAACTGGGGCGAGGCGGATAAGGGGATGGGCCTGTCCGGTGACGGTATCAATCAGGAAACCCAGTTTGCGTATGCCGAAATTCAGATACCGGCGCTCGATAAGAACCAAAAACTGCGCGCCGGTCTGCAAAGCACCGGAATTAACGAGTGGCTCTGGTCGGAAACGGCGGCCGGCTTGACCTACCTCGGCAAAGCCGGCGGCGGGACGAGCTGGATGCTGGGGTGGTTCAGGGGAGATGAGGATCGGGCCGGAAATTCCAGCGACAATGATTATTTCGCTTTAAAACTGGATCAAAAACTGACCAAAAGTGTGACGCTGGGTCTCTTTGGCGTTTATGCGGATGTCGGCCAGGAGAAGACCACGGCCCTGGTCGATTACGATGCCTTCACCACCGGCCCGGCGGCCGTCTATAATGATGATACGTATTATGTCGGCCTGACCGGTAAGGGGAAAAGCGGCCCCTTCTTTGGCAATTTTGATTTCATCTACCAGGGGGGCGATATTGAATTTGAAACTCGGGGGTATAACGATCTGGACCATAGCGCCTGGCTGGGCAACCTGACCTTCGGATACCAGTTCAGCGAGAATTTCAAATTGTACGCCAATGCCCTCTATGTCAGCGGAGACGATGACGCTTCCGACGATAAAGCGAAAAACTTCAAATCAATCGATGTTGACGTTAAGGTGGGCATCATTTTGACCAAGGACAGTCTGCTGGCGGAATGCGACCGGTTTGTTACCGATTCCCCCTATCTCATGGACAAGGGCTTGATTAACTACGCTCTCACCGGCGAGTATCAGCTTTCACCGGAACACAATTTCCGTGCCGCTGCCCGCTATCTTCAGACCGCGGAGGATCTGGATGGGTATGCCGCGGCGGCGGATAATGAAATCGGCACGGAATTCGACTTCTGGTATGCTTACACGTACAACAAGCATGTGTCCCTCCTGATGGAGGCGGCCTATCTGATTGCCGGTGACGGGGCGGATCAGTTGACCGACAATGTTCACGACGGAGCAAATGATGTGTATACCATGGCGGCCGGTATCACCTTTTCATTCTGATCCCATGCCCGATCCGGGCGCGCCAAGGTATTTTTGGAAGCCCGGCAAACTGTTTGAGCGATAGCGAGTTCTTGCCGGGCTGGGAAAAATGCCTTGGCGTTGCCGTAACCATGATTAAGGCCAATTTATCGCTCCCATGCGCTTTGCATGGGAGCGAATGAAAAAAATGGAGACCCGATGTTGAATCCCCTGCGAAAAACCCTTTTCGTCATGGCGCTGTGGATGGGGTGTTTTCCCGATCCGATGCGTTGTGTCGCTGCTGATTTGCCTGTTGCCGATATCGTGCAGAGTCTTGGCAGGATGGAGGCGGCGGTGATTGTCCAGCCCGACGGCAGGCTTTTGCTGAATAAGGGCAACGCAAACGGCATTCAGCGAGGGGATCTGTGGCGCATTTACGGGCCCGGTGAACTCATAAAGGATCCGGTGAGCGGCAAGGAACTCGGTCGCATGGAAGAAACCGCCGGAATCGCCCGGGTGGTTCGCACCGAAGAACGGTTTTGCGAAATCGAGCTCGTCCCGGGAAAAAAGGCTTCTTTCCGAAAGGGCCACCAGGCGTTGCGTTTCGATGGGATTACGGCTGTTTTTCTGGATGGGAGCGGGACCGGCTACGACCTTTACGAAACCCTGCGCGCCCGTCTGCCGGCGTTACGCTGGCGGGGCTATGAAAAAACGGATAGCACGACACCGGTTACGGCTTCCCCGGAAACGCTTCTTTTTTCCGTCAGAAACGACCGGCTGACAATCTGGTCCGGCGGAGAAATTTTGAATGTTTACGGCGGCGCCCGGGTATCCGGCCCGGCCTTGGCGCCGGCTGAAGTTGTTTCCCCGGCCCCGGTGGCGCTCCCCCGGACCGAGCCCGCGCCGGCGTTGCTCTCGTCTCAACCGGCCGAATCCATCAAACCGGCGGTGCAACCGGTTCCCGGACTGATGACGCCCGGTATGAGCGCCCATCTTATCACCCGAAAGTATCGCTCAGTCGGCAGCCTGGATCGCATCGTCTATCAGCTGGAGGTGATGCCGGTGGACGAGTCCGGAAAGCCCAGCTTCGTGTACCTGAGTAATGACGGATTATTTGTGCAATCTGTTTTGGGGCAGGGAACCCCATACGTCTATCGATATAACGGCTTTGGCCGGGTGGCCGGCATATCCGTCGGCCGCAACGGTATGATCGCCATGAACGTCTTCAATCAAAAAGACGGGGAGATGACTTCCCTTCTATTACGGTTTTCCGGCGAGCGCTTCGAGGTTATCGCAAGAGACCTCAACTATATCCTTGCCTATGTCGATGTGAATGATGACGGAACAATTGAGCTCATTGGGCAGACCTTCGATCGGGAATCCTTCTTCGGTTCCGGAGTCTATGAGCTGGCGCTGCAAGGCCACCAGGTGAATCAGGTCAAAGCGGTGAATGTGCCCCTCGGGTTTCGTATTTACGGCGCTTTCTGGGCGGATCTGGAGGGGAATCATACCGTGGAAAATGGGTATTACAATGCGGGGCGCCGGCTTCTGCTTTACGCGGGGGGAGAAGAGACATGGCAGTCCACGGACCCCTTTGGCGGCTCGATTCAGGGCGTTTCCATAAAAAATATCGAATCGGAGGGCGCTACCTCCCGCAATGAGATCATCTGGAGTCCGGCGGCGGTGGTTCCGTATCAGAAAGGCAAGTTTGTGGCGTTTGCCAAAAACGACGCCTCCCTTCTGAATATTGTCGGGCTTCGACCCCGAAAGGGGGAACTCGGCATTCTCTATAAGCAAAACGGCCGGCATTTCTCGCGTGTGGTGGAGGCAAGCTTTGAAGGGCCGGTTCAATCGGTATTTGTCTGGCGGGATGAACTCTATTGCGCCATTGTGGAAGGCGGTCTCTTCGACGGCAAGGGTAAAACCCATATCATCGCCTTTTCACTTGATGAATTGAAAAAGGCGCTGGAATAAGCGAAACAGGCTGAGCCCCCCGTCACCTCATTTCCGATACTGCTTCGACTCGATGCCATACCGGCGCATGATTTGTTGCAGCGCCTGACGCTCCAGTCCGCACATCTGGGCAGCCTGGGTGACATTGCCGTCGTTTTGAGTGAGCAGCCGGCCGATATACTCGGAATTAAATGACTTCAACGTTTCTTCCTTGGCGTCCCGGTATAAGGAGGGAAAGGCGTCTTTTTCGACCGGTGAGAAGGCGCCCGTTTCGCTCTCCTCAAAGCCCACGTCCGCCGGCTGAATCTCATCGGAACGGGAGAAGAGAATTCCCTGAAGGATGATGTTTTCCATCTCCCGGATATTTCCTTCCCATCGGCGGTTCGATAACTGCACCATCAGCTCGGGGGAGATGCTTTTAAGGGGCTTACCGAGTTTTTCACAATGCTTTTCAAGAAAATGGGTGGCGATGAGCGGAATATCGGATCGGCGTTCGCCGAGAGGCGGCAGCTTGAGCGGCAGAACGTTCAACCGATAAAAAAGATCCTCCCGGAACAGGCCCTTTCGAATCTTGTCCTTTAAATCCTGATTGGTGGAGGCAATGATGCGGACATCCACGGAAATGGTGCGCGTATCCCCCAGGGGTTTGATCTCCTTTTCCTGGAGCACCCGCAACAGTTTCGCCTGAACGGCCGGACCGATATCCCCGATTTCGTCTAAAAAAATGGAGCCGCCGTCCGCCTCCTGAAAGAGACCGATTCTGTTCTGGGTGGCATGGGTAAACGCCCCCTTTTTGTAACCGAATAGCTCGCTTTCCAGTATCTGCTCGGGAAGCGTCGGGCAGTTTACCGGCACAAAAGACTGGGTTTTACGCGGGCTCAAGGAATGAATGGCTCTGGCGGCCAGTTCCTTGCCCGTCCCCGATTCTCCGGTGATGAGAACCGTCAGATCCGTTTTGGCCACCATGCGAATGGTTTCGTACACGTGCAGCATGGGTTTGCTTTTTCCGACCATTTCCTGAAACACATGGGTCTCTTCGCAGACCCGGCGAAGCCGGGAATTCTCCTTCAGAAGAGAACTTCGTTCCAACGCCTTTTCGAGCCGAATCAGCAAGGCCTCGTGGTCAAAAGGCTTTGTGATGAAATCATAGGCGCCGTTTTTCATGGCCGTGACAGCGGTTTCAATATTACCGTGAGCCGTCATCATCACAACGGTCTGGCCAGGGGTATTTCGTTTGATGAGCGAGAGCAATTCCAGGCCATCCATGCCCGGCATTTTGATATCGGCCAGAACAAGATCGAAAAGTTTCTGCTCCATCGCTTTGATGGCCTTCTCCGCGGAGGAGGCCGTATCAACGGTGCAGGCCAGATCGGGCTCCAAACTGCGCTTGAGCAGTTGCAGCATATCCGGTTCATCATCCACCACCAGAATGGATCGTTCCATCATGTCTCCGTTTCTTCCGGCCCGGCGGCGGGCAACAGAAGGGTAAAGCGGGCGCCTTGTCCCGGCTGGCTTTCCACTAAAATGTCGCCGCCATGATTTTTAATGATGCCGTAACTCACCGAAAGCCCCAGGCCGGTTCCTTCTCCCGTCGGCTTGGTGGTAAAAAAAGGGTCGAAAATGCGCGTCAGGTTCTTCCGTTCAATGCCGTATCCCGTATCGGCCACATGAAGGGCGACTTGCCGGTGATGGCGATTGAACTCGGTGGAAATGCGGATGGTTCCCGCCTTTCCAACGGCGTGAAGCGCGTTCATGACCAGGTTTATGAGAACTTGCCGGATTTTTTCCTCGTCCACCATGAGGGGGGGCGTCTCATCATCATAATACCGATCGATGATCACATCGCCCAGTTTGGCATGGTGCCGGATAAAATTTACCACCTCATCGATGGTCTCGTGAACATGAACCCGTTTTTTCCGGGTGGGAGAATTTCGGGCAAAATTCAGTAAATCCGACACGATCGCCTGGCAGTTTAGGACGTGTTTTTCTATGGTTTTTAAGTCGTTATATCGTTGGGAGCCGTCACTCTCATCCCGTTTGAGCAATTGCGTAAACCCCAGAATGATTCCCAGCGGATTGTTGATTTCGTGAGCGATTCCGGCGGAAAGCTGACCGATGGAGGCCAGCCGGTCCGCCTGCGCCATCTGTTTTTCGGAGCGCGCCAGTGCTTCGGTCCGTTCGGCCACGATTCGCTCCAGGTTCTGATTGATGTAAACCAGCTCCTCGTGGGTCTTTTGAAGCGCTTTTTTATCTTTGAGGATACCGTCGTAAATATTCCAGACCCGCTCGAAAAAAAGCGTTATCGAGGCGACGATAATCAACACGAACGTATTGACTGTGCCGCTGTAGGGCGCTATTCGGGACCACCGGTCGCTATTGCCGGAGATGAAAAGTAATTGTTTGAGAATATGCCCGGAAGAACGGGAGATCGCAAAGGTGGCGAGCGCCACGCATACCCAGAACAGATAGGTCCACATTAAATTGTCGGGGCCGCTTTTCTTGAGATTCCATACATGGTACAGGCTCAGCAGAGAGAAGAAAATCATCAGAACGGATCCGAAAAAATCCACCGCGAAAATGGGTATTCCGGTCAGGGTCATCCGGTTGTCCCCCCTCTTTCCCTTTTTCGCCGTTCGGCAACGGCTCGTAACGAGAGGCGGCGCAGTCCCAGGTAAAAAAATATCATGGCAGGGGCGCAGAAGAGATGGTCCAGTTTGGCATAGTAGTAAAATAACCCGAAGCGGCCGTCGAAACCTTGCGTATCCAATAGAATGTCCCAACTTCCGATTCGTTGGGAAGAAACGATACTGAGCTGTTCATCCAGCAAATGCGCGGTGAATGCGTCCAGCGACCATAAGAGAAACAGAGCGGCGGCATACCCGATATATCGCCATCCCAGTTCCCGGGTAAGGTGGCGTTCCTTCAGCCAGTATATTAAAATTCCCATGGAAAAGCAGAAAAAGAGATGGGACATCTGGTGGACATATAGCCCTTCACCACTACCGTGACCCTGGGTGGCCAGGGCCAGGGCCGGCGTTGCCAACAGCATCGCGGCGGTAACAAAAAGTCGAATCGGAATCAGGGGCATCGCAAGGGGATCCTTTAATATGAGCTTCAATTGATATATCCGGCGGTTTACCGGTAACCTCATCCCAGCAAGTCATATGCCACCGCGTGGCCATGAGGGCTGACTCGGAAGATAACTATAAGAAATTGCAATATATCAGGTTCTATAAACCGGATGGCCGAGGCAAAGGAAACCGCGCCGCCAAATACGAAGGTCATGCTCCCGGTGCTCTTCGAGCGTCCCGCGTGCAATATAAAACCGGCTAACATCACGTTGTTTTAAAGTTTTTATTCTAATTTTTAATAGTTTTGCATATTGCAATAAAATTGATTCACCTGCAATATTAATATTGCGTTTAAAGTCGTTCCTTATCGCGGAAAAGCGGTCCCGGGACGATGCAATAGCGACTATTGCCTTGTAATAATTTCAATAAGCAAAAATTAGCCTTTTTCCATTATCCTAAAAGATCCTGGTATGAATATTGCTGAACCAATAGGCATCTTCTTAGGACACCATGTTCCCTTTTCGGCTAATCATATGCCGATGGGGGTTTACCCATCAGGAGAGGTTCAATGGCGAAGAAAAAAGTATTCAGTGTATGCGGCATGTGCACGGTCCGCTGCCCCATCATGGCGGAGGTGGAAAACGGTGACATCACCTTTCTTCAGGGGAACCCATACGGTCCCACCGCGGGCGGCATTTGCGCCCGGGGTGCTGCCGGAAAGGCCTTGATTACCGATCGGGAGCGTCCCCAGTACCCCATGATAAGAAAAGGTCCGCGGGGCTCGGGGGAATGGCGTAAGGTGACCTGGGACGAGGCGTTTGACTATGTTGCGGAAAAACTGAACGCCACTTTCGAAAAATTCGGGCCCAGGAGCCTGTTGCTGACGGACCGGGGCGGGCCTTTTCGGGATCTCCACCGCGCTTTTTTACGGGGCATCGGCACTCCGAATTACTGCAATCACGACAGCTCCTGTGCCCGAAACGTTCAGCACGCGGCGCTCTCGGTGTTCGGATTCGGCCGAAAGGGGGTTGTTTATGACCTGAAAAACGCCCGGCACGTGGTGCTTCAGACCCGGAATATATTTGAAGCCATCGACGTCCGGGAGGTGAACGATCTGACCGCCGCTCTCGAAAAGGGATGCAAGCTGACCGTGATCGATATTCGCGCCAGCGTGACCGCCACCAAGGCTCACAACTTCTTTCAGGTGCGTCCCGGAACCGATTATGCGTTCAACCTGGCGGTGATTCATGAGATTCTGAAAAGCGGGTTATATGACGGCGATTACGTCAACCGTCACTTCAAGGATTTGAATGAGCTTGAAAATTTCATTAAACCCTATAGTCCCCAATGGGCGGAAGGGGAGACCGGCGTTCCGGCCGACCGCCTCATCGCCTTTGTCCACGAACTGGCCAAGTCAAAGCCGGCCGTTCTTTGGCACCCGGGGTGGATGAATGCGCGTTACAAGGATTCTTTTTACATGTCCCGGAGCATCTACATCATCAATGCACTTCTGGGATCTGTCGGCGCGAAGGGCGGCCTGCCGATTGTCAACAAACCCGGCGACTACGGCCGCAAGGGATTGAAGGAATTCATGGAGTTGTATGAGAAGCCGAAGGAAAAACGGGTGGACGGCGTCGGATGGAAATATCCCCACTTCGAATCCGGTCCCGGGCTCGCCCACCTTGCCTACAAGGCCATCGAGACGGCGGATCCTTATCCGATCAAGGCCTATATTGCCTATCGGCATGATCCCCTGATGGGGTATGCAGACCCCGATCGGTTGCGCCGGAGTTTCGACAACCTCGATCTTCTCGTTTCGGTAACGTTCTCCTGGTCGGACACCGCCTGGTACTCGGATGTGGTGCTGCCCCTGTCCCCCTATCTGGAAAGAGAAAGCATCATTGCCACCAAAAACGATCTGGCGCCCTATTTCTTTGTTCGAAAGCGGGCGCTTTCCCCCCGGTTTGACACCCGGGCGGACTGGGAGATCGTTTCGGGGCTCGCGAAACGAATGGGACTAAAGGAGCTGGCTTTCGATTCCATTGAGGATATCTGGCGGTTTCAACTGGAAGGAACCGGGGTTGGGATCGAAGACTTCGATAAAACGGGGATGGTTCCGCTGGGAGAGGTGCCGATTTATCGGAACACAGAGCAGGGGCTTCCCTTTAAAACACCATCGAAAAAAATTGAAATTATCGACGATAAATTGGAAAAACAGCAGATCCCCTCCCTTTTGCCCTACCAGTCTCCCGAAAAACCGAAGGAGGGATTTTTCAGGTTGACGTTTGGCCGCTGCGGGGTTCACACGCAGGGGCACACGGTCAACAATCCCATGCTGCTCGAACAGATGCCCGAAAATGTTCTGTGGATAAATGAAGCGGAAGGCCGAAAACTGGGAATTTCCGATGGCGACACGGTTTCGGTTTCCAACAACGGGTATACGGAGACCATTCGGGCCAAGCTGACGGAACATATTCATCCCGAGGCGGTTTTCGTGGTGCACGGGTTCGGGCATCGGTTGCCGATCGAAAGCCGGGCCTTCGGCCGGGGACTGGCGGATAACAAATTCATGCCTTCCGGAAACGAAATTTACGATAAGGCCGGCGGCGCCGTTGCGTTTCAGGAGCATTTTGTCTTCGTGAAAAAAGCATCGGGCCAGGATCGTCAGTAAGAATTGATAACTCTCACGGAGGATGAAATGAGCCAGTATTACCTGCTCCAGGATACGATAAAATGCATTGATTGCCACGCCTGCGAGGTTCAGTGCAAAATCCATAAATCGCTGCCGGCCGGTCCCCGGCTGTGCCAGGTGATTGAGGTCGGACCGAAACTCATCGGCGGTCTGCCGAAGGCTTCTTATGTCTATATGGCCTGCTACCATTGCGAAAATCCCTGGTGCGTTCCGGCTTGCCCCACCGGCGCCATGCAGCGGCGAGCAACGGATGGAATCGTTTTTGTCGATCCGACCCTTTGCGTCGGCTGCAAGAGCTGTATCACCGCCTGCCCCTGGGGAGCACCCCAGTGGCAACCGGAAACGGGAAAGGTCGTCAAGTGCAATTACTGCATGGACAGACTGGACGAGGGCCTCAAGCCGGCCTGTGTCACCGTCTGTCCCGTCCACTGTCTTCACTTCGGCAAGGTCGGAGAGATGACCCAGATTCGACGGGAACGCCACGCGCATCAGGTGGCCTCTCTCGAACACAGCAGCCTGTAAAAAAAAGAGGACGTGATGGGAAATGCACCAACATGCCCGGTCAACGACGCGCTGAACGGCCTGCGGCAAACGATGACGACGGGCGTACTGAAGAACCCGAAAGACCGGGTTGTCGCAGAAGAGATTCTGGACTTGCTGACCGATGTTGCCGTCGGGCGCGCCGGAGAGGATCATCTGATCGCCATCGACGCCCTGGTGGACGAGTGGACCGAAAGCGACGATACGGACGTCGGGAAGATGGGCGTGGCGCTGCGGACGACGATTTGGGACAACGTGGAGGTCTTTATCAGCCACGTCCGGACCCGGAACTGCGCCACGGGGGATTGCCTTCGGCTGGCTCCCGCCCCCTGTCAGATGGCCTGCCCGGCCGGCATCGATGTCCCGACTTATATCTCTCTCATCGGCGAGGGAAAGGATAAGGAGGCAATAGAGGTTATTCGAAAGGACAACCCCTTTCCCTGGGTGTGCGGACTGGTGTGCACCCGGCCGTGCGAATTCATGTGCGTCCGGGGCCGTATCGACACGCCGGTTTCCATCAAGTTTTTAAAGAGTTTCGCGGCCGAACGGGCCCTGTCGAACCGGGAATACCGGAATCCGGAAAAAGCCTCCGACAGGGGGAAAAAGGTGTTTGTGATCGGCGCCGGGCCCGGCGGCATGAGCGCCGCCTACTATCTGGCGCTTAAAGGATATCGGGTGGTAGTTCTCGAAGCGTTGTCCGTTGCCGGGGGGATGATGATGGTCGGTATTCCCCGCTACCGTCTTCCCCGCGAGGTCATCGACCGCGAGGTGGAGATGATTCGGGAACTGGGGGTCGAATTTCGGTTTAGCACCCGGTTTGGAAAGGACGTGACACTGGAAACGCTTAAGGCCGAGGGGGGAGATGCCTTTTTTTTCGCCATTGGCGCTCATCGGTCTTTCAAAATGAATATCCCCGGTGAACATGAGTTTCCCGGGGTCATTTCTTCCATCGATTTTTTAAGAGCGGTTGCCCTGGGGGATCGAAAGCAACCGGGTCACCGGGTAATCGTTATCGGCGGAGGCAATGTGGCCATTGACGCCGCGCGCACCAGCCTGCGGCTGGGATGCGAGAGCGTCACCATCGTTTATCGCCGGACGGAAACCGAAATGCCCGCGGATAGAGAAGAGGTCGAGCAGGCCGAGGAGGAGGGAGTTCATTTTTCCTTTCTCACCGTCCCCGTCGAAGTCGTTGGAAACGCGAATCGGCTGACGGCAATGAAATGTTTGCGGGCGGAGCTGAAAAAGACGAAAGACGGAGATCGAATGTCTCCCTTTCCCATTGAGGGCAGTGATTTTCTGATGGAAGCCGATACCGTGATCGTGGCCATCGGTCAGCAGGTGGATGTAAAGTGTGTGAGCGACGGTCTGTGTGATATTCACTGGACCCGCCGCTCCACCGTTGACGTGAACAAGGTGAGCATGGAGACTTCCATGCCCGGCGTTTTCGCCGCCGGAGACGCGGTTACCGGCCCGGCCACGGTTGTGGAAGCGATCGGCGGCGGCAAACGGGCCGCCGAAGCCATCGACCGGTATCTATCCGGCATTCCCCAGCCCAAAATGCCGCCAGTGCCGGTCCGTCGGGGCCGCATTGCCTGTGTCGAAATCCCGGCTTCCACCAAAATGGCATTGAAGCGGCCCGATATGCCGCTTCTCGGCGTCGATCGCAGACGGACCACCTTTCAGCAGGTCGAGCTGGGCTACACGGAGAACATGGTCCGAGAGGAGGCCCGGCGCTGTTTGCGCTGCGACATCTGCATGCGCTGTGGTACCTGCGTGAAAGTCTGCAAGGAGAGGATGGGGGTGGATGCCCTTCGGTTCGGTCATCTGGAGTTCGACCACCCGGTTGCCACCGATTTCCGGTATACCGCCGAGGTTTGTATTCTTTGCGGGGCCTGCGCAACCAATTGCCCCAATCAGGCACTGCAACTGAAAGATGGGGACGGCGAGCGGATACTATCCCTCTGTGGCACCGTTTTAAATCGCCGGCCGTTGATTCGTTGCGCGGAATGTGGTGCGGTATTGGGGACGGAGAAGTATATCGATTTCGTTGAAAAGCGGACCCGGACCGTGGCCCCGGTAACCGACGGGCGCCGGCTGTGTGTCAGGTGCGCCCGGCAATCGCAGGCTGGAAAGTTACTGGCTGCGTCAAACCCGCAACCTTAAGGGAATCGGGCAATACGCCTTCCTTAACGTGCTGGAGACAAAGGAGAAAAACGATGACCGTTTTCCGAAAAGGACAAAAGGTGGAAATCTATAAAAAGTCCGATGACGAGGGGTGGGACAAATACATGGAGAAATACATCGGCCGGCACGGGATCGTGGTGGACCCGGATAGCTCCATCAATGATCCGGACGCCCTTGTGGAAGTCAGCATTGATGGTCAGGGGACCCATCGTATGCCCCAGGACTGCTTGCGGATACTGGAGTCATAGACCATGTTGATTGAAATCGTCATTGACGGGGTTACGCGCACCGCCGAGGAGGGGACGTATCTGCTGGACGTTCTGCGGCGTTTGGGTATCCGGGTGCCGTCGCTCTGTTTCCATCCGGCGCTTAAAAAGCCCATCGGCACGTGCCGCCTCTGTTTCGTGGATGTCGGCAGCGAAAATGCATCCCGCAGAATTCAGCGGTCCTGTACCACGCGAGTGAAACCGGGACTGACGGTGGTGACCGAGAGCGAGGAGATCGTCGCCGCGCGAAGCCAGGCCATGAACGTCTTAATGACCTATGCGCCCCAGTCCGAAACGCTCTTTCGTATTGCCGAAGAGTTCGGCCTTCACACGCACACCCTTCCGGATGGGTGCATTCGTTGTCATTTGTGTTACCGGATCTGCGAAGAGATTATCGGGGCCGGGGCTTTGAAACTGGTCCACCGGGAAGGGCATGCCTATATTGTCCCCGTGCCCGGCCGGTGCATCGGCTGCGGCACCTGTGCCAATGTATGTCCCACGCGTGCCATTCGAATCGAAGATCACGACAATGTCCGGACCATTTCGATTCGCGATGAGATTGTCGGCCAACACCCCCTGGAACGCTGCGAGGGATGCGGCGGTCTGTACGCCACGCCCAGGTTTTTGGCCAGCGTGGAAAAACGGACACATGCAAACCACCCCGACACCAAGGCGCATCACCACTATTGTCCCGCGTGTGCCAAACGGTTCTCCGACCGGATTCGGAGGTTATCCGGTGAATAGGGGTTCGCGCATACATTTATTCGGCTATTCGGCCGGTCGGATCAGGGCGCTTGGAAATTTCCAGTTTACGTACATTAACACGAATAAAAAGGAGAGAAGTAAATGAGCGAAGGGTTAAGAAGAGTATTGATGGTATTATTAGTCATGTCGGTCTTTATTTCACCGATCGTTTTTTCCGAAGCGGCGCACGCGGATAAACTTCAGGAGGCGATCGCAAAGGCGCCCGCGGGAACCGGAAAAGGTCAAATCGATCCGAATGGGCCGGCCGGATATTTAGGGATTCCGGGAGGGCTGCAAATTAGCCCGATCGTTGCCTTTATCTGGGCGGTGTGGGTCGGGTGGGTGTTTTCCACGGTGGGGGCCTTCGGCGGAGTTCTCGCCGGTGTGGGGCATATCTCCGTTTTCGGTCTCGGGGACTATGCCAAGAGCTTCAAGGACACCTCTCCGGGGCTCAATAAGTTCATCACCGACAGTGTCCGGGTGTCGAACCAGTGGCTGGTGGGGCTTTCCGCCCTCGTCTCCAGTGTCAACTACGGTCGTCAGAAACGATTGGGCGTCGCGCTGGGGGTTATCATGGGCGCCGGTTCTCTCTTTGCGGCCTTCCTGGTGGCCTATACCACCATGGGAAAGATTAAATTTTCCGAATATCAGGGCTATTTCGGCCTGATCGTTTTCATCATCGGCGGGTTCATGATCTACGATATGTCCCCCAAAGGCCAGGCATCGAAAAAGGCGGCCAAGGCGGCGATCAAGGCCTTTGAGGAGACCATCAAGAATAAAGGCGACATCACCCAGATGGGGGTCAAGACCGACCGGTTCAGTATTTCCAAAATCGAATTTTCGTTTTTCGGCCAGAAATTCAGTTTCAGCCCTCTCTGGGCCTTTGTCGGCGGATTTATTATCAGCGCCATTTCCTCCTTTATCGGGGTGGGCGGCGGATTTTTATATGTGCCGTTTTTAACGGGCGTTACCGGTCTTCCCATGTTTGTTGCCGCCGGCACATCGGCGCTCGCCGTTCTGATCAGTATGGTCTTGTCCATATTCAACTTCATGATCAAAGGGGTGACGGTCCACTGGGCGCTGATCGGCGTGGAGCTGGTCGGAATATTCATCGGTTCCATGGTCGGCCCCCGGACGGGAAAATATATCCCCGAAAAAGGGCTGAAGGTCTTTTTTATCATTCTGGCCGTTTATGTTGGATTGGGCTATACGCTGGCGGGATTTGCCGGCATTAAAATGCCCGGGATCTGATCCTCACTTTTTCTTCAAAATAGGGGCCGGTTCGCGCCTTCACGGGCGCGTGCCGGCCGCTGACACGGTGGTTCATGGGATTCGGTTATATACACAACGTCATGCTGCAATTCGATCCCTTTTTTATTTTCTTTTTCCGTCTGACGGGCCTTACCCTTTTGGATTTTTATATCGGGGTGTTCATGCTGGCAATGGGGTGTGTCGTCATCGGTGAGGTGACGCTCTCCCTGGCATTGCGGTTTAACCGGAATCACCTCGATCGGCTGGAAAAGGAAATTACGCACCGGGAAAGTCTCAGCATTCAGGCCTATCAGATGAGTGATCGCCCCGGCTATTCGGCGCTCAATAAGGCGGCCAATGACGCCTGGGGGAAGCATTTTTTTACCATGGCCGCCTATTCGGCCGGCATGCTCTGGCCGGCGCCTTTCGCCATGGCCTGGTTGAACACCCGGTTTCAGGAAGTACCGTTTCCTCTCCCCATTCCCCTCTCCTGGATATTCGGTGAATCGATTCAATACCCGTTTATTTTCATCATAATTTATATTCTGTGCCGCATTCTGTTTAAATATGCCCGTCCCTGGCTTCCCTATTTCAGGCAGGTTCAGCGAATGCTCGACAGCAAGCAGGCGGGTCGGTTGCATTCCTGATCCCTGTTTTCAGTAGCCCCGAAGGGGAAAGAAACGCACGGAAAATTATTTCTTACGTACTTCAAGGAGACTTCATTTTATCATGGACAGAGAAAAAACATTCCTGCAACTGTTTATGGAGGTGACACGAACGATCACCTCCTGCCTTAATATAAATGAAGTCTTCACCCTCATCGCCCGGAAAATACCCGAGGTCATCGGTGTGGATGCGGCCACCATCCGGCTGCTGGATGCCGGCGGGAAAAAGCTGATCCTGCACGCCGCTTCCGGTCTCAGCGACACCTACTTGCAGCGCGGGCCGGTGGATACGGAAAACAGTGTGATGAAGGCGCTGAAAGGGACACCGATCGCCGTTTTCGATGCCTCCAACGACCCCCGGATTCAGTATCCCGAGGAGGCCCGGGCGGAGGGGATCAAAAGCATTCTGGTGGTGCCGATTCCCATTCGCGGGGAAATAAGCGGTGTTCTCAGACTGCTGAGCCGAAGCCCCCGGGAATTTGACCAGGGTGAGCAGGACTTCGTGATGGCCCTGGCCGAGCAATGCGGCATCGCCATTGAAAATGCCCGGATATATGAGGTGCAAAACCGCCAGTTGAGCTATTTTAAGGCGGTTTACGACATCGGGAAAAAAATCAACTCGACTCGGGAGCTGGATCAGATTTTAGACCTGATGGTGACACGGCTGACGGAAGTGATGAACCTGAAGGCCTGCACCATCCGGCTGATCGAATCGAACAAAGGGCGCCTGGAACTGAAAGCCGCCCACGGCCTCAGTCAATCCTATCTGGAGCGAGGTCCGCTCGACGACGAGCTGGCTACCTATTATATCCTCAAGGGAGAACCGGTCATGATTCCCGATGCCACCGTCGATCTCCATACCATCTATCACAAGGAAGCCGCCGCCGAAGGGGTCAGCAGTGTTCTGGCCGTTCCCATCACCGTTGAGGAGGAAACCATTGGCATGATACGGCTGCTGACATCGGAAGTCCGGTATTTCTCCGCCGCCGATGTCAATTTTGCGATGGCCGTGGCCGAACAGGGGGGCATTGCGATTCAGAACGCCATCAATTATCGCAAGTCGCTGGATGACACGCCCTGATTCCTCCCTCCCTCCGCCATCAAATCCGATCCCAAATCCGGATGCCGGGAATGTGGTGGAAATGCTGATCATAGGTGACGATGACGGCGCCGGTTTCGAGACCGTGCGCCGAAATCCAAACATCGTTGATGGGCAGGGGAGTCCCCGCTTGCCTGAGGGTATTTTTAAGTACGCCAAAGATCTCCGCGGTTTCAGATGTGGCGTTATAAATTTTAACGGACGGTTTTTCTAAGAATCGATTTAAAACAGCCTGATTTTCTCGCTTTTTGGTGCCACCCAGGAAGCCGGCATAAAGTTCGCCAAGGACAAAGATCGACATATAGACAACTTCAGCGGATGCGACATAATCCAATACATCGTTTTCGCCCGCCAGTAGTCGGGCATATGCGTTGGTGTCCAGTATGATTTTTTTCATTGCCAGTCCTCGGGGTGAATAGTTCTTGCATCTGCCGTTTTCTCTTCAAATTCCTTCAGATCAGCTTCGGTCCACAGACCGCAAAATTCCCTGAAATCTTCCAGGTTCTTCTTTTGAGGCGCTATCCTTATGCCAAGAGCAGTCTCAAGCAGTTTTTTGATGGCCTTGTTGATACTCAACCCCTCGGATTGGGCTCTCGACTTAATCAGTTCGGCAAGTTGCGGATCGATATCGTGAATTGTCATTGATTTCATTTTGACCATCCTTAATTCGGAAGTAAGAACCAACACATAGTTCATTATTGTCGATAATAGTTCAATCGTTGGATTTGTGCAATCATAATGCCGACGAAAGAAGGTTTCGAACACCGAACTCTCCCCGTTTGTTCAAGAAAAGGAGGCCGCCGCCGATGTCAATTTTGCGATGGCCGTGGCCGAACAGGGGGGAATTGCGATTCAGAACGCCATCAATTATCGCAAGTCGCTGAACGACACGCCCTGATTCCTCCATCGGCCAATGCCGCCCACTGGTTCCGCCCCGGTTCCGCCCAAAATGGTATGGCCCGATGCCCCTCTCGGATATACTCGCGAACAAATTGTGTCGGAGTGGTGCCCAGGAATTTTTTAAATTCTCTGATGAGATGGGACTGGTCGAAATAGCCCTGATCGATGGCCAATCCGGCCAGGTCCCTGTCTAACAGAACCTTCATTGCCTTGAGCGTGTTTTGATGGCGCCTGATCCTTTTAAATAAAATGGGGGAGATCCCGACATATTTTTGGAACAGCCTTCGAATGTGCCTCTCACCGTATCCGAGGCAACTTTCCATCTCTTCGTTTGCCAGAACATGAATGCGGTCGCAGGCGGTCGCGATTATGGATGAGAGGTTGTTTGGAATTTCGGGCAACAGCGCCATGTGCCGTTCCATAAACCGTTCAAAGATGGCAACCCGCTCCTGAAAGCTTTGTGCCAGCAACACTGATTCTGTAATTTTCCCCGCTTCCGCGGTGTTAATTTTATCTAAAGGGCAAGTTTGGTCGATGGTCTCTATCGCCGGAATCGGAAAAAATGAATAGCCCATGCCCGGCCAAAACCAAACCAGAAAGTAGTCACACCCCGGGGTGACATATTCCGCTTCGCGAGGAGTCGAGGGCGTTCCAACAAAAAAGGCTCCGGGGCGGTTCAGGTTACAGCGAAAAACAAGGGCGGCACTTCCCGTGGGGAAAATGGTTCTTTTTACAGCATCCTTTTTAACCCTAACCTGACTGTAGTAGGCGATTATCTTATGAAACCTGTAGGCCGGCAAACAGGCAGAGTAACTTTCTTCAACCTCGGGACGGTATGGTTGAATCGGGCAATGGGGAAGGATTTTCTTGTCGATAATATCGAAGTCCTTGGTTGATCCACGAACAGATCGAATGACCATTCGCAGGGGCAAAAGGGTTGCCGGGGATTCGTTACCGAACAGGCTAATTTTCATAGGGAATACCTTCTTGGCGGGCGTATGTCAAGTTTTTTGCTCCTCTTTACGGACGGCTTTTTTGCCACGATAAAATGTCCGAATTTTACAATACATCTTTAGTTCCCTCCATTAAAATGGTGAACAAGTCGGTTGTTGGTTGGGAAAAGCCGTCGTTGCGGCTCGTTGGACAAATGCATTTTGGCGTTTGTCTCTTACATCATCTCGATAGGGGGGTAAGTACAATGGGAAAACGTGGTATATTTCATTGCATGGTTTATTTATTCAGTATTTTTTTTCTCCTGACGCAATTAACAGGCTGTGACAATTCAAGTGATAGCCGGCCGGCCGTGAATTCAGCGGAGGATATCGATACACCAACACCGGAACCCTATGTCTCTACAGGGTTCCCTCAGGTTGTCGTGGTATCGGGAACCAATTACGAAATGGGGGTGCAGTATGGCAATCAATCAGCACCTGCAATTTATCACAATCTTACCATTTTCAAGAGTAAACTATACGCAGCATTCGGTAGTGATACGGTTTCGGAAGACATGAAGGTGTGGGACTACTACTTGATGCAACATGATCCAACGCTAAAAGACTGGTTGGATGGTATCGTCAAGGGGTGCGAAAATAAAGGTTACAAAGTGAGTTATCTGAACCTTATATTGCTGATGGTTTACCCGACAGAGCTCTGGTCAAGACCGGGTGACTACCCCCCGGAATGGGGTGCGCAGTCTAAGTCAGCCGGCGCTGCAGTTGTCACTGAACAATCAAGTTCATACCATTCGTGCAACTCTTTAGCCGCTACCGGTTCCGCTACTCCCGATGGAAAACCCGTTCACGCCATTACACAAATGGCAGGTACCGAGATGATGGATAACATTATCTTGATTGCTTTCCCAAACAGCGGACATAGCTTTGTTTCCCAAGGCTACGCCGGTAGAGTTAACGCGAACAGCGCAATGAATAGTAATGGGTTAGCCTGGTCCATGACCGCTATACTATCGGATGCGCCCGTTTGGGGATTGACCGAAGTATATTTTCATTATTTGGCCCAAATAGCCTCTACGCGAACCGAGGCAATCGATTATCTCAAAAACACACCAAGAGGTGGTGTCGCCGGGGGCTTTATTTTAAGTGATTCAACCGATATCGAAGTCTTTGAAACCCAGGCCAATGTCTACGCGCAGAGGACACCCGTAAATGGCTTTGTCGTTCAAGCAAACCACCTTGTCTCCACGGAATTGCTTTCCTACAACCCTTCCTGGCTAAACTATATAGGAACCTATGAAAGATACAATACCGTCTTTCAGCATCTTACCGAGGCCGGAGCCGGTGCTGTAACTGCGGATCTTATCAAAACAATATTTTCCTCAGACGACTGGTACGACGCCGTTGCCGCCGAGTGGCATTATAATGAGCCAGGGTCTCCATTTCTATCCAATGACCACACGTCTGTTAGCGAAAGCATATTTTTCCCTGCTGACCTGATTGCATATTTTGCCACGGGGACCGCTAGCGGAAACGGGATTCCAGTTTATGCCACTGGTGAGTATGTGAAAATAAGATTGGCGACGGATCCAAAATTGGTTACAAATTCAGCAGATACGGATGCCTTGGCCTACTACTGGAATGCTGCGGACTTTTTTGAACATGAATTAAATGCTGAACCTGCTTATTTAACTGCTGCCGTAATAGAAGATGTTCAGGCGGATCTTGACGAAGCAATGTATGCTTATTCGGTAGGTATTGACCGGGCCGCTTATGCATACTTTGAGGATGAGCCCGGCCTGGCCGCGGAGCTATGGGGGGCGGCGCTCACTAATTTTTCAAAAGCCCAGCTTTATGCGCAAATGGCTAAAACAAAATTGCTAAGAGCAGATACGGGCACTCCTCAATAAAATACTTAATCGGCTTATTGCTTAAGCTGCAGCTGTGGGCCAGAGGCCGTATATAATCTCTGGCCCACAAAAAAACAACCCCGCCATCAAAGGTGTAAATCCGCGTGCACCCGCAGCGTTGACATCCATACTTTACTCAGGAAACATTTAGCCGAATTCGGCTATATTACTTTCTTCATTTGCTATCCAGCGCGTCGCGCACCTTGGCTGCCAGTAGCTGTATCGAAAACGGTTTTTGAATGAAATCGACACCCTCTTCCAGTAGGCTTTGGTGAGCGATGACGTTGCCCGTATAGCCGGACATGAACAGGCATTTAAGTTCCGGGTAAAGAGAGGTCAGGTTTTTCGCAAGATCCCGGCCGTTCATCTCAGGCATGACCACGTCGGTTATTAGCAGGTTGATCTCGCCGGAGTTCTCACTCGCAATACGTATGGCCTCTCTCGGTGTCGAGGAGGTCAACACCGCATACCCTAAATTTTCCAACATCAGCTTCACCATGTCCAAAACGATGGACTCGTCTTCAACCAGAAGAATGGTTTCATGTCCCCGGGACGCTGGCGCCACAGGGCTTTCCGCGCTTATATGCTCCGTCTTGGCGGCATGTCGGGGCAAGTAAATTTTAAAGGTCGATCCACGTCCCGGCTCGCTGTACACATTGATGAAGCCGGCGTTCTGCTTGGCAATGCCGTAGACCGTAGCCAACCCGAGTCCGGTGCCCTTGCCGATTCCCTTGGTGGTGAAAAAAGGCTCGAAGATTTTGTCCATAGTCCGTTTGTCCATGCCGCTGCCATTATCACTCACGGCCAGCATGACATACTCGCCGGGGGCAAATCCCTTTTGTTCGGCACAGTACGCGTCGTCAAAAACGGCATTCTGCGTTTCGATAGTGACTTTGCCCACTCCGGCGATGGCATCCCTTGCATTGACACACAGGTTGACCAGAATCTGATCGATCTGGGAGGGATCCATTTTGACCCGCCATAAATTTGCCTTTGGCAGCCAGGCGATGTCGATATCCTCGCCGATAACCCGTCGGAGCAACTTGAGCATCCCTTCAACGGTATTGTTCAGCTCGAGGATCTGGGGCATGACAGTTTGCTTTCGGGCAAAGGCCAGCAACTGCCGTGTAATTTCCGAGGAACGATGACCGGCTTCCAGGATTTTTTCAAGATGCTTGCGCAGTGAATCATCCAGAGCTGCTTTATTCATGGCCAACTCCGCGTGGCCAATGATCACTCCCAGCATATTGTTGAAATCATGGGCAACACCGCCGGCCAATTGACCGACTGCCTCCATCTTCTGAGACTGACGGAGCTTCGCTTCGAGTTCTTTTCGTTCGGTGATATCCTCCTTGACCGCCACATAATGCGTGATGACATTGTCCGCATTTCTGACCGGGGCGATGGTAGCATGCTCCCAGAACAACTCGCCGTTTTTTTTGCGATTCCGGAACTCTCCCTGCCAAACACCACCCGAACGGATGGTCGTCCAAAGCCGGCTGTATTCCCTGGCCGGTGTCTCACCGGACTTCAGGATGCGGGGGGTCTGCCCCAGGGCTTCAGCAAAAGTATATCCCGTGATCTGTGTGAATTTGGCATTGACGAATTCGATGCGGCCCTCAACATCCGTGATAACGATGGACACCGGGCTTTGCTCGATGACCTGGGAGAGCTTGCGAATGGACGCCTCCGCCTGTTTTCGATCCGTGATATCTTCGGATATGCCCAGCAGGTACTGTGGCGCTCCGGTTTCATCCAGAATCGGGATTTTTTTCGTATGCAGGAGCCGCTCCTCATGGTGACGGTTGCGGATGGTCTCCTCGGGGATATCCACAAGCTCCCTGGTGCCAAGCGCCCAGCGGTCTTTGGCCGTAAAGTAATCCGCCTCTTCCTTGGGGAAAAAGTCGTAATCCGTTTTACCGATCAACTCTTCCCGTGGATATCCCACAAGCTGTTCACCGGCCTTGTTAAATCTTACGAACCGGAGGGTTTGGGCATCCTTGACGAAAATCATATCGGGAATGTGTTCCACAACATTATCGAGGAATTTTTCGCTCTTCAGCAAATCGAGATGACTGAGCAGGCTGGCCAGGCTGTCGCCCAGGCGTCTCCCGATCGCTTCGAACATTCTCTTCTCCTCAGCTGTCCAGCTGCGGACATGCGCACACTGATGGATACCGAATTGCCAGGGACTACCGGTTTTCGGGTAAATAGCCATTGACATGAAACATTTAATACCGAATTGCGCTGATACATCTTCCGGCAGCGCATGCGCGGAACCCGGTCCGAATGTTACCGGTCCATCAGCGGCCAATAAAATACGGAGCGTCTCGGCGACCTGCGAATCCATCGGGATCTCCAACTTTAAATCCAGGGTACCGGGATATTCCGGTTTGTTGCGCTCCATCGGGCTGGTCCACGTTGGCGACTCGGGATCGCAGGGGTACATGAGAAATGCCCGGTCACAATCAAAGATCGAAAGCACGACACCGAGGACATCCTTCATCATCTGATCGAGACCATCCGCCTGTTGGATGGCCCGGTTGACCCTGTCCATGTTTTCAAAGAACATGAGATTTGCCTGGCGCTCCAGCTCCGCTCGCTTGCGTTCGGTGATGTCACGGCCGATGGCGAGTACGCCTGTCACTTCACCGTATTCGTCGCGCTCCGTGATCATGCGGACTTGATTAACAATCGGTTCCTTGCCCGGGATGGACGTTATAAATTCGAATTCGACATTTTCGCCGCCGGCGAGGGCGTCGTCCACGGCTCGTGCGTAGGCTTCGTGACTCCCATCGGTATGGAATTCGCGGACGCGCATGCCGATCCTGTCTGCAGCGGCAACGCCCAGCAATTTTTCAAGCACCGGGTTGATGTAAACGGCCCGTCCTTCCCGATCGTAACGGACGATGTTGTCCGGCAAACTCTCCGCCAGGGTTCGGAATTCATGTTCACGCGCGGCAAGCGCCGCGTCCGCCTGTTTTCGCTCCGTGATGTCTATCTGGGTGGCGACAATTCCGGCCACACAATCGTTCGCGTCAACAAATGTCGCCTTGTTGAAAATCACATCATGGTGTTTGCCGTCTTTGTGTATGCCACTGACTTCATAAGCCTGCTTACCCGGGTGGCGAAGCAATGCCAAATCCACCTCATGGTGTTTGTCAGCGCGCTCCTTCGGAACCACTTCGTGCACGGTCTTTCCCACAAGGTCCTTTCTCGACATGCCGGTGGATGCTTCGAACGCCGCATTGCAGCCAAGATACAATCCTTCCCGATTCTTATAAAAGACGGGGATGGGAATGGAATCGAGCAACTGTTGGAGAAAATGAAGTTGTTCGTTCAGCCGGATCTTCGCCCGTTTGTTTTCGGTGATATCCGTGAACATCGCAAAGGAGCCGTTGAAATGATGCTCGGCATCGAAGATGGGGGTGGCGGAAGCATGTGTCCAGACTATCTGTCCGTCTCGATGGCGGAACCGGCGTTCGTAGTATTCCGGCATTCCTTGACGCCGATTCGCCATTTTCCGCACATGGTCAGGCGCATCCTCCTCGAACATGAAGTCGGTCAATGGCCGGCCAATCATCTCTTCGCCGGAACAGCCGAGCATTTCGGCCATGCGGGCGTTGACAAACGTGGTTAGGGTGTCCGGCCCGATCACCCAGATCCCCTCGTTTGCAGTGCCCACGATTTGGCGATACGCGGCCTCGCTGTCCGCAAGGGCTTTCACCATCCGTTTGCGTTCCTGACGGTTTTGAGTCTCCTGCATCGCCCGTCTAACGGCGGATTCCAGACGCATCATATTTTGCTTGAGCACATAATCCGTTGCACCTTGAGTCAATGCTTCAATGGCAGCCTCCTCACCCATGGTACCCGAAACAAAAATAAAAGGGACTTCAGGACGCAATTCCCGCACCCGCCTAAGTGCAGACATTCCGTCGCACATCGGCAGCCGGTAATCCGCGAGGATTAGATCCAGCTCGTCCTGACGCAAGGCAGCATTGAATTCATCGTACGACTGAACACGGGTAATCCGGCAAGCGAGGCCCGCCGCCTCGAGCTGGCCCTGAACCATTTGAGCGTCTGTCGGATTGTCCTCAATGTAAAGAATATGGATAATCAGATTCATTATACCCCGTCCGTGAGAAGGAGAGCAGATCGTCTATCAGCAACAATAATCCATGAAAGTCTATTTATTCAATCATTTTGTATTAACTTTTTGTTTTTACTCCGATATCATCTTTTATCTGACATCACCGTTTTCTCTATTAATGGAGCGGGTGTACGACCGTCTGCATTTGCTTCGCACCACGGTTTAGCAGACATTTTTCAAGGACCAAACGGATACCGGGCGGTAGCCTGCTGATCTGTCATGTACAAATTTTGGAGAATAAAGAGTATCGCGCTCCAAATTGTGCGAAACTTCAAGCCAGCGAGTGAGAATTGCGATTAAAGAGTTGCGGAGCGGGGCTATAGCTGCTGCCTTTTGGAAGGCAAGCAATAAGTATGTCACCGATTCAGGTTTTAATGAACCGGTTGACAGCGCTATTGCCTCTTCATTCCGAGTTACATATTCTTCATGCACCTGCCGGTAATTTTTCTTTGCCTGTCCCGTCTGCAACCCCATCGCATACATATTGTTTATTTTCATCATAATTTATATTTTGTGCCGCATTCTGTTTAAATATGCCCGTTCCTGGCTTCCCTATTTCAGGCAGGTTCAGCGGATGCTCGACGGCAAGCAGGCGGACCGGGAATTTTCATAAGCCGGCCACAAACCTTTGCTCCGACAAAGGCGGTCATCGAAAATCAGAGGAGTTCTATTTAGGCGGTTTGCCGGCAAGCACCCCGGCGATGAGCCGGGAGAGAGCCGAGGCATGAAAGGGTTTGAAAATGACAGCCTTTATCCCGATAGCATGCGCTCTCTCCTGCGTTGCCGGCTCGCAATATCCGGTGCTGAGAATGATGGCCGTATCCGGGCGAATCGCGAGGAGTTTTTCAGCAAGTTCGAGGCCTGTCATGTCCGGCATGTCCAAATCGGTCATGACCAGATCAAAATCGGTGGAACGGGCTTTGAAAGCCTCATAGGCCTCCAGGGGGGCTAATCGGGTTTCCACATGGTATCCGATTCTTTCCAGCATCTGCTTCACAAGGAGCGCCATCTGGGGATTGTCGTCGACGAGAAGAATGTTTCCGGTCCCCGGGGTCATGGTGTCATCTGAGATGGTTTCGGGAAGCTCCGGCGTAATCTTATCCGCCCGGGGAAGGTAAACCGAGAAAGAGGTGCCTTCTTCCGGATTGCTTTCAAACGTTACCAGGCCGCCGTGATCCTGAGCGATCCGTCGGACGATGGCAAGCCCGAGACCGGTGCCTTCCCCTTTCGCCTTCGTGGTGAAATAGGGTTCGAAAATCTTCTCCCCATCCTCCCGTGAAATGCCCTGACCGCTGTCCCTTACCGTAAGATTTATGTATGCTCCGACAGGCAGCTGCTGATCATGGGCGAAAAGGGGCGTGTCGAGTGTGACGGGCTTGAGTGATACCGCCAGCGTTCCCCCTCCGTCCCTCATGGAATGATACGCGTTGGTGCATAGATTCATGAGAATTTGGTAAAGCTGGGTCGGATCGATCTCCGCCCGGACATCACTCGAAAGATCTTCCCGGACGTCAATGGACTTGGGCAGCGCCGTCCGAAACAGTTTCAGGCCTTCTCTCAGAATGGGCCGAAGCAGTATAATTTTTCGCTCGTGCTCCGTTTTGCGGCTGAAGGTGAGAATCTGCATGATAAGGTCTCTGGCGCGTTCGGAAGCTTTGAGAACCTGCTCCAGCTTGGAGCGGGGGGCCGTCTGTTCCGGGGAAAGACTATGCCAGACCAGCTCCGTATAGCCGACGATGGTGCCGAGTATGTTATTGAAGTCATGGGCGATGCCGCCGGCCAGGGTGCCGATGGCTTCCATTTTTTGAGCCTGGAGGAGCATTTGTTGCAGTTCCTGCTCTTTCTCCTGGGCTTTTTTTCTTCGCGTTATATCTCTTACCACATGGACGGCCCCGAGGAATTTACCGTTTCCGTCTTCCCGGGGAAGCGATTTGATTTCATAGGATTTTCCCGTTTCCGCTTCCCGCATTTCCTCGGGTTCGGCTCTTCGGTTTTCGTTCTCCCCGGGAGGGGTATTTGCCACCACATGGATCGCGCTTTCGGCCATCAGGTTTGTGAATCGTCTCCTCAGTTCTTCCGCCAGGATATTTCCGGGCATTTCATCGGCGGCCCTGTTCTTTCGGACGAAGTTGCCCGAAGAATCCTGGATAAGGATGGCGTCGTCGATCGTGTTGAACGACTCCTCCCACTCCCGCCGGGCTTCACTTACCGAGCGAACCATTCGCCGAAGCTCCAGCACATGGGCGGCGAGAAACGAACCGGTAATGGCGGTCCACGGGATGCCGGGGGGGATCCAGATGTTGGCGAGAGAAAAAAAGGCATAAGTCATCAGGGGCACGGAGATAAGACAGCCGATCCAGGGAAAGAAAAGCACGGTGGGAGAATATCGCCAGCAAAACACAAGAAAGACGGCGGCCAGTGATATCGCAAAAAGCAGTCGAATCCTTTCCGGAACCGACCGGATGTCACTCCCCTCCAGCAGATTGTTGAGGATGTTCGCGTGGGCCTCGATTCCGTGCAGTCTATTTCTGTTGCTGGTGAAGGGGCTCAACAGCCCCTCTTCGATTCCGCTTGCCGTGACGCCCACGAGAACGATCTTGCCTCGGAAAAATGACGGCGGCCAATCGCCCTGAATGATCTCCGAGAAGGAAATGTGCTGAAAGGTTCCCGCGGGGCCGTAATAATTGATCGTCATGAGATCGGTCTGACGGAGCCCGGATTGGCACTCTTCCTGTTTTCCGATGCGGCTTCCGGAAGCATGGGACATCAGGGATGCGTAAACGGCCAGGGTGAGGGACGGAAGCGAAACCCCATTGCAGCAAATGGTATGAAAGACATCCCGCGCGATACCGTCGATTCCCAATCCGATGTGCACGTGACCGCGGGTAATGTTAACCATTGGGAACGCGGGGTAAACGGGATGCCCGTCGGGGGCAATATGAACAGGAAGGACCACCTTCCCGTGCCGTCGTATGGCGTCGGCGAGCGCCGGGTCGTGCTCGGACGGTTCGGGCATGAGAATATCAAAGACAACACTATCGGCAAGTTTCAGGTGGCCGAGCAGATCGGCGTAATATTTTCGAGACAGGGGCCACTTGCCGAGTTCGGAAAGCGTTTTTTCATCAATGGCCGCAACGACTATTTTTTGCCCCGGATCGCGGCTTCCCCTGATTCTGAAGAAAAGATCGTAAACCTGCCTGTCGAGTCCTTCAAGCATTCCCAACCCTTCGAGCAGAACCAGAAAGAAAGCCATTGCAATAAATGTTAATAAATACGGTTTCTTATTTTTTGATTCAACCCGTTTGCACATGACTTCAATCCGTCGAAGGGTTTCTATCCGATAATTTGCGGCCGCGCCTTAAAGCACGAGGATTCCCACCATGGCGCCCACCGTAACGGCTGCGCCGCCAATCACTGCCCAGGGGAATCCCTTAATCTTGAAGCTCTGGGGCGGGGTGTAACGTCCCTCGAAGCCTTCGGTGTCGACGGAGCTCACGCGAACATAATAAAGGCCGGCCTTTTTAGGCTTTTGGAGCGTAATTTGGGGGTCGTTTACCCGCTCGTCGACCAGAAGTTCCTTGAAATCCTTATCGCACGACATCTGAAAACGGTAGGTGATTCCCGGCCCCCGATTCTGCCACTGGATGCTGATTTCCTTCCAGGTTACCTTGGGAGGCTCCGCCGCGGGCGCGGGGGGAGGCTGCAAAAGATCGAATTGGACGGCGTCCGAATAGACGCCCGCATATCCGTCGGCCGCTTTTGATAGAATCCGGAAATAATAGGTGCCCGGTTCCAGGCGATCGGTTTTATGCGCGGTATCCGGTCCCGTTTCCCGTTCTTCGACGACTTTTTCAAATTCCGGATCCGCAGCGATCTGAAGCTGGTAGCCGACGGCATCCGGCACGCTGAGCCATGAGAATTCCATGGTAACGGTTTTGTACTCCTTTCCGGCCACCGGAGATTGCACGAAGGGCGGCAAGGGATTCAATCTCACGGAAATGGGGGTGACTTTTGGCAAGCCCTCAAGTCCCATGGCATCTACGCTCGAAGTTTGCAGATAATAGGTTCCATCCGCCCTGTCCACTATATCCACTATCTGGGAGATCTCTCCAGGGCGGGCAGTTTCTTCACGAATGACATCTTTCATTTCGGGGTCACCGGCGAGTGCGAGCCGATGGAACACGGCCTCCGGTACGGTTTCAAGACGGAAATCGAGCGGCGTCCGTCGATAAAGCGGCTCGGGGGAAATCAGCGAGGGCGCGGAAAGGAGATCTCTCGGTTTTTGGGGGTCTCGCCCCTTTTCGACAAGGGTCCCCTCTCCTTCATCGAGTCGCACCCGGCGGTGTTTACCCTTGGTGTCAACGCTGCCCGCTAATACCTCAATGCGTGCGTTTCCCCCGGCATCCTGGGAAATTCTAAAGTCGGTGCCGCGGACACTCGCCACGGCCGAGGGAGTTCCGATTCGAAACCGCGGCTCCCGCCCCGTTGCCTTTCGAATATGAGTAATGACGCGCCCCAATTCGAGGAAAAAATCTCCGATAATACTTCCCGCTCCGCTTTTGCGCGTTTTTACAAGCGTTAGGCAGGTATTCGATTTGATGAGAAAGGACGACTCGTCCTCAAAGGTAATATCAAGGGCACCGTTCTCTCCGGTACGAATTCGATATCCCTCGACCAAGCGCTCGTCCGGTTTCAGAGGGGTCCACCCCTCGGTTTCTGTTCGCAGAATCTCGACGGACCCCTTCAGAAAGGAAATTTTTCCGCCACTCGGAATACCCTTGAGAAGCCTGGCGGGAAAAGTCAGTTTTTTGCCTGGAAATATTCGGTCCGGATTCCTGATGAGCGGGTTTGCGCTTGCCACCTGGCGCCATTCATCGGGGTTTTCCAGGTAGTCCTTGCAGATGTTGATCATCGTATCGCCGCGGGTTACGAGGACTTCGACATCCTCTTCGCAAACCGCGAAATCCGATGTGAGCGCGATCAGCAGGAGCATCATAAGCCCGTAACGGATAGATTTCGCCATCGTTGTCCCCTCCTCGTTGTCATTTGTGATGGAGCCGTTTTTGCTTCTTCTTGAGTTGCTGCGGATAGAGAACGATCTCTATTTATCAGATCGCTTGCAGAGAGGAAAGGCTATTGTGGTTCTGACCCCAAAAGAGGTGTCGATGAATTTCGAGGTTTACCGGCGTCACTCCCAACCGGGGTGACGCCGGTGGTCTTATTCCGCTTAAACCGGCTCCATTCCGGAGCCGGTTTTAAAATTCCCTGGCGTGGCCGAAACGATGATCAAGGCCTACATGGCCGATTCCGGATGGAAAACCGCCACCTCCCTTAAATCGTCTCTCGCAGGAATTTACGCGGGTCCATATTTGCCAGTCCCGTTGCCGGGCAGCCCGAGGAGCAGGCACCGCAGGTCAGACACAGGCTCAGGTTGCCTCCTTCAGGCAACAACGCCTTAACCTGGTCCATGAAGATACTTTTTTTCGTCGCGAGTTTGATGGGGTGTTCCGCCATACGTTATGACCCTCCTCCTGAAACGAAATGAATATCGGGATTAAAATGGATTGAAGACAACGCGAAAAGATTCCCTGCCACCCTTAAAGCATGCACCATGCCAACCGTTCTCCCGGGCTTTCCGGTCCTCGGACAGGCATCGGCTATTTGGCGGCGGGACTGCAAGCGCGACGATTTTATGGGGATACCCATCGGCATGGGAGTGCCCCCGCTCTCCTGTCACAACATTGCAATATGCAATTATCTTCTTTTTCCGCGGCCATCCGTTTCAGGCACTTGGATCCCAAACGACTTTATTTTACGATACAAGGTGGCAATATTGATGCCCAGATCCTTGGCGGTTCTTTGCCGGTTCCCGTTATAATAATTCAACGTTTCAATGATCAGGTGCTGTTGCAGGGCCTGAATATTGCGGGGTCCGAAAGAATCGCCTGTCGGGATGCCGTCGGGCCGTAATTCGGGCGGCAGGTGATGCAGTTCAATGATGCCCCCCCGGCACAGCACGAATGCCTGCTCAATGACATTTTCCAGTTCACGGACATTTCCCGGCCAATCATGCGCCATCAACCGGGCAAGGACATCGACCGATACGCCGGCGATGTCCTTGCCCCGCAGCCGGTTGAATTTGACGATCAGATGATCGGTCAACAGGGCGATGTCCTCGCGCCGCTGCTTCAAGCTCGGCAGGATTAAATGAATCACGCGAATACGGTAATAGAGATCCTCACGAAATTTGCCGGCCTTCACCAGCGCGGTGAGATCTTTATTGGTGGCGGCCAGTACGCGAATATTGACCGGTTTTGGCCGGACGGAACCCAGCGGCTCGACGATGTGATCCTGAAGCACGCGCAGAAGCCGTATTTGCATGGCCGGTGAAATATCGCCGATTTCGTCTAAAAAAATGGTGCCGCCGTCGGCCAGTTCAAAACGCCCGGCCTTGTCCCGTTTGGCGTCGGTAAACGCCCCGGCTTTATGCCCGAACAATTCGCTTTCCAGCAATGCGTCCGGAAGCGCTGCGCAATTGACCGCCACAAACCGTTTTTTGCGGCGCGGCGACAGGTTGTGAATGGCCCGCGCGAACAACTCCTTGCCGGTGCCGCTGGCGCCTTCGATCAGAACCGTGCTGCCACTCTCGGCAATCTGCGGCAGAACCTTGAACAGGCGCATCATGGCGGCGCTGTGACCGACGATATCCTCGAAGGTGTACCGGTTTTCCAACTCCTTTTGCAATTGCTCAACCTGGCTGAGATCCTGAAAAGACTCGACACCTCCGACGACCCGCCCCGCATCGTCTTTCAGGATGGCCGTTGAAATGCGGATAGGTACCCGATAGCCGTGCTGACTGACAATATGGGCTGTGGCATTAACGACGGGTCGCCCCGTGTCAAACGAGCGTCTGAGCGGGCAGGCGCTTTGGCAAAGACTGGCATGAAAAACATCGCTACAGGATTTGCCCAAGGCCTCTTTGCGGGGAATGCCCGTGATACGCTCCGCCGCACGATTGAAAGCCGTAATGCGCCAATCCAGTCCCACGGTAAAAACGCCCTCATTGACGGAGTCCAGAATCACATCCCGCTGTTCTTTAATTTTGCTCATATTCGCCCCTTGTATCATATTCGTGCGATTTGCATATTTACATCACTGCTTATGTTGCATATTGCACGAATACGGTCAACGCCATTTCGCACATGGGCCAGGGCAAACGCATGTAGCACCGGACAACGCAACATGCGATTTCCCTGGCACCCGGGCCGCAGCAATGTTGGCATATTCATTGCTTCATTGGCGATATCGTCAACAACCTTACGGAAAAGGAGCGGGACCATGGCGCAGATCCAATTGCCTGAAGTTCAGCGGGCTGAGGTAACGATTTTGGTGGATAACTACAGCGATCTATTACTGCCGGACACGGATACGGTCAGGCGGTTGCGCTTGTTGCCGCCGAAGGCACCGCTGGCCGAGCATGGCCTGTCCTATCTGGTCAGTATCCATGCCGACGGACAAACGCATACTATCCTGATGGACGCCGGCATTTCAGGGCACAGCCTTATCCACAATGCGTCCTTGCTGGCATCCCGCATTTCCGGCCGATTTGCGGTGCCGACCCAAAACATTGAGGATGTCGAATATGTAGTGCTGAGTCACGGCCATTTTGATCATTTCGGCGGGTTGGCGCATTTTTTCTCCAGGATGGGCCGGAAACTGCCGCTCGTGGTTCATCCGGGCGCGTTTATCGAACGCAGGATCAAGTTCGGGCCGGAATTTTATGCCGAATTGCCGAGACTGACCGAAGAGGCCTTGAGTGCCGCGGGCGCTATCGTCGAGAAACGCAGCGCCCCCTCGACGGTTGCCGGCGGGCTCATTTTGGTGACCGGAACGGTGGGCCGAACCACCGATTTTGAAAAAGGCTCGCCGATCCTTGAAGCCCGCAAAGATGGCGAATGGAAAATCGATTCGTTCGAGGATGATCAAGCCATCGCGTTTCGGGTAAAAGACCAGGGGCTGATCGTACTCGGCGGTTGTTCGCATGCCGGTATCATCAATACTATTGCCCACATCCGCAACGTGAGCGGCATCAACAAAGTGCATGCCGTATTGGGCGGATTCCATTTAAGCGGGGCCGCTGAAGTTTTGATTGAACCGACCGTACGGGCCATGCAAGAAATAAATCCCCAGCTGGTCGTACCGACGCATTGCACGGGCTGGACAGCCATCAACGCATTCGCGGCGGCGATGCCCGATCGCTTTGTGCTCAACAGCGTGGGGACTACCTTTCTGTTTGGACAATAGTGCCTAAAATCTGTTCTAAAGGACCTTCATACCGATAGTCCCCGTCTGTTTTTGAGGCCTTGATCATCGTATCGGCCACGCCAGGGTATTTTTTCCAGACCGTCAGAAACTCGCTGTCGCTCAAACAGCCTGCCGCTCTTCCAAAAACACCTTGGCGCGGCCTCCCTGTCATGGGAAACTGGCCGAAACGATGATCAAGGCCGTTTTTGACGATCAAGCCGAGCGTCTTATTCCACATTTCCCTGGCCCAGCGGCAACTGCTTGAACCTGCCGCCGTGAACAATCGGATCACCCTTATAGCCGAGTGATTTAAAGTCAATATAATCCGTTGTCCCCACCAGAGCGCTCACATCCCGTCCCTGACCGGCCATGAAGCTGAAATCGGTTCCTTTGTGCGCCAGTTCCTTAAAATTGACATCCCGGCTGTACTGATGGCACCGGTTGCAGGTTTTATCGCCTTTAAGACTCTCATGGCACTGAACGCAGGAAAGAGCCATGGTTTTGGGCATGACCTCGTGATGAATGCCCCAGTACATTTCGGTCTCGGTCCAGGTGAATTTTCCGGAATACGGCAGGTTCACGGATTTCATGCCGGCTTCAAACGCTTTTTCCCAGTTCAGCGCATCCCAGTATCCGCCGGGACCATAGAGATGGGGAATGAGCAAATACCGGTTGACCGGGTCCGCCGGTTGAATGCCTTTCATGATTTTAAAGGGATGGATTTTGGCGCGCGGGTCCTCAAGGGTGCCTACCGGACGGGTAATGGGGATGGTGTGATTCAAATCGATCGGATCGCCGATATAGAGCCGGTCCATATAGCCGTTATACCAGGCGTATGATGGCTTGGCGCTCTCCTTCCACTCAAATTCGCCTTTCATCCAGGAATAATCCGGCATTCCGGATTTGTCATTTTTCGGTTTGCGGGATTTGTCACCGGCCTTGGACCAGTCCCACCAGATTTTGGTAGGTTTGCATTTGGAGTAGACCGGCGAGTGGCAGGTGTTGCAGGCCACGGTTTGGGTGTGGCGGTTCAGGTGGTGGTCCAGTAACTTCCGCCCGTAATGCGGTGTGCCGGTGTGGCAATCCTCGCAGGAACGGCTTCCTTCGGCCACCGGCGCGGAGGTGCTTCGGCCCGCAATCTTGTGATTCCGTGTCTTATGGCATTCGGCGCAGGAGAAATCATACCCGCCCATGTGCACATCGCAGTTTTTCGTGGGCCAGTACATCACCCCCGACATATCCGCGTGCTTGACCGCATCGCCGCCGCCGCCCTGAAAATGGCAGTCTCCGCAGGTCTTTCGGCTGGTTTTCCCTACGTTTTGCGCCACGGTCACGAGATCGACCTTGGGATCGGGCATGCCGGCACCCGGCGGGTCTTTTTTATACGTCCCGGTGGTGTCGTGGCAGATCAGGCAATCCATGCGGGTCATATCCGTAAAATCAAAGGAGGCGTCCTTCCACCCGTATCCGGCGTGACAACTGGTGCACCGGGGCCAGTTGGGCGACAATGCGATACAGAAATTGTTGATGGTATTGGTGGCCTTGCCGCTCTGAATTTCTTTTTGATGTTTCAGTGTATAGGGGGATGGGCCCTTCCACAGCCAGTGTGCTGACGTCAGCATATCTTTTCCGGCGGTTTCATGGCACCGCAGACACTCTTTCGTGACCTGTGTCGGCTCCGGCTTATCGGGGAGGTTTACCAGGGGCTTATGATCGGGGACCGCTCTGCCGTGGCAACCGGTACAGTCCACCGGCCCTTTCCCCATTTCCTGGTGGCATCCCACGCACTGAAGGTGATAGGCCGCCTTGAGCCCCAAACGCTCCGGATGGTCGGGATGGAAGGATTCCTGGTGGCAGGCCGAGCACCGGGTGGTCTCCGCCGCATCCGGCGCGGCGGGTTTCAAATGGTGACACCGGGAGCAATCCTGAGTGATGGCCGCATGTTTTCCATGCATGAACCGGACCGGGCCGAAGCGGTTTTCTTCCCGTTTTATCAAGGCGCTATCCAGCAGAAAATAGGTGGTCGGCAAGTCTTTCATGCCCAGCCCCTGCTGAATGAGCCGCTGCCGCCGCTCCGGTCGCGATTCGACCCGGACATCCGTTACAAAATGAACCTCTTCACCGGATCGCTTGATGGCGTTCAGCTGATTTTCAGGATTAAAGGCCGCCTTATCTCTTTCGTATTCATCGGCCGGGGATACCGCCGGCTTCTCCGCGGCGGCCGCCGGCCGCCCGTCACCGGTTTCCATCACCGGAAAAACAATGATCCCGACAAGGAAAATGATTCGAACGATGCGATTTCTCATGCGCTCACCTCCCGTCTTCCAGCGCTGATGACCGGAAAAAAGGTGATGATCAACCGGTAAAGAAACATCAATGCCGCTATCAGCCCGGCGGTGATCAGAATTTCACCTATCGCCGGAAAATAACGGCTCTGGCTGACCGGCGGCGTGTATCCGACGACAAAGACATTGATGCGGTTTAAAAGAACGCCGAAGACAATCAGGGTAGCGGCCGTGAAAAGCCCCTTACGGGAGGCGCGGGTCCGGGAGAAGAGCAGCATTGCCCATGGGAGAATGACGCCGAGAAGCATTTCCACCAGAAATGCATTGCTCTGGGAGGAGCCGTCCAGCAGATACCGGTAGGTTCCCCGCACGATCATATCGCCGATTTTTAATCCCATATAGGCGCCCAGCAGCCAGCGGGTGAACCGGCTGAGAAAGGACAGCGTTTCCATCTCGGGCTCCAGGTTCAGGGACGAGGTGGTGAGCGTCGTTTCGAAAATGACCATGGGATATCCGACGGCAATGGCCGAGGTCAGAAACAGCAGCGGCAGGATCGGCGTGTACCACAGGGGATGCAGTTTCGTGGGCGCGATCAGCATCAGGGAGCCGAGGCTGGACTGGTGCATGCAGGAGAGCACGACACCGGCAATTACAAAGACCCACATGCATTTCCCGATCAGGGTGTTCAATCGGGTGAGAACCGGGAATTTTTCGCCGAAGGCCTCGGCAACGATTGGAAAGAACTCGATATACAGGACTGTCAGATAAATCATGACGCACATGGCCACTTCAAAGAGAACGGAATTGAAGTTCCAGAAAAACATGGGTTTCCAGATGGCCCAGGACCGGCCGATATCGACCAGAAGTCCGAGGACCACAAAGGTGTATCCCAAAACCGCGGTGAGAAGCGCGGGACGGACTACCGGTTCGCAGGCCTGTTTACCGAAAATATGCGCCAGCGCCGCGGTCGAAAAACCGCCAGCTGCCAGCGCGACGCCGGATGCGACGTCAATTCCGATCCAGATTCCCCAGGGCCGGGCATGGCTCAGATTGGCAACGTATCCGATTCCGCCTGTATATCGGGCCAGAACGGCAACGGCGCCGGTTGCCATCAGTGTCAGCAGTATCCATACCCCCGGCGTCCAAAACGGGGTTTTCAAGGCATGAGCGGGTGAGTGCATCTTACTTCCCCTCCTTTTTGTTTTTCCACATCACGCCGGCCAGAATGCCGAATAGCAGTGCGGGGGACCACAGATAACTGAAAAAAGTATGCTGAACGGTTTCGGAGAGCCGGGGCAACGGTTCGGACGGCAACGGTATCAGCCCGACGTCCTCAAAGGGAACCGGGGAGAGATAGAGCCAGCAGGTGCCGCCGGCCTCGTGCTCCCCGTAAACCTGATCGATGTAGTTGGCCGGGTTTCCGGAAATCCGGTCATGCGCCAGCTTCAGCAGCCTGTCACGTTTTCCGAACGTGATCGCTTCAACCGGGCAGATGGCCGCGCAGGCGGGCTTTCCGCCGGAGCGGGTAATCCGTTCATAACAGAAGGTGCATTTTTGCACTTTCGGGGTCAGGGGATCATGGTATTCATAGGCCGGAATTTCAAACGGACAGGCCACCATGCAATACCGGCATCCGATGCATTTGCCGGCATCATAGTGCACCGTGCCGTTTTCCTTTTTGGTCAATGCCCCCACGATGCAGGCGGAAGCGCAGGCCGGGTCCTGACAGTGCATGCATTGCACCTTGACAAAGAAGGGCGATAATTGACCCCGATCGTCTATTTTCCCCGGATGATACCGGTTGATGACCGTATAGGCGGCTTCATCCGGCCGTCGTCTTTCATCCAGAACCCGCGGGTCATCGAAGCGGGTTTTGGGCGCGGGCAGGTGGTTGACCTCATTACAGGCAAGTTCGCATTTGCGGCATCCCACACAGCGTGATAAATCCACCAGGCATCCAAACGGGTCCGGCGGCGCCTTGGATTGCCACCCCTGAGCGTTTCGGGCTGGACCGGCAAAGGCTGTCGCGGTGCCCACCCCCATGACTTTCAGAAAATTCCGTCTGTCAATCCCCATACAGTATCCTCCCCCGCCGGCAGTTAATTGCCTTATTTTTCCGCCATCCGTCCGCAAAAGAAGCGGCTTTCCCGTGAACGTTTTCCTCGAATTTAGCAAAATAAATGCCAACCTTTTCAAACGGGTCACTCGGCAGGCGGCATATCGTGTGGCTACAACCCGGTAGCGACTGTTTTTGAATAACCCTTTTTTTGCCCCACGGTTTTCGTGAGCCATTCCGATATCAACTGGATTTGTGTTAAAAAATGAGCGATTTGTTTAAACATGTGTTTAAATAGATAGTGAAGAAGTGAACCGAAACACCATTAGGCGCGAAAGCGATGCGGCAAAACAGGTGCTCATGGCACTCATATCGAATCCTCTTCCCCGCCTGGAAGCATTCTTTGGGACACCATGCGGATTTTGGTTGAAACCATGGCATAAATTTTGCTGTATTTTTGTGCAGGGGTTAACTTGGCATTACCTCCTATCGCTAAGCAAACCGGCCCTTCGAAATTGATTCGAAGGCCGGTTTGCCATGCTCAAAAACGGATGTTCAATAACCCAAAACCATTTACCGCAATTGAAAGGAGGGGCTGATGACGGAAGAGATCAAAATCGGCTGTGCCCGACCCACCGGCGGGCTCGTGGGTGAACCGGCGGAATCAAAACCGGAATCCTTATCCAAAACCATCGAACAGGAGGAACGCAAAATGATTCAAGTCGGAAAAAAAGCGCCGGATTTTACTGCGCCGGCTTATCAAAATGGGAAATTTATTTCTGTTAAGCTTTCGGAATATTTAGGGAAATGGGTCATTCTCTGTTTCTATCCCGGTGATTTTACATTTGTTTGAGCCACGGAGATTTCGGCAGTTGCCGAAAAATATGCAGAGTTTGAAAAGCTTGGCGTTCAAGTCTTGTCCATGAGCATCGACAGTGTATTCGTCCATAAAATGTGGGATAATCATGAATTGTCCAAAATGGTCAACGGCGGCGTCCCCTTTCCCATGTTGTCCGATGCCGGCGGAAAGGTGGGAACCGCGTTTGGCGTATTTGACGATGGGGCCGGGGTGGAAACCCGCGGGCGCTTTATCATCGATCCGGACGGCGTCGTGCAGGGCTTTGAGGTGCTGACCCCGCCGGTTGGACGAAACGTGGGGGAAAGCCTGCGGCAAATTCAAGCGTTTCAACTGGTTCGGGAGAGCAAGGGAACACAGGCCACACCATCGGGCTGGCGTCCCGGTAAGGCCGTGCTAACTCCCGGACCGGATCTGGTCGGCAATGTCTGGAAAGAATGGAAAACACATATGGCATTTGATTGATTCCGCTTTCAGTGGGAGTAACGAGGGGGGACGGCAGGGTTCTGTCCCCCCAACGCATCTATGCGATTACTGTAACATGGAGAAGCGATATGTATTTCAAACAGATCACGGTCGAAGGAATGGGGTGCCTTTCTTACCTTATCGGTTGTCCCCAGGCGAAAGTCGCCTGTGTGGTGGATCCCAAGCGGGACGTTCGGGACTATATCCATCTGGCTCGCGAAAATGGCATGAAAATCACGCATGTCTTTGAAACCCATGTTCACGCGGATCATGTCAGCGGCAACCAGGAATTGCGTTCCCGAACCGGTGCGGAAATCTGTTTTATGGAGAATTCTCCGGTTACCTTCGATCATACCGAGCTGAAAGAGGGGCAGAGAATGGTTTTCGGCAACGCCGTTCTCGAATTTCTGAAAACACCGGGTCACACGCCTCACGCCATGTCAATTCTGGTGACGGATACGCTTCGAAGTCAGGATCCGTGGCTGGTGCTGACCGGTGACTGCCTCTTTGTCGGAGATATCGGCCGGCCCGATCTGGCCGGTGAAGAGTTGCTGGATGAGCAGACGCGAAATCTGTACCACTCTCTTTATGAGAAATTGGGCGGAATGCCGGCCAATCTCGAGATCTTCCCCGCTCATGGCGAAGGATCGCTTTGCGGCAAGGGGATGAGTTCCAAATCGAGCTCAACGATTGGGTTTGAGAAGGCGAACAATCCTATTTTAAATCTTACCGCCGAGGCGTTTACAAAACAGATGAAGCAAAGTTTTCCGGAGCGGCCCAGAAGTTTTTCCCATATCATTCAAACAAACAAAACCGGAGCGCCGCTTCTGGATCGATGTCCTATTACCAGAGACTTGAGCCCCTTGCAGGTCAGGGAACGGATGGATCGCGGCGCCCTGATTCTGGATACCCGGGATACGGCCGCCTTCGGTGGGGTTCATATTCCGGGTTCCATCAATATCGGTTTTGCCCGGCAGACCGCGAACTGGATCGGCATGGTGATCGATCCGGGTGCCGAGCTGATTTTGGTGGTTACCGACGAAAAAGCCTATGAAAATATGACGATACACCTGCATCGAATCGGTTATGATCAAATTGCCGGTTACCTGTATGGGGGCATTGCCGCCTGGCAGGAGGCGGGGTATCCGATTCATCAGCTCTGGCAGATTTCAACGGAAAAGCTGACGGATAAACTTAAACGCGGGAAATACGACTACCTATGGGATGTGAGAACCTCCTCGGAATGGTCAGCGGGTCATATCCGGGAGGCAACCCATCTGCCGCTGCCGTCCTTGCTCAATAGTGTGCCGGATATCCCGAAAGACAAGGAGGTGATTGTGACCTGCGGCATTGGCTACCGGGGAAATATTGCCGCCAGTTTTTTGCAGAGCCAGGGGTTTCAGCATGTGCACAGCCTGGCGGGTGGCATGACTGCGTGGATAAATAGTGGTCAACCCGTATTGGCTTAATGCCTTGAACCGTTTTATATTCAGAAATTTCCCTTGGCACATCGGCCTACCCGGCACTGGGACGGTAGGACCGATGCGGTGAGATGGCCTCCACCACATCGGCTTCGGCCATTATTCTTGCGCTCCATCATATTTCTTCCCCCTTTAAGAATTAAGTCAAAAGGAGAAAAACCATTTGGGAAAGTGCATTCATCACCCGGATCGGGATACCCGCTACCTGTGCATGAAACATGACATCTATCTCTGTGAAGAGTGTCTTCAATGCAAGGATCCGAAAATCTACTGCAAGTTTCGCCCCTCGTGCCCGATCTGGTTTATGAGCAAACGGAAAGAGGGCCTGGAGACCGATGAAAAAATGAAAAAAGCGGATACCGAAAACGAGCACACCGTTAATTTTATGCCGGAAGGAAAGAGCGTTCGGGTATCCGATGGAACGACGCTGCTGGATGCGGCCCTAAGTGTTGGCGTTCACCTGAATGCGTCATGCGGCGGTAAGGGACTATGCGGCAAATGCAAACTCATTGTCGAAGCGGGCCAAATTGAAAGACGGCCGGAGGAGGTGCTGCTGCTGACGGAGAAGGAAAAAAAAGATAACTATGTGCTGGCCTGCATGAGCGGGGTTGCCGGTGATGTAACAGTTCGTATTCCCGAAGAGACATTGGAGAAAAAACTGAAGGTCGCGGGAATGGGAAAAGAGCTGACGGAAAAACTAAAAGGGCTCGTAACCACCATACAGCCCATCCTCATGGAAATCCCCCTTGAACTGGAGCCTCCGAGCCTCGACGATTCCGTAAGCGATCTGGACCGGCTGAACCGGGGATTGAAAAAAGAGGGACTCGATATCGCGCGGCTCAATATCGGAATCGGCGTTATCCGCGAGCTTGCGGCCGTCATGCGCGATGAGAACTGGAAAATTACGGCTTCCGTCATACAAAAAAAATGTTCCAGCGAAATTTTGCGGGTAACGCCCGGAACCGAAAAGTTCCGGTCCATGGGACTTGCGATTGATGTGGGTACCACCTCCATTGTCGTCTATCTGGTGGACATGTCCGACGGTTCGATTCTGGCGGCAACTTCCGGGCACAACCTGCAGGCCGCCTGCGGGGATGATGTCATCAATCGGATCATCTGCTCGGAGAAAGGCGGTGTCGCCAAACTGAGCCGAATGGTGCTGATGACGATCAACACCCTCATCAGCGAGGCCTTGGACAGCGTGGACGCCGATTTTCACCGGATCAAAAATGTCGTCATATCGGGAAATACGACGATGACGCATTTGCTGCTCAAAATTGAGCCGAACTATATTCGCCGTGAGCCCTATATTCCGTCCGTGTCCGAATTCCCGATTCTGAAAGCCGGAGAAATCGGAATCAAGGCCGATTCCATCGCGGCTGTGTTCATCATGCCCGGTCCGGCAAGTTATGTCGGCGGCGATATCGTTTCCGGTCTTGTGTATACCGGGTTGCACCGGGAGGACCCGCTGACCCTTTTCATTGATGTCGGGACCAACGGTGAAATCGTACTTGGCAACCGGGACTGGCTTCTGACGGCCTCGTGCTCCGCCGGACCCGCCTTCGAAGGCGGTGGGATTCGCTGGGGAATGCGGGCGGAAGAAGGGGCCATTGAAAAAGTTTCCATCGATTCCGAAACACTGGCCGCCCGTTTTATGACTGTCGGAAATGTTTCCCCGCGCGGTATCTGCGGTTCCGGAATGATCGATCTGATCGCGGAAATGCTGTTTGCCGGAATTATCGACGCCGGGGGCAAAATCCGGTTGGATGCCTCTCATCCCCGAATACAAAAAGAGGGGGATAGCCTGTCGTATGTCCTGGTTCCGGCAGCGGAAACCGCCATGGAAAAAGATATTCTTTTTAGTGAGACGGATATTCACAGCCTCATTCTCAGCAAGGCGGCCGTGTATGCGGGCTTCACGGTGCTGCTGAATCAGGCGGGGCTGGACTTTTCGATGGTCGACCGGGTTTGGATCGCGGGCGGATTCGGTCAGTATCTCAATGTGGACAGGGCCATTATGATCGGACTTCTGCCCGACATTCCGAGAGATAAATTTCAATATATGGGCAACACGTCGGCTGCCGGCGCTTATTTGTCGTTGCTCTCGGAGGACCATCGCAACGAGGCGCATGATATCTGCAACAGCATGACCTATATTGACTTTTCAACCAACAACCGGTTTATGGACGAATTCGTATCGGCGCGTTTTCTCCCGCATACTGACATCAATTCTTTTCCCAGCGTGAAAAAAGTCATGTCCTCGGGGAAAGCGACGAATCCGAAGTAATACGCCCTTATGCCCCCTGTTTAATTTTGATCGACGAAGGAGGTTGGTAAGTGGAATGTGATCGTTGCAAGGCGAATATCGAAGAAAGGGAAAAAAGACAATGGCATGGGCAGATTTTGTGCGAGGATTGCTTTATGGATGCCCTTTCACCCCCCAAAGCGTGTGATCCGTGGGCCGTATACAGCGCCAAATCCTTTTCGAAAGAAAATGCAACCCATACCGAGATTACGGAAATTCAATCAAAGATACTGCAAATCCTGAAGGAAACCGGCGGGGTGGAGCCAAGCGTCTTATGCGAACGGCTTCAAATGAAACCATCCGATCTTGAAAGACAGATAGCAACGCTTCGGCATATGGAGAAGGTCAGGGGGGAGCTGGCATCGGGAAAGAAAATCATTCGTCCATGGTAACGTATAACTATAGCTCGCTCATGGGGATCCCCCCTGACTTTGTTTTTGAATGATCACACGCCAGCCGGTTTCAGAACCGGTGCATTTATTATCGGCCAGCACCCGAACGTGGCAGCACCGCAGCAATCGAATCAGATTCACGTGGAAATCCGCGTCGTCAACGTGTATTTCCAGAGTATCGTCGAGTTTCATTTCGCGGCATAACTGAGAAATCTTGAGCAGTGCGATGGGCTCAAAAACGTTTCTCAGATCCATCCGGCGCACATTCGACCCGTCCAAGATACCCCCTCCCGTGGGCTGTTTGACCCTTTATTAAAGCAAGGAAAGTGCCAGAATGGGGGTGTTCACGGGTTTTTATTCTCATTTACTCCTTTTCCGGGCAGGTGGGTCGGACCAACCGCTTCTTTCAAAGTCCTGTCCCCTTCCGCCTGAACCTTGCGAACGGGTAGGATTTCGATTACAGTTATGTTAAAAATTAAGCATAGCGTTTTTATATCTGTTTAAACATGTATCAAAAGGGGCCGGGATGCAGGATCAGGAGATGAACCGGTACTGGAAAACCGTTGTCGACACCATTCAGGATGGCGTGATGATCGTGGACGTGGGCGGCGCCATCGTGTCGGCAAACCAGGCGCTGGCTCAGATTACCGGTTATGATCCGTCCGAGCTGATCGGGCAGCCCTGTTCGGTTCTGAACTGCAGCAGTTGCGATGCCATGTTCGAGCGTACCGGTTGCCACTGGTGCCTGCTCTTTCGATCCGGCAACCTTAAAATGCGTAAATGCACGCTGGTTCGTAAAGATGGAACTCAGGTCCATATCATGAAAAATGCCTCGGTTCTTCAGGATGAAAAGGGAGAGGTGATCGGGGCGGTGGAGACACTGACCGATATCACGGAGTTGATCGAAAAAGATCATCAGATCGATGCCTTTCGCCGGGAGCTGCAATCCGAGGACGAATTCCAGGGAATGGTGGGCGTGTCGGCGTCCATGCGCCGGACCTTTGACCTGATAGCCAATGTCGCGGGGTCGGACGCGCCGGCGCTCATACTGGGAGAGAGCGGGACGGGAAAGGAGCTGGCCGCGAGAGCCATTCATCTCCATTCGGCCCGGAAAGACCGGCCCTATGTGCAGGTGAACTGCGCGGCCCTGAACGAGTCCGTTCTGGAAAGCGAGCTATTCGGTCATGTCAAGGGGGCGTTTACCGGTGCCTACCAAAACCGGGAAGGAAGGTTCGAGGCGGCCAATGGCGGGGATATTTTTCTGGATGAAATCGGCGATCTCCCCCTCTCGACTCAGGTGAAACTCCTGCGGGTTCTCGAAGAAAAAGTGATCGAACGGGTCGGGGACAACCGCTCCATACCGGTCGATGTGCGGGTGATTACGGCTACCAACCGCAACCTCCGGCAGCTGGTTGAAGCCGGTTCCTATCGAAGCGATTTTTATTACCGCATCAATGTGCTGCCGATTGTATTGCCGCCGCTTCGGGAGCGGGCAGAGGATATTCCGTTGCTGGCCGAAACCTTTTTCAGGCGGATTCAACTGAAAAATGACAAACCGATTCGGGGCATTTCACCGGAGGCCATGCAGGCGCTGGTTCGCTATCCATGGCCCGGCAACGTCCGGGAGCTGAAAAGCGCCTTTGAATATGCGTTTGTCACCTGCATGAACAGCAAGATCGATGTTCATCACCTGCCGCCGGACATCGTTCCCTGCAGGAATCAGTCCCCGGTAATGCCATTGGCGGATATCAGCCTTGATGAGCGGAAAAAGCGGGATCTGATCCAGGCGCTGGATCAGGCGAACGGCAATCAGTCCCTTGCCGGACGTATTTTGGGAATTTCGCGGGTCACGGTATGGAATCGCATGCACCGCTACGGCATCCGGTGAGATGACACACGAAAGCTCGGATACGGACAGATGGGGGTAGCGGATTCTTCGCGGTGACTTCTTTAGATCCGCTACCCCTCATCGCTCCAACCGGAACCCGCTTTTTGCGGGGTCCTGTAATACCCCACAGACCCATCCCTCCGAAACGTACCGGCAGGCTTCATCCAGACGGATTTCAATATATCGGATAAGGGCCTCATCCCGTTCTTCAATATCGAAACATACGGCATCCTCACCCAGCAGACCTTCAGGAACAAAACCGCCTTTTTTTTCAGGCGTCTCTCTCCATTCTTCAATAAAAGCGATTAGTTCCGAATCGGTTTCTTCTCCCATTCGCAGCTCCTTATTCTCTCGTGCAATCCGCGGGCAGTCAACGGTCCAAGTTCAGATTGTTCAGGATCTGTTTCGTGGAATGGCTTCGGTCCATGGTATAAAAGTGCAGACCTGCGACACCTTCTTTCAGCAGTCCCCGGCATTGCCCGGTGGCAAAATCGATACCGAGCTGCAAAACCGCCTCTTTATCATTCGCATCGACGGCGTCCAGCCTGCCCTGCAATTCCGCCGTGATCGTAGACCCGCAAACCTTGGAGAGCATTTGGGTCATCTTTACCGTGTAGACGGGCATGATACCCGGAATGATGGGCACGGCAATGCCGGCTGCCCTGCATTTTTCAACATAATCGAAGAAAAAAGCGTTGTCATAAAAGTATTGGGCCACCACATATTCAGCGCCGTTATCAACCTTACGTTTAAGGTATTCGATATCTTGTTGAAGACTTTTTGCCTCCACATGCCCTTCCGGATAGCCGGCACAGCCGAGAGTGAAATCATAGCGCTGCTTGATAAATGCGATCATTTCCGAGGCGTGGGCAAAACTTTGGGGGTGGGGCGTGAATTGGTCATCCTTGGGTTTGTCTCCTCGAATGACGAAAATGGTTTTAATTCCCAGAGCCTGATACCTGTCCAACACGCCGGTGATTTCCGCCGGGCCGAGGCCGTATCCGGCGATGTAGGCCACGGTGGGTTGTTTTTTAGCTATCATCACCTCCTTGACGGCTTGATACGATCCATCCCGAGTCGAGCCGCCGGCGCCGAAGGTGAGGGACATATAATCCGGCTTTAGTTCAGCCAGATCATCAATAGTCCTGCTGAACGACCGGGCGGCCTCCTCGTTTCTGGGTGGAAAAAATTCCATTGAAATAACGGGTTTTTTGCATTCATACAAACGGGCAACGTCCATAAACACTTTTCTCCCCTCTATTCGGTTTCATTTATTTGCCGTCGACTTCTTGAGTAGCACTGCCAAGTTCCCCGTGCACCGGCGTCCATCCGCGTTCTTGATAAGACGGATGACACCACCAGCCCTTTTTGGGAATCTGCTCACCGGGTATATGGCTTATCCAAGCAAGAGCGGTGCCAACCCACATGGGATGGACCTATATAATTTTAACTAACTGGTAATACAGGATATATGTTTCTATTGATGGCAAGGCCAGGGTATTCATGGGTGGCAGTTGCGCTATTCTAACAGCTTATAGATAGGTGCTGTAACGCTACTGTAATTTCTTGCCGGACGTATTTTGGGAAATTCGCGGGTCACGGTCGGGAATCGCATGCACCGCTACGGCATTCGGTGATGGGGGCCGGCCCGTTAGTGAAAGCGGACGCGTCCCCAAGTTTCGCATAGATCGCATCGAACTCTTCATCAATTCCGGAAAAGACCTCCGCGAGTTTCGGATCGAAGGCTTTTCCGCCGCCTTCTGAAAGGGCTTGATGATGTAATCCACGGCGCCTATCTCAAAGCCCTTTGCCTTTTTTTCGACCTCGGACAGGGCGAACAGAAAAATCACCGGGATATTCCGCGTGTCCGGATTTCCCTTTTATTTTTTTAAGCACCTCAAATCCATCCATGTGCGGATTGCAGGGGAAAGAGGGGCTATCAGGAGCTGAAGGCATCCGCCCAGCCGACGGCTTCCAGGTATTTTTCAACCGTCATGTTGACGGATTGGCAAGTCCCATCAAACTCCCGACAATTTTCCCACAGACCCCTTTCATAGTTGCGAACCAGTTTTAAGTAACACCCCAGATCGCCCTCCTCTTTGACCAGCGCGGATTTGAGCAGCGGGGAAAGCGGCAGCTCGCCGATTATTTGCGCCAATTCCTGATCCAGGATGGCATCCATTTGCGAAAAGAGTCCCAGTAAAAACAGTTCCGATTTTTCTCCCGGATAGCCGGAAAGCTCACCGGCCAGTTCACAAAATTTCGCGCGCATGATCGAGGAGCGAATCAGCTCATCGGGTTTGGATTCGGCCAGTTTTGAAGCGGCAATCAGCGTAACGAGCTTTCGAACCTCGGATAACCCCAAAAGAAGAATCGCCTCCTTGATGGAGGTTATTTTCCGGGGCCGGTTAAAAAAGGCCGAGTTCATATACTGCAAAAAGCGATAGGACAGAGACAGATCCGGTTTGATAAGATCTTCCAGCCGGTTGACATCCGCGTCCTCACGATTGGCCTCTCCGATTATTTGAAGCAGTTTCATCTTTGATGGCGTGACGCCGCGCCGTTGAATGATTTCGGGCTTGCTGAAAAAATAGCCCTGGAAATAGGAGAATCCGATCCGCAAGGCCTCCTTGAACTCTTCGTGCGTTTCGACTTTTTCGGCCAAAAACCGGATCGGCTGACCGGACAGGCGGTCGATCAGTTTTTTCGCCTCTTTCAAAGCGGTTATGCGGACATCGATTTTGATAACGGCGGCCTTCTGAATGAGCGGCGCCATCTCTTCGGAAAAAACAAAATCATCCAGGGCAAACTTATAGCCCTTCCGGATCATCGCCGTGATGGCCGCCATGACTTCCGCATCGGGTGCTATATTTTCCAGCACCTCGGGAAAAAGAATCTCGCTGGAAAAGAGGCAGGGAACCTGTTTGATCAAAAGATCGCGCGTAAAATTGACAAAGGCTTTTTTCCCCCCGGTCAATCGCTCGATGCCGATATCCAAAAAACTGTTCGAAAGGACCGCGGAACTGGCGGTGTCGCCGTCGATATTGGGGAAAAGATTATCCAGGCCCCCCCGAAACAGCAATTCATAACCAAACGTCTTCAGATTCTTGTTGAAAATGGGTTGTCGCGCAACAAAAATATCCATTATGATCCTCCGCGTTCCCGTTCATCACGATCGGGTGATATGACAATTTGTCTCCGTTATGGGGGTATTCCGGACGGTTCACCTAAATTTCTCACTATACCAGAGTAATCGATCGCATTGCAATTTATTGTAACGCATATCACTAACGCTGGCTATGCCCGCAACCCCGTAGGGGCGAACCTATGTGTTCGCCCTTCGTAATCAGGGCGAACACATAGGTTCGCCCCTACAGGTCGTTCTCCGAAATCAGGGGTACGGGATTATTTTTTTGTTAAAAAAAACAAGAAAATAATCCTTAAGGCAGAGGAATTGCGCTCTTTCCAACAGGATTTTATTCAGTTAAATAAAATGCGGCATTGATAACCGGCGGCGAAATGACTAAAGTCCCTAAGAAACGTTGTCCGAACCAGGATTGGCAGGATGAAAGGATGATCAGGAGGGTTGGAGTGCTTTTATCCTGAGTATCCTGTAAATTCCGGCCATCCTGATTTGGTTGATCCGTATCCTCATCCATGTGTTGTTCAACTTTTCCGGGAGGGCGTATGGCACCGATAATCCCCATTCATTACCAACTTGAGTTAACGCCGAACCTCGCGACATTCCGGTTTGCCGGAACAGTCGAGATTCTCTTGCAGGCAAGGGGCGATGTTGAAGAAATCGTTTTAAACGCGAAAGAACTGGCTTTCTGGCGGTGCCGGGTGCGGGAGAAAGGATCGTTTTCCGACTGCCCGATTTCCGTGGATCCGAAACTGGAGACGGTCCGGATCGGTCTTCCCCAAAAAATGAAGGGGGAGTTGCGGCTCCTGATCGATTACGAGGGCGTGATTAATGATCGCATGGGCGGATGGTACCGAAGCGGGTACGTGAGCGACGGGCAGGCAAAATTCATGGCCGTCACCCAGTGTCAGGAAAGTTTCGCCCGGCAGGTCCTGCCCTGTTTCGATTCGCCGGAAAAAAAGGCGACTTTCGATGTGACGCTCGTGGTCGATCAGCCGCTGACTGTCGTTTCCAACGAGGAGATTGTGGACGAGCTCCGCGAGGGAAACGGGAAAAAGCGGGTGCGCTTCCGTCGAACGCCGAAAATGTCCTCCTATCTTCTCTTTCTGGGGGTCGGCGAGTTTGACCGGATTACGCATGAAACCGACAGGCGGGTCCAGGCCATCACGCCGCCGGGCAGAACACCGGAGGCCCGGTACGGGCTTGAATTCGGTCAAAAGGCCCTCGCGTTCTGCGAGGACTATTTCCAAATTCCTTATCCCCTTGGCAAGATGGATCTCATTGCGGTACCCGATTTTGCCTTCGGCGCCATGGAAAACTGGGGCGCCATCACCTTTCGGGAAAATTTACTGCTATACGATTCGGAAAAGACGTCCCAGGCGGGGGTGGCGAGAATCTGCGAGGTCATTGCCCATGAGATCGTTCACCAGTGGTTCGGAAATCTGGCGAGCCCGTCGGACTGGAAATATTTATGGCTCAATGAGAGCTTTGCCACCTATACCAGCTATGACGTGGTGGATCATTATTACCCCGAATGGGGAACCTGGGAGCAGTTCATCTACAATCAGAGCGCCTCGGCCCTGGAGCGGGACGGGCTTTTCGAGACCTTTCCCATCGAGCTTCCCGGCGGCGGGACGGTAGCCATCAACACCGCCACGGCGCCGATCATTTACAACAAGGGGGGAAGCATCCTGCGCCAGATGCGCGGTTACCTCGGGGATGATCGTTATCGGGAGGGGCTGGTAAAATATCTCACCGCCCATGCCTATGATTGCGCCGCCAGCCCGGATCTGTGGGAGGCCTTTGAAGCGGTCGCCCAAAAACCGGTGACGGCGCTGATGAAGAGTTGGATCGAGCAGCCCGGCTTCCCCTTGATCGAAGTGCATCGGGAGGGACGGGAGCTGGTGCTGCGGCAGCAGCGCTTCACGTATCTTGCCCCGCCGGCGAATGGGGCGGCCTCTGAAAAAACGGATACTTCCGGCCGGTGGCTCGTGCCCGTGTCTCTTCAGCTGATCGGGGCGGACGGCGCCTCACGGCATGAGAACCTTCTCATGGATGCCGAAGAGCTTCGCCTCGATATGGGGGAAGAGATGGGGGCAGATATGGGCTCCGGTACGGCGGCTTACAAGGTCAATGCCGGCCAAACGGGTTTCTACCGGGTGCGATACGCGCAAAAAGAAGCGGTTGGCCGGCTGGGCGCGCTTGCCCGGGATAAAGCGCTTTCTTCCTTTGATCGCTGGGGGCTTCAGGATGATCTTTTTGCCATGGTCCGGCGGGGGACCGAACGGATAGGGGCTTATCTCGAATTCCTGAAATTCTATGAAAACGAGGATGCGTTTTTACCGCTGATGAGCATCGCGGATCACCTGCATCTGTCGAGCCTGGTGCTTGCGCAAGGTCCGGCGGCGGCGGTGAACGCTTTCGGCCGGGAATTTTTTGACCGGATTCTGTCCCGGATCGGGTTTGATCCCGTGGCCGATGAACCGCATACAACAGCAATTGTACGGGATCATCTCCTTTTTCTCGCCGCCCTTTTTGGATCTTCCGGAGTTGCCGCCTTTGCCGGGAAAAAATTCACCGCGCTGATGGCCGGCGAATCCATTCATCCGGATATTATGAAAAGTGTTCTGCAGGTGGGAGCCATGACGGAGGCCGAAACCGCTTTTGACTGGATGGTCCGGCGAATGGAAACCGCCGACAGCGAGCACGAGCGCATGAACCTGCTTTCCGCGCTGGGTTGTTTCCGGGAGGAGAAACTCATCCGCCGGGGGCTCTCCTATGCGATGGACCGGGTACCGGCCAGAAACAAGCATATTCCCATTGCCGCCTTTGCCGTCAATCCCGGCGCCATGGCATTCATGTGGCCGTGGTATGAGGAAAACCATAAAAAATTCGATGGGTTTCATCCGCTGATCTTTGAGCGGGTCATCTCCTCGCTGATACCGGTCGCGGGAATGGAACGGGAAGCCGAAGTGAGCGCCTTTTTCAAGGATGATCCGGGAAGGACGAGTGCTGCGGCGGGGGTGATCAAAATGTCCCTGGAAAAGCTGGCCATTAACCTTAACATGCGAAAGGCGCATTCGTGATCACCCGGACCGGCGTGTGACACCGTTAGCGGCGGGGCGACCCCTTATTTTCCCATGCCTTGCCGGTGAAAAATTTTCGGAGCCCCTTACTGATGAATCGGGCCGGATAGTGACCCGCCGCGTAACCGATGGCCAGCATCATGGCCCAGACAACAATCTCGCCGGCGAGGCCCAGTTCGCGGCCCGCGGTGAGTCTCGGGCCGAAAATTACGGCCATGGCGAAACCGATCAGAAGACGCCAGGTGTCCACGGAAAAAAGGACATAGAAAAAATAATATAATCCGTTTTGGGGACGATGGTTCAAATTCGTTTCCTTTCCCTGTAGCGCAGCCGATGACAGAGGTAACCTTAATTTTTTGCCTATTCATAGTCATCCTCGCCGCGCTTTTCAAACATTTTTTTAAGCAAGCCGCTTATCAGAGGTATTTTAACCCATAACCTATAGCCTATAGCCCATAGCCCATAGCCCATAGCCCATAGCCCATAGCCCATAGCCCATAGCCCATAACCCTTAACCCATCCGGCCTTGCCGGATCATGGAGATACCGAATGATATTTGGATACAGCACCAACGCGTTTGTGAAGTATTCGCTGGCCGAGGCAATCGATCGAATCGCCGCTCTCGGTTTCCGGGGAGTTGAAATCATGGGGGATCGTCCTCATCTCTATCCGCCCGATTTTGGAGAAAAAGAGCTCAAGGACATTAAAGCGGTTCTCGACAGGCACCGCATGAAAATCACCAATATCAACAGCTTCACCCTTTTTGCCATCGGGGACACCTATCTTCCCTCCTGGATCGAGCCGGACAAGAGCCGCCGGGATATCCGGGTGCGCCATACCCTGGAGAGTCTTCACATTGCCAGCGCGCTGGATTGCGGGAATATTTCGATTCCGCCGGGGGGACCATTGAACGGCATGGCGCCAGGGGAGGCCATGGCGCTTTTTCATGAGGGCCTGGACCAAGTGATTCCCACCGCTGAGGCATTGGGGGTAAAGCTGCTAATCGAGCCGGAACCCGATCTCATGATTGAGAACACCTCGGAGTTCCTGGAATTCATCAAAGCCGTTCATTCTCCGGCCGTGGGAATCAATTTTGATATCGGGCATTTTTATTGCGCGGGCGAAGATCCGGCCAGGGCGTTTCATACGCTTTATCAGTGGGTGGGGCATGTTCACATAGAGGATATTGCTTCGGACAGAACGCACCACCATCTCGTTCCCGGCAGAGGCGTGATTGATTTCGCGTCCGTTTTCGACATGATGGCCGGACTCGGTTATGACGGGGATATCAGCCTTGAGCTTTACACTTACAAGGACGCGCCGGATGCGGCCGGAAAAGACAGTCTGGATTATTTGCGGCCGGTTTTCGGAAAAAGCGGATTGGCGGCGGCCCTGTAGCCGGCCATGCGCAACCTGGCGGCGTCAATACCTGTAACTTATTTATTTTATAAAAATTTTAGCGTGATACAACGGGGGTGGCGGCTTTCTTCTTGACAGAGCACCCAGTGGTCTTCAATGATGGGGGCAGCATATGGATATTCCTGTTCTTCCTTAACCCTCGGTCAACGGGACTCTTTTCAGCGAGGGGGGGCAAAGGCTGCCTGAAAAGCGGGTGACAAGGAAACAATGAAGCATAACTATTTGTTTGGATTTTTGCTTTGTCTGCTTTGCCTTTGCCTCTGTCTTTTTTTTATCATTTATGTCGAGGCCCGGGAAAAGGCCATTTTCGAGCTGAATTCACGGCAGATGATTCACGCCCGGCAGGCGCAAAGGGGGATAGAGGATTTTTTCAGCAATTTGATAGCCAGTCTCATACGGATCCGCGCATCGGACCATATCGTCAATCTGGACGATATCGGCAGGCGTGAGCTGGACTTTGCCTCAATTATCACCCCGGAGGAGATAACGGCGTTTACCCGCGTGGATGCGGCCGGCAGGATCATTTATACATCACCTTATGACATTGCCCTTATCGGCAAGGATCTTTCCGGTCAGAAACATGTTCAGGAAATTCTGAATACCCATCACCCGGTTGTCAGCGATGTTTTTACCGCGGTTCAGGGGTATCCGGCGATTGCGGTGCATGTGCCGGTCATCAGCGGGGATCAATTCCGCGGAACGCTTGGCGCTCTGATTGATTTCAAGGCGATTTCCAGTCGTTTTCTCGGGGAGATCCGGATCGGCGAAACCGGCCACGCCTGGATGACGAACCGGGAAGGAACGGAGCTCTATTGCGCCGTTGCGGGGCGTCCGGGGGAATCCGTTATCGAAAATTGCAAAGATTTTCCAGCTGCTGTTTCCATGGCAAAGGAGATGATGAGGGAGGGCGAGGGCGCCACCACCTTCCTCTTTCATGGGGCCAGGGACAAGGCTTTGGAAACGGTTAAGAAACACGCCGTTTATCTGCCGGTCAGAATCGGGGATACCTTCTGGAGCATCGTTGTCGTTTCGAGTGAGGAGGAAGTGCTGGCGTCCCTGGTGAATTTCAGGAACAAGCTCATCGGCGTTTTCAGTTTGCTTTTGATCGGCGGCGCTTTTTTTACCTATTTCGGCGTGAAAGCCCGGTGGCTGGTCCGGGAAGCGTCGGCGCGGCAAAAAGCCGGGGAGACGCTGCGCGAGCGCGAGTCCGCGTTGAGAGAAAGCGAGGACAAGTTTCGAACGCTGGTCGAAAAATCTCCGCTGGGGATTGCCTTGATTGAAAAGGATGGCCGCTATACCTATATCAACCCTCGTTTCACGGAGATGTTTGGGTATGCGATTGAGGATATTCGCACGGGCGCCGAATGGTTCAAGAAGGCATATCCGGATAAAGCCTATCGCCACAGGGTCGTCAAAGCCTGGATTGAGGACCAGCACCGAATCGGCCCCGGACAAACAAGGCCGCGGGTGTATACGGTGACCTGCAAGGGGGGATCACGAAAAGAAATCTATTTCAGACCGGTCACAATGGAAAAACAAAATCAGTTTGTGATCTATGAGGATATCACCGATAAAACGGAGTTGGAACTCCAGCTTCAGCAGGCGCAAAAATATGAGGCGATCGGCACCCTTGCCGGTGGTGTTGCCCATGATTTCAATAATCTTTTGATGGGGATTCAGGGCCGGGCGTCCCTGCTGCGGTTGTATCTTCCGCCTTCCGACCCCCATCTGGAACATGTCGACGCCATTGAGGAATGCATCCGAAGCGCGGCGAATCTGACCCGTCAGCTTTTGGGGTTCGCCCGGGGCGGCAAATACGAAGTGCATCCGATCGACATCAATGAGGTCGTGCGCGGCAGTTCCATCCTGTTCGGAAGGGCGAGAAAAGAAATCCGGATTCACACCCGCTTGTTCCCGCTGCCGCTGGTGGTCGAAGCCGACCGGGGGCAGATCGAGCAGGTGCTGCTGAACCTATATGTCAACGCCTGGCAGGCCATGCCGGGCGGTGGAGAGCTGTCTATTGAAACGGCGTCCGTCTCCCTGGACGATGAATTCAGCAAGCTCCAGGAGGTGAAACCGGGATATTACGGCCGGGTATCGGTCACAGATACCGGTATCGGGATGGATGGCTCCACCCGGCAGCGGATTTTTGACCCGTTCTTTACGACCAAGGAAAAGAGCCGCGGAACCGGTCTGGGGTTGGCTTCGGCATATGGCATCATTAAAAATCATGGCGGCCTGATTACGGTGGACAGTGAGAAGGGGCGTGGGGCCTCCTTCAAGATTTATTTGCCCTTATCCGAAAAAGAAGCACTGAAAAAGACATCGGTGGAAGAGACGCTGGTCAGGGGGTCGGAGACCCTCTTAATCGTTGACGATGAAGAGATGATTCTTGAGGTGGGGGAAGCGATGCTCACGGCGCTGGGGTATCGTGTCATTGTGGCCCGGAGCGGGGGAGAAGCGGTGGCGGTGGTCAAAAACATGGCCACCCGGATCGATCTGGTGATTCTTGATCTTGTCATGCCGGGAATGGACGGTGGAAAGGCATTCGATCTCATCCACGAGCTCCGGCCGGCGTTGCCGGTGATGCTCTCCAGCGGGTATGCCATCAACAGCCCGGCGAACGAAATCCTTCGCCGGGGGGCCCGGGGTTTTATTCAGAAGCCATTCAATATCTCGGTGCTATCAAAAAAAATCAGCGAAATGCTGGTCGATTCCCCGAAGCCGGGGGGACGGAGGAGTGCTATTGATTCCGGAAGGGTTTAAAAAAAATACCCTGGCGTGGCCGATACGATGATCAAGGCCGTCTTTTTCAGTCAGGTACGGCCCATGGAATGGATTGTTGCTTGACATGACGGCGATTTTTATTCAATAATCAGCACCATATTGGCGATCCTGCCCTTTACGATGCCGGGTGGCCTCGTTTTATCTCAGCCTCATTACCGGATTTGGTCTTATCCCATGGCGAATGTACTCATCATCGATGACGATAAACAGATCTGTAAAATGCTGACGCTGATGCTCGACCGGATGGGACACACGGCCGAATCCGCTCATACCCTGTCGGACGGGTGGAAAGCGGCGCTGGAACGAAAATTCGACTCCGTTCTGCTGGATGTCTGTCTTCCGGACGGCAGCGGGATAACGTTGCTGCCGGAAATACGAAAAATTGCAAATGCGCCGGAAGTGATCATCATGACCGGTTTCGGTGATCCGGATGGCGCGGAGATCGCCATCACCCATGGGGCATGGGACTATATCCAGAAGGATTCTTCCCCCAAAAAGATCGTTCTCTCAATTCAACGGCTCATCCAGTATTGCGAAAACGTGAAGCGAGCCAGAACGCCCTACGTGACGTTGCGCATGGAGGAAATTGTCGGTGAAAGTCCGGCGATAAAGGAATGCTTTCATTCGATGGCCCAGGCGGCGAGCAGCGATATCACTGTCCTGATTACCGGTGAGACGGGGACGGGAAAAGAGCTTTTCGCCCGCGCCATCCATGAGAACAGTTCCCGAAGGGACAGAACTTTTGTCGTTGTGGATTGTGCCGCCCTGCCGGAAACATTGGTGGAGAGCATTCTGTTCGGCAATGTGAAAGGCGCCTTCACCAGTGCGGATCAGAGTCGCCACGGGTTGGTTCAACAGGCGGATAAGGGGGTCCTTTTCCTCGACGAGGTGGGGGAGTTGCCGATGTCGATGCAGAAAGCGTTTCTCCGGGTGCTGCAGGAACATCGCTATCGGCCGATTGGGAGCAACAAGGAGATCGATTGCGACTTTCGGGTCATTGCCGCGACCAACAGGGATCTGGACGCGCTCACCGGCGCCGGCCAGTTCAGGTCCGATCTGCTCTTTCGACTCAAATCCCTATCCCTTCATCTTCCCCCGCTTCGATCGCGCCCCGAAGATATCCGACCGTTGACGATGTTCCATTTGTCTAAGATATTTGCGCGATGCCGGAGCGGCACGAAAGGCATATCACCCGATTTTTATGAGGTTCTGATGGATTACAACTGGCCCGGAAACGTGCGGGAATTGGTCAATGCGCTTGAAACGGCGGTCGTTGCTTCCGGGCCCGAAGATATGCTGTTTCCCAAACATTTGCCACGGCAGATTCGGGTTTATGCCGCTCGATCCGCGGTATCAGCGCCGGTAACGACCATTCGCAAGCCGGACGCATCGGACCCCCTGCCGCCGTTGAAGGAATTCCGAAAAATGGCGGTTCGAGAAGCGGAAAGTCTTTATCTTCAGCGTCTTATAGAGGCATCGGCCGGAGATATGGATGCGGCTTGCCGAATTTCCCAGGTAAAACGCTCCCGCCTCTACAGCCTTATCAAAGAATACAATTTTTCTGAACCCCGCTGAGGCCTCCTCGCACCGGCCGTCCAAAATAATCAGACCCGTCCACTTTTTTTGGACAGGGTTTCCATTTTTTTCGTAAAAACCGGTGCTCCCACGCTTCCTTATCCTGAAATAAGCATATAACGATTTGATATTTTATTATATATTTATATGGTACCGGCGCCGGTTTTTGGCACTTTTTTTGCTTTAGGGAATAAGCATGGTGGAAGGATTCAATCGATTTGCTTTCAATAAGGCGATCTGACGGATGACGAGGCATGTTTCAGGAACCGGCGGAATTTTAAACGCCGCTTTGATTGGAGAGCTACCCGATGATACAACAAGGTACTGAAGATACGGTTTCACCCGAAAGCGGCTCCGAATATCAGGTTGCCTGCAGGGCGCAAGCGCTTGACGTGCTGCTGGAAAGTGCGTCGCACCTGTTTTGTTATGTGACGAATGGCGGCGTTCTGCAAACCGTTACGGGAATATCAAAAGATTACAAAATATTACAACTGGATCAGACAGCTGAAAAGGATTCCGTTTTCGTTACGGGGATACGGCCCGTCGAAAACAGCACGGGACAGTTTTCCCCGCCACGGGCGCTTCAGGGGCTTTCATTAAATGCGGTGATGCCCTGGCTGTGGGGAGATTTTAACGCGTTTGTGCTGGGCGGCGCCGGAAGAACGGACTTGGTCAAGCGGGTTAATGTGATGGGTGAAACGGTCGAATATCATATTCAGTTCGGCAAAGTTGTGAGCGTGGACGGCGCAACCGCCGGTGCGATCCTGTCCGTCATGGCGCAATCGGCGATAGGACGGTCGGCCAGGGAGCACCAAAAACTCGATCTGCTCGAAGAGGCCTTTCGGGAGATCAGAATGTTCTGTCACGATTTCAGTCAGCCCCTCATGGTGTTATCGGGATATCTGGAACTGATGAACTGCGCGCAGCTCGGGGATAAAAAATACCTGCGTAATAGCCAGATAGAGGGGCTTGAACGCGAAATTCATAAGCTTGGCGGCATTTATCAAAAACTCAGGGATGCCGTTATACGCTGCCGGAAACAAATGGAGTCAACCGACACACCTCCCGCAATCTGAAAAACGTGGCACGGGCGTTGCTTAAGATAAATAAGATAAAATCGTTTGATTTTTTTATCATATTGAAGCCTTTCGGCAAACCGTGCTATAAGCCCCGTTAAATTCCCGGCGGATCGCAACGATGGATAACCGGCGGAACGGAGCTCTCCCCGTCTCAATCTGAAGAGTAAGTTATGACACTATCCTCCTTCATCGGACTTCTTAACAACGCCGCACTGCTGTTGGCCATGGGAGTATTGTATGACACGCTGGTGACCTGGCCGGTTCGCGTTAAATTCAATTGGGAGCAGATTTTCAGCGGCCTTATCCTCGGGGTGATCGGTATTGCCGTCATGTCGACGCACTGGGAAGCGGCGCCGGGGGTGGCGCTGGATACCCGATCGGTGCTGCTTTGTATCTCGGGCCTTTTCTTCGGGGTCGTACCCACCCTGCTGGCAGTGCTGATAACGGGCGTTTTCAGGCTCTATCTCGGGGGCGCCGGCGCCTGGGCCGGCGTTATGATTATTGTCGCATCCGGGGGAATCGGGTTGGCATGGCGATATGGGCGTCGGAGAATGTCCCCCCGTGTTTCCACGGGAGAGCTGTTTTCTCTCGGCGTTGTGGTCCACGTTGTCATGCTGCTTTGCATGGTGACGCTTCCAATGCCGACGGCGCTGGAAGTCCTTTCCATCACCAGCGGACCGGTCCTGGTGATTTTTCCCCTGGGAACGGTGCTTCTCGGGAAGCTGATGGTCGGCAGACAGATGCGCCGGGAAGCCGCGGAAAATCTGATGGACAGCGAAAACCGCTTTCGAAGTGCGTTTGAACAGTCGGCCGTCGGAATGGCGCAGCTGAAATTATCCGGACGCTTTGTTCGGGTTAACCGGCAGCTATGCGATATGACCGGATATTGCCAGGAAGATTTGATGAAAAAAACCATCCTCGATATCACCCATCCGGCGGATGTTGAATCGAGTCGGTTACTCGCGCTGCGGGCGTTGGAAGACCTGGGAGCCTTCATCTCCATGGATAAACGCTATATCCGCAAAGATGGCGCCATTGCCTGGGGGAAGGACAGTGCCTCCGTCGTTCGGGATGAAACCGGCGCTCCCAGGTATTTTGCCGTGGTCGTGGAAGATATTACGGAGAGCAAAAAGCGGGATGCGGCTCTCACCGAAGCGCTGAGTGTCTCTCATCAAAGCGAACGTGAAGTAAAAGCGCTGTTTAAGGCCACCAGAGCCATTCCGGAGGCGCATCACTTCAAAGAGGCCGCCGCCGCGATATTTCAACAATGCAAGGAGACCTTGGGGGCCGGCTGCGGCTATGTGGCGCTTTTGTCAGAGGACGGCTTATACAACTCGGTGCTTCTGCTGGACGACGGGGGATTACCCTGTGACGTGGACAGAGATCTTCCCATGCCGGTTCGCGGGTTGCGGGGAGAGGCTTACGAGCGCGGCAAGGCGGTGGTTGACAATGATTTTGCCAACGGCCTCTGGGCCGGATTCATGCCGGATCGGCATGTCGCGCTTGAAAATGTTCTTTTTTCGCCGTTGAAGTTCGGAAATTCGGTTACCGGTCTTATCGGACTTGCCAACAAGCCGGGCGGTTTTTCGGAAAAAGACAAACACCTGGCGAGCTCGTTTGGCGAAATCATGGCGGTTGCACTGCGTTCCCTGCAGGATCGGGACGCGCTTGCCGTCAGCGAGCAACGGATGAGCGCCATTGTCAATGCCATGCCCGCCATGCTGGTCGCGTTTGATGAAAACGGCCATATTATCTTTTGGAATGCCGAAAGTGAACGCGTTACCGGCCATCCGGCGGAAGAAGTCATTCACCGCCCTGAAATAATGAATCAATTCTATCCCGAGGAACGCAATCGCCAACGGGTTTATCAGGCCTTGAGCCGGCCATCCGGTGATTCGGGGGCGACCGAGTTTGAGATTACCTGCAAGGACGGTTCGAAACGCACCATTTCATGGACGAATATTTCCGGCGCGGCCCCCATCAGCGGGTGGGCCGCATGGGCGATCGGGATCGATGTGACAGCACAAATGAAGGCGAAAAGGGAGAAAGACCAGTTGGAAGCACGGCTGTTGCAGCTTCAGAAAATAGAGGCGATCGGCGCGCTGGCCGGGGGAATCGCCCATGATTTCAACAATATTTTGTATCCCATTCTCGGCTTTGCGGAGCTGATGCAGGAGGATTTGCCGCCGGATAGCCCGCTTCGAATGAATGTTCATGAAATTATCACCGGAGCTAAGCGCGCAAGTGATCTGGTGAAGCAGATACTCACCTTCAGCCGCCGGACAAATCCGGATCTGATGGCGATTAACCCCCGATTGATCGTGAAAGAGGCGGTGAAACTGGCCAGATCCACCCTGCCCAGCACGATTTCGATCGAACAGCAGATCGATCCCAAAGCGCACCTGATTTTAGCGGATCCGACGCAGATCCATCATGTCGTGATGCATCTGATCACCAATGCCTATCACGCCATGCAGGAACTGGGGGGCCTATTGAAAGTGTCGCTGAAAAATATCGTCATTGTGGAAAAAAATGCCGTCTATGCCGACCTGAGCCCCGGGCCGCACGTCCTTTTATCCGTTGTCGACACCGGAATCGGCATCAGCAAAGTTATTCTGGATCGAATTTTTGATCCCTATTTTTCCACAAAACCGAAAGACAAGGGGACCGGGCTCGGCCTGTCCATCGTCTATGGTATCGTTAAAAGCTACCATGGCGAAATTGTGGTTCACAGCGCGCTCGGAGAGGGAACCACCGTTGATGTTTACTTCCCGGCGGTCAGCGTCGTGCCGGAGGTGCCGGCGGCGGACGCAATTTCCAACAGGGGCGAAAATGAACGTATCCTGCTGGTGGAGGATGAAGAGCAGATTCTTCGTCTCGAAAAGCAGATGCTGGAACGTCTCGGGTATAGGGTTACGGCCTTTACCAGCAGTGTGGACGCCTTGAAAACGTTCAGCGCCGATCCGGCCGCGTTTGACCTGGTGATTACCGATATGACCATGCCGCGGATGACGGGAGAGCGGCTGAATCAGGAATTGTCGATGATTCGACGGGATCTGCCCGTCATTTTATGTACCGGATTCAGTGAATACATGTCACCGGAGAAGGCGGAAGCATTCGGCATGAAGGGCTTTTTGATGAAGCCGGTCGTCAAATCCGAATTGGCCGAAATCGTCCGCAAAGTGCTCGACGATGCGAAGCGCGTGGAAGGTAACATCTCGTGATTGCAATTGATTTAATCTACAATCTGGCCCTGCTGGTGGCGTTGAGTACCGTTTCCGGCTTTATCGGACAGCGGTGGAAGGACGGGCGGTGGGGAGCGCTTCTGCAAGGGCTGCTCTTCGGCGGCGTTGCGGTGATCGGGATGCTGCGTCCGCTGGTTCTCGCGCCGGGGCTGATTTTCGACGGCAGATCCGTCATGATCAGTCTGTGCGGGCTGTTCTTCGGTCCCGTGGCGGTGACGGTGGCCGGAGCAATGGCGGTGGCGTGCCGGATCGTCCAGGGCGGCGTCGGAGCGCCCACGGGCGTTTGTGTTATCCTGTCATCGGCCTTGCTGGGCTGGTTTTTTCATGTTCGCTGGATGCTTCCTCACGCCGAAGTGTCGGCCCGGCGGCTTCTGGGGTTTGGGGGTCTCGTTCATTCGGCCATGGTCCTGCTGATGTTCACCCTGCCCGCCGATATGGTGTTTACCACGATGCGGCGCATCGGTCCGCCGGTTTTGCTTTTGTATCCGCTGGCCACGGTTCTGGTCGGGAAAATCCTTTCCGATTATAACGCCATGAGCCGTTTTTTTACGGGACTGCGGGAGAGTGAGGAGCAATATCGGCTCCTTTTTACCCATGCGAGTGAGGGGATATTGATTGTGACGGAGGATCGGATTCAGTTGGCCAACCCCGCCTTTTCGGCCATTATCGGATATCCGCAGGACATCATTACCGGCAGGCCTTTTGTTACCTTCATTCATCCCGCGGATCGCGATCTGGTGCTGGATCGTTACCAGCGGCGGATTCGAGGGGAAACCGTGGAGACGAATTATCCTTTCCGGGTTATCGACGCGGATGGCAGGGAGAAGTGGTTGGAGATCAATTCCAGCACCATCTCCTGGCGGGGGGGGCCGGCCTCCTTGAGTTTCGTGACCGACATCACCGATCGCAAGCGCGCCGAAGCGGAAAACGATAAATTGCAGGCGCAGCTGCTTCAGGCGCAAAAGATGGAGTCCGTTGGACGGCTGGCGGGCGGGGTGGCCCACGATTTCAACAACATGCTCAGTATCATCATCGGGTATGCGGAGTTGGCGCTGGAGGCACTGACCCCCTCGGACCCCCTATACAACAGCCTTCGGGAAATTGTTACCGCCGGGCAGCGGTCAACGAACGTGGTGCGCCAGCTCCTCGCTTTCGCCCGGAAGCAGACGATCGCTCCCAGAATTCTGAACCTGAACGACACCGTTTCCGGCATGCTCAAAATGCTGAAACGGCTGATGGGCGAGGATATCGATCTTCTTTGGAATCCGGAAACAAACCTGTGGCCGGTGAAAATGGATCCGGCCCAGATCGATCAGATGCTCGCCAACCTGGTGGTCAATGCCCGGGATGCCATCTCCGGTGTCGGAAAACTCACCATCGAGACCGCCAACACTCAGTTCGATGATGCCTATTGCGAGACTCACACCGGCTTCGTTCCCGGCCTTTATGTGATGCTGGCGGTCAGTGATGACGGCTGCGGGATGGACAGTGAGACGATGGCGACGATTTTCGAACCGTTTTTCACGACCAAGGAACTGGGAAAAGGCACGGGGCTGGGGCTCGCCATGATTTACGGCATCGTCAAGCAAAACGGTGGCTTCATCAACGTGTACAGCGAGCCGGGGAAAGGCAGCACGTTCAGGATCTATCTTCCCCGGGAGACGGTGGTGGCGGCAACCGGCCTTCCGGCCGCGGCGGATGCGGTTCCGACCGGAACGGAGACGGTCCTGCTGGTCGAGGACGAGCCGGTCATTTTGAAGTTGGGGAAAGCCGTGCTGGAGCAGCTGGGATATACGGTGCTGGCCGCCAATACCCCCCGTGAAGCCATTCGTCTCGCCGGGGAGCATGATGGCGAGATACATCTTCTGATGACCGACGTGGTGATGCCCGAAATGAACGGCCGGGATCTGTCGGCGCGCCTGCTCTCCCTTTACCCGAGCCTCAAATGCCTGTTCATGTCGGGGTATACGGCGAACGTCATTGCCCATCACGGCGTACTGGATGAGGGGATGCACTTTCTTCAGAAGCCGTTTTCCAGGAAAGAGCTGGCCGTCAAAGTGAGGGAGGCTCTGGCATAGTAGAGGGGCGCTATTGTTCGGCAAGAAGAAACCATCACCAAGGAGCATTTCATGACTCCCAAAAAATTTTATGACTGGCAGACGGCAGGTGGCACGAATGATGTTATGCGCCTGGTCGATTGTCTTGAGCGAGCAGATCTTGCATGGTGCGCAATCGGAGGTGTCGCCGTCAATCATTGGGCGAGTGAACCCATGGTCACGCAAGATGTTGATTTTGTGGTTGCCGCGGAATCCGTGGATCTGTCAACGAAGCTTCTTGAGGACGCCGGATTCGAATCGGAGAAATTCCCCTGGTCCATCAATTTCCGCGGTCATTCCAAAGTCAGTATCCAATTGAGCACCGAAGATTTTTATAAAGACTTCCCGAGCCGGTCCGTTCCAGCGGACATACACGGAATTCTGATGCGGGTTGCGTCGCTGGAAGACACATTGGGCGGAAAAATCAAAGCATGGCGGGATCCGGAAAGAAGACAAAGTAAGAAACTCAAAGACCTTGGCGATATTGCCCGTTTGGTGGAAAGCCACCCGCGACTTTGGGAATCGCTCGATCCGGATTTAAAAGAGCTCATTCATAAACCCTAACCCGGACAAGCCGGAACCAAAATTCGAAATCCGAATATCGAAATTCGAAACAATGTACAAAATCCAAATGATCAAAATACGAAACAACACATTCACGCACATAAGCGAAACAAGTTTTGGTCATTTGCATTTGGGTGCTTTGAATTTGTTTCGGATTTCGATAT
>JAZDPP010000110.1:0-8082 GCA_043797445.1 Pseudomonadota bacterium
TCATCGTACCGGCCACGCCAGGATATTTTTTCCAGACCGGCAGGAACTCGCTATCGCTCAAACAGCCTGCCGCTCTTCCAAAAACACCCTGGCGCGGCCTCCCTGCCGTGGGAAATTGGCCGAAACGATGATCAAGGCCGAATAAAAATAATTCGTATATGGGTTACAATTTCTCTGATCATGGGGGTGAGTTTGATGGTTGTCATGGGTGGTCTAAAGCATAACTATTGGTATTCTCTTGTCTTTCTAAGCTCCCAACCCGCAAAGAGGAGCAGAATCACGAGCCCGGTCCCGAGATATCCGGGAAACCAGGCTATTGAGGAAATAAAAACGGCATTTGTCAGCGCATCTCCGGTCAATTCAGGATGAATGGACTGCGCTTCAGACCGGAGAAGGGCCAGGAGGAGAGAGTAAAGGATTCCGATGAATCCGAAACCGAGGTTCAGCGCCAGACCTTTGAAACTCAATACCGTGGCGCGATGTTCCGAGCTTGCCGCCCGATTGAGATAATGGCTCAGAAAAAAGTTCAGGAAAAACATATTGCTGAAAAGCACCAGGGCCGGAACCAGCCCAAAGAGAGGAAAAAAGAAACTCATTCCGATCAATCCGGAAAAGCATAGGACCGCCATCAGCCCCAGGTTAAATAGCGGGCTCCGGTGTTCCGCCAGGCGACGGGCAATTCTGGGAAGAAAAATGCCCATCAGCGCAATCGAAGAGCCGATGATACCGAAAAAGGCTTCCGGAATCTGAATCAGCCGGTAGTACTGACTCCCCATGGTGATCACCATTCGCACCGAGCTGTCAAAAACAAAACCGGTTAAAATCACAATGAGCACAAAGGGTGTTTTTGCTATCCATCGCGTCGTTTGAAGCGTTAAGCGGAAAGCGCTGAGAATCGATTTTGAGCAATCCATATTCTCCGGGCAGGTTTCGTCCGAGACATCCGTCATTCTCAAAGCGGTGGTGAGGGCAAGCAGGGCCATGAGGAACGAGAGATATATCGGAAACCGAAGGGTCGTCTCCCGCGTGATCGTAATTCCCAAGCCCAAAAAGTCAGACACCTTTTGCACCAGCATCACATCATAAACCGCACCGCCCACGATCATGACAACGATAAACCCGGCGGCCTGAATTCGCATCTGAACCTCGAGCACCCGGCCCCAGCCGGCAATATCCCCTTCCCGCTTCAGCGTATCGAAGGCCAGAGCCTCGTCGGCCCCGCTGGCGCAGGCTTCGGCCGTACCGCTCAGGATTCGGTTCGCCAGAAGGAAACTAAAGAGCAACAGGGAATTTCCCCGGGGCGCAAAGGCAAAAAGAGCCATCTCCCCCACCATCAGCGCGCCTGCAAACACGAGCAGCTTTCGCCTGCCGATCGCATCGGCCATGGCGCCGGAGGGCACCTCGCAAAGAACGATGGTTCCGGCCCAGACGGCATTTAAAACGGCAAACTGGGAGAGCGTGATCCCAAAGTCGAGAAAGAGGATTGAGAAGACCGGGTAATAAAACCGGGCATTAAAAAACACTCGAAACGCCATAAAGCGCCGAATGTTTATAATTTCAAAGGGAGAGACAGCGGGACTTTTTGCCATGGACATATCCCAATCGGAAAATTGATGGTTGATTGGAATATAGGGGGCGACAGATGAATGTCAAATCTGAAAGAAATCGCCTCCGTTCTCTGGAACAGACAGGGGATTGCACCCCCCGGGGTGGGCTCGACAATATTGTCGGGGAATGGGGCAGGGGTGGCCGAAATGCGCGGTTATTCGTTGAAGCAGAAAATAATTGATTGATTTCTCGCGGGTGGTATAAGAATGAGTCACGGGGAAAACTTTTTGCGGGGTTGTGTCAACTACAATTCGTCTAAAAAAGACAGGGCGGTTCAGCTCGACGCGATTTTGCCACCGGACAGGGGCAATACCTTTTTCGTGTTTGTCTGTTTGACCGAGGGAAAGGTAATCCTTAACATCCGGTTTATCGGCGGGATTGCTGAAAATCGCCAAGGATGGGCTGGCACTTACAGGTCTGGATAAAGAAATCAGCGCTATGGCAGGTCGCAAGTCATTGAGGCCCTATGATGTTCAATATTTTCAAAAAGAAACAGCCTCCTCGGAAGTTCCCTCCGGTTCCGGATTGGAAGCCCGCCATACAGCAACCGATGGAGAAAATTGTTGATCGCTTCCTTTATTACACAGGCGGCACACACGACTTTGCAGTTTTCGAGCACGGGACATGCGCGCTTCTTCCAGACAACCTCACCGATCAAGAGGTTGTGATTGCAGCCAAAGAAATTCTAAGCAGAATCTATAACTTCCATCCCGATATGAACCCCACTGACATGGACGACGGTAATATTCTTATTCGGTATAACCATCCTGCCTTCAATGTGGTTTTAAGCGATATTGCACAAGCACATTGGGGTGAAATAGACCGTAATCACCAGAGAGCATTGGTCACTTCAGAGGTGCTGATCACACCGCTCGGGAATAATATTTTCGATGATTTCGGTAAAAAGGTGCTTTTTGGCCGTTGTTACATGTTTATGGATGCACAATCTCCAAATATAGTTAAAATCGTTCGAAAAAGGACAGAGACCAAAGCGACCTGACCCCACGTTCAACCCGGACCCGCGTAACCGACCCCGGCGCCGGTGAAGATCCAGCGCATGATCAAGGCCGAAATCCCTGTAACTGGCCCTGATGCGTTGGTGTGTTAACCCCGTGCTTATAATGAATCCAGGATTTCGCCCCTGGAAAGGGCGCTGATAACCGCTTCTCTTACCCGTGCGTATGTTGCATCGGGGGACTTCTCATCCGCAAGCGGGCCGCTTACGCTGTCCATGGCACATATATGACCGTCCGCGTTACGGTCGACGAGAACAAGGAGCGGCTGCTCCCGGGCGTCGTCTTTATAGACCCTGACGTGCATGGATCTGCCATAGTCTTTTCCTTCCTCGACGGTTAGGATCATTCTGCCCAGAAAGGTAGGGATTTCGATCTGATAGGTGCGGATACCGTCGGCGGGGATTGGCGCCCCGTTGTTCCCGATATCTTTTATATGGGTGAACGGCCTGATGATGCCGCAGAGGTTCCTGCGGCTGTTGAAGATGATAACCGGGTCTCCGGACTTGCACAAATCGAATACCTTTTCCATGTCGTTGTTGTTTAATGCGATGCAGCCCTCGGTCCAGTCCGTCTCTCTGGTCCCGCCGAAATACCGGAACACCCCTCCGCCATGGATCCCGATGCCGCAGCCGAGACCGGTATCACAGGGTATCCGGCCTGATTTTTGAACGGCCTGATATATTCTTTTATATTCCATGAGGGATATCACCCCCTGACCCAGGCCTCTGACCGCGTTCGCTATGTTGGGGTATGATATGCCGAGAAATCGGTGGAAGCGGCTTTCGAGTTTTTTATAAGTGATGAAATACAGCCCTTCGGGGGTGGCGCCGTCCCGTGTCTTGTATTTGTCTGAATCAGGGTCTATTCCAAATGCGGCGGGGAATTCGGCCACCTGCTCGCCGTTTCCGAACAAGACCAAATTCTTTTTGGCCTTGTCTATTACCACGAAACTTCTTGCTGTGGAAAGCGGTTTCGCCGACAGCGCAGTCAAGCTGGAAAGGATCAGGATAACAAACATTATCGATTGACTTTTAAAAAAGAAATCCGGTAGCATATATCATAACCAAAAAATCAAACTAAAAGGAGGAGTTAAGCCGATGATACGAAAAATGAAGGGGACGGTGTCCAAGGCGGTTGTTTTTGTCTCTCTTTTATTCCTCGTCGGGCTTGGCGGTTGCGCCAGCCTTACCAAAGAAGACAGGGCGCTTTTGGAAAGTACAAGGCAATCGGCGGCGGAGGCCAAGGCCGCTGCCGCCAGGGCTGAAGCGGTTGGCAAAAAGCTTGAAGACATGGGGGCACGCCTCGAAAAGGCTGCATCCAGCGCTGAACAGGCTGCAAACAGGGCTGACATGGCCTCCACGAAGGCGATGGACGCAGCGGAGCGTGCGGAAGCCGTGGCCAAAAAGACAGAACGCATCTTTGATAAATCTCTTAGGAAGTAGACATCCGCCGGTTAAGGTTCTTGCAGGCGTGCAACATCCGTCGGCACGCCGGTTTTGTCCTTCAAGGCCCTGCCCAGGGCCTTGAAGTCGACGTCGATCGGGCCGATGGCTGTTTCACAATGAGACAGTTCACTCAAAGCCTTTGGAAGCGGATCGACCATCTGGTTGTCAAAGTCATCAAATACCTGTATCCAGCACTTCCCATCCGCCCATCCGACCTTGATCGGTTCATAGATGACATGGACTTTTGTTCCCACGGGTACAACGGGATAGAGGGCGCTCACGTCTTCCGGGTACATGCGGATGCAGCCATGGCTCACTCTTCTTCCGACGCCCCATGGTTTGTTTGTTCCATGTATTGCGTATTCAAATTGGGAAAGACGGAATACAAAATCGCCAAGCGGGTTATCCGGCCCCGGCGGCACCTCGGCAGGGAGCTCGGGTTCCGCTTCCTTGATTGACGCCGGCACCACCCAGGTTGGGTTAGGGGTCTTGCTTTTAACTTTATAGGCGCCCAGTTTGGTGAGGAAGCCCTCTGCGCCGATACCGATGGGGGCCGTGAGGAAATAGTCGTTGCCGCCCTCCGAGAAGAAGTAGTAAAGGCGCATTTCCGCGAGATTTACGACGATACCGGAGCTTATACGTTCTTGCGGAAGCACAAAGGCCAATGGGGCAAGGACAAGGCTCCCCTCGGGAGGCACCCAAGGGTCAATGCCCGGGTTCGCGGCAATGATTTGATTATAGCCTAGGTCAAAGTCACGCGCGATATCGAGGAGCGTGTCCTTTTCATTCACCTTTACCCATCGCGTGGCGCCGTATAGGGTCCTGTCGGGTGATAAGGTAAAGCATCTCAAGGCCCATGAGCAATGGGGTGAGAACAATATCCAAATAAAAGCCGCCGCACCGAAAAACAACGGGCTTGTTCGTTTCATGGCCATTTTTTTACAAGCTCTTCCCCTCCTCGGTTCTAAGAAAGAACTCACTTCGTAGGAATGCTGACTATGTCCCCGGGAGTGTGATTGAAAAGAATCAGATCGTGCATGCCGGCATGGAAATATTGATTCAAGGGGACACATTTTGAAAGAAGCAAAAAAGTGATGTCCGTAGGCAAGGACACACGCTCTTCGCTCAGCGTTTCGAAATTTCCGCCCCCCTTGGAAATGATGAGATCCGCCTTATCGACCAGATGGTTGAGTTCTTTCGAGCAACGCGACAAAATCGTTCCGGGAACCGGTCCGTCCATGCCGTTTTCGACAATGGACGCTACGGTATCCATTCCGACGGATAGCGCCTCTTTGCGGGTCACATCGTTCAGTGCCGGCATGCTTTTCACCACCAGAGATACTTCCATTTGCGGGAAGAAGGCTTTCAGGGTTTCGATCAGCAATTTATCCAGGATGATCTCACCACAATTGTCGGCAAAGTACACCACGGAACGCGCCACGGCCAGCCGCCGGCTGAATTGTGAAAAAGCCGCGCCGGAGAGGGGCGCGGTCAATTTGTTTTGAATAAAGGCGGCTAAATCCGACGGTCCGCCCGCCACCATGAAATCGACGGCGTTTCCGGTAATCGCCAGTTTGACGGCGGTTTCAAGGGGGGCGGCGGCGTTTTGAACCCAGCGGCTCATCACCGGATAGATCGCCGCCATCCGCTCATTTTGCTCGGTTTTAACTGCCGAAAACGGATCCGGATTTCCCGCGGCTTCGGTTAAGAGTCTCATGATGGATTCGATGACGAGGGGGCTTGTCGTCCGCCAATCGTCCCCCTTGAGCGCTGGCAATTCAAGAGCCCGCCTGAAAACCGCACGAAGTTCATCGTCGGTGATGGGGAGTTTTCGAAGCAGATCCAACGTCATCTTCATAATGCAGGGGATACAGTCAGGTCTAAGCAGCATGATTTTCCCCAATATCAGTTCACGATCACCACGGTGACATCCTTGGCCGCATTAAACACTTTCTGGGAAACACTCCCCAGGAAAAACTCCTTGATGCCCGAAAGCCCCCGTCGACCCATCACCACGATATCGAAGCCGGATTGCGATTTCTCCAGAATATCCCGGGCCACGCCGGTTTTTTTGACTTCAGCTCTCGACTTGACAGAAGCCTCCGAAAAACCGGCTTCCGCGAGCAGGGCGGTTGCTTTTTTCATGGCGCTTTCAATCAGCTTCTTCTTTTGGGCTTCCAGCACGCAGAAATTGCTTTGTTGAGCGATGAAATACTCGGTCAACTCCGGGCTATGCAGCTCGCACAGGGCCGCGGTGTCCTGGAGCACGTGAAACAAGGTGACATTGCTGTCATTTTTTAAAGAGCGAGCAACAAACTCAACGGCTCGCATGGCATTCTCGGAGTCATCAAATGCGATCAATATGTTTTGCGCCATGGGGAATCTCCTTTTGAAATGGGGTTGATGCCAGGGGGAAGCCCTGATTCCGGTCAAGTCACGTTTCAACGTGATTTCATTTTTATATGCTTTACATTATGGACCGGTTATCCATCGGCTGACAAGAAAAAACAGAAGAACAGTCCGCCGAATAGAGTTCAATCACATGTTTCACCTTCACCCGGGGCATGGTCTTTGCGAGCATATCGGAAAGCTGCATCATGCAGGCCGGGCATGAGGTGGCGACAACCGAGGCGCCGGTTGCGAGAATCCGGTCCCGTTTTTTCTCGCCGATCTCGGAAGAAAGCCCGTAATGCCGCCAGTTGAAAGTACCGCCCATGCCACAGCATGAACCTGCCCCCTCCATCTCCACGAGGTGATATCGCGGGTTGGCCCGTATCAGTTGCCGTGGCTCCCGGGTAACGCCCATAGCGTTTTTCAAATGACAGGGGTCATGGTAGGTAACGGTGATGTCAGCTGATCCAGCGGGTGGTGTTTTTGAAGAAATGCCCCCGATTTGGGAAAGAAACTGGCTGATTTCCATTGTTTTTTTCGCAATATCGGTAAGATCGGCGGTTAAATTTGTCGCTACGGTTTTGGAAAGCCTGGGCCAGAGGGTTTTGATCATCGCAGCGCAGGTAGCGCAGGCCGTTACGAGATAATCGAAAGGCTGTGCCGACAACATGTTGACATGATGATGTAAAAGATGGACTAAGGTTTTCGAATCGCCCATCGAAACCGCCGGCATTCCGCAGCACCCCTGATCCGCCGGCAGGATAAGGCGTACCCCGGCCTCCGTGAGGGTGGCAACGGCTGCCCGGGCCACATGGGGAAAGAATTTATCCAGCAGGCATCCCGTAAAAAAAATAACGACCGGTTGAAAGGCGCCGGCCTTTTTCGCCTGCCGCAAATCGCAGGTGTTTATCATCTCCCGAAACGGCACCGGCGCCAGCGGGACAAAATGGCGATCCCGAATCCGGGAGGGGCCGACGGGAATGGCGGTGGTTTCGCCACAACGCTCGCCCCCGGCAAAATCTTGCACCCGGGCGGCCACGCCGAGCAGGCGGTTAAAGCGTTTCGGAGCTGCCAGGATCATTCTGAGCGCCACCCGCTGCAGGGCAGAGAGCCCCGTGACATCTTTAATAATAAATCGGGCGAGAGCGAAGATTTCCATCAACTGAACACCCGCCGGGCACCGGGCGGCGCAGGTGCCGCACAGAAGGCAACGCTCCAGTCTTTCCATCACACCGTCCGGGGTTTCAAACAGTCTGGCGGCCAGAGCGTCGAGCAACGCCAGTTTGCCCCTTGCCACATCCGCCTCGCGCCCCGTTCTTGAAAACACGGGGCATACGGCCTGACAGGCGCCGCATCGGGTGCAGGCCGATAGCAGCGACTCAAGCGCTTGCAGTGATTGTGCGATTCTGTCGATGACGGCTGTCATACCGGTCAGCTTTACCTTTCAATGCCTCCCCTGTCAACCGGGCGGGAATTTTCCCCAGGGCAATCGCATGTAGCAAGCAACTGGCGGCAGCGTAAGCCTTGAGGGGGATCAGATGGAAGCTGCGGCACTGTTTGAACGCGCTTGCGCGTGAGTTTGCCGCAGCTGGAATCTGATCTTCCTCAAGGCTGAAGCGGGT
>JAZDPP010000111.1:0-37621 GCA_043797445.1 Pseudomonadota bacterium
GCCTGGAACTGGTGGAGCATTCCAGGGTGCCTATGTATTCTCCCGTAACGTAGCCCGTTGACCTTCCGGTCCTGGCTGTGCCTGGTCAACATGCGAACTTGCTTTCACAAGCTCCGTCCTTCAGGGCGGGGTAGTTGACCGCGTGGTTCCTCCATGGTGTTTTTGGTGATCTCCTTGAGTAGCGGAGCAATGAGTTTACGCTGCGCCCATTGCATGACAGCGTCTCTTTCGCTTTCCCCGATATTTTCCAACCTCTCCAAATATTGTCCGAGGTTCTCACAAAACTCCAAATCAATGGAAAGCGCTTCAGCGACCCTGTCGCGGTCATGGGGCATTAGCGTCACGATTAAGTGCGCAATAAGGACAACTTGGGCACACACCTCCGAAATCGCATTGTTAATAGCCGTCGCCATGGCGAAGTACCGTTTCTTGTGCTGAAGCCGCTCCGCGCTATCTATGTTTTGCAAAACGAGCGTTGTTATTGGCAGCTCATTGATCGCGGGTCTATTTTTTTTCCCCATCCAATTTTTCCTAATTACTCTTTTGTCGCGTGCGATAGAGCATCTACGATGCTTGTGCGGATATCTTCAGGTGCAATTTCCAATGATAGCAACAAGAGCTTGGTACCATAGTGCGCTTTAATTGGGGTTGATAGCAGTTTTTGGGCACCGCGCCGGGAGTCTTTTATTTGATCGCTCACGCTTATGGTATTATGCTCATCATAATTTTGAGGAAGCACATAGAATCTGTGATTTAGTGTCTCATACATTTCTTTCGCACTGGTGAACGTCATATCCTTATTGAATACAATAACGGTTACGGTCTCCTGTTTGCCACGCAGAACCGCGAGAGTCTTGTGCCCATTGAGCAGCCAAAAATTTTTGGAAATAATAATTGGCAGGTATGCTCCCGTTTCGTAAATCTTTTGCCGGGTTGCCTGGCATGCGGGACTTCGGGATGTGAAATCTTTCCGAACGGTTTTAATTTTAAAAATGGGAACTTCCGCAACGGTATATAAAAGTTCCAAGGATCCCTCCAATTTGTGCAAGCATGCGCCGCAGATGACCTTCGACCCAGGAGCGTTCCCCCCGCAGACCTTGTAGCGGGTCGTTGACGTCCTATTTTTTACCGCAAAATTTAATTTGAAAGGGGCAATCGTTTATCCCCGGCTTGGGGCTCCGGAACCCGGAACCCCGGTGGAGCGAAGGGTCTTACCTCTCTGTCTCGAGGCGACAGATTTTTGCGGCGAATTCAGATTATTCTATGATTAGTGACAAATTAAGACAAAGAAAAAAAACAAGCAAGAATATTAAAAAAATAACTATAAAAAAAATAATAAAGAGTCAAGAAAAAATTTAAAAATAAATAAAAAATTTATACGGCAAAAATAAAAAAAATCGGAAACAGCATATGAAGAATTAAATATGCAATTAATATAGTACGATGAGTGTTGCGGAGGTAGCGGTGGTGATGAGAGCAAGAACCTTCCTGGGTCGAACCTCTCCCATCAAAATTTCAGCGAGGATACCTCTTCCTTCAGGTGGAGGAGGAAACGCTGCCTCCCATAATGCTAATTACGTAGAACGTGTCCGTCTTTTTTTCTAATACAAAACCGCTTTCAGAAATCCAATTCTGAAGAGTTCGAAAAAACCCCCCTATGAAAATTGACATATAATTGAAGAGCCGCCGCATCATATCGGGTGTCAATCTCCCATCGGGCAACAGGATTGCATTTTTGTATTTGAACCGCGAATCCATCTCTTGGCTGAAAACCATGTGGCCGCCGACAACCGCGCTGGAGTTATTGACATTATTGCAAAAAACACATATGGCGCTTTCGATTTCCGGGGCGTCAACTTTCACATCCAGCAGCACGTCTGTCACGAGAAATTCCGGATGGTGGCTCGCGGAATTGATTTGTATCTGCGAGGCGCAGTTGAGACCGATTCGTTGGTTGCCGATATCCATTATGTAGGAAAACAGCACTGTTTTTTCCTCTGCAATGGTTCGAAAGCTTATCGCTAAGGCTTTCAAGGCTTCCTCTATGACGGAGACCTCTCGCATTGCAGCGGTTTCTAAAGAAAATGATTTGGATTGGTTTCGATCGGGCATCTATGATTCCTCTTTTTTGTCGATTCCCGGACTTTCCGGTGATTCGTTTCGCGGCTTGGCACTGACCCACCGGGTATTATACAGCAAATTCCTTCGCAGCGCGGCCCTACGATTTTTGTCCATCAGGATGCCATCCGCATAGTGATCCAATGGGATATTATTGGTAGCGCTTCCTAAGGAATTGTCTTGAAAGGGTCCAGGACCTTCATGTTTTTGTTTTCTTGTGCCCATTGTCTCATTTCCTTTTTTTGTGTTTTGATCGCATCTTCGACCAATGCGTTATTGATATCTGATCCGGCCATGGACTTGGTGATTTCTTTTGTTTTGGCAGCGCCATTATCCTCAGACTCTTTGTGGCCCTGACTTTGTCCCTGGTATAGTTTGCCTGGGTTTTGAAGTTTTTTAAAAGCCTCGATCGCTTCGTCACGCGATATGGGCTCGGACCAAGCGCTATTTATGAGAAAAAATGAGAAAAATAGTGAAAAAATTATCCATAGTCGGTGCATCAGTTGAACTCCCACATTTGAAGTTGCCCATTTACGATGTAGTATGATGGGATCATTATACCTAGTTTAATTGCTGCCGCGTTTCTCATTATCACTGTTTCTGACGGTGTTTCCAGTGACATTCTTAAGAAATGAGGCTTGTTTTCAGGCTTCACGAAATTGGTGCAATATTCTTTTAATATGCTCTGGTTGATTTTCGTGCTTGTCGCCAGCCTTGAGAGGTTGTAAACCGCATCAATGGGCGCAACGCCGGATTCGACCAAACTGTAAAAATACTTGCCTACAAACGCTGCATGGGTGCCGCCAAAGCCACCAAAAAAGGGCACAAAATAGATGCTTGCTTCTTTGTCGGGCCATTTTTCTTTTTTAGACCGGAATTCATCTATAAAAACCGCCGCCGTATCCTTCATTAAATTGTCAATGATGATGATTTTGCTATGTCCCTTTGTTCCTTTAATGAGTTCGTAGGCGATTTTTTGCTCTACCCATCTTTCTATTTCCACCGGTCCTAACCACATGCCGTTTTGTTCCAAAGTGATTTGGTTGACCGGAAACGGCATCCCATTCTTTGAAACCTCGGCTTGCCGCATATTTTCTCTTTCCACGGCTGCTTTGAAAGCGGCAGATTTACTTTCCAGATTTTCTACATTTTTAAAATCCCTGCCAGGAATTATCGGCATGACGTTTGGTACCAGGTACTGGCCATTGGTGTAGATAATGAAATTTCTCTCAGAAATAGTGTCTTTGAAAGAAAGCGACCAAAATCCGTTCAGCAATTTTGACTCCTTGGCATCGTACAACACGTACTCGGCTTCGCTTTGCCCGAGCCGCTTGACCATTTCGCTCATGATACCGAAGCCGGCTTTGCACTGTTCACCTTGGCTTTCCATGCATCTGACCAGGACTTTGGCCGTGGCGATGTCGATCATCAAGAAAAGCAAAATGACCGGTAACAAACAGAGTTTTAGCCCTTTAGGGTAGTAGTGAATTATAGCGCGCTTGAACATCGGGCCTCCCATAATATGCGTTAAAAGCACTGGATCTGCTGTTGTGGACAGATAGCCGTTGCAATAGATTCTTTTTATTGGGACGCGGGCAAATCATTTGGGAATTTTCCATATCATCCACCAACGATGGACAATTGCAAAAACAATTGGTTCCCGGAATTGTGTCCTGTGGGCAGGCGCCAAGTGATATGGGATAAAAATCCTTTCCGATATCGGTTCGGGCTTTCAGGGTACAGTTGTTTTGCAGGTCCGCCTCAATGCCTCTGGGCACGATCTCGGTCTCATACCAATTATTGCATAAGGGATCCTCCTTAAAATATCTTCCGGCTTTATCGCCATAGCCAGTTACGGGGTCATACACGCCTTCTCCAAGATGGTAGCAGTCAACGCCGTCAACAAAGCCCGCTGGACACGCGTTTCCCAGGACTTCAAATTTCGTATACACCCTTGTTATGTCGCTTTCGCTCTCGGGAATCAGGGTGCAGCGGTTTGTCAGGTTTGCGAGGATTGATTTTTGGGTGATCTGAGTGCTATACCAATTTTGGCAAACGGGTTCATTCTTAAAATATTGCCGATTTATTTGGTCAAATCCGTTCGCGTCATAAATCGGCGGTCCGTCTTCAAAACAATCCACGCCCAAGGTAAATCCCGGCAAGTCCGCGCAATGTTTTCGGGTGGTATTGAAGGTATTAAGCCCGTTTGGCGCTACCGTTCCCCTTAAAAAGCACCCATCATCGACTCTGGCCTGTATTGCATAGTTGGAAACAAGATTATTAAACCAATTGAGACAAATCGGGTCGCTGCCCATGGAGCCACCTTCATACAAAGCAACACCTCTGGCATCGTATACAGAACGGCCGCCAACGAATGTGCAATCAACCCCTTCCGCAAATCCAGCCGGGCACTGTCTTGAAGACGTATATACAAGGCCCGGGCCCGGAGACTGGTTTGGCGTGATCGAGCAATTATTGCCCAGTTGGTAATCGAGCTTTCGGCTGCTAACGGTGGAGTTATACCAGTTTTGGCATATCGGGTCGTTCTTATAGTAGGTTCCGGTTGCCGGATTTAGGCCGCTTGCGTCGTAGAGCACGGCCCCATCGTTCCAGCAGTCGGCGCCGAGGGTATATCCTCGCGGGCAAGTGGAGGTATTTCTCACCCTCGCCTTGTAATAATCTTGATCGGCTCGTTGCTTCCCGGTTCCAACCGGTTCACAGGTGTTGGTTAGATATACATCAATGAATCGATCTTTGAAATTGCTGATATACCAGGATTGGCATGTGCTGCTATCTTTAAAATAGCGCCCCGGTTCTGTGAGGCTTTCACCTGTCAGCGGATTGTAACCTCCCGGGACGGCGATCCCCCCAATGGCTCTAGTGTCAATGATGATTTCTTTGGGTGACGGGGGAGGAGTTAGCTCGGGATGGGCCAATACATTGACCACTGCATATACCGGAGAGGCCGGCCGGTTGAAATCCGCATGACCATCTGCTTTAATATAGGCGAATTTAAAGCTGTTTGAGGATGGCGGGATATAGGCTGGTTTCCCCGCGACGTTGACATATTGTTTTTGCGGCATGGGGGGAGGGGATAGCCATCTCAGCGGCCCGTTCACGCATTGCGCTTTGGTATCCGCGCAATTTTGTTTGCAGACATCGTTGTCTCCACAGATGTTGTAACATGTCTGGTAATTGTTATTGCATAGCGTCCTGTTTGCCGCTTCGGTATCTTTTAAAACGCACTTGTTCTCGATGCCAATCCATTCACCCCGGTTTATATCAGTTTCGGGGAGCCAATATACCCAATAATCCTGATAATGAGTCGCTGGGGTCGGGACACCATCTTTGTCGTATGTATCCCAATACCAGAATTGATTCGGCAAGGTAGCGGTTTGTTCCTGTTGATTAATTTCATTCTTTGTGAACGTAAAAACCTCATAGAAATATGAATTTTTGTACCAAGCGCATCTCTTGTAAAAGTCGGCGCCGATTTGGAATGGATCTAAACAGGACAATCCTGCGGTAAAGACCCCTACCTTCAAAGGTGATCCTATTGTGAAATCTCCAATATCATCCCACCCTGAGGCCATAAACGCATTATTACAGATTGATATATGGGGAACAGCGTTATTTGCAGTTGACGGTTGAGGAAGCATCAATCTGTCGGCCCGATCCATATCTTGTTCCATGTCGGCCACAAATGTCCGGCCAGGGACCGGTATTGGCGCTGCAATACAGATTTTGTCCAGAGTCGCTGTTGGAACGCCCACAGACTGGTCGATCATCTGGAAATCGGCTCTTTCGATAGGCCACTTGACCGATCCATCCGGATTGTAGGTGCAATCCCCGACGTATTTTGTTTGCCCCACATCCCCGCTGCTGACAGGAGGGGCTTGGTCTTGAGGTGACCCATTCGCTTGAGCGGTGAGCAGTCGAGAGGGCGTCATCAACTGTGCGTTTTGGGAAATATCCTGTCCGGATGCATCCGGAGCATTTGCAAGCATTGTCTTTTTGAGGACATCGGATATCGGGATTTCGCTAAAATCAAGCCGTTGAAATTCGTCGATTGAAAAGCCGTTATGGCGCGTTGCTGAGGATTTCCCGCCCAGAGTGTATGCCGCTCGGCATTGGCAGGAATCCATAGCGGAGTAGCCGGCGTCGCAATTAGGCGTATGACATCCAGGAGCATGTATTTGCGGCAACCCGTATTCATTTACAATTTTTGCTATCTGACTTGAGTAGCACATATAGACTTTTACAGTTTTCGACGAACTGACATCATGTTCCCCCGTATAGATGCAAAGATCTGCCTCCGCCTTGCAGATCAGCTCGTATTCGCCGGACTTACATGTGTTGAAAGTCGTTGCAAGATAATTGTAAATCATCATGGCAATGGCCACATAAAACAACCCTGAGGATAGCGCCGATAGCATCGGATTTAGTGATGCTCCCATTTGACCATACGCTGCATATGCGTCTGCTGTGCCCGATATCCCATTTTCCGCAACACTGGTGCCCAAACTCCCTACGAATTCCACTGCTGAGGCACCACCTGCCATTTCGGAATAACCGGTATAAGCGATGTATGCATTTAGCATCGTATCGGCGCTGCTTAAATACGATCCCATATTTCCAAGCCCGCTATCGTAGTCCGTTATCGCGCATCCGCTATCACCCGGGCAGCAGTTCGGCCTGAAAACAAAGCCGTCTTTTATCCTGCATGTGTATTTGCTGCCCGTGAAAATGCGTAGAATATCCGTGTCGCATTCCCAGTTCTGATTCGCCTGTTCGGGCATGACGTAGCATTTGATATCCCCCGCGAGGTAAGCATCTTGTTGGGTATCATCACAAAGGCAGTTGTCGAACCCGCCTACAGTCAATTTGCTGCAAAACACCTCCGGTACGGATACCGGTTCGGGACTGAATTTTATGATGCTTTTTGAATAGCATTGGCCGTAGTAATTGCCGTGCTCGCCCATGCACACACAGTCATCCGGACCAAACCTATTTTTGCACACGGTTTCGCTATAGGGGCCCGGGGACGGGGGATCGTAATGACAAGCCAAAAACGTTGAATCCCCCAACTTTAAGGTGTTGTTGGTATCATTAAACAACTTGCTGGTTGTGGCTGATCTCATCTCCCAAAAGGATAGCCGACTGTCACCGTCTGTATCAAAATAATTTAAGACCTCATCATTGACGCCGGCGCCGACAAGCACACAAGTGCAATACTTGTATTTGTCTGTGCACGTTGTATAGCTATAGATCAGCGGGTCCGGTACGACGGCGGGATTAATTGCCGCGCGGCTGTAGTCGGATATCGCGAAGCATTGATCAATTCCAAGTTGGCTGGTGACAAACGTGATAAGGACAACCACTGAGACAATCGGTTTTATGAACGTCCTACTCATCGCACCCCCAGGCTTCTCCGGCATTCGATTGCATTGGGACGTCGGGCAAAAGCAAACACGTGTTCCGGATACATAACCACCCATAGACAGTCCATGTGAGGTTCCACGAGATGCTGCCATCTCTTTCCACGGGGCAGACGAGTTTGTTTGGATCGGCGCACGCATTATAGTATCCAAAATTAGTCCCGTCCAAAACCACCTGTTCATTTTGGGGGTTTTCCGGTAAAACAACATCCGATATAGGGCAGAGTTGGTAAATTTCCCAGGGGAGGGCGTTATTGAAGGTAAATGTCTTTCGGCCCACCCTTTCCGAGTTGTCATTTATCCAGGGATCCCAAACACCGTTTTTTGCTGCCCCTCCATGCCACCATCCGGCTTGGACATAGGTTAGATCCCCATCACCGGCATAGTCGGTGTAATCGGGAAGCTCGAAATTACTCACATTCGTATAAATAGGACGCGTCGGGGCTCTTTCGGGCCGCATCACCGGTGGCACAGTATATACTTTAGGAGGGGTTCCATCTTTGCACACCAGCTTATTGGGCGTGTAGAGCCGCAGTTCGTTTGATTTTATTAGCAGGCTTTGTTTTACGCCCGCTTTGTTTGTATACGAGGCGCTGACCACGGCTCTTATTAGGGGTTCGGTGTTGCTGGCATAAACGTAGTTTCTGAATTGATAGGCATCTATTCCGCTGCTGCTTTGCTCTATGACGCCATCTGCGGTCCAATCTATTTTTTCAATGACGATATTTGAGGGCAGAGCTACAAAGCCACCTTTTCCGTCTTTAAAACGAAGAGCGAAATCAAGTGATGGAACGGTATTGTCCACCGCGATCGTTTTTATAAACGCTGAATAATAGTGTAAATCGGTGTTATTTTCGACGGGCGTCGCGTCCAGTCTTGTAACGGCCACCCGGACATTATCGGGTCTGCTGCTGCCGCTTAATACCGGAAATTGAGCGGTAACCGACATTTCTTGGAAAAAACTCTCTCCCGGGTAAAAATCATATAATTCCATAACTGGTGTTACGCCATCACCGGCAAAGACAGGCGCCCCGGTTCCGGGGTCTGTTTTTTGGCGTTTCCGACTCACTTTTAGATTGGTGCACTGGGCTACATTTTCCACCCCTGAAATTGTGAACAAAATTTCTCCTCTCAGATGGCAGTCTTCAGAAATTAAACTGATGGCCAGTCTTTGGAACTTCGCGACGATAGTGCATTCAGAGCGTGTCTCGGTATCGCAGCCCCCGTATTTCTCCTCATAAATCCGGCTATAGCTTGGGTCCCCCATCAGATCGGGGCTTAACACCTGGCTGCAAGGATTAAATTTTAATTCGATATCCGCTGCGACCGCGCGTGAGAAATCTATCGGATTTGCGTATCCCAAGCATCCATTGTTTGATGAGACCTCAAAGGGTACCGAAGCTTCGCAGTAATCGGAACCGGCAGTACAATCGATGTTTACCTCCTCTCTCGTGAAATAAAACATCCACGATTCCGCTGGACGTGCGGCGATTGTTGCCCTTAGATCAACCACAACATCGTTTTGGTTTTCGATTTTAAAGGTAAGGCTTCCAGCATAGGCGCCGATGTAGCTCTCAGTGGGTTTCACTCTAAGAATGAAGTTATCCCCCGCCTGCAATCTGGTGTCCCCTTGCGCGACAAATGTGGCAAATGAAGTGTTTGAATACTCAGCGCTTATGATTTTGACAGCTTCGATGCCGTTATTGGTCAGGGTGATGTTTTTAGCTGAGACCACATCGCCATAGTAAGCGGTTCCGAAATCAACCAGTAGGGGATCGACTGCAACCTGAGCAAACGTGTTTTCCGAGATAGCAAAAGACACGCAGAGTGCTACTATAATGAGAAATTTTGCTTTAACCATACCTCAGCCTCTATGGAACAGGTGCGGCAACGATTTCAATCGTTGGGTTGGACTTGTTTTCAACATATACATAATCGGTTTTCCCGATGTTGTGGAACGGATCGGGGTTGGTGCAACTTGAGATAGTGGCAGGATCCCGCCACTCGCATCTATTGTTGTTGCGTGCCACTTTATCGATTAAATCCTCGTAGGCGATATATTCAAAGCCTAAGTTGACCGGCATATTGGTGACGCTAAGCGTGTCCTTAAAATAGACATTGTTGATCGCCCCTTGGCAGCCCTCTGGCAAAAACCTCGCTTCGTTGGGATACCCAAAGGTACTCACCTCAAACATCCCGACATCCGGGTCCAAAAGCCGGCAATCGTAATCATTGCCGCCATTGTTTTGAATGGGGATTTTTAGGGTAATGCCGCGGGCTTCAACTCCGCATTTCCCCGGCTCGTCAAACCGGCTGCATCGCCAATTTCCAACCTTGCATTCAAGATCAGCAAGGTTAGCTGGTGTATTACAGGCGCCACCATCAATCCCGTTATTGGAAAAGCCGTTATAAGAGGGGTGATTGCCGTCGCAATTCCCCCCGGAACAATCGTATCCGGCCTCAACATGAGCACAGTAGTTTATATTGTTGTCTATTGTGCCATCCGGAGCTTGATTGGACTGTGCCCCGCCGTTTGTTCCGCAGTCGTAACCATCAATGGCTTTACAATTTGCGTCTGCGCAGGCAGATCCGAAACAATCAAATCCGGCCGATACAAAAGGACAGTAATTGGTATTGTTGTCTATTTTCCCATCGGGACTGAAATTACCGGCAGCGCCTCCATTTTGTCCGCAATCATATCCATCTATGTAACCGCAGCCGGGATCTGCCGAAGCATTTCCGAAGCAATCAAACCCGCCATTGACCCAGGGGCAAAAATTAGGATTGTTATCTATAAAGCCGTCTCCATTGCAGTCACGGCCCGAGACCCAGGAACATACCGCAAAATCGCTGCAAGCAGTCCCAAAACAGTCCCACCCAGCGGATACTGCTACACCGGCACATGTTTTGGGGTTGTCCACACAGTTTTCCCCGTTTTTATCGCAGACCTTAGTTGTTCCACAGTATTTTGCACTTTCTATAGGGGAATTAGGACTATCTGAGATACAATCGCCGTCGTAATCATAACCGGCACTTCTTGCCGTGCAGCTGCCGTGATCAGGAGTCCCATTACCATCGCAGTCCCAACCGGAAATAAGAGGGCAGAAGGAAATATCATTGTCCGCAATTAAGTCACCGCTACAATCTCTTCCGGCTATCCTTAAATTACACAGGTTATAATCGACAGCTTGATCGCCATTGCAGTCGTATCCAGAAATATGAGGGCATAGAGCTGCGTTATTATCCGCCAGACAATTATTGTCACAATCTTGGCCGGCTGCCCTTGCCGCACAGTTTGCATATTCTGCCCGGTCTTTGCCATCCGCTGAACAATCGAACCCTACCAAGTGGGTACAAAACATCTCGTTATTGTCGGCCAGACAGTCCTTATTACAGTCAAAACCGGCGTCTCTATGCACACAAGAAAAACAGTCCAACCAATTGTCATTATTACAATCAATCGTGTTTGCCTTATCTGTGTCAAATTCTCTCGACACGGTAAATCCCATTTCGACTATTCCAAAGGGCCAATTTGAAAACGGATCGAGACCAACTAAGTTGACCCGGTTAGGCCCGTCTGTAATGCTCCACTTGTCAAAGCCGCATCCACCGTTGGGCCTGCTGCCGACGTAGGTTCCTACGGGCAGATTGGGGTTGCACAAGCTCCCCGGCAATCGCCTGTAATTGGCCTGGTCATGCGTCTTAATATAGGTTTCTGCGGAATCAACAAACGAAGTGTAGCAAATGTCAAACCATGGCACCTGGGGGACTATCGGCCCTGGCGAGATTGATACACTCGTATCATCTACCCAAGTAAGCGTGCATTGATAGGAGTCATCTGTGGATAAAATGGCCTGAATCGGTTTTAGCGGAAGGCGTTGCAAGATATTGCCAGGCCGGATCTGTAAAGATTCGAGCTGGCTTCTTCTGTGGAAAAAATCAGTGCATTGTGCTTGATAGTTGCTCGCAACGGTTTCGTTTACGACGCCACAAAAATAACCGACGGATTGACCGGGCGACTCTCCGCAATTCTTTTGTCTCAACTCTGATACCTTTTGCATATATGCATCCGTATATTGAGACTGTCCGTCGGCATTAGTGCATTTGATGTCGTTTGATAAGGTTCTTATCATGGCAAGCGTTCCAACCGCTTCGCCAAGAAGGTTTTGACAGGCACAGTTCGAGACAACGGTTTCTATCGCCACGTCGTGGGGGCACGTGGGATTTCCGGTAGCATCCAGCTCACACTTGCGCAGCTGCTTTTTAGTGGTGATCCCTTGTGGCGCTGCCTGAGGGAGGTTGCTTGCCGGATCAATCGGGCTGATATTTTGCCGGGTGCGAGCATCTCCGTAAATTAGGTCGCTCGCTTTCCAGGTAACGACACAGCTTTGTTCTCTTGCCGGGCAATCGGCATTGGCCTCACTGTCAGAGCCCAAAGTGATCCCTTGATGGTCACTATCCATCGGGGCAACGGTTTGATCTTTAAATGTGTAGCTTCTAAAATTGCCGGTGCTGAATTCAACATCCTGTTTGGCATTTTTTGCGGCAATTGCGGCCTGAAGATTATTGGTGTTGATTACCTCGTTTCTTGCGATATCCGTATCAACAATTCTGTCTTCATCGCAAATATAGCGCCTGTCCAGTATATTAAAATCGCCACATCTCCACCATGCGCCGTGGTTTGTTTGATCTTCATTAAGATGCAACTGAAGATTGGCAAAGGGAGTTCCGCTTAAATCAGGAGGTTGAAGGGATGGGTCGTTGGCTGGCAGGGGAGTGTAGTTCAAAATCCAACAAGTGCCTTCTCTCTGGCCTACAAAGTTAGTGTTGTTTCCAAACTGGGTGGTTGGGATTCCGTCTATAAACTCTTCTGTCAGGTGGCAATTCGGGTCATTTTCGAACCGTGCGCATTCGGCGCGAACCGCTTCGTAAATGCAAGTCCAATCGCCTTTGCCGCAAATTTTATTGCCATTTTGAAACCGGTTAATCCAGGTATCCCCAGCGGTACCCCCGGCCGTCCCCTTACTGCCGTAAGCATCGTTATAAACCCTGCATCGGTTTGAGGCTCCAAATTCGGTTCGGGCCTCTCCTTGCTCAATGACAATTTTGGCGGGCGATTCAATATTAAGCCCTGTATGCGGATCCTGATAAAAAAACGAGTTTTTCTCGGAAGCTGTGACAGCAAACTTCTCCGCGGAATTTAAAATGTTCATGGTGCCGTATTTTTGCGTCAAGCTTTGCGTGGAGCGGCAATTAATGAAGTTTCCGACTCCTTGCCAGCAATCAACAACAGGAGAGCGGCCTCCTCTGTTTTCCAGGGAGACCAGAGAAAAGGACATGCATTCGGCCGGAAGTGAGCCCGCGGAATATTTTGTTACCTGAACCTCCGGGCTACTGTGGAGCACTGCATCCATTATTCCGCCGGCCGCGAGGTTTAGAATAAAATTCCAGTTTAGGACAACGGTGTTTTCGGTGACATCGCATAATTGAGGCGAAACACAAACAAAGTTGTCAAAGGCAAGGTGCGGCGGGCGATGAGCGGCGTTGCTGTACTGTGTTGCTCTTCCGACCGAGGCCACAATTTCGTTGTTGGACGGATTGAAATCCCAGGCGTAATATTCGCATTCGCCGCCAGCGTCTATCGAGTTCCAATCTTGAGCGTTTGCATCACATTGTGCAAAGCCCTGACGTCCGATTCCACTGGCGACATAGGATAGACCGTCTGTGTATGTTTCGGCTACGGGGTCATCGAGCTTTTTTATTGCGATGTTAATGCCGTTGTGAGCCGCGCCCGCAAAGCAAACCGCAAATCCCCCAATCAAGTACATATGCTGCTGGTTTCCGTAAATGGATCCGGAGAATTGTTTCTGCCCATCGAATGTTGAAAATTGCTGATTGCCGATGGCCGGGGCATGCATCCATCGGCCCGGGTCGTTTTGTATGGGGGTGAGGTATTTTTCGGCCGCATTTTGTCCTTGCTGCCAGCAGGAGACGCAGTTGCCGTCTCCATTTGCATCGCAAGGCGGCACTTTCGGGCAGACAAATCCCTTGGGCGCTATCGCAGTCGGGCAGCATCCGTTATTATATGGTTCTGCGCCGATAAGCCATGATGGGATGGCGATAATTGCTAAAATCAGCCAACTGAACTTTATTTTATCTCGCACAGCAGGTTCTCTTTCGCCACAGTAATATAACGAAATTATCCGGATTCACGTTAGGGAAGGGCGGGTTTTTCATCGATGTCCATTTGAAGCCGGGCTCCCCAATAACCCGGCACTGCGGATCTCTCACGGGCGTCATCAGTTGCCACCGGTATTGAGATTTTTTCCATATGGGTTGCGGCACCCTGTGGCAAAGCGCCTCGTCACCAGATGTCCCCCATAAAACAAACGAGCGATGCAGCAAAAACATGGCCCTTCCCATCGCCGTTGCTACTGTTTGCATTGGCTGCCCGGTATGCCCAATGGCACCAATCGGCGGGAACACCTGGCCCCAGCTTCCTTGGCACCAATAGAGCGGGTCCTGGACGGTTTTCACGGTGGCGGTTATCACCTCCGGGACGCACGAAAGCTGCGCCAAGGGGTTAGCGAATAACACCGTTTCCGGAGCCAAAATCACCGCCAACTCCGCATCGAGCCACCGCGGATCCGGCTCGGTCATATAGGCAAGATCAAATGCCGAAAAATCCATGCAAATGAAATCCGTGAGAACTTCCAGCAGGGCCAAGACCGGGAATACATAGTAGTGAACCTGCCACACCTGCTCTTGCAGCGCCGTGTCGTTAATCTGTTTGTTCGTCCCGTTTTTTGTCTGAGTGAGGCTGTTGTTGTCGGTTTTGTCTTGGTTTGGATCGACATTTTTCCCCAGCATCGGAAAACACCAAGCATCTTTTACAACTTCGATAACCCGTGCTGCTTCGTAGAACTCGACGCGGATGCCTATGGGTGTTTTAGTCAGCATGCCCTCGGTATCACATTTGCAGAAAATTTTTGTGCTGCTAGATTGCTGGGGGTTGACTGTTTGCGCCTTGTCGAGCTCTGTCTGGATGACGTTGCTTATTTGGGTTGTATCTTCAGTGTTTTCGTTTTGATCGAAGCGAACTCCGGCAATTGTCATCGGAAACATGCAATGCCAATTGATGGATTTAAAGATCCTGGCAAGCCCGGGCATATTGGCTTCTGCGCATAAGGCGTGTGCATCGGGTTGCCACGAGCCGCTGAGTGCAAAAAAAGCGATTAGGAAAAATATTTTCTTTTGCATTGCGAAAACTCTCATTTGTTTGATTTTTTTCTTGACATGTTGAATCTTGTCGTAAAATATTTAGCCATGTGGGTGCTTCCCTGTTTTCCTATTGACAATGTCCATTTTCTATTGACTTTGCACCTCGTGAAGTTTCCTTCGAAGGAGGGTTTGAGCTATGAATTATGATGTTATTTTGCATTATTTTCATGAGATTTTACGGTTTTTTGAGTTGCTGTATAATATAGGATGTCGTATGCTCGACCCTGTTCTTGGGCTTCTTTTTTCTGGAGGCATCCTTTATCTATTTGGTCGTCTATGTATTCGCATGCAAATAATTGGCAATGCGTATATTACTAGCGAAACGATTAAAGAGATCAAAAAAACTGATCCCAATATTTTTCGCTAATATGTTTTCATATCGTTCCCAGCGATTTCGGATGGAATCGTTTTAAATATTCCCCGGTTAGCCGATTCGCCCACTGATAGTGACAACTTATTGTTATTGATTATTTCGCGGATATTATCAGCCCCACGTGCTTGGGCGCCCAATGAAAGCCCCAAAGTCGCAGCCATCTGATCTCCATGGCGAAATACTTCTCCCGCCGTATTTAATGTATTGTGGAACTTATCATTTTCTTGGTTGCTGATAATACCAGCATCCAAGGCACTGCTAATCGTTGCCTGCGTATTAGCGGTGATCGCATTAAATTGATCTCTCGTACTTTGCGGTTGTGCGGCTTTTGTGTTTTCAGGGGCAGCAGGTTCTGTTGTTTTTGAAAACTTATCCTTAATCCAACCTCTGATGGTGGCGCCGGTACCAACCGGATCCATAATCGTATCCGTGATAACCTTCTCCTTAGCAAGATTCATCGCATGAGTTGCAATCTGCCTCTCCTTCTCCGTACCAAGAGTTGCGATTTCTTGTTGGACTGCAGCTTCGGTCGCTTTTAAATTCCCGGGACCGGCAGATGTTATGGTGTTTGATATTCTGTCATATAGCTCCCCCATACCAGCGGCGTTGGCGGTAAGCCGTCCTTTTTGACCGAGGGTCTCCATCATCTCTTTCATGCCTTGCGCAACGGGGATTATGGTTTTTTCAGCGTGTTCCAACATTTTCCCCCACTTCGCTGCGGCCGCTTCCGAGTCCTTCACGCCATCAACATTTTTTACTCCTTCGCTCGTCGCGCCATTGGTCGAGAACGCTTTGCCGACAGTTTGATCGGAAAGCGGTGAATTATTTTTTAAATAATCCTTCATTAGCTCTGATCTTTTGTTGTCATCTTTCATGTGATCAACAAAAGAACCTACTGCTCGATTAAAATTCTCTGAGGCTGAGATATTGTTGGGATTAATGCCGGATAGGTAGTGGCCCGAATTAACAAAGTGCCCAAACAACCTTTCTTTTAAATCGTAGCCGGAACTTGCCCTAAAGCCGCTTTCCAGTTGAACCGTTTCGTTGTAACTGTGGGAGAGACCCTTCTTTTCTTCCAGTCTGGTTTGGTATCCGTCCGCTTCTTGCGCCAATTTTTGTTTATGAGTCTGCAGGTCCGTACCGGATTGGTAATTCTTTGCAATTTTGTCTATAATGCCGGCAAATTCTTTGTCACTGCCGCTCTTGTTCGATCCGATCCGGTCCGATGTCCCATAATTCTCATTAAGCTGTGTTGCTATCCCTGAGGCGATTTTTTGTCCTAATTCGTATTTGCTTCCGACCCCACTACCGGCGATTTTATAGCCAAGCTGGCTATCGAGTCCCGCATTCCTCTCTACATTGTTTTGCTGGTTTCGCATCACTTGGAGCGCGGCGTCAGCATTTCTTGAGAGGGATTTAGTAACTTGATTTGTCTTATCGGCGCTTTGTCCCCAATTTGCGTCGCCCGTTACGATTTCTCCATATTTTTGAAGCTCATTGACACTGATGCCGTGCATTCGCGCGAGGCTTTCGCGGTGCTCGAGCATTTTTGAATCATTGTTCGCGATAGCCGCCTCTAATGAACTCCTTTGGTTTGAAAGCACCCCGCCGAAGGTTTCAACTCTGGCGTTTAGGCCGGAAGTGCGGGTTTCGAAATTTCGAGCGTGAGCGTTTCGCATTCCGTCGAGGCCGGTTCTTTGGCTAAACCCCTGTCCAATTGTATCCCGGCCAATACCACCCATTGAGGCGTCTATTTCGCCGAAGGTGAGATCAGCAATGTTGCTACTGCCGTGTTCTTGCCATGCCGAAACCCGCCCCATAACTCTTGCGGTATTGTATTTTGCGGCCTCCATTGCGTATCCCGGATTCGGCCCGAATTGCCCCCCGCCGCTAAAGGTTGCAGCCTGGACGTTTCTTTCGGCGTGATCCTGGGCACCGCGGCTGCTGACAACCTCCCCAACGCCTCTGGCAGCGCCGCCAATTTGCTGTTCAACCACATGGCTTGTGCCGGCGGCGCCAAAGCTCTTTGTCGAAAGCCATCCCATGATGATCCCTGAAAGTGGTATTACCCAAGCCAAAATCATCCCCATTTCAGTCAAGGTTTCGGATGCCGCATTCCAGATAATGAATCGGTTGCCAAACGTCATCGTTCTGCTACCGTTGAGAGCCGGCGTGAGATTGGTCAGGGTATCAACGAGTTCGTGAGTATAGATCCCATTAATGATAGTGAGCATCACTCCCCAAATTGACAGCCACAGCAGCATCCCGGTCCATGAGATCAAAACTCTATTCCCGTACAGAAACATAAACGGGACCAATGCTATCCAAAGACCGCATAGAAGACAGAGCAGGGCGCCTTTAATTTTCGGTAACCATGTCAGCGCCATTAATCCCCCCGCCGCCTTTTCGGACTTAAACTCCCGCAGTTTTTCAGACATGGCCTGGACTAACGGGTCGCCACTGCCCATGGATTCTGATACGGCGAGATCAATCATTCGTCCCAGCCAGGCGTTTAGAACCATGGTATTGCCATTTAGGCCATTGTTGTTGTATGCGGTTTTTAAAAGTGAATCTGCGGCGACCATCATAGAGGTTACTACATCGGCTCCATTGGCTAAGAGTCTTGGCGCGTTAAATCCAGCCCGAACGAAAGCCCCTTGCATGTCGTTATTTGCCGCCTGAATGTCAATCGCCAAGTTTTGGTTGTAAAATTGTTCGCAGGTCATCGTGACAACGGTTCCGTCAGCTTTTTCGTAATCGGCGAAATAATTGATCAATAGATTGTTGGCGATAGTGGTTTGCAAATTATCTGCTCTCGCCAGGATTGCCGGAGGTATCACTTTCAATACCACTGCCGGTATGAGGCATTCTTTCGCAAACGTCATTGTGTTTATGACAAGTCTCGGGTCTTGGGCAGATGCATGTTGCAGCCCCAATAATATATTTCCAACCGCGCCGACACCGCCTCCGTAGGAGAGTTTCAGATAGTCCTCATCGCCTCCCATCGGATTGACAGGCACGTATCTCTCGGTAAAATTGTCGTCGATGATTTTTGTCATGGCGTATTCAAATTCGGTTGTCAGAAACAATGGGAGTGCCAATCCGAATGGTACATTCCCTGTTTCCCATGCAATATTTGGGTTGGCGAATATTTTTTGCAGCAACAAATCATTGATCCGCAGTCTGACGGGAATTGAAAATCCTGCTGTGATAATGACCATGGTAATGATTAGATGCTTGAAAAAGCCGCCCATCTTCTCGCGCCCGGATGATGTGAGCACCGAAGCCGCCACGGTGATGATTCCCATCAAAAATGATGTTGTGACCAAGAACTGGATCGTGGGGGTGGCGATGTTGTTATTCGCAGCACCGTATACCTGGATGCCGATCCAGTTTAGAATTTCAAGAAGCATTTGGACGTTAACTGCTATCGGGTGGATATCCCATATTCCCATAGTTTTTTTTCCAAACTTTATTTCCAATCAGCAGCGTAAATTGAATTAAATGCGGATGCGGATACTGTCCGCGTGATTCCATCTTCTATATCTCGATAATATTTGACTTTATTCACTATCTCCTCAACACAACTCTTTACTTTTGCCGCCATGAATTTTGTGTTTTCGTTTCTTGCCCTTTCAATATTGGTTAGGGCTGAATTTACCCAGTCCTCGAGTCCTTGAGATCCCTCGAATTTTTTCTTCTTTAAATTTAGCGCGGCGGTTCTTCCTTCAATTAACAGCATCTCGGCGTAGGTTAACGAGGCATTTAATCGGGCGGTCGCGTAGGAATAACCGGCCACAGTCGCTATATTATCCCTGACTTCATCTATAATTCCTGGGAACTTAACCGAAAGCATTCCTACCCGGTTGGTGAACACATAGACGGGCATGGCATTAAAAGCGACAAAATCATCGGGCGTTGTTTGGGTGCCTCCCGATCTTTCTCGTATATTATCGAGAATCTTATTGATTCGATCCTTTGCACAGTCTTTTGGGGTTGCGCAATTATTCGCTGGATTTGCAAGGGTCATGATGGTTAATTCCTGATCGGGGATCGCTGCTGAACCGCCGGGTACGTCTCTAACAAATGAAAATCCCTTATAACCGGGGGCGCCTATGTAACTTGCGTCAGGCTCATTTGGAAGCTTCAACCCCCAAAGCCGGTTATTTTCGTTGATGCTGAGGACCGGATGTGTTGGAGTCGTTACGTCATTAATAGTCATCACTTGGGGCGTATCTTCTGCCCCTTTATCTTGATATATCGTACCAAATCTATCACTTACCACTTTGTAGTCGAAGTTTTCGGCTCGGGTCCATCCGCTTTTTTTCCCCGCATCTGATGACCCCTGAACACCGTCTCCCCCTCTCGCAAAAAGCAAATCTCCAGTGATCGCTCTCACAAACTCGATAAATTCCTTTGGTGAGGAGAAAAAAGACGCTGCGGCTTCGTACATCCCAGCATCAAAGACACTGAAGTCTGGGGAGGCGCTGCACATCTTGTGTCCGACTATCGACACCCAAAAAGACAGATAGTGGTCCGGCTGCTCCGGTATCACCAGCATTTTCTCTAATAGGTTTGCGTCGTTGTCCAATAGTTGCGTGTTAAAAATGTTGTCTACGTCAGTCGAAAATCCCGCGATAGATTTCTCAATATTACCCAAATATTCCTTTGACTGAGAATTTATCTCACCTTTTATGGCCTGTGTTGGCATGTAGCTTGTAATGAAATCGAGGCCTCTCTTTGCATCCCTGCAAGAATCCAAGGTATGATTATTTAAGTCGCTGGCTATTTTATTAAGGCTGGTCTTAATACCCTGGCAAGGTTCGCAGAGAGCTTGCAATGCAAGATCAAACGCATAGGATGGAGCAGCGGCCAGAATGTTTTGGGCATATTGCACCAGCATTTCCGGATCCATCAAGCTAAATCCACCCCAGAACACATCAATGCCGCCGCACCCACCCCCCGATATTTTAGGGAGTGCCACATGGAATGGATGGAAAGATGAGGTAGGAATCTTGATGGAGGTATCACCACCAAAAACCCAAGCGCCATGATTCAGCTTTGCGGTTGAGGGCGTTGAATTAATAATGATCGAATCTGTCAGCCAGTTGTCAGCTTTTGCTTCTGTGCAAACAATACTGACGATGATGGATAGTATCACTATCACGGTTGCTCGTCGCACGGTCTTTTCCCCTTTACAAGTGTGTGATGGCTTCCTTGACCGATATTTCGCCTTGCGATATAGCCCTGATGATGTTTTGAGGCAACGTGTTCGTATTATGTTTTCGGGAGAATTCTCCCCGTAGCCGATCAAGGCTGATTTTTTCATCGAGCTTGCCCAGAATCAGTCCTTGATCCTCACTATCAATCGGAAAAAACTCGTATATCAATTTACGCCCCTCCAAACCGTTTCCACCGCAATAGGCACACCCTTTTCCCTTTTTGTAGTATGTGGCAGGCAGCGTTTCTCCTGTGTTTTTAAGAACCCGAAGCTCGATTTCATCCGGCGTCGTTTTTTCTCTGCAATGTGGGCACAGCTTCTGAATCAGCCGTTGAGACAGTACGGCACGAGTGGATGTGACAAAGCTATAGGTATCCAGATCGTAGTTAATCATCTTTGTGATCGCCGTGAGGGCGCTGTTGGCGTGAACGGTTGTCATGACCAGGTGGCCAGTCTGGCTTGCTTTTAGCGTTTCTTGCGCGGAGGCTTTGTCGCGAATTTCGCCTATCATGATGATGTCGGGATCATGGCGCATTGCCGATTTGACCAAATCCTCAACCGTCACATCGTCCCTGGCTTCTAGTTGGGTAATCCCCGAAATGGGAATGTCGATCGGGCTTTCAATCGTAACGATATGCTTATCGATTGCTTTTTCCGTCATATCCAAGCGATGCAGGTAACTAATGGCGGCATACAGCGTGGTGGTCTTTCCGCATCCCGTGGGCCCGCTGACCAGAATCATCCCCATCTTTTTGTGCAGCGCCATCTTGAGAGCAAACAGATCTGACAATTCAAAACCTATTTTGTCCACATCCAGAAAGACGCTATCCATGGGGATGTGGCGAATGGTTATGATAGCGGCCCCGTATATATGATTGTACCCTGTTTCTATCCGAAAATGGTGATCTTGGTCGCCCATGTTGATTTTGAGACGTTTGCTGGCGGGACTGATATCCCCTTTCCTGATGCCAGCCAAACCTTTGATGAGATAGCATAGCTCCCGATAGGCGCCGGCAGTCATCTCTCCGCGCATATACAAAGATCCGTCTATCCTGTAACGGATATGCACGGTATGCTTATTATAGGGGGAAAGGTGTATGTCCGAGGCATGCGCGTCCATTGCATCCCTTAGTATCCACTCGAGGCGGGATTTCGGCAGATCTGTGCTTTCACTCTGGCGGTTGATGTCAGTTTTTTTTAATAGCATTTTCGTTTTCCGGCCGGCCGTCCTTGATTATTGCACTTTGGGTCGCAGTCTGGGCGCCTGTGTTGGTTTTCGGAGGACTGCAGATATGATTGGATGGTTGATTGCAATCAATTGGCCCCTCCGTGGTTGCATTTGTGGTAGAATTTGTTTTTCCTTGTATCAGAGCCACGATCTGTGTCATGAGCATTTGGTTTTTTCCCAAGGCAACATTTTCTTGCGAAAGGGCAAATGACCCCATCCCAAGGAGAAGTACAATCGTGATGATTATTTTTTTTGTACGTGCCGACATCGTATCAACTCCCCCATTGCGTTCCCGTATATTAGGATCGGGCATTTAGTTGTGCGTACGGGCATGCGCGCGTGCCGAAACCTTGTACATACCAAAGCAAAATTCAGAGCTTATAATTTTTTGCAAGCCCCTAAGTCTTCAGCTTAGGGACTGTTGACTCCTGGTTTTTCGCTCCATCTAACTGAGCTTGAAACCGTTCGTAATTCTTCATGTGCCCCCTTATCGCCCTCAAATATCTCGATAAGTTACGCCAATGTTCTTTTTTCAGCTCTTTTTTTTCGAATCGTCCCGGCCCCATATAATATGCAGCAAGCGCCTCCCCCCAATTTGAAAATTGTTCGTACATCTTTATTAGGTATCTAGAGCCGGCAAGCGTGTTCAGGTAAGGATCGAATAGGTTTGACCCGGGGATTCCGACTTCTTCAGCAGATTCTGGCATTACCTGCATCAGTCCCAGTGCCCCGGAACTAGAGACTGCCAGAGGATCCCAGTTTGATTCCTGTTTTATGACGGCCATGATTACTTTGGCCTCTAGGCCGGTTTCGCGGCTCACCGTCCGGATCATGTCGTGGTACTGCGCATGGCTAACAACATCTGCCAGGCAGTATTTATCAGTTGGTTGCAAAGTCAATAAAATAAATACGATACATAATATGTGCTTCACATTTTACCTCCACCGCGCTCATGGCGAATCTTGAATTTTTGTTGTGAAAAATACATACACTATCTAAAAATAAGTTTCCTGTCTGAAATTGGCAAAAATAACCTAATTTTGACATGTTTTTAACAATAAAAAATATATACGAATTTATAAGCGTGTATATATTTGTATTTATTAAAATTTTAAACGCATAAATTTCCTAAAATTATTTTATATTTTTGAAAAGTATTTTTTGAATAGGCGTTAACCGATGGGTTGTCGATGGACTTGGCCAATCGTTTTTTCGAACATGGACACTGCCAACTTCGAGTCGGCACCTGACATACGGTTCTAAAATTCGGCTTAGGTGATCAATATTTTTAGCGCCGCAAACCTCTTACCTGCCGAAGATCGGCTGGGTCCGGTTCATCAAAAGCAGGGAGATCGAGGGCCTGCCGAAAAACACCACAGTTTCCCGGCAAGGGGAACACTGGTTTGTATCCATCCAGATGGAGCAGGAGATCGGCGGGGCGTCCGTCCACCCGGCCACTTCCGACGTGGGGATAGATAGCGGTGACTGCTCTCGGCTTTGAAAAACCGAGCATATAGGCTGGTTGTCCAGCCAGCGCATCCAGTCCGATACGCAAAATATTGAGCGCCGCGTTATAATCGCGGTTTGCTACAAAGCCGCAGGAACATTTATGCGTGCGAACAGACAAAGACTTTTTGACCATCGCACCGCAAACCGCTCATTTTTGCGAGGTATAATGCGGGGCAACCGGCCATGGGTGTCCAGGAAAAATGTATCCCCTCATTTTTTTGCAAAACCACAAACCTTGAACAAAAAAAAGAAAATCCACAAAAGGCAAAGATTTGCGGCAATCCCAAACAAAGCGACCGGATAGAACAGCAAATACATCCCCATGATCCGCTGGAATATTGGGATCGAAATCGGATGCCCGAAGTAGGACAAGCCTTGGAGGATGATTCCAACAAGAAAAAGAAGAACGGCAAAGGCTCTTATCCCATCCAGAGATGACAAAGCGTCTCTTTTGCTAATTCTCAGGGCACTGCTGATGAAAAACAATGCGTAGATGTGAAGGAAAGGTACCCATCTGAAGAGTTCTTCCCGGAAAATGTTCAAAAAAAACGCTACTGTAACTGTAATGATTTGGCCTAAGACAGCTTTGATTCCGGCAAGTTGGGAAATATCGCCCGGCAACGATTGGCTTTTTAGCAAGATGGTAAAAAATATACGGAAACCCATGTCGGATTGTGGTAGTTGACCGAATGTCGCCGTAAAGCCCCTGGCTTCAGCCATGGGGATATAAGGCGACATTCGGTCAACTTGGGCATTCACATGCTCGGTAATTTATTACCGGGTCGTTGACTGGGATTGATTCTTTGACTTCGATTAGGAAATTGGCCGTGTCGGTTCGATATTTTTCATCAAGTCCGATTTTTTCTTCCTTTTCTTTAATTTTTCTTCCGGCAGTAACCGGATCCAAATTTACCCCGAGGTAAATCCTTTCATTCTTTTTCCAGATTCTTCTGTACAGGTAATACGCTTGAACGCCACTGTTGTTAAGAAGCCGTGCGACCCATTTCGTTTGGCTGGGATCGATACTCTGGCGGGATGATTTTTCATGTGATGGGCATACTACCACCAAAACGAGAGTTTTTAAATCTGTGACCAATTGTTTGGGGAGTTTCTGTTTGGTCTCGTATTCCCGTATCTTATTTTCAATGCGTTTTATATCCCGTGGCTTTTTCCCTAAGAAGATTCTTTCTTTTTTGTTGTTTATGGTTCGAAATAGATAATAATTTGTGGTCTTCCCGTGGGGGGCATTCATCATCCACCAGGTTGTCTCATCAAGTGGAGCGCTATATAATCTGTCCGAGATGTACATCGAAACCTTCAAGCCCCAGGCTTTAGCCGTAGGGTGATTGACGCTCAGGCCGCTTTCAAACAATTTCCATAAAGATCAATGGGACCCAATATATGCAGATTGCAATTAATAGCATAATGATTGTGACAATTAACTCCCCCGAAGACCCAACCGCTATTTTTCTGGAGCTGTATTTGCGTCCAAAAGGGTTTAGGCCCAGCGGGACCCCTGTCATTGTGTTGTAGTCCATGTAAATATGGACCAAGCAACTCATTGAGAAAGAAAAAGCAACGGGATCCATTGCCCCGTTGCGATCTTGGTAAAAACAAATCCAAAAAACCATCATTACTATGTACAAATAGGGCCAATGTGTCAAGGTCCTATGAAATTTGGGGATGTTTAGTTTGATGTCAATATCGGAGAATACCGAACCCAGGAAAATTGCCGCAATACAAGGTAGCTGATAGAAGAGGGTTTCGCTTTGCACGAATTCTTGAAATCGCCACAGATATCCGGTGAGGGCCAAGTAGAATTCTGTCATCACGATACCGGAAATTAAATGGTTGCCTAACATCAAGCAGCGCCGCCTTCCAATGCCCGCAAAACACCTTCGGGGTCGCAGGCGATTACCCTGAACCGCCCCATTGTGCTCCATGTTGAAGATTTTTTTTGCCACGAGGCCCCCCGTCACCAATCCTGGGGGTTGAAGAAGGCCTCAGGGCACAAGCTACTATAATCAATATCGATAATAGCAACTAATGTCAATAAATTAATATTAACTATTAAGATTTTTTGTCAACCGGACTTTTTCCCACAAGGCCTAAATCATCGAAACCCCCGAATCCAGCTGTCCGTCCAGTGACGGACCCGGCTTACATCCCCAGCGAGGAGAACCTGATTTGGGCGGTAAAAGAAATCGTCCTGCAATGCGGTCAAAAATGACTGTGGTCTCCACGTATTGAAATCTATTTGTGAAAGGTAACCGGCGACTGGAAGCGGATGATAACTTAGTCTTTGTTGGCCGTATCGAAATCAGCACTATCAAACTGATATTATTATCTTATCAAATGGTTGGTTGAACCCGTGATCTGTTGTGGATAACTCAGGTCTCTGAAGCAAGCCGAATCTTTCGAAAGCGCCAAAGGTGACCTTTTTATTGCACGGCTACCCCCCCCCTTGATCGTCTGGGTGAAAAATTAACCACTCTCAAGTTGGTGCTCACTAATCCGATGGCTCCGTGAGATGCAGCCCCCTCTTGCCTTTTTAGCCAAAATCAGACATATTGTTACCATATGCAAATAAATGATAACTCTTTGTCTGGGATAACACATGAAGGAACGACCTGAAAATATTTTCCGCAAGCACGGTGGGCGGCTTCGAATGACTGAAGCCATTGATCAGGGCATCACACGCTACATGCTCTATTCACTGAGGGACCGCGGGGTTATCGAGCAGATGAGCAGGGGTATCTATCGGCTGGTAGAGTTGCCTCCAATCAGCAATCCGGATCTTGTTACGGTGAGCCTCCGTTACCCGAATGCTGTCATCTGCCTTATCTCCGCACTATCTTACCATGACATCACGACCCAGATTCCACATACGGTTTTCGTCGCGGTGCCAAGAGACTCCCGGGTGCCTTCACTTGATTATCCCCCCATTCAAGCCCACCGCTTCTCGGACGAAGCTTACAAATCCGGTATCGAAGAACATCACATTGATGGCGTTCCCGTCAAAATATACAGCCCGGAAAAAACACTCGCCGACGCCTTCAAGTTTCGGAATAAACTGGGCATAGACGTGGTGCTTGAAGCACTGAAACTCTATAGGACACGAAAGGAGTTCGCCCTGGGTGACCTGCTCAATTACGCCAAGATCTGCAGGGTTGAAAAGATAATGCGGCCATATCTGGAGGCGACGATATGAAGTCTCTCAGAAACATACCAGCGTCTGTCCGGCAACGCCTCCTTAGCCTAGCCAAGAACGACCGGCGGCCGTTTAATGAACTGCTTCAATATTATGCAATGGAGCGATTTCTCTACCGGCTTACCCAATCCGCTCACGCTGACCGATTTATTCTCAAAGGCGCTTTGATGTTGAGAGTTTGGCGATCACCCGAAATTCGCCCGACCATGGATATCGACATGCTGGGAAGAACAAACAACGAGGTGCCGAACATCGTCACACAGATTCGAGACATCTTGACTGTGGACGTTGCGGCGGACGGGCTTGTCTTTGATTCTGAATCCATTCGCGCTGAGCAGATCACCGAGGATGCGGATTACGCGGGAATCAGGATTCGCTTTCTGGGCGCATTGGACTCCGCAAGAATCAATATGCAGATTGACATCGGTTTCGGCGATGTCGTGTACCCAGCGCCTGAAGCATCAGATTTTCCAACGTTGCTGAATTTCCCGGCGCCACGGCTACTCTGCTACAGCCGGGAGAGCTCCATAGCGGAAAAGCTTGAAGCCATGGTCAAACTGGGAGTGCTCAACAGCCGGATGAAAGATTTCTATGACATTTGGTTGTTGTCCCGCCAGTTCGATTTTGATGGGGCCATACTTGCTGAAGCGATTCGGTTGACCTTTGAACAACGCGGAACCGCACTGCCTGCGGTAATTGATGCATTTACAGGGTCTTTCATAGATGCCAAGCAGATTCAGTGGGCAGCCTTTTGGAAAAGACTTAGACAACAGCAGGTTCCATATTCTTTTAATGATATTGCAACCTTAGTGAGTGGATTTCTAACGCCAATTGTCGCAGCTATTTCCACCGACAAATCAATTCCGGCAAATTGGATCCCACCCGGCTGGTAAGATTCAAATAGTGTAACGCTTATTTGTCTTATTGTAACAAAATAGTGTAACACTCGGGTAAGAGACCCCGCATATCCCGCAGTCATATCCCGCAGCCATACCCCGCCCTTGGTTTTACCTTACCCCGCATACCCCGCATACCCCGCGGACCCTCCGCAGAGACCCCGCCAACAGCGACGCTTCTCAACTGCGCTGATTCAGAAACATTCCAGATACCCAGCGGCCCATGAGTGTTTCCGATTTTGGGAAGAGACCTATTTTTATGGCTTTTAGTACTGGTTCGTTAACCCACGGATACTTTTTCAGAACCCGGGAGGGTAATTAAGCTGTGGGGGGCAATCAAGAGGTTTCAATTGCCTGAATCTCGGTATATTTTCCGGGAAGGAAAAAGCCCGAAATTGCCGTTTCGGGCTTTATAATGTTGAACCTCGGTACAAGACCGGAAGCCCAATCCACACGGCTATAGCCTACAGCGGCTTCCGGCGGTTTGCAAGGCTGGATTTTGTTTCTGGTTTCTATTACATGCCGCTTCTGTCACATCCGCTTTTGTGTCTGCCGAAGGTGCTTTCGCGGCCAAGCATACTGTAGCAACCGATGCCGGAAAGCCGCCCGCCGTTGTTCCCATCGAGAGGCTCAGCGTCGCTACCGTCAAACCGAAAAGGGCAGACGCACTCATCGTTTCGGCGAAAACCGCCGCCGTCATGGAAAATGCCAGGCCGGATTAAAAAAGATGGATGATCAAGCTACTAATTCGCTGGTGACTATGTATAAAATGCCCTCCAGAAATGCGAATTGCGTATCGTTTCAACCCGGGGACTGGGACTATTGCCGTTTTTGTGGTCGATGGGGGGTTGTTTTGAGGGAATTTCCTCGTCGCGGGTACGGCCCCGGACGCGTTCATCAAGCCGTGTGAGGGCTTTTTAAGAAACCCATAGGAGAATTGACATGAAAAGACGGTTTTCAGCCGAAGAGTTGTTTGAACTGCGCAATAAGATTCCCATCGATCTTTTGATCAAGGACGTGCTTTCGATTCCCGCAAAGACCAGCGAGGGCTTCTTTCGATTTCTTTGCCCGATCTGCAATGAATTTCAAACATCGATCAAGCCAGCGACCAACCTGGCCCGATGTTTTCGCTGCCAGATGAACTTCAATACCATCGAGATCACGATGGAGGTCAAAAAGATCGGGTTTTGGGATAGTGCCACGTTTTTAAAAGGTCTGCTCAAATCAAAAAGGGATCTTTCGCAACTGCTCGCGGGTATAGGGGCGCGGTAATGCAAAATCGTTTGACAACGCTGGAAGAGATCATCGATTCAGAGCGTCGCTGTTTTTACAAGGTCGGCAAGGCGCTTCGCGAGATCCGCAATGAGCGGCTCTACCGCGAGCTTCTCTTTGATAGTTTCGAGCAATACGTCAAAAAGCGCTGGGACATGGGAAGGTCCCACGCCTATCGGCTGATCGAGGCCTCGCGCGTGATCGACAATTTGTCCCCAATTGGGGACGTGTTGCCGGAAAACGAGGCTCAGTTGCGGTCCCTCGGTAAACTCGAACCGACGGATCAAAGAAAGCTCTGGGGCGATTTTCTCTCGGCGGGCCTGGAGTTGAACGCCCGAAACATCGGATGCTTTGCGGGAAAGTTCGCGAACAAGACAAAGGCACGGGTCGATCTGACCGAAATCATCAGCCCCGGTTACTATGAGGTGGTCATGGCCATGTTGGAGCAGATCCGCCTGGCTGCGGAGGACCGGTGGCGCGCCACCTCCCGCGAGGCAGGTCTTTTCTGGCTTAAGGTGATGAAGGATAAGATCGTCGCGAAAGGCTAAAAGGCGCCATGGATCAATTACCTCGGGATGACCGGTTTCTCATTTTCTTGCACAAGAAAATCATGGATAAGACCGGTCCTGCAAAACGCAGAGCAAAAAAGTACTATATGGACCTCTACAAAAAGACCGGCATTATTCCCAAGCCTCTGCTGCTTGCCGGCGAGGGAATCATGGAGGGGCGCAAGGCCAGCGGTCGTAAGCGGGTCTTGTGCGAACAGGTCAAAAGACGATTTACCGAAATGCTCAAAGCATCGAGCGACCCGCTTGACCCAAGCTTTATCTTCATCACCCAAAAGGCGCGCAAGATCAAAACGTATCATCACTGGCTCGAAGAGGAGTTTCACAAAAAGATTTCCTTGTCGGCACTGCGCCGCCTTATCAAGGAAGAAAACCTCGGGATCTATCTTCATAAGCCTGATTTTGATGAAGATCCGCCGCCTTATGCCTTCAAAAGCGAGGAGGTGTTCGCTTTGGTGCAGATGGACGGCTGTGTTTTTTCTTACATCAAAATCGTCAATGACGCAGGCGGCTGGCAAAAGCCGCGCCTGATCGAAACCTATGACACCGGCTCGCGTTACATGTTCGCCCTGAACGCCTATTTTCCAGAAAGCAGCGAAAACTCCATCAACATATTCAATGAATTTTTGCTGAGCACGCCGTTCCCGCAAAAAAAGATTCGCCTTCGTCCGGATCAAGCGGGCGGTTTTCTAAACCTTCAGCGGGTTATCCGAGCGCTCAATACCGCGCATTCGGTTCCGGGGGGATTTTATTTTGAAGCCGATTTTGCGCGGACAGCCGCAGCCAAGGATAAGGCCCACCTGGAATCTTCCCACCGAAGTTTGCACAATTTCGAAATCCGGATCATCAGGGCGTTCGAGAAAAAAATCGTTAAAATCGAGCCCGGATATCTTTTCAAAAACGGAAAAAAGTCCAAGATTACGGTCACCCATCTCAATATCGGCATTCGCGAATTAAGGGGAAGCGGCATGATCGAGGCTTACCGCCGGGAACATAACGATTCGAAACATTTCTTCAGCGTCGATGGCGCCACCCAGTCATGGATACCCGCACAAAAGTTTGAGGCGTATCTTGCGGCGGTGCCTACGATGTCGTTTTCGCCGGAGCATGTGAAAGAGTTGATCCAATACGGCTTTGAAAAGGTAAAGGCCACGGTGTCGGTCAAAGGGCTCATAACCTTCCGGAACCGGAAATACGTCGTGGTGGTGGGCGCCGAGAAATTCAGCCGAAGCCAGAGTACGAAAGTATATGTATCCCATGTGGATGACAAGCTTTTGATCTTCGAACATAAAAAAGACGGCGTGCTGCTGGGCGAGGCCATCGGTCAGCAGCCGTACGAAAAGCCAGCCGGAAGCGATGTGCCGAAGCTGAAAGAAAATGAAGTGGAGTTGATTTGCCGGTTTTTAACCGAAAAAAGCATGGTAGTCGACAGGCTATGGCTGATCGAAAGACATCGCCGGGGGCTATCGTTTGCCATGACCAAAACGGTTTATGAGCGCAACAAGGAAAGGTATGACGGCTACTTGCGCAAGTTGAAACAACCGGTTGAGATCACCGGCGCGGCCCTGTTCAATGCGTTTATGCTGGACTGCGAAAAACATCAACGAAAGGCGGGTTATCAAACGATATGAAACGAAAAGAGAGCTTCATCAATGACAAGCGCCGGGTGTCGTATCTGTCCTCGGTTTACTACCGGATCAACCACGGCAAAAGCGTTTTGATCGAAGGTGGTTACGGCGCTGGAAAGACCCGATTTCTGCAATTGATTCAACCCAAAAAACGACGCCCTGTGTGGGTGGAATCACTCTTCAACGTTCACGAATTCCTGGCGTCCATATTGAAGGATTTGAATTATGAGGCAAGCGCAAGCTATAGAAGGTCACCCGGTTACCTGAAATTGATATGCGGTCTGTCCGACTTTTTTCTCGTCATCGACGAAGCCAACGATCTGGACCGCCGGGTGTGGCCGTACTTAAAACGAATCATAGATGCAGAAGTTCCTGTCATTTTCGCGGGGTTGCCCAAGGTCAGGACCTTTCTCACCAGCGAACATCCGGATATCTTAAGCAGGCTAAAAACCCTCACCCTTTATCCCATCGAAGTGGAAGACTTTATCCTGGAATACAAGGATTTCGAATCCGAGGCCATTGAGCAGATCTATGCCCATGTAAAAGGAGACATGCGCAAATTCGAAGAATTCCGAACGGATTGCCGGCAAAAGGCGAAAGAGCTCAATCATAGCTTTGTCGACGTCAACCTGGTGCTTTCATTGTTATCCGAAATGCAACACCCATAGCGTTTTACCTCCCCCCACTTCCGTTACGTTATTCATCCTGCACTTTCTTCCTATGCATCCCCCTATCCGTTGTTTTTTATCTCGAAAGCCGTTTTCAAAAAGTCGATGGCGTTTTGTCCATTCATGCAGTTGAATAAGTCCCCAATTCATGCGTTGACGCTAAAAAATGAAATCCCACAAAACCGTTACACTATTTTGTTACTTGGCTAAACCACGTCAGCTCTTTTTTATACCGTAATTATTCAATTTTCCCTATTTCAACGATGCTTTCGGTGCACAAAAAAGCGTTACACTATTTTGATCTTATCATTCGTGTGCGTTGTCTCCCCGAGCTTCACTGATGCCATGCAGCAAAAAATTCTAATTGAACGGGGAGAAAAGATCCAAATGAAGGAATTTATGAAAAGAGTCGTAAAGATGATGATCATGATAACTTCTTTTTTTGCAGACAAACGAAGAGCGGAAACGGGGGGGGTGTTCAGGGTAAGAAACGTTTGGATATCCGCTTGTTGCACGTGTTTCTTCTTTATGTCAGTTGTCCTGGCGATAGCGGAAGCGGGTGGAGAAAAAAAGGAAAATATAACGACTCTTGAAGAAATACTGGTGATCGGCATTCCTTACAGCAATCCCGTTACACCGGTCAATACCCGTTACGGAACCCAGTACAATCTGGTAACGGAAGAGCAGATCGCGGAACAGAATGCGTATGATTTTCAGTCCGCTCTGCGAGACGTTCCGGGCGTGATGTTTCAAAGCAAGAATCTGATGGGGAGCCAGACCAGCCACAGCCTTTACATTCGTGGCCGGGGCGCCAGCCATCCCAGCGCTGATTTTGCGGTTCAATTCGATGGCGTTCCCCGCTTTGGGGCGCTCTTCGGTCAGGTGTTGGGGGATGGAATCGCCCTTTCCACCATCGGGGGGATAGAAGTCTTCAAGAGCCCGCAACCCTCTCAATTCGGAAACGGTTACGCGTCGGTCAACATCCTGCCCAAGTATCTGACCGAAGAGGGGCAGGAGATGACGTTAAATTTCAGTGGGGGCAGTTATGCCACCTTCGACCAGAGTCTTTCCGGTGGCCTAAAAAGAGGGCCGTTTGATTTCTACGTGTCTCAGAGCTGGGCATCGACGGACGGTCATGAAGACCATTCCCGCGGACAGCAGCAAAACTACTATGCCAATACCGGCTATGAGCTCAACGACGAATGGAGCATCCGGCTGCTCGCCAACTATGTCAGCGGTCAAACGCTGGCTGCGATGCCGGATACCGTGCCCACCGCAACAAATGGTGTGAGCTGGCCCGCAGCGGAACGTTTCGATACCGAAACCTCTCTTGCCTCCTTCACCTTGAACCACCAATACGCTCAGGCCGGCGGTTATCTGAAGGCTTACTGGAATGATACCTCTTTTGATCTCTTGCAGGAATTGACAAACGGCAAGCGCGCCGCCGGTGGAACCGGTGGGCTCTGGTCCCGGCAGGAGATTTCGCTTTACGGCATTCGGGCCAGGGAGAAATTACAACTTTGGCCGGGGGGTGAGATTTTGGCCGGCGCGGACCTCGACATGACGGAATTGAAAAATACCCAGCGGACATACAGCGGGCTGGCGGTTCAGGGAATCAACGGCGGGCGGGCGGAAAGGGTCTGGGAGTATCCCGACACAACACTTTTTTCTCCGTATGCGGGCATCAGTCAGATGGTGGGGCATTCGAAGGGGTTTCACATCATTCCATCGGCCGGGTTGCGCTATTTCCTTCACAATGAATTTAAGGACCAGACCGTAACCCATGCCGGTCTGGTAACGGGCTACGGTCACACCGATCTCAATTTCAATTATTCGCGCGGGGTCAACTATCCGTCGCCGGTTGTCGTGATGAATATGGTGCTTGAAAGCGCTCCGGTAAGTGATCCCGATCAGTACTGGGAAGATATAAAGCCGGAGGTGGTGGACCACTATGAAGTCGGTCTTACGCACACCTGGCCGGAAAAGGCTTCTCTGGGAGCCACGGCCTTCTGTGACAAGGGGAAAGACCGTTTCCAGGCCTATATGTTCGGCCCCGTTCCCACGCGATTTAACGACCCCATCGGCGAATACGAGATTCGAGGGCTGGAGCTAACGGGCAAGGTAACCCCTTTGAAAAAGGTAGAGTTCTTCGCGGGCGCCACCTGGCTGGAAGCCGAAGCCAGGGGAAGTGATGCCATTGAACGGGACTATCTGCCGTATACACCGGGTTTTCAGTTTCAGGCCGGGATGAGCTGCGCGTTTATGGAGAATTTCCGCATCTTCATGGACATGCAGCACCTTCGGGACGTCTATCAGGGAACCGCTCGCCGGACCGGCACGTTTACCTTCAGTCAACTGGGCGACGGCGACAAGCTGGATGACATCACCCTGTTTAACGGCAGGCTGAGCTATCGTTTTGATTACGTCCCCTTGCGACTGCACGATTCGGAGATCTTTTTGGCAGCCAACAATATTTTCGATCAGGATTATGAGTACGCAAAAGGCTACGGCATGCCGGGGGCAACTGTTTTTGCGGGTTTCAGCATGAAGTTCAAGTGAGTTCATTTTTTCTCGAAATGAACGACGTATTGAAGTCGGTTTTGAACACGGACCCGTATCGGCTTTTTAAGGATCGAGCCATGAGGACAAAAAAGAAGGTATTCCTTGCGATATCGGCAATGACACTGGTGTGCTTCAGCACCGGCTTTTCGAACAGGTCCGAAAGCGGGCACGGGGAAACCGTGCATCGGATTGTGGCATCGGACACGATTTTGTCCGGAATGATTGCCGCCCTTCTGCCTTCGGATCGTTATGCCATCGACGCGGTGCTTCCGCCGGGGCAATGCCCCGGTCACTATGACGTGAAGATCTCGGATATCGAGAAAATGAACAAGGCGGACCTGACGGTTTCATTCAGCGGAATGCCATTCATGAACAAAGGCGGGGGGGACGGCCGGGAACGACTCATCGTGACCGCGGGCGGCAGAAACTGGATGGCTCCGGATTCCTATATTTCCGGTTTGGATATTCTCGCCGAAAGCCTTTCAAAACGTTTTCCCGAAGATAAGGATGAGATCATGCGCCGGAAGGACGACGTGATTCATGAGGTGAAAGCGGTTTCCCATTCGCTCATCGAAGAGATCAACCGGTCGGAATTCCACGGAAAGCCGATCATTGTCGCTTCCATGCAAAAAGAAGTGCTTGAGTGGATGGGATTTGAGGTACTGGGGGAATACGGCAGGCAGGAGGCGATGACCGCACGGGAGGTGGTGCGTCTAACCGAAATCGGACGGGGCCGGCATGCAATCATGGTCGTGGATAATCTTCAATCCGGTCCGGATGCTGGAAAGGCCATCGCCGAAACGCTGGGGGTTCCCCATATTGTTCTGACGAATTTTCCGTCGGAAAGCGGTTATCTTACGACACTCAAGGAGAATGTTGCCGTCGTTCTGGCGACGTTGAAAAGGAAATGACGGGAACCGGGGGTACGTTTATCCATCGGCGGAGTCTAACTTTATGAACGATCAATTGATAGAACTCAAGGGCATAACCGTTCGTAAAACGGGGGAAGTGCTGCTGAACGATATTCGCCTCGGCATAACGCGCCACGAGTTTGTGGGCATCATCGGCCCGAATGGCGCCGGGAAAACCACGCTTTTAAATGTCATCGCCGGATTTGAAAAATTCGAGGGGGCGCTTTCTCTTTTCGGAAAACGTGAAACGTGGAAGCGGTCCCGGGGAACACGGCTTCGTATCGGTTATGTACCGCAATCCTTCCCGATCGATCCCGCGTTTCCCATTTTTGCACTGGAGGCCGTGATGACGGGGGCCATCGGCCGGCTCGGACTGTTCCACCCGCCCGGCCGGCCCGAGAGGGAAAAGGCATTACGGCTGATGGAGATGATGCGCGTCGCACATCTTGCGCAAAGGCCTCTGGGCCAGCTTTCCGGAGGCGAGAGGCAGAAGGTGTCATTGGCTCGTGCGATTCTTCAGCAACCGGATATTCTTCTCATGGACGAACCGACCGCCAATCTGGATGTAGCCGTCCAAAGAGAGGTCTTGAACCTGATCAATGAAATTTACGAACGGGAATCCCTGACGCTTCTTTTTGTTACGCACGATTTTAATATGCTGCCCGCCGCGATGCGGCGTGCCGTTCTGATGAATCATGGCAAAACGGTTTTTGATGGAGACATCAATACCGCGTTGTCGGGCAGGATGCTGAGCAAATTATTCCGGTACCCGCTGGAGACTTTTGAACGCAACGGAAAAAGGTTTGTTTCCTATGACTGAGCAGATAATCAATGCGCTCTCGTACCCGCCCATTCAGCGTGCCGCCATTGCATGCGTGCTGTGCGGATTGAGTTGCTCGTTGCTGTCCGTATTTATCGTATTGATGAAGCTGCCGCTGATCGGTGTTTCGATGTCGCATGCCGCTTTTGCGGGCGCCGTATTGGGGGCGCTTTTCGACTTCAACCCCTTTTTGAGCGGTTTTGCATTATGCCTGCTTTCGGCGGGTGTACTCGGTCCCCTTTCGGACCGCACGGATATGGCCCCGGAGAACGTACTCGGTATCATGTTCTCATTTCTGATGGGGGTGGCGTTTCTCGGTATGGGAATTCTCACGCGGACGAAGGCAAACGCTCTCAGCCTGATGTGGGGAAGTCTCCTCTCCCTGACCGGACCGGACATCATCATCCTGGCGCTGATCACATCGGTTCTCGTGCTTTTTATTGTTTTCTTTTTCGAGGAGATTCGCTGTGTTTTGTTCAACAGGCGGCTTGCCGCGTCGAGCGGTGTGCCGGAGCGCCCGATCTATTACGCCCTCTTGTTTCTCACCGGGGCCGTGGTGTCATCGAACCTTGCAACCGTGGGGGGCTTGCTCATCTTCGCCTTGCTGGTGCAGCCCGGCGCAACGGCGCTCCAGTTGACATACAATCTGAAGCACTTTTTTTTCATTTCGGCCGCTTCGGGGATCGGCGCCTGTGTATCGGGTCTCGTTGTATCCTACATTTTTGATCTTCCGTCGAGTGCATCGGTGGTTCTGATGGCGACCACTCTTTTTGCGGCCGCTTACCTCTTTTCGCCGAAACGCGGCTTGTTACAACCGAAAAAAAGGAACACCTCCCATGAAAATGACGATGAATGAAATCTATTTCGAACGGAAGCAGTTTTTCAATGACCATGCGGAAGAATGGCTCGATAAATGGTACAAGGATCCTGAAACCGGGCGCTACGATAAGTATGATAGCCAATTTGAACGTCTGTTTTCTCTTTTACCGCTGAAACCCGGAGACCGCGTATTGGATGCGGGATGTGGATCCGGGGTGCTGGTTCCCTTCATTCTCGATCGGATCACCCCCACCGGAATTCTTTACGAGCTCGACTTCTCGGCAAAGATGATAGACACCAATCAGTGCCTGCATCCCAGCGAAAACATTCGATTCATGGTTTCCGATGTGGAAAATGCTCCCCTGGCGGACGCCTCCTTCGATGGGGTGATCTGTTTTTCGTGCTTTCCCCATTTTCATGACAAGGAAAACGCTTTGCGGGCGCTCTCACGTACGCTGAAGCCGGAAGGTGTGTTTGTCGTGTCGCATTTCAGCTCTTCGGAAGAGATCAACAGGCATCACGAATCCTGCCATGCCGTCATGCATGATCACCTGCCGGATGCGGCGAGCATGCGGACAATGTTTCAGAATGCGAGGTTAACCATTGAGGCGTTTATAGACGAACCGGGTTTCTATTGCATCATTGCAAACAAATAGTCGCTGCAACCTTCCAGCTTATATCGAATAATCGTTTATCGGGGAAATATGGCATCCAATTTGACGGAGGAAACCACCATGAACGCGGAAAAAATCATGAACAGCGAGGAGTTTAAAAAGTGCGTCGAGTTTCACGGCCACCTTTGCCCGGGGCTTTGCATCGGGTATGTGGCTGCCAAAGCAGGAATGGCCTGGCTGAAGGAGAACCGTTCGGAGGATGAAGAGTTGGTCGCCATTGTGGAAACCGATGCCTGCTCGGCGGACGCGGTGCAGGTGCTGACCGGTTGCACTTTCGGGAAGGGCAATTTCATTCACCGGGATTATGGGAAAATGGCGCTGACCCTCCTGAGCCGAAACACAGGCCTTGGCGTGCGGGTTGCGAGTAAGAACAATGTGGTTCGGCCCGATAAAGAGCACATGGCGCTGATTCAAAAGATGATTGCC
>JAZDPP010000112.1:0-101717 GCA_043797445.1 Pseudomonadota bacterium
CTTGATCATCGTACCGGCCACGCCAGGATATTTTTTCCAGACCGGCAGGAACTCGCTATCGCTCAAACAGCCTGCCGCTCTTCCAAAAACACCCTGGCGCGGCCTGCCTGCCGTGGGAAATCGGCCGAAACGATGATCAAGGCCCAAATTGCTTACCCCGGCGACGGGACTTTTTTTCAGTACCCCCTTGAGGGGTATAAGTGCCTTACGGATTATTTTCTTATTAAAAAAACAAGAAAATAATCCGTAAGGCACCAGAGGGGGGGGGCGAATGACCCAGTTGTGGCGGGATTTGCTGTTTTCTGTTGTTATTACGGCAATTTGTATTGGACTCTTCTTCGTGGAAATCGCGCGTATTCCGCGCGGTCCGGCCGGGCTTCATGCTCGAGGCCGGATCACGGCCGTTGACAACAGCAATGTGCGTACGAACCTGATCATCCGGACCGAGAGCCAGTTTTTAACCGTGCAGCTTCTCGACGGCCCCCACCGGGGCCAGGAGCTGTCCATCACCAACATGCTCACCGGTAAGATGGAGTTCGACGAGTTCTACGAGGTTGGGGGCACCGTACTCGTGGAATACGACATTGCCGGCGGGAAGCCCGGAAACGGCCTGGCGCGCGGCTACTACCGGTTGCGGATGCAGCTGGTGCTGATCGGCCTCTTCGGGCTGTTCCTGGTGGCTATAGCCGGGGTGACGGGATTAAAGGCCGCCCTCTCATTCGTTTTCGCCGCCATGGTCCTCTGGAAACTCTTTTTCCCGTTGCTGCTGCTCGGGTATTCGCCGCTTGCCACCGGTTTATCCATTGTGACGCTGCTCATCGGGGTGATCACCTTCTCGGTGGGCGGCCTGAACCGACGGGGAACGGCCACCTTTGCCGGCTCCATGCTGGGCGTGCTGCTGACCTGCGGGCTTGCGGTCTGGTTTGCCCGCGCCTTTCATCTCCACGGAGCCGTGCGGCCCTTTGCCGAGACGCTTCTCTATTCGGGTTATGTTGATCTGCGACTGACCGATATTTTCATTGCCAGCGTGTTTATCGCCTCATCGGGCGCCGTCATGGATCTTGCCATGGACATTGCCGCGAGCATGGACGAGATCAAACACAACCATCCGGAAATCGACTTTTTCGAGCACGTGCGATCCGGACTGCGGGTCGGCCGGGCCGTCATCGGCACCATGACCACCACGCTGCTGCTGGCCTATTCGAGCAGCCACATCACGATGTTTTTGCTGTTCATGGCCAAGGGGCTGCCGGTTGCAAACATTCTGAATGCGCCATTCGTTGCCGCCGAGGTGTTGAACATTCTGGTGGGGAGCTTCGGTCTTGTCACCGTGGCGCCTTTCACCGCGTTGGTCGCGGGTCTTCTCTATAGAAGGCCCGGCAGGGCATTCGAGCGTGCCTGAAGTGGCGGAGGGGGGCGGAAACGCTTTGTGATTATAAACGATGGGATAAAAAGCGGAGGAGGGGGGGAGCTTCGGTTTCGGGCGAAATCGGCAACAAGCGGGAGAAGTCTCCGAAAGTGGCCTGATGTGAGACGAGTGAGGAACCGATGAAGCGGTTCTTCCCGCAGGGGATCAGATAAATGCCGCCAGCAGGGAAAAGCCGCTTGATTCCAACGCTTTCCCGACGGCCCAACCGAAAAAATACCGGCCGGCCTTGTCGGCAACGGCGCTGGTGGCGCGTTGAATATGCTCGTCGCACGTGATCGCCCGGCTGCCGTCGTAGTACCCCTTGTCCCGCAGTATGTGCAATAATTCCTTTGAATCGATCAGTTGCGGGTTGTAAGCCACCACCACGCTTCCGGTCAGATGGTTGATCTCCACCGTCTCAACACCATAAAGATTCAGAAGATTTTCGATTTCAGCGGCCTTGTAAGGATTGTTGCGAATCTCCGGAATGCGGACCCGCAGACGGCCCGGTACCTGATGAACATAATAGGTCATGGTTCCAATCTCTCCCTGTTGGTTTTTATATATCCCCGGCAGTGCGGATAATGGGAACACCGGAAGCGGACGCCCCCCGGTTCTTGCTTGTATACATGCATCGCCGAATGACACTGCGGACAAACCGGCCGATGACCGAAGCTCACCGCAAGCCCTTCGACGAACTGGCGGTTGCAAACCAGGCAAAGATATCGCTGTTTGCCGCTCCCCGTATGGCCGTTGCAATTATACGCATCCGATCCGCAGCGCGGGCATTTAATCTGATATGGCCTCGTTTCCGTATTCATCATCTAACAAAATAACCGCCTATTGTTAGATTTTTATTAGCACCGTACGAGATCTCAATTTATCGAATCTAATTATTCGCAGCGTTGCGTTCGTGTTTACACTCAATCCAAAACGCGTGTCAGCATCATCTATGCTATTTTTCGCACCGGTTCCGCCTCTTCGAGCTGCAACAACATATTCTCCCCAACCCTCTCCGGCGTTGATCCGGTTTTTTCCGTAAAGGGGATGATCGTTGCGGCCGAAACCGGCAAAAAGACTCGAAACAAACTCCCTCGGCCCGGTTCGCTCTCTACGCTTATGGTCCCGCCGTGTGCTCGCACAAGCCCCAGTACCACGGACAGACCCAGTCCCCGGCCGGGGGATTTAGTGGTGAAAAACGGGTCGAAAATTTTCTCGATCTCTTTTCCCGCAATTCCACAGCCGCCGTCCGCGATTTCCAGGCAGGCATGGATATTGTGCCGCGGCTCCCAGCCAATGGGGAAACGGTGCGTTGCGGGAATTTCACCGGCTAAAACGGTTCGCACGGTCAGTTCAATGGCTCCCACGCCGTCACCGGCAGCCTCTATGGCGTTGGTGATCAGGTTGATCAGAACCTGTTGCATCTGGTTTGCGTTTCCGTTGATCGTCGGACCGGGAGATGGGAAACCCGTTTCGAGGTGTATTCTTTTGGGCAGGACGGCCCGAACCAGGGGCAGACTTCGGTAGCAGATCTCACCCATATCGATTGGCTCCAGTCTGGAAGTGGTTTGTCCAAGATAAGTCAACATCAGGCTGCTCACTTCACCGGCTCTGCGGGTCGCTTTTATAGCTTTTGTCATATTTTTCAATTGGATGTCTGATAGTGACAGATTTTCCATCAAAAGCTCCAGGTTGCCCATCACCACCATCAGTTGGTTATTAAAGTGGTGGGCGATTGCCCCGGCCATACGGTTCAGGCTTTCGGCTTTCTGAAGCTGCCAGTTTTGCGCTTGGATTTTCTCCCGCTCATCCTCTCTGCGTTTACGCTCGGTAATGTCCGATACGATACCTTCAATTGCCATGGGTTGCCCGTTGTCACCACGGATCAACACATTACGCTGATGTAACCATCTTTCTTCACCTGTTTTGTGTATGATCTGATATTCATAGACCGGTGGCATATCCCCAGCCAACAGATTGGCCCATTGTGTTTTACAATAGTATGCCCAGCCGGGGTGAACGACCTTCTTTATCAGGTCCGGTGTTTCATAAAACGCTTCAGGGGGGTACCCGAACAGGTCGATGGATGCGGGGCTGACGTATTCATAGGTTCCATCAGGCAAAGACATCCGGTAGATCATATCTTTGGCATTTTCCGCCAATCGGCGAAACCGCTCTTCGCTTTCCCGAAGCTTGATCGTTTTCAGATGGCTGTCTTTTGCAAGCATTCCTTGATTAAGCGCGTTCTTCACGCTTGTAAAAAGTTCATCGGGTTCAAATGGTTTTCGTAAGTAATCGTAAGCTCCCTTTCGAAGCGCTTCCACCGCCGACGCGGTTGAAACATGGCCGGTCATAATGATAACCGGGATATCCAGATGTTGGCGCGCCATTCTTTCCATTACCTGAAACCCGTCCATCTTCTCCATGCCAATATCAAGGAGAACCAGATCAAACGCAATCTTCGTCAGATACGCCATGGCATCAAGGCCGTTGCCGCATGTCGTTATTTCATAGCCGCGAGGGGTTAAAAGGGCTTTCAGGCTGTCACGCATGCGATGCTCATCATCCACGATGAGAATTTTTTCATTGTAATGCATTCCCGCCTCCACCAGGGTTGATGTGCCTGTAACTTCGCTCAATTATTATTTTTTTTCAGATGAAACAGGATGAATGAAATAAGGTCGCTATCCCTTTACCGCAGGACCGATCACTCATCCCGCACGTTAGAATAGAGTGGAAGTGTTAGATCCATATGCAAACTGTGTTAGATGTGGATGTATCGGATGCTTGAGGAATCTCTCGGCCGCCCATGGCGCTTTAACGTCCCAAAAGTGCTCGAATTCATCCTTGAGGAACCAGGCCCTGTAAATGCGGCGGTTGCCTTTTTGAAGTGCCTTGAGGGTAGCGGACCGGCCATGATGCCGACCGATGGGGATTCGTTTTTTTTGTTTGCCAATCAAAAATTCACAATATGCTAATGCGCGATAAACTTGCCTAAAGGAGAGTGAGACGAAAAAGAAGGTGACGGAAGGTGTCATCCACTTTTTTCAATTCCCCCTTGATGGGAAAAAATGAGAGGGAATCTATTTCCATGGTACAAAAAGGAGCCCCTGAATGACCCTGGTTTCCACGGCGAATCGTCAAATGGTCCCCCCGATCCCCTGTAATTCGGAGACGGAGAAACGCCCCATCAGTCTTCTTAAATTCAGTAACCTGCTCGGTATCACTCACCCTTCCGGAGCCGCCTGGATCGAGAAGCTCCCCTTTGCGGGAGACGATGCCACGGCCGGGTCGGAAACCGAGCTTCAGGCGGCGGTGGCCGGTGAAAGCCGGAACGTGGATTTGGCCCGGGCCATCGAAACCTCGGCCTTTTTTAAAAATTTGCTCAAACGGGCCAGATCGGGAGATGCCCCGCGCAGGGAGTTGAACCGGCTGGAACATTACTTGTCGTCCATGAACGGCATCTGGGAGAACAGCTGGGTTCGCTTTCCGGAACATCTTCTCAATGGATACGCCAGAAGCGTTCTGAACCTGGACCTGCGGGCCGATAAACGGCTGAAGGATAGTCCGCTTCGCAGTGACACCGAATGCTTCTTCCTGGAAGCGGGCGGCATCCGTTATCTGCGCGTCCCGATCTCTTACCTGTTGAAACTCGCGCTGGCCCAGGTTATCGGCGGGGAGGGCGTTCCGGATCGGGTCAGATGCGCCGGAGAGCACATGCTCACCTGCCTTCTGAATGACAACACCTCGCCCGAAACCCACTCTTTTTGCCCCGAGAGCCGGCGCCCGGGGAGACGGCTGGGGACCGTCATCGCCCACGAGACCCTCCTGCGCTACCTCTTGACACAGCTTTTGCTTCAGTACGTCAATCGCGAATTTAAACTGGAGGAGAATGGCCAGAAGGCACTGGTTTATTTCTGCCCGCATCCGCCGGTTCGCCAGAAGGAGCTTAACGGGCTGATCTCCGATGCGTTTTACCGGCATCTTTTTATGAGCCCCTGCCTTTCGGGCTGGGATCAGGGCGAGATGAAGCATCGCTATATGGCCTTGTGTCACATGGTATTATCGCGCAGCCAGCTCAATACCCTGGGAAAACTGAAAGAGGCGGGCATTATCAACCGGAACCTCGTGGTGCTGCCGAGCACTTCCAATATTTGTCTCGCCAATAACGGGATTCACCTGAGTCTCGGCAGCCGCCGGCTGACGGAGATGCTGAAAGACGGCGGAACCGGTTACACCGCCGTTGATGAGAAATACTACGGCGATCTGGTGATCAAGATCAGTGAGCACTTTTTGCCGCTTTTCGTGGGAACCTATTCGGCGGCCCCCTATCGCTTCGATTTTCAGGATTTCCACCCGGAAAAAGTGTTGGGGTTTCTGCCTCACGAACTTGATTATACCCACTTGCGCATGCTGTGGCGCCGCTGGAAACAAAAGGCCGATATCAAGCTCTTCGGTCGGCCCATCACCCCTTTCGGCCCGGAATGGCTGGATCGGACTTTCAGCCGGATCATGGGGCTCAAAGGCGATTGGGTCCAGGATTTCCGGTTGATCGACTATCTGATGGCGGTTTTAAGTACCGATGAAAGTTCTTCCCTGAACGGTCAGCTTGATAACGATCTGCGCCTCAAGGAGGATTTGGCGGCCATGGGGGTTTTTGATCCGCAGATGCCGCTCTACATGCTCCTTCGTCTGCGCCAGTATAAGCAGATGGGCTTTTCCGGGTACGAAGCCCGTTATTACAGCCTCTTTGAGCGTTTCGGTCAGGATATGGCGCCGGCCGTGGATCTTCAACAGCTGACCACCTTGCTGGCCTACAAGTATATACTGGAGCGAAAGGTGCAACACGCCGATATTCCGGATAACCCGACGGTGGAGAGTGAGCGGCGCCAGATCTTTTTCGGTTCCGCCATCGGCATCCCCACCTTTTATGTTCTGAAAGACAATCCCAACCGGCTGATGCGGGAAATTCTGGCTCTGGCCAGACAGACCCGGTCCAGCCGACGGTATCCGAACTATATCCGCGTGCCGGCTGTTGCCTACCGCCGCGCCCTGCTGGCCTTGTTGCGAAGGGACGCGCGGGATCTTATCGCCATGCTCGATCTCGAAGAGGGGATGCAAGACTTGGAAGCGCGTCTGCAACAACCCGGCGAGCATGCCGCCGCATTTCGGATCATGCGCGAAGTTTTGGGGCCAAAGAAACAAACCCCGCTCACGTTCAATGCGCAGACGTTCAATGAGTCCATGGAATCTTATTATCGAAGCACCCTCAGGCAATCGCATATCCGTGAGGCTTTTGCGGTCTTACGAGAGGAGGCCGGACGGCTGGACGCTTGGGAATCGTGGCGGAGCGTCGCTTGCAATATCGACTTGCTGAAACTGATGAACGGATGCAACACCACGGAATACATGCAAAAGATGGAACGCGAAACGCTGAATGAGTCCCTTTCAAGCGATTTGTGCCACAAACTGATTCAGCTGATTTTGCTGACCTATGATCAGCGTGCGGCCCGTGGGACCGAAAAAAAAGGAGATTAAAACCATCATGCTCCCCCACCAGTATATCGAGCGCAATAGCGGCCGCGTTGTCAACGAAACCCTCATGGGGGATCGTTTCGTTCAGTGGCTCTACGGTCCGACCCGGGAAAAGGCCCCGGCGGTTTTTAAAGCGTTGACCTCGGCGCGCGCCTGCCGGCTGCTCAGTTATTACAACTTCGACCGCCCGCTGCACCGGCGCCCCCACGCCGCGCTCAGGATGGCCGCGGAGCTTAAAATCGATCTGGAAGAGTGCTATGCACCGCAAATGGCCCTCCGAAATACCCGTTGCTTATTCGAGCGCCAAATCGCCTATTGGCAATGCCGGCCGATGCCGTCCGATCCGGAGTGCATTATTTCTCCCGCCGAAGCCAAAGTTTTAATCGGATCACTTGCTGAAAACGACCTGCTGTTCATAAAGGAAAAATTCTTCAGCTTCGAAGATCTGATCGGAAATCGCACCCCATGGCCGGCGGTTTTTCAATCGGGGGATTTTGCCCTGTTTCGCCTGACGCCGGAGAAATATCATTACAACCATGTGCCGGTTACGGGAAATGTTGTCGATCATTATCTTTTGCCGGGAGCGTATCACTCCTGCAACCCCCGGGCGGTCATCGCTACCGCAACCCCCTATTCCAAAAACCGGCGCATGGTGACGATCATCGATACCCAGGTGCCCGGCGGATCGCACATCGGCCGGGTTGCCATGATCGAAATCGTCGCCCTGATGATCGGGGATATCGTTCAGTGTTACAGTGACGAGCGGTATGATGCACCCGTCCAAATGCGGCCGGGGTTACGTTTGCGGCGGGGCCAGCCCAAAAGCCTCTTTCGGCCCGGCAGTTCCGTCGTGGTGCTGCTTTTCGAAAACGGGCGCATCCGCTTTGACGATGATCTGCTGCGCAATCGGCTGCGCTGTGACGTCACCAGTCGCTACGCCATGAAGCTCGAACGGCCGCTGGTGGAAACCGAAGTCGCCGTTCGCGCCTCTATCGGCCGGCGCAGCGAACCGGGAATTCTCACCTCGGGACGCCTCATTCAACTTCTTCACGCTTAACCACAAGGCAGGCACACAAATGACGAATCTGTTTTTTATCGGAACCATCGCTCTTCTGTTAGCGGCGATTTTCACGTGGAGCTTTCGTTTTCTGGCTCGCGAACGCTGGCAGATACTGGGCAGTATCCCCCTGTACAAGCAGGCCGATGGTTCCTGGGCGGGACTGAATTTGACCTACTATGGACTGATTAACGCCGGCGGGGTTTCCGCCGCCGCGGGATTGGTGCTGGTACTGCTTTCCTCTCTGGGGCTGCCGGTGGGAGTGATTTCGGGCATCATCGGCGGCATTTTACTTCTGTGCGCACCATCGGCCAAGTTGATCGCCCGGTGGGTCGAGAAGAAGCGGCATACCTTCAGCATCGGGGGCGCGGCATTTGCCGGCCTGGTGGTTTCTCCCCCCTTGCTCTGGTCGATCCGGTTTCTCCCCACCCGATTCGGATACCCCGAGCTGCCCGTGATGCAGACCATGGCGGCCCTTGCGATCGGGTACGCGCTGGGGGAGGGCATCGGCCGGCTGGCCTGCATCAGTTTCGGCTGTTGCTACGGAAAGCCCGTCGATAGTCTGCCGGCCCGCTGGCGCCGCATCCTGTCGCCGTTTTGTATCGTTTATGACGGGGAAACCAAAAAGGCCGCCTATGCCGGCGGCTTAAACGGACGGAAAACGGTTGCCGTTCCAGCTGTTACGGCCGTGCTTTACGCCTCATCGGCCCTCATCGGCGCCTATCTTTTTTTGGCGGGGCATGCGGCGGCAGCCTATCTCACCTGCGTCTGGGTCACCCAGCTCTGGCGCTTTTTTTCGGAATTCCTGCGGGCCGATTTTCGAGGGGGAGGCCGCATCAGCGCCTACCAGAAAATGGCTCTGGCGGCAACCTTGATCGCATTCGGCTATTATTTGGCAATTCCTGAAATGCCGCTGGTTGCCGATATCGTTCTGGGGTTGCAGGCCGGCTGGAATCCTCTCGTACTGCTTTTAAGTCAATTCACATTCCTGGCGATCTTTCTTTACCTGGGACGAAGCCAGGTCACGGCGGCGAATATTCATCTCTTTGTCCGCAAGGATCGCATCTGATTGGCCCGCATCCGTCGATTTTCAGTCCGGGGCGGAAACAGAATCAGACATGAATGGCGTATATCTCCCGCAGAAATCAACCGAGGATGGAAATGAAAATGAATGGATTAAAATTCAAGCTTCTTTTCGGGGTTATTTTGATCGTTATCATCCCGCTAATGGTCGTTGGCTATTTTTCAAGCGAGAAAGCCATCAGAATGATTCGGCAGAATACGGAAATGCAGTCCATGCGAACCGCTGTTGGACTTTCCCAATCCGTGGAACTGGTGTTGGCCGAACAGACCCGTATTGTAAGAGGCCTTGCGGAAAACTTCAGAAGCTTTGGCGGCATGGATATCCGCTTTTTACGGCGGGACCGGCATTGATGAGCTGACCGCCAAACGCCTCAACACCAAAATTCATAACACCCTTCGAGAGCTCGGCGAAAATTACGAAAGCATCTATTTGGCCGATGACAAGGGCCTCCTTTTCGCCGGATCACTCGAAGGAGGAGAGACTCCTTTTTACGGCGTCGATATCCGTGACAGCCCTTTTTTCATCACCTCGAAGGAAACGGTGAAGCCGGTTTCCGGAGCAGTGGTTGCTTCCGACATTACTTCAAAACCGGTCATGGTATTTTGTTCTCCGATACTGGATCAAAAGGATCGTTTTGCGGGTGTCATCTGCATGACGTTCAAGCTGGAGCCGCTGATTGAATTGGTGGCGGGGACCCAAAGCGGAGAGACCGGCTATGCGTTCATGGTGAACGAGGCGGGAACCATAATCGCCCATCCGAAAAAGGAGTTCATCCTTCAGCTCAATGTGCATCAAATCGAGGGAATGAAAGAAATCAGCCAAGCCATGACAACCGGCGGAACCGGTGTCGGGCAATACAGATTCAATAATCAAAACAAGGTGGCGGGATATGCGTCGGCGCCGACCATGGGTTGGTCCATTGCGGTCACTCAAAACTCGGAAGAATTCCTGGTTCTCGCGAAATCCATCCGGAAATTCAATGCCGTTATGGCGGCGGTTTTTGTCATCGTAGCCCTGATTGCCGCCCTGCTGTTCATTCAAAGCATTATAAAGCCGATCGAGAAGGCCGTGGACAGGATCAACAACGGCACCCATCAGGTATCCGCCGCCGCGCAACAGGTCTCCTCGGGTTCCTACACGGTGGCCGAGGCCGCATCCCGGCAAACTTTCACGCTCGATGAAACGGTTACCGCGCTGGCCGAGGTCCTGGGAACGGTCAGGGACAACGCCGAAAATGCACGCCAGGCCGAGACGCTGGTCCAATTGAGCAAACAAGTTGTCAAGGACGCTTACGGGATCATGGAAGAACTTAAAACCTCCATGGATGCGATTGAGGTTTCCGGGAAAGAAACCGCCCATATTGTCAATGCCATTGACGGTATCGCTTTCCAGACCAATTTGCTGGCGCTCAATGCATCGGTTGAAGCCGCCCGGGCGGGCGAAGCCGGAAACGGTTTCGCCATGGTGGCCAGGCATGTCCGGGATCTGTCGCAACAGGCGGCCGGTGCCGCCAAGATTTCAGCCGGCCTGATTCAGGAGACGACCCTGAAAGTTCAGAATGGAACCCGGCTGGTAAAAAAGACCCAGGAGGCTTTTTCAAACGTGGCCGACCACACCATTCGTTTCGGCGACTTTATCGAAGAGATTTCAAGTGCTTCATCGCGACAGGCCGCGTCCGTCGAACAAATCAACCAATCGGTTTCAGCGCTTGAGGTGATCACCCGCCAATATGCGGCCTTTGCGGAGGAATCCGCAATGGCGACGCAACAGATGCACCTTCAGGCGAATTCAATGTCCGGAGTTGCAACGGAACTGTCCGCGATCATCGGGCCGGATTTGCCGTAATTCGCTATTACCCCGTCATCCAGATCAATTGATAACTATCAGTTATTGACGATTCCTGTCAAATCGGAACCCGCAATGCGGTGAATCTTGGAATTACGCGTGGATAGGAATCTATTTCGGAGACAACAGCATTATCTTTCGCCAAAAAGGAATGCCAGGCTTGTCCATCCGGCTGCGAAGCGCGCTGGCATGGGATGCCGAGAATCACGGCCGCGCCGCCTTTGCCTTGAATTCTGCCCTCGGTCGATTGAAGCACGGCCTCAATGTGCCGCCGCATGGCCGTGTCAAGGGGCAGATGCGAATCCTCTTCGCCGGTTGAAAATACCAGCACGACGCCGAGATTTTTTTCATCCAGCCGCAGATGCAATACGAGTTGGGACATTGGACTTTTAACCTTCGACCTTCGCTCTTTAGCTCCTCACGTATGGCTGAACAGTCTGAAGATGGGGATGTGGCAGGTAATGCTTCTGATTGAAAGTGCACAGTGGAAACCCGGCTTCCACGGCTATTTCGGCTATGATGGCGTCGAGGATACCGATACCGTGACTAAGGCAACCGGTGGTGAAATGTTTAAGGGCAAGGTTGCACGCAGTATGGGACGGCCAGAGAAGGATATAGCCCTTCAAGGCCTTCTGCAGCCGTTGCTGCTCGGACCTGGTCCGGCACCCTTGGATAAGTTCCATCGTGACGATGCCGGGAAGCGCAATGGTCTCGTCGCGAACGGAGGCCAGCCAATCCAGCGCCTCCGGTTGTCCGCGGAGGATGTCCACCATTATGTCGGTATCGCAGATAATCATGCTGATCCCCGTTTTTGGGCCTTCTCACGCAGGGAACGGGCGAAGGCCGAACTATCGCCCAGTTCACGATCCTTCCAGATACCGACTACAGCTGAGGCGGCCAGAGCACCGGCGGTGCCTGGTGACGGTGAGGATAGTTTGGTGGATCGGGTACGACGCTTAACGTATTTATTGACCAGAAAACGGTAGAAATCCTGCAACTCCCGGCGGGCCTCTTCGGGAAGAACCGAGGGGTCGATCATCGGTGGAGTTGTTTTCATGTTGACGATCCTTTTGCATGAAATGATATTTTGCTTGTTTATCAAGCTATCATGATGTGAGTGATGAGTCAAAACATTGTTGTTAAGATGTTAGTCAGGTGAGGATCGTTAAGATTCCATTCGACCTGAGCCACAAAAATAGAATTGCACGGCCCCCCCCCTTGATCCTGAAAGAGCGGGGTCATTTTTCATCCTCGGGGCTGAAGCAGACCGCCAGCGTCCTGATTATCCCCAGGGTCAGAATCAATGCCGAAAACCCCAAAAGCGCCTGGTTCATCAGGTGTTCATGAGAGTAGAGTTTGACGATAAGCTCCCTGACGATGAAAATAATGGCGGGGTCGAGCATGCTGTGGAGACGGAAGCGTTTGGCCTTGAAGTATTCCACAAAGCTTCGAAACAGTTCGATCATGACCAGAAACGTGAGAATATCCGAAACCACGGTGGACAGGTTGAGGTCCAGGAGTTTCCCCGAAAAGATCGCCGTGACGGAGAGGAGCGTTTTTCCGAGACCCAGCACGAGAATGATGATGATATAGATAATCAGGATGTTGATCAGATAGTTGATCGCCACATAGAACATCTTTTGAATATTAAACGATTTTAACGCGTTCACTTTGACCTCTGGTTAGCGGCGGGCGGCGCTCGCGGTAAAACGGTCTCCACGACAGCCGTCGCTCTGTTGATGACATAACAAAAAGGACAAACGGGCCGGGGGGGGGGGGGGCAGGGGAGGGATACCGCCTGCGCTGAAAGGATCTCAAGCGGTTGCGTTAGATCCTTTGGCTCATCCAAACCGGCCGGTGATATAATCTTCGGTCAGCTGGTGTCGCGGGTTGGTGAATATCTGAATGGTGGAGCCGACCTCGATGAGATCTCCCAGGTGAAAATAGGCGGTGCGCTGTGAGACGCGCGATGCCTGCTGCATGGAGTGCGTGACGATGACGATCGTATATTGCTCGCGCAGTTCATCGATTAAATCCTCGATGCGGGCGGTCGCGATGGGATCGAGCGCGGAGCAGGGCTCGTCCATTAAAATAACTTCCGGACTGACGGCAATCGTTCGGGCAATGCAAAGCCGCTGCTGCTGACCTCCAGAGAGCCCGGTTCCGGGGTGGGCCAGCTGGTCTTTCACTTCCTCCCAGAGGCCCGCTTTTTTAAGCGAGGTTTCAACGATCTCGTTGAGTTCCCCCTTGCTGCCGGCAAGACCGTGAATGCGGGGTCCATAGGCGACATTGTCGAAAATCGATTTGGGAAAGGGGTTCGGTTTCTGAAACACCATTCCCACCATCGCCCGCAGCGGGACCACATCCGCTTTCTCACCATAAATATTGGCGCCGTCCAGCGTAATCTCCCCTTCAATGCGGCAGCCTTCGATCGTATCGTTCATTCGATTCAGGCACCGGATGAACGTCGATTTGCCGCAACCGGAAGGACCGATCATGGCAATGACTTCGTTTCGTCCGATATCCAAGGAAACATCGCGCAGCGCCTGCTTCTCGCCATAGAACACATTGACATTCCGGCAGGCCATCCGAGGCTCTTTCGTTTGCCATTCACCGACGGTTTTTCTCACATCACGGCTGATACCGGCAACGGCACGCGATCTTTTCCCCGCACGCGGGTTGACGATTACCTTCTCCCCGGGAGAAATTCCGCTGTTTATTTCCATAGTCGTTTCCATTAAAATTTTTCCCAACTGATCCGTTTTATAATCCTTAAGGCACTTACCCCGTCGCCGGGGGTATTGCCTTACAGGTTAATTCCCGTCAAAAAAAAAGAAAATTTTTTAATACCCAGTGCCTGATTCCATGGCACGGCCTTGTAGGGGCGGTTCGCGAACCGCCCTCACGGGTTGCGGGCATAGCCACCGTTAAAGTCTTAACGCCTTCTGTTTATATGGTCCCATCTTTTTTTGCAATCATGGGAGCTGTTTCAAAACCTTGCAACCCGTTTTGAAACAGCTCCAGCCAGAGGTGCCGGGTCAACATCTCTCCGGGCAACCCCGTGGCAAATTGTCACATCACTTCATCGAAAAGGATTTTAGCGCCATGACGTCATCCCGGAATGTCTTTCGCTCCGTGTCCGGCATGGGAATCAACCCTTTTTCACTTAAATAGCCTTCCTTACCCCAGGCTTTTTCGTTGGTAAACTCCTGAAGGTATTCTTTTATACCGGGAATAACCCCCGCATGGGCTTTTTTGACATAAAAGAACAGCGGTCGCGATACCGAATAACTGCCCGAAGCGATGGTTTCAAAGGTCGGCTGAATCCCTTCGATGGACGAGCCCTGAATCTTGTCCGCATTTTGTTCCAGGAAACTGAACCCAAAGATACCTAAGGCATTCGGGTTGGCAACCAGCTTCTGAACGATGAGGTTGTCGTTTTCACCCGCTTCGACATAGGCGCCGTCCTCGCGGATGGTACCGCAAATGGACTTGAACTTTTTCTCGTCCGTCTTTTTCAACGCTTTTATCCATTCAAATGTCTGGCCGCCTTCTTCCATGGCCAGTTCCACAAAAGCATCCCGGGTTCCGGAAGTCGGGGGCGGCCCCAGTACCTCGATCGCTATGTCCGGCAGGGCGGGATTGATGTCTTTCCAGGTTTTGTTGGGGTTTGGCATAAGCGTCTCCCCGCCTTTTGCGGGAACTTCCTTGGCCAGCGCCAGGAAAATTTCCTTTCGGGTCAGTTTGAAAGGGACCGCCTTCTTGGAATTGGCGATCGTGATGCCGTCATATCCGATTTTGACCTCAACGATATCCGTCACGCCGTTCTTCGTGCAGCTTTCACACTCGGATTTTTTTATTGCGCGCGATGCATTCGTCATATCCGGAAATTCAGCGCCGATACCGGCACAAAAAAGCTTGAATCCCCCGCCTGTTCCGGTGGATTCAATTTTGGGGGTTTTAAACCCTCCGGTTTTTCCAAATTTCTCCGCAACCACCGTTGCAAACGGATAAACCGTTGAAGAGCCCACGATGCTGATGTAATCCCGGGCGGAGTCGGCATGGGCCACTCCGAAAACCCCCGTGATAAATGCCGTGGCAACAAGTAATGCAATGTTCCGTTTCATCATTCCTACCTCCTTAATTGTCAATGAGAATTTTTCCGTTTAACGAGATGACTGAAAACGAGTAAATAATAGCGTCCGATTGTTAAAAACATGTTAGTGAAACATGTGTCTTTGATGAGCAATCGCGCCGGTTGCGAATCACTTTTTCCTTTACCAGCGCCGTTCAAAACGTCGTCTCAAAATGACCGCCACGGAATTCATGGCAATTAAAAACCCAAGCAGTATCATGGTTGCAGCGGATGTTTTTTCCACAAAGGCCCGTTCGGGGCTATCGGCCCAGAGAAAAATCTGTACCGGAAGCGCCGTGGACGGATCGGTAATGCCCCCCGGGATATCGACGATAAAGGCAACCATGCCGATCATCAGCAGTGGCGCCGTTTCACCCAGCGCGCGCGCCATGCCGATAATGGCGCCGGTCATCATGCCGGGAAGTGCGAGCGGTATGACATGATGAAGTACGGCTTGCATTTGGGATGCTCCGACGCCCAGTGCGGCCTCCCGAATGGAGGGGGGAACCGCCTGAAGGGCCGCTCTTCCGGTAATGATGATCGTGGGGAGGGTCATCAGCGTCAGCACCAGCCCCCCAACCAGCGGCGCGGATCGCGGTAACCCGAAAAAATTGAGGAAGACGGCCAGTCCCAGCAATCCGAACACAATGGAGGGAACGGCCGCCAGATTATTGATATTGACCTCTATTAAATCGGACCAGAAGTTTTTCGGCGCAAACTCCTCCAAGTATACCGCGGCCGCGACACCGATGGGAAAAGAGAGCAAAAACGTTACGATGAGCGTTAAAAAAGATCCGACGACAGCTCCCCAAATACCCGCCAGCTCGGGTTCCCGCGAATCGCCCTGGGTAAAAAATGCCGAATTGAAGCGTTTCTCCAGCCGTCCCTCCCGTTCCAGCCGTTCAATCCAGGACAACTCCTCCCCGCTCAACAGCCCCTCACCGGGAACGGAATTCGCTTTCGAAAGGCGCCCCTTGACCTGCATATCCACGGTATCATCGGCCGGCACCCACAGGGTTTGATTGCTGCCGACAATATGGTTGTTTTTCAGCACCATCTCCCGGATCTGATAATCGGCGCCGGAACTCACCATACCATTCAATTTTCGTTTCAGCTGGCGCTCTTGCACTTCAGGGAAGAGAGATCCCAGGGCGTTTTTTAACAACCGGCTGTAATCGGCATCCGCCAGGGAGCCCTCATTCAAAACGGCCGGATCAAAATAGACGTCCAGCCGGATAAAGGTTTGCTGAAAGGCGGTATACCCCTTCCCGATGATGCTTGCGAACATGAGCGCCAGAAAGATGAGGCTGGCGACAATGGCCAGCAAGCCGTAAAACCGGAATCGCCTCTCTCTCCAGTACCGCCTGGACAGGCTTCGGTTCACGATATCGATCGTGGAGAGGGGCCGCCCCTTTTCGGTGTTATTTCCGGCGCCGCCTTTGGATACGCTGTTTTTTTTCTTTTCCGTCATGGTGTCACTCATATTGTTCCCGGTATTTTCTCACCACATAGAGGGCAATGATATTCAGAATAAGCGTCACGAGAAAGAGCAACAGCCCCAATGCAAATGCCGCGAGCGTTTTTGGGCTGTCAAACTCCTGGTCACCGACGAGAAGCGTTACGATTTGCACCGTCACGGTGGTAACGGCCTTTAAGGGATTCACCGTTAAATTGGCCGCCAGACCGGCCGCCATGACAACGATCATCGTTTCCCCGATGGCCCGCGATATCGCCAGCAGAATGCCGCCGACAATGCCCGGGAGCGCTGCAGGCAGCACCACCTGTTTGATGGTTTCGGACTTTGTCGCGCCGAGACCGTACGCGCCATCCCGCATGGCTTGGGGAACCGCGTTAATCACATCATCGGATATGGAGGACACAAAGGGAATGATCATGATTCCCATGACAAATCCGGCCGCAAGCGCGCTCTCGGATGCCACCGTCAGTCCGATGGTTCCGCCCAGATCCCTTATGAACGGGGCCACCGTCAGGGCGGCGAAAAACCCGTAAACGACCGTGGGAATGCCGGCCAGTATTTCCATCAGCGGTTTGGCGAGCGTTCGGAAGCGCCTGCCCGCGTATTCGGAAAGATAAATGGCGGACATGAGTCCGATGGGAACGGCTACGCACATGCCGATGGCGGAAATAAGGATCGTTCCCACAAACACCGGTACAGCGCCGAAAGTACCCGAGGAGCCGACCTGGTCGGTGCGGATGGCCATCTGCGGACTCCAGCGAAGTCCGAAAAGAAATTCCGAAACGGAAACCGACTGGAAAAACCGGACCGCTTCATACAGCACGGAAAGGATGATCCCAATCGTGGTCAGAATCGCGATGCAGGAGCACCCGATGAGTACAAATTTAAACACCCGCTCCACATGGTTTCGGGCACGAAGCGCCGGCGTTATGCGACTGCCGGCAAAAAGGATGCCGGCGATGCCGACGCTCAGCACCAGCACGAGGAGGGCGGCATCGCTAGTAGCCTTCAGGCTTTGATACCGGTCCGCGGCGGCGCGCATGGCGGTATCGATCTGACCGGAAACGACCTTTTTCTTCGCCAGATTTCGAATGTCATTGATAACGAGACCCAGGCGGTCTTCCGGCAGTTCCTGAATTTCCCGCGGCAATTGCGCCACCACGAGATGGGTAATCATACCGGATTCAAACGATAACCAGCTTCCGAATAACAGAAGCGCCGGAATGCCGCACCAGAGCGCGGTCAGTATTCCATAATAGGTGGGGCGTGAGTGCAGGCGTTTTCCGCCCGGAAGGATCCCGGCTGCGGCAAAGGCCTTTTTTCTGCCCCAGTGATAACCGAGAACCGAGAGCATCAATAGGATGATTATCAGTGTAAGCGGCGTCATTATTCTCATTTCCGTCGGAAAAAAAATTAAAAAAAGTCGCAACCGGGTGAGCCATGCGGTTGCATTCATTGTTTTTATAAACTAAATGAATATTGTTAGGATACGGTTAGCGCCGCATTAGACCTTTATTATCGGGACGGTGTTCGGACTGCGGGAACCCGAATAATCGGTCCGCTAATGAAACAAACACATACGGCTAACCGTTTTCTAACATTGCAGCGCTATTTCAGTTTTAACGTTCGGGTCAGATATGCGGGAGTGGGTCAACATAGGAATCTAAATGGGGCGGGGCGGGGCGGATGGTCCCCTTATAAAAAATGGAAGGGAAGCCATATGAACAGACATTTCTCAAAAGCGTTGGAAAAAATCAAAGCCATGGTCCTGGCCCTGGGCGCCACCGTGGAAGAACGGGTCCACATGGCGCTTCAGGCGACGGAGACCTATGATGCGGATATCGCCAAATTAATCATCGAGTCCGACCATGAAATCGATGCGTTGGAGGTCGAGCTGGAGGAGGAGTGCCTGAAGGCGCTGGCGCTTCACCAGCCGGTGGCGGTGGATCTGCGGTTTCTCATCGCGGTCATCAAAATCAACAGCAGTCTTGAACGAATCGGGGATGAGGCGGTCAATATCGCCGAGCGGATTCAAATCATTTCGAGAACGGGGGCTCACCTCTTTCGGTTTGATTACACCGATATGATGAAAAAGGCCATCCACATGCTGAAAATAAGCCTCGATGCCCTCGTCAACATGGACAGTGATCTCGCTTACCGGGTGCTGACGCTCGATGACGAGGTGGATGCCCTCAAAGCGGGCGCCTATGACGGCATCAAGGAGGCGATGGGGCAGTATAAAGAACGATTCGGCTATTTCATCAATCTGCTTCTCATTTCAAGACACGTGGAGCGGCTGGCGGATCATGCCACCAACATCGCCGAAGAGGTGATCTACATGATCGAGGGAGAAATCGTTCGGCATTCGGGGCTGTAGGCGAAAAGACGAACGGGGGCCTTGATTATCGTTTGGGCCCCCCCCCCAAATGGAGTGAAGGTCACGCAAGGGCGTTTTTGTAAGCCCGGCAAGCTGTTTGAGCAACAGCGAGTTCTTGCCGGGCTGGAAAAAATGCCCTTGCGTGGCCGAAACGATGATCTTGCCCCGAACGGGTTTACGGCGTAACCCGGCGCCGAAAGGAAATGCAGTGGTAAAAAGCAGAATTCTCGTCGTGGATGATGAAGAGGATATCCTGGAACTGGTTCGCTTTCATCTGGCGAGGGAGGGGTATGAAACCGTTTGCGCGGAGAGCGGTGAAAAGGCCCTGCGGCTTGTCGGAAAAGAGTCGTTCGATTTGATCGTGCTCGATCTCATGCTCCCCGGCCTCGATGGTCTCGAAGTCTCACAGCGCTTGAAGCGGGATGCCGCTACCCGGAATCTACCCATCGTCATGCTGACGGCCAAGGGAGAGGAGGCCGATGTCGTGACGGGTTTGGAGCTTGGCGCGGATGATTATATTACCAAGCCTTTTTCTCCCCGGGTGCTTCTCGCGCGCATCAAGGCGGTCCTTCGCCGCAAGGGGCGCGGAAAAAGCGATGAGGGCGGCGAGGTGCTCCAGATGGACGCGTTGGTCATTCACCCCGGGCGCCGCGAGGTCACGATCGACGGGCAAGCGGTGGATCTCACCTTCACCGAATTCGAGGTGCTCTTTTACCTGGCGAGGCGGCCGGGATGGGTTCTCACCCGGGGTCAAATCGTGGATGCCGTCCGGGGAAGCGATTATCCGGTGACCGATCGAAGCGTCGATGTGCAGATCGTCGGCCTTCGAAAAAAACTGGGTGTCTGCGGCGACTATATCCAAACCGTTCGAGGGGTCGGATACCGGTTCAAGGAGAAGGAATGAGAAAAAAAAGACGGCTCATCTGGCAGATATATCCCTCTTATCTCGTTCTCCTGCTGCTCTCCCTTGGGGCGGTCAGCTGGTATGCGACCAATTCCCTTCATACCTTTTTCATTCATCGCATTCAAACGGATCTCATCGCGCAGGGGCAATTGCTGAAAAGCGAGGTTACGGCACTCCTCTCGCCGATGGACCTGGAGAAAATCGATCAGCGGTGCAAGGAGGTGGGGAATAACATCGCCGCCCGCGTGACCTTGATCCTGCCGGACGGAACGGTTATCGGGGATTCCCGCGAAACGCCCAAATTCATGGATAATCACGCGGGTCGCGAAGAGATCGGAAAAGCCCTTGCCGGAGAGACTGGTGTTTCAACCCGATTCAGCCGCACGCTTCAGCATAATATGATGTATGTCGCGCAACCGGTTACCGCCGGTAAAGAGCTCGTTGCCGTCATCCGGACCGCCATTCCGCTGACGGCCGTGGAGACGCAAATCCGGTCCCTTCAGCTTAAAATTCTTCTGGGCGGATTTCTCATCGCGCTTGCGGCATCGGGGGTTTGTCTTTACATCTCCAGGCGCATCAGCAGCCCTATTGAAAATATGACACGGGTGGCCGAAAGCTACGCCCGGGGAGATCTGAAGCTTCGGCCCGACCCACCGGACACGGTCGAACTGGCGGGTCTCGCAGCCGCCTTGAATCAGATGGCCGCCCAGCTCGAGAGCCGGATTGAAACGGTGATCAATCAGCGAAACGAATATGAAGCGGTTCTCTCCAGCATGGTCGAAGGGGTGATTGCCATCGACATGTCCCAGCACATTCTCAGCGTCAATGCGGCGGCGCTGAAAATGATGGATCTTCGCCATGTGCCGTTAAAGGGAAGAAATATTCTGGAGGCGATTCGAAACCGCGAGCTTTACCGGTTTGTAACCGATGCGCTTGCCGCCAATGATTACCGGGAGAGAGATATTCTGCTGCACCAGGAAGGAGACACCATCCTTCACATGCAGTGCATTCCCCTTCGCAATGCCGGTGACGAATGCATCGGAACCCTGATCGTTCTGAATGATGTGACTCAGATTCGAAACCTCGACACGGTCCGGCGCGAATTTGTCGCCAACGTCTCCCATGAAATCAAAACGCCGCTGACCGCCATCAAGGGCTTTGTGGAGACCCTCCTGCAAGGGGCGGTGGAAACCGCCGAAGAAAGAGAAAAATTCCTTGGAATCATTCAGCGGCATACCGACCGGCTGGGGGCCATCGTCGAGGATCTCCTGTCTCTGGCACGGCTGGAGCAAAAAGAAAGCGATGACCAGGAGAATTTCGAGATCCGGCGAATCAAGGAGGTCATCGATACGGCGCTCCAGGTGATAAGGGGAAAGGCCGATGAGAAAAAAATCGGGTTCGAGGTATCCTGCGATCAGACCCTCAAAGCGAGGATGGATGGAACCCTCATGGAACAGGCCATCGTCAATATTCTCGACAATGCGGTCAAGTACAGCCCCGTGGAAAGCAAAGTGCACATCGAGGCGGTGCTGGGGAAGGAAGATCTGTTCATCCATATTAAAGATCACGGCCCGGGAATTCCGAACCAGCATCTCTCGCGGCTATTCGAGCGCTTTTACCGCGTCGACAAGGCCCGAAGCCGCAAGCTCGGGGGCACCGGCCTCGGGCTCGCCATTGTGAAACACATCTGCCAGGTTCACGGCGGAAAGGTTTCCGTGGAAAGCGAGCCGGGAAAAGGGTCTACCTTCACCATCCGGCTTCCGGGGAGTCTGCTTAGCGCTTAGCGGTTCGAAAGACCGACTCGGTTTTGAAAACCGAGTCGGTCTGCTTTACGGTAATTTAAACGGATCCCGCCAACACATCGGTAACCATGGCCTGGGCCTCCTCCTGAATGCGGCGCAGATGGTCCTGCCCCTTAAAGCTTTCCGCGTAAATCTTGTATATATTTTCCGTTCCCGACGGGCGGGCGGCAAACCAGCCGCTTTTGGCCGTGACCTTTAGCCCGCCGATGGGCGCGCCGTTCCCCGGCGCATGGGTGAGGGTGGCCTCGATGGGTTCACCGGCGAGATCTTTACGCTTAATCTGATCGGGCGATAGTTTCGACAGCATGGCTTTTTGCGCCGGCGTGGCCGGGGCGTCAATGCGCTCATACACGGGTTCTCCGAATTGACGGGTCAGCTCGCGATACAGTTCGCCCGGATCCCGGCCCATGGCGGCGGTCATCTCCGCGCCAAGCAAGGAGGCAATGATACCGTCCTTGTCCGTTGACCAGGCCGTGCCATTCATTCGCAGAAATGAGGCGCCCGCGCTCTCTTCGCCCCCAAATCCGAGCGTTCCGTTTAACAGCCCCTCGACATACCATTTGAACCCGACCGGCACCTCCCACAGGGGGCGGCCCAGGCTGGCCGTGATGCGGTCGATCATCCGGCTGCTGACGAGCGTTTTCCCCACCGCCGCTTTGGGAGACCACAGGGGCCGATGCTGAAAGAGATAATGAACGCATACCGCCAGATAGTGGTTCGATGGCAAAAGGCCCGCGCCGCGGGTGACAATCCCATGCCGGTCGTGGTCCGTATCGCAGGCGCAGCTGATGTCAAACCGGTCTTTCATCCCGATGAGTCGCTGCATGGCGTGAGGCGAGGAAGGATCCATGCGAATGCGTCCGTCCCAATCCACCGTCATGAACCGGAAGGTCGGATCGACTTCCGTTGCGACAACCACCAGGTTCAGGCCGAACCGGTCGGCGATGGGAGCCCAGTAATGCACACCGGCCCCCCCCAACGGATCCACGCCGATGGTGATTCCGGCGTCCCGAATCAGATTCATGTCGATGATGCTTTCCAGATCGCGCGTGTAGGCATCTATATAATCGTAGCGTTTGGTCGTATCGGCCCGTAAGGCCCGCGAAAGGGTAATTCGCTTGACACCACTCAGGTCGTTTTCCAGAAGCTCGTTGGCCCTTTTCTCGATCCGGGTGGTAACATCGCTTCCGGCCGGACCGCCGTTGGGCGGATTGTACTTGAATCCGCCGTCCTCGGGGGGATTATGAGAGGGCGTTATAACGATGCCGTCCGCCAGACCTGTCGCGCGATCGCGGTTGTAGGTCAGAATGGCATGCGAGACGGCGGGCGTCGGTGTGTAGGCGTTATCGGCGGCGATCATGACGGTCACGCCATTTGCGGCCAGCACCTCCAGGGCGCTTGCGAAGGCCGGGGTGGACAGCCCATGCGTGTCCATGCCCAAAAAGAGCGGCCCGGAGATCTGTTTCGCGGCCCGGTATTCGCAGATGGCCTGACTCATGGCCAGAATGTGAGTTTCGTTAAACGATCGCAGCAAGGAGGAGCCTCGATGTCCCGAGGTGCCGAAGCTCACCCGGTGGGACGCGATCGAATGATCGGGCTCTTCGGTGTAGTAAGCCGTGATCAGTCTGGGGATATCGACCAACATGTCGGCTTCGGCCGGTTTTCCCGCCATTGGATGGTTGCTCAAAATACGCTCCTTTTTTAAAAATGCGGTGGCTTTGATCATCTTCTCGGCCACGCCAGGGTGTTTTTTCCAGACCGGCAGGAACTCGCTGTCGCTCAAACAGCCTGCCGCTCTTCCAAAAACACCCTGGCGCGGCCTTCCTGCCGTGGGAAATTGGCCGAAACGATGATCAAGGCCGATGCGGTGCATTACCCGAGAGGGACGCTTAGGGCGTCAACTGTTCATAATGCTGCCTCCGGTCTGTTCCAAACTGTTGCAATATATCTGATTAAGCGGCTGGAATCAATGAAAAGAAATCGGGTCACCCCTATATGCCCCGGGTAACGTGTCGATGTCCGCAACGGGGCGGCATGATGATACTACGTAAAATAATTGCGTATTATCATCATGCTTTTATCGCGTTGTCATGTCGTGATATTTCATCTACAAACAAAAACGACTCGGGTGGAGATATTCGTAAAAGTGGCTTCAATAGAGAATATCGAGTGAATTTTAACGGTCGGATTGTTGCAATGCTTGGAGATAACGGGGTAAAATGAGTTCCGTTTCGTCGAATGAAAAATTGGTTTCGCTGAAAGCTCCCGGCTTTGCCCTGAATTTGTTGTCTCCCCCCGCAGCCGGTATCCAATCGCCACCGCTTAAGCATTTTCTCCCGCATTCTCAGGTTGTCCATGAGTTGATGGCGAAAGAAATCCGCGATGTTCTCTTTGTTTCCAGTCCTTACAACATCGTCACGATTGTGGAGAGCGGGGAACTCGAAGCCAATTTCATCCATGCATATAAAGGATTGCACTTGGGGCAACCGCCCCGGATGACCGGCGTTTCAACGGTGGCGGAAGCCCTGTGGCTGATGAAAAACAAACGCTTCGATCTGGTTCTGATAGCGCCGCACAACGAAGAACCGGATATCCTGACCTTGGGAGTTGAAGTCAAAAAGATAGATAAAAGCGTTCCCGTTTTCCTTCTTCTTCCGGGGACGGGGCGGATGTCTCGGAGAAGCAGACGAGACGCCTTTTGCGGCATCGACAAAACCTTTATCTGGTCGGGGAGTATGGACTTACTGCTCGTGCTGATCAAGAATGCCGAAGATCACCTCAATGCCGATCTCGATACCCGGAAGGCCAATGTCCGGGTGTTGATTCTGGTGGAGGATTCACCTGAATACTATTCTCTTTTTCTGCCCATCCTTTACAAGGAAATAGCGAATCAGACGCAGGGGCTCATCGATGCGGGGCTCAATGAGAAGAATAAACTGCTGACCCTGCGCGCAAGACCCAAAATACTTCTCGCCACGGATTTTGAAGAGGCTGTTGCCTTGTACCGGAAATACCGCTCATTTCTTCTGGGCATCCTTTCGGATACGCGTCTGCCGAGAAAGGGGAAAACGGACGCTTTTGCCGGCGTTGCTTTATTGACCCGCGTGCGGAAAGATTTCCCGGAATTGCCGTTGCTGCTCATGAGCTCGGAACCGGATAACCGGAAAAAAGCGGGAAGCATTCCGGCGGTTTTCATGGATAAAAACTCGCCCAACCCGGCCCGTGAACTCCATGATTTTTTTCTTCCCCATCTGGGATTCGGAGATTTTATTTTCAGGGTGCCGGATGGCCGGGTCATCGATCGCGCCGCCCATCTGCTGGATCTGGAGGCAAAGCTTTCAGAGGTGCCGGACGAATCGATCGCCTATCATGCGGAGCGGAATCATTTTTCAAACTGGCTGATGGCCCGATCCGAATTCGAGCTCGCCCTGAAATACCGCAACGTTAAAAGCGCCGATTTCAGCAGTGTCGATGCGTTGAGACGATACCTGATTTCGAGTATCGGTGCGCTGCGGAAGGACAACCGGTTGGGGATTGTCTCCACCTTCAATCGGCGCCATTTCGATTCAAGGGTCGATCATTTCGTGAGAATCGGCCAGGGGGCGCTGGGCGGAAAAGCCCGGGGACTTGCCTTCATGTCCGCGGTGTTGCGCCAGCAAACCGAGCTGCGCCAGCGATACCCCAAAATCGATATCAAGGCGCCCCAAACCCTTGTCATCTGTACGGATGTGTTTGAATCTTTCGTCCATGACAACCGTCTTCGACTATTTTCGGGACCCGGATTCACCGATGAAGAAATTGCGGCGGCATTTGAAAATTCGGAATTGCCCGAGTGGGTGCTGAAACAACTGGAAACCTATCTTCAGCAGGTTCGATATCCGGTCTCGATTCGATCCTCACGGCAACAGGAAGACACCGGTTTTCAACCTTACAAGCGGCTCTATGGGAGCTGCATGCTTTCAAACAGCCATGAGCGTTTATCGGTGAGATTATCGGAGGTGGTCCGGGCGATTAAACAGGTGTATGCTTCGACCTATTTCGCAAAGCCGAAGCGAGTCCGGGAAAATTCGGGACATCAGCCGGTCAGCGAGTCGATGGCGGTCATTATTCAACAATTGGTCGGTAACCGGCATGGAGACTATTTTTATCCCGCCGTTTCCGGCGTTACGGCTTCCCACAATTTTTACCCTTTTTCCCGCATGAAACCCGAAGAGGGGATTGCGGTCATGGCCCTGGGATTTGGGGAAAAGGTGCTTGACAGTGATCGAGCCTTGCGGTTTTCTCCCAAATATCCGGATATTATTCCCCAGTTTTCGAGCGTCGAGGAAACCCTTCGAAATTCGCAGCGGGAGTTTTATGCCCTGCGGATGAATGCCGGCGACGTGGATGGGGCGCCGGCCGGCCCTGGCAACCCGGTTAAAAGGGATGTCGATGAGGCGGAAGACGAATTTCCGGTCAAAGCGCTGGCCAGCACCTACTGTCTTCAGGAAAACCGGATCCGGGATTGTTCCTGCATTCCCGGCACCAAAATACTGACCTTCGCATCCCTGCTAAAATACGGGGATACGGGTATCGCCGAGCTGCTCCGTGATCTTCTATCGATCGGTCAAAAAAGCCTCGGATGCCCCGTCGAGATCGATTTTGCAATCAATCTCCATCCGGAACCGGCGCATGGGACTGAATTTTATATTCTTCAGATTCGACCCATGTCCGGAACCGCCGATGCGGTTGAGACCGGGATTTCCGGGGAGAGTCTTAAAAATGCGCTATGCGTATCATCTACCGCGCTCGGTCATGGCGTCGATCGGAAGCTGTTCGATATTCTATACGTTAAGCCCGATGACTTCCAGGTCGACAAAACGGTTAAAATCGCCGATGAAATCCGGAAGGTGAACGACCGGATGCTCAAATTGAACCGGCCTTACCTGCTGGTGGGTCCCGGAAGATGGGGATCTTCCGATAGATGGCTGGGCATTCCGGTCGCTTACCGGGACATTTCGGGAGCCGGGGCCATCATCGAGACACAAACCGGAAAACTGACGGCCGAAGCATCAAAAGGGTCTCATTTTTTTAATCATATCACTTCAAAAGGGGTGCCTTACATTTCCATCAACGAGATGCCAAAAGGTACGGCAACCGGCTGCCGGGACTTTTTTGACTGGGAACAGCTGGCATCGCTTCCAGCGACGTTTGAATCAACTTTTATACGACACGTCCAATTGAAAAAGCCTCTGATGCTGAGAATCGACGGTCGAACATCCCGGTGCGTGATTATCAGAGGGTGATTCACCTCCCGTTTTGTCGGTTGGTTTTTCCATAAGGAAGGGGTAAATAGATAGAATAACGAGTTTTGGAGCCACCCGGCCTTCAGGGGGGCAGGTGGGCGCAATGGGTTCGCCGGCCGTTTGTCAAGCTGTGTGTAGGGATCGGAATCGATTATAACAATTCGTTAACGCAAGAAAAAAGAAGGGGGTATGCATGTCGGAGATATTGGCATTGATCAAGGAAAGAGATCCGGATCAGAAAGAATTTCATCAGGCCGTACAGGAGATTGTGGATTCGGTTAAACCGGTTCTGGATCAAAATCCGGAATATCGCCAGGCGCGAATCATGGAGAGAATTACGGAGCCCGAACGGCTCATCATCTTTCGGGTGCCCTGGGTGGACGATAGCGGCCGGGTGCAAGTAAACCGGGGGTATCGAATCGAAATGAGCAGTGCGATCGGACCGTATAAGGGCGGCCTGCGGTTTCACCCCTCCGTAAACCTGAGTATATTGAAATTTCTTGCCTTTGAGCAGGTGTTCAAAAATTCGCTGACCACTTTGCCCATGGGCGGCGGAAAAGGCGGGTCCGACTTTGACCCCAAGGGGAAATCCGACAATGAGGTCATGCGATTCTGTCAAAGCTTCATGGCGGAGCTTTTTCGCCATATCGGTCCCAATACGGATGTTCCCGCCGGGGATATCGGTGTCGGGGGACGGGAAATCGGTTATCTATTTGGAATGTATAAGAAACTTTGCAACGAATTCACCGGCGTGCTGACCGGAAAAGGGCTCTCCTGGGGCGGCAGTCTGATCCGGCCGGAAGCGACCGGCTACGGGTGCGTCTATTTTGCCTCCGAAATGCTGGCTACCCGCAATGACAGTGTCGCGGGGAAGACCTGCCTCGTTTCCGGATCGGGAAATGTCGCACAATACACGGTCGAGAAAATCATCGAATTGGGCGGCAAGGTGGTGACGCTTTCCGATTCTTCCGGCTATATCTTTGATGAGGCGGGAATCGATTCGGAAAAACTCAAATATGTCATGCGGCTGAAAAACGTGAAACGTGGCCGGATTAAAGAGTATGCGGATAAATATTCCGGAGCGGTCTATACGGAACTCAATTCGGGTCTGGCCTATAATCCCCTGTGGAATCACAAGGCGGATTGCGCTTTCCCCAGCGCGACCCAAAATGAGATCAATGGGAAAGATGCCGGGAACCTCGTTAAGAACGGCGTCAAACTCGTTGCCGAAGGCGCCAACATGCCTTCGACACCGGAAGCCGTGGACCTCTTTCTCGAGCATAAGATTTTATACGCGCCGGGAAAAGCCTCAAATGCCGGCGGTGTGGCGGTTTCGGGTCTGGAAATGAGCCAGAACGGCATGCGTCTGAACTGGCCTCGTGAAGAGGTGGATAATCGATTGAAAATGATCATGAAGAGCATCCATACATCCTGCATCGAAGCCTCCGCGGCCTACGGCATGCCGGGCAATTATGTGGCCGGAGCGAATATCGCCGGTTTCATTAAAGTCGTCAATGCGATGCTGGACCAGGGGGTGGTCTGATTCATACCAGGGTCATCCTCGATTCGGCCTTTCACATTGTTTCGGCCACGTCAGGGTATTTTTTCCAGCCCGGCAAGAACTCGCTGTCGCTCAAACAGCTTGCCGGGCTTCCAAAAACACCCTGACGCGGCCTGCCCATCTTACGGCGGTTTTGTGACAAAATGGATGATAAAGACAAAACGATTTCCGCTCTTCATCTGGAACTCTCGGCTTTGCGTCTTCGAAACGCCGAGTTGGAGGCGCTTGAAGTTAAGCATCGTTTGATGGAAAAACAGTTGATGGATCAAGCTCACCAGCTTCGGGAGCGGATAAAGGAGATCAACTGCCTTTACGGTATCTCCAGGCTCGTCGAACAATCGCAAACCTCCTTGAGTCGAATATACCAGGGAATCGTCGATCTCATCCCCGCATCGTGGCAGTATCCGGACATCACGACGGCGCAGCTCGTTATAAACGGGCAATTCCACGCAACATTTTCCCATCGGGATTCCCCATGGAGCCAATCCGTCGATGTCGTCGTCCATGGCAAGCAGGTCGGCAAACTCATCGTCTCCTACCAGGAGGAAAGACCTCCCTGCCAGGAGGGGCCGTTTTTAACCGAAGAAAGATCGCTTCTCAATGCGATCGGTGAACGGCTCGGCCGCATCACGGAACAAAAACAGATGGAAACCGCTTTACGGGAACAGGCGCACGATCTTCGGGAGAGAATAAAGGAAATAAACTGCCTCTACGGCATCTCCCGGCTCGTGGAAAATACCGATAAAGCGCTTGAGGAAATATATCAGGGTATCGTTGAACTCCTTCCCCACTCGTGGCAGTATCCGGCGATTACCAGCGCACAACTTTCCATCAACGGGCAGAATTATAGAACCGATAATCATAAAGACTCGAAATGGAAGCAATCCGCCGATATCATCGCCTATGGTGAAAAAATCGGTGTGTTGGCCGTTTGTTATCAGGAAGAACGCCCCGACTGCTTTGCGGGCCCCTTTCTGAAAGAAGAATGTTCCTTGCTGGACGCCGTCGCCGAGCGGCTGGGCCGGATCACCGAGCAAAAGCAGTCGGAAAAATCCCTGAACGAAAGCCGGATTCAACTGAAAAGCCAGAATCTTTTGTTGCAGGACAAAAATATCGCTCTCCGGGAAATCATGGAACAGGTGCTTACGGAGAAGAAGAACCTGGAAGAGCGCGTACTGGCCAATGTCGACCGGCTGCTTCTGCCGCTTATCCGGAAACTGAAGAACCGGGATGCCCGGATGGAAAAGCAATACATTCATTTGCTGGAAGAAAATTTGTTGGCCCTGACATCCCAGTTCGGGAGCAAGATTTCGCGGATTATTCCCAAGCTGACGCCCCGGGAAAACGAAATCTGCAATATGATCCGAAGTGGACTCTCTTCAAAAGAAATTGCGGCCGTCCTGAATATTTCCTTTCGAAGCGTGGAGACCTATCGGAATTTTATCCGGAAAAAACTGGGGATTACCCATAAAAAAGTGAATCTCACCTCCTTTTTCGCCAGCCTGGAAGAAAAACCGGTACACGCCGAATGATGATACAATACGTAATATTTTTACGTATTATCACTCTGTTTTTATCGCGTTGTCGAATATCGTCAATTCCATTAATGATAGTGAATCATACTCCGGTCTTTCACGGGGAGATGGGGCATCAATCATCGCATGAAGAAGGAGAAAAATGCAATGAACGTAAACGGGTCCGCAATCTCGGAGAGAATGGATGAGGCGAGGAGCGTCTGCGCCAGATACAATCCGATTCATGGTGAGATCAGCAATTTCAGCCTCGCGCTTTATGTACTGGGATCGATTAAGGCTCCGGACATTATGTCGGCCGAAGACTTCGACATGTCTGAAGCAGCGGCAATACTGAGGGAGAATTTCCGGGAAATAGACGAATCGGAGATTGCAAGCGAGTATTCCACGGTTGATTCCAAGGACCGGTATCTTCTGGTGCTGGGTGATCCCCAATTTCCGGTTCATTTCGCGGCGCTGGTGGATAAGAACAGTAAAGCGCCCTTTTTTTCCAAATTACCTTATTTCGGCAGCGGCTTCGACAGTCTGGAAGAATTGCGGAAAGGCTTTTCCCGGGAAAGCACGACCGGAATATGCGATGCCCATTACTTCAGAGCGATATGACCGTTATGGAAAATGTCTCGCTGGCGCCTTACCGAATGCATTTTGATGAGCTCATGACGTTTTCTCATGAAATTGTTGCTGAAAAATACCTGGAAGATATTTTGCAGCTCATCGTAATGGTCGCCGCAAACGTGGCGGATATCGACATTTGCCTGCTCTGGCTGATGGATAATGGCGAACACCCGGAAAGACTTCTGCTGAAGGCATCCCACGGCATCGATACCGGCCTGAAGCCCGAGGTCGCGCGTGCGATGAGCGAGGGGAGGGCGACGCTAATTGCAGCCCGGGAAACGCCCCTGATCCTCCCGGACTTTCCGGCGGAAGTCCGGCCCGAGGAAAAGGCGATTGCGGAAAAATGTGGGCTTCATTCCATGCTCGGCTTGCCGTTGCGGGCATCCGGCGGCTCTTCGGCAGGGGCGCTGATCTGTTTCACAACTCGGTTTCGCGATTTCACAAAGGAAGAGATCGACCGGATGTCGGCGGTTGTCGCAACGGCTGCCATCACCATCAGGAACACGGAATTAATGGTTAAAACCCGCGTGGCGATGGAAGAACTGGAGACGCAGGCACTGGTGGGAAAAGCAAGGGAAGTCCTGATGCGGCGGCAGGGGATTGGCGAGGACGAAGCCTGGCGTCGCCTCCGGCATTACAGCAAGGAGTCTCTCGAATCCCCTCGCCGGGTCGCCGAAACGATCCTTCTATCAGAAAACTAAAACTTAAAACTTATAACCGCTAAGGCTGTATATCGATCGTCGGATAAAGCCCCTTGGAAGGGCCGACCGAATACGGCTGAATGATATTAAAGGAAATATTTTGCCCTTTTTGGGCATGCCCCCTGTTTTTACGGCCGTCGAAATAGGCTCCGTTGTCGTTGAGGATATGTTCGATGCGGTACTTAAACGCCTCAACAAACAGGGCGCCGTTTCCTTTGAATGTCATCTCGCCCACCTGTAATTCCCCATTCGCTTCGGCAAGTTTTTCAAGCGGGATGCTGTTGTTTTTAAGATCTTCCTGGTTTCGAATATACCCCCAGACCAGGTGGTTTGCCGGAATGGAAAGCGGTTCTTCAAGGTCGATGATGGTATGCGGCAAAACGATGCAGCTGTAACCGACGGTAAGCGGGCACCCGAGATTTCCTCTCAGAAAGGAGTTGAATCCCACGAACACCTTGTTGTCGAGCAGCGTATAGATAACCTTGGCGCCATGGGCCATGACGTCATATCCCTTCAGGAAGCTATGGATGATATAGCAGTTCTCCTGAGCGTTGGCGCCTTTTCCAAGCCAGGAGTTATCCAGATAGGCGCGTTGCGCAACGAGAACATTTTCACTGATGGTCGTGTCTCCACGGATAACGGCGTACCGGTTGAGCGTTGCGCCGGCCGGCACCGGAATCGGCACCGCGCGGTGCACCACCTCGAACAGGCGCTGGAATTCTTCTTCCCTGTCTTCAACGAAATCCGTAAATACGCCATTGGCGGCATGGCCGGGAACATAGGAGATGTACCGGTCGAGCACCGCCTCTGAATGGCGGTATTTGAATTCGAATGCCTCGGGCTTTCGAATCCATACCTGGCCGTCGGCAATCGCCTCATTGGCCATATATCCGGTCTGAACATAGGCAAACCGGCCGACAACGCAATTATAAAGGCTTGTCAGATCGACGGTGGCAAAGGGTTTCAAAAAGCATCCCTCCAGGGGGGAGCCGTGGATGTTGCAGTATGAACTGGCACCCGTGTGTTTGATGAGGAACAATTCCAGTTTTTCCGGATCATGTGAAAAGCTGTGTACGAGGGTTTTTATCAGAAAGCTTCCCTTGATCCAGATGACCTCGTCTTCCTCCACGGATTGGTCCATGCCCTGAAAGTGGTAGGTGGTCCCCTTGGCTTTCAGTTCATCTCCCCGGATATCGCTTTTATAGAGAATGGAGTTATCGACTTTGCACTTACCGAGAAAATAGCTGCCGGCGAGATTCGATTTGCTGAAATGGAAAAGAATCGGATGTTGGGATGTAATGCCGTAAAAAGCATAAAATTTAAGAAACTGGGTTAAGGCCAGCCGATGTTTCAGGTACGGCTCCGCATTAAAATTCAGGCGCCTAAGGTTGATATTCAACTGGTTGATGATGCGATCGATCAGTTTTTCAAGTTTTTTCATAACGATCTTCCGAAGGTTGGCGTTCATTAAACAGCGGTTGAATTTCGAATCGAGAGCCTCCCCCGTGACGTCGGACCGGCTCGGTTTTAAAAACCGAGTCGGTCTTTCGAGACGGCCACAAACGATATTTCGGAAACACCCAACGCCCCAAGAGACTTGAATGTGACGATAAAAAAATCAATTTGCAAAACCGGCCGGTTAAGGTTTCCCGACATTGTCGGTTTCCACAATGGCCGGGGCCTTGCTCACAGCGGCTTTATGAGAAGGCGTCGGATGCCATCCCATGATAAAGAACAATAAAAAAAAGCCGATCACGTAGGCGACCGTTACATGCCAGCCGTGTTTCAGATAGGCGACGACGGAACGGGTTTCCTTGTATTGATTTGAAAGCGCAACGCCCGCCGATGAGCCGAACCACACCATCGAGCCGCCGAATCCGACCGTAAAGGCCAGCATGCCCCAGTCATATCCTCCCTGCTCAAGACATAGCTTCGTAAGCGGAATATTGTCGAAGACAGCCGAAATAAAGCCTAAAGAAAAGGCGGTTTGCCATGAAGCCAGCGGCAAATCTTCAACCGGCATCAGAGATGCGCAGGTTACGAGGGACATTAAAAACACGGTTCCCTGCCAGGCGTTCTGAAGTTCTTCCCAGGGCGTTTTTCTGATTAACGCACCGATAAGGATGCCGATCCAAACGCCCGCTGCCGGAAAATCCAGTTTCCAGTTCGTATAAATGGCGCCGGCAAGGATCAATGCCACGATGAAAATTTTCCCAAAATCGACTTTTATGCCTTTAACGGCAGTGGCGGTAATGCGCTGATACCGATCCTGTTGAATTGCGCCAATGGGCGCAAAAACTAAAAAGGTTCCCACCGATCCCACAAACGCATGCAGTACCGCAAGCGGGCTGACGCCATCGATCCACATCAGCGTGGTCGTGGTATCGCCCACCACACTGCCGGCGCCGCCGGCATTGCTTGCCGCGACAATGGCTGCAAGATATCCGATGTGAACTTTGCCCTTGAACACGACTCTGGCAATGGTTCCGCCGATCATGGCAGCAGCAATATTATCGAGAAAGGAAGACAGGATGCAAATAAGAGCAAGCAGCACCAGGCCGCCTTTCCATTCATCCGGTAAAAAATTCGGCAGAATTTCGGGGACATTGGATTCTTCAAAATGCTTTGCCAGAATGGCAAATCCAAACAGAAGGCCCAACAGATTCAGCAGCGTTCGCCACTCCCCCTCTTCATGGCCGTGCCCGAGGACATGATTCACTAAGGAGAAGCTGTCAACAAAGAAAAATTTGAATAGTAGGACCGCGGCAAGCCCCGTGAGTGCAACGAACATGGTGTAACGGTGAAAGACTGCAACGCCCACCAATGTCAGCGCAAAAAGGATGAATTCAAACCGGATACCAAAAATGGATGGCACGGCCCCGTTTTCGGATGCAAAACAGAAAGAGGAAAGCATCAACAAAAAAGAGACCGCCAGAAGCGCTGTTTTGCCTGCCTTAATCCATGAATTTTGCCGTAAACGAACGATTGGAACTGACATTGTCTTCCCCATCCCCCACACTCCTCATCGTTTGATCGTAATATTTCTTTAAAATTATTTAAAAAACAGTTTGTTATCAGTTTCTATATGGATTAAACGACATTAATTCCTTCGACAAAAGAGATTTTATGTCAGAAAGAAAATTGCGCGTCAATATTAAACCTTTCGCAACTCAGCAGCATTCATTTGCAACGAATGCACCCGCTTCGCTGTTATAACACCAACTGAATTTCGCATGGAGGCACAACCGTTCGAGAGGGAGGTCTGCGCCGCTTCGAAAAGCGGCGCCATTGGGAGGAGATGCTGATAGGTTCCCGGGTTTGATAACGCTACGGCTATGCACCATGCCGCAACGCTATTTCATTGATTCTGGCCTGAGTGATCTTCTCTTCGTGATGGCTCTTCTTGCTCTTGGCTTGCTGGACCTTCACCATGAGCTGGTCGATATCGCAGGGTTTCACCAGATAATCAAAGGCGCCGAGTTTCATTCCTTCGATGCCGGTTTCGACGGTAGCGTGACCGGTCAGCATGATCACTTCGATCAGGGGATGCGTCTTTTTAATTTCCCGGAGCGTTTCGATCCCGTCCATTACCGGCATCTTGACATCCAGGATGATGACGTCCACTTTATCGTTTGCCGCCAGTTTCTGCAACGCTTCCGGACCGCTGTACGCGGTCTTTATTTCAAGGTCTCTTTTGTTGAGACGCTTGGCCATGGCATCCACAAAGCCCACTTCATCATCGACTAACATTACAACGGTTCGCAACATAAGGGGATCCTCCCTTTCTTGGCATTAGGTATGGTTCAAATTGGATTATAAGTTATGATTCCCCACAATTCCAGAGTAACTTGGAATCGTGGGGGATGATTTCAGTGATCAGAAGGGAAAACCCAGAGCCACTTGCGTCTTCACCTCCTCAAAACAGCTCGCTTATTTCAGCAGCACCGGCATGCCCATGAGCGGCCAGATGAAGTAACAGAAGAGTGCCAAGGTTACCATAAGAACGACACTCGGGATACAGCCGTAGATGAAAAATTCCCCGGCTGTAAACTGCTTGCTCTCGTAGGCGATGGCGTTGGGCGCTGCACCGATCAGCAGATTGAAGGGCATGCCCGCCGCGGCCAGGGAGGCAAAGAAGATGACGTGAGGCGCCACTCCCAGGTAATTGGCTATAATCAGGGAGACGGGGAGGGTGATGGCGATGGCCGCCACGTTCATGATGAAGTTGGTCATGCACAGTACCAGGAAGGCGATGGCCAGTACGAAGAGCAGCCAGGGGGCTTTCTGAAACCCGGTTACCCAGTTCACGGCCATCCATTCGGCGGCTTTGGTGTCATAAAGACAGTAGCCGATGCTCATGGCCCCGCCGAAGAGAAGAATGATGTTCCAGGGAATTCCTTCCATCTCCTCCACGCCGAGGGTTTTGAACAGAAAGAATGCCACCGTGGGAACCATCATGATGGCGGCTCGGTCCATGTTCTTAAAGAAGGGAATGGGAGAGAAGGATTTCATCATGAAAAGCCCCAGTACCAATGCCACCATGATCAGGACAAACTTCTCCTTTCCGTTCATCGGCCCCAGTTCTTTTGCAAGGGCGTTAACCCTTTCCCGCAGCCCATCGATATTTGGTTTCTCCGGTTTGAAACAAAAAATTACAATGAGCCAGATTAAAAACACCATGAGCAGGCCTATGGGGAGGTTATACCAGGAGAATTCGAAGAAACCGATTTCCTGGCCGCCGGTGAACTTCTTGAACATGCCGGCGCCTGCCACGCCTCGGGCCGAGCCGAGGAAGGTGATGATCGAGCCCGCACCGGCGGTCCAGGCCATACCGATGAAAAGCCCCTTGCCGAAGCGGGTGGGTTCCGAGGAGTCGCTATAGAGGGAGTTGATTGCCAGAAGCAGGGGGAACATGGCGGCCGCCACCGCGGTGTGGGCCATAAGTAATGTCATGCCGGCAACGATGAGAAAGGTGCCGAGCAGGATGAAGTTGGTATTTTCTCCGACTATTCCCAGCATCTTGTAGGCCATGCGCTTAGTGAGGCCCGAGTGGGCAAATCCAAGCCCCATGACAACGGATCCGAAAATAAACCAGACCGAGGGATCGAAAAAATCCTTCAGCGCCTGATCCGAGGTCCGAATCGCAAAAATAACCTGAAAGAGACCGATGCCGATAGCGGTGGCGCCGATCGGCATGACCTCGAAAATCCACCAGACCGCCGCCATCAGAAAGAGGCCGATAGCCATTCGGCCCTGGGCGGGGAGGGGGAAATGTTTTCCGGCGGGATCCACCGCGTCCGGAAGATCGTTCATCAGGTAAAAGGTAAAAAACAATGCGAGTCCCAGGAGAATAAAAAAGACTCTTTTCCAGTCAATAACCATCTTTCTGGAGGGGTTGGTGATTCCTTCAGACATTTGATATTGGCTTGCATCCGCCGACATCGTGTTTGCATTTTCCGCCATTGCAGCAGACTCCTTTCATTTCCATTTTTTTAGATGAGGCCCCCCTGAAACCATCGGTCCAGGCGGGCGCAACTCCCATTTATCGTCATGCGTGAATGAATCAAACCGTGCAGGCTTTCATCCGGTCGCATATTTCCTTGAATATATCGCTTTGCCGGAGGACCCCCACAACGGTATCTCCCTTTTTAACCAGCAGCGATGCATGGCGTCCCATTACCATCTGGTGAAGTGCCTGATCAAGGGAGGAATCTTCCTGAATGAACTCCGTGGCCGTAAGGGCTTGCATGACTTCCTTGACGTTTATTTCCGCCGCCTTCTTACAGAGGTTTTCCAGAGGCTTTTGCCACAATCCGACGTTTTCGACCATGGATCTTAAAAATTCGGGGCTAAAACCATACCGGGACGTTTCCCGGATATCCCCGATTTGCTTGTAACGGGGCTCGATCGCCCACAGCACGGTCCACTGATCGATCTTGCCGACCACATGGCCATTCTTGTCGAGTACCAGAATGGCCCGGTGTTTTTCACGGCTCTCTTGCACATGTTGTTGCGCCTTTTCGAGAGCCAGGACGGCCTCGTTCAATGAGGCCTCTTGCGGAACCGTTGCATATTCGGCAAGCGGTACCATCAGCTCTCCGACCTTGATTGATTGCATGGATGTCTCCTTCTGCTCACTTGATTTTAATATGATGGATCGCCGACCCTCAAACAGGAGTCCGACGGTCATTATTTCATTTTGCGCCCGATTCAGTCCCATCCCCGTCTCAGCATGATATTATCGATGTGCGCCTGCCGGATACGTTCCTCTTGCCCCACTTTGCGTTGGTAGGCAAGAACGATCTTTTCGATGAGCGCCTTTGTCTCGGTTGGTTTCCGCAAGTAATCGTAAGCGCCGCGTTTCAGGCCTTCGATCGCCGTCTCCACGGTGGCATTTCCGGTCAGCATGATGACCTCGACCAGCGGTTTTGCCTTTTTGATTTCGAGAAGGGTGGTGATACCATCTTTTCCCGGCATCAATACATCGAGAATGACCACATCCACTTCACTATGCGCGATTCCTTCCATCGCCTCATCACCGTTGTAAGCCCTGGTCACTTCAAAATCCCTCACCTCCAGTCGTTCCGCCAAGGTATCGACAAACTCCTTTTCATCGTCCACCAACAACACCTTGATCTTCATACACCGCTCTCCTTTTATTAACGTTTGGTTCCCCTATATCCGTTTATTTTCGATTATCCCGGCAACGGTCAAACCGGCATCGTTATATTCTTCTTTCATGGCTTTCACCCGCGCTTTTTTCCGTTTAAACGCCTCCCGGATACGGCTCAAAAGCGCGTGAATATCGATGGGCAGCAACAGATCGTCAAACGCCCCCAATTGCATCGCTTTGATGGCCCCCTCAAAAGAATGATCCTCCGCGGCCGTCAATAGAATCACCTCGGCAAACGGTCGTACCTTCCGGATCCTTTTGAGTAACAGGAGGCGGTTCTGATGAGACCCCGTTGCACCCAGCAGCACCACATCGAGATTCTCCCGCTGAATGATATCTTCCGCCTCGGTTTCCAGGGAAGTTTCAAAAACCCTCTGATTCTCAAGACGCATTCGCTCAACGAGGCGGCTGCGAAAGATATCATCGGGGTGAATGATTAAAAGTTTCATTCCCATCGGCGGCCGCCATTCATCACTTCCGGCCGGGGTTTCGTGCCCGAATGGAAGTCCTGTTGTAAATTGTCCTCTGGGTGGTTTATCATGGTTCATTTTCAACCGCTGTTGTGCCCGCCATGCTGGCGGGGAGTCGTTTTTTTAAATCATCCTCATTGCAGCAATAACCGTGCCGATATGAGTATTTTTAAAAATTTTAAATAGTTATAATAATTAGATGCCCGCGCGATATTAAAATTTAAAGCATAAAAAAACATTATGTTACAATATTGATTTATTATGATACATTTCGATACAAAAATGACCTTTCAAAACACGAAAGGTATTAACTGGCGCCGATGGTTGTTCCGCGACGTTCAAAGGAATCGATTGAGGACAAGATAAACGGTATATTAGAAGATATGATGTCTCGAAGGACGATATGCCTGAGGAAATAAATCCCGATCCGTTATCTCGGAAGATGGGCGCCCTGGATCTTCCGGTGGCTCTGCCGTTTATTATCGATGAACTTCCCCTGGGAATTGTCGTCATGGACTGTGAGCGGCGTGTCGCTCTTCTGAACCGGGGCATGGAAGCTTTGACCGGATTTGATCGAAAGGAAGCCAGAGCCATCGCCTGCCGTCATATCATCCGGGGGGACTTCTGCCTGGGGAAATGCCCGGTTTTAAGCATGAGTCATGGGTCCGGCATGATGTGCGTGGAAGGCAACATCGTCAACCGGGAACGGCAAAAGATACCGGTGAGAGTCACCTTTACGCCGATCCGGGATTCGCAGGGCCGGCTTATCGGATACTTCGAAACTTTTGAGGATATTCGGGCGCTGGGAGCGCTTGCCGGAAAAACCTCCGAGGCATACACCTTCGGCCAATTGGTGGGCCGAAGCCCCCAGATGGAGCAAATCTATCGCTTCCTTCCCATGATCGCGCAATCCGATTCATCGGTGCTGCTCACGGGTGAAACGGGAACGGGGAAGGATCTCGTGGCGGAGGCCGTCCATCAGGGATCTTCCCGGGCAAAAGGGCCCTTTATCAAGGTCAACTGCGGCGCCTTACCCGCCACCCTTCTGGAATCCGAGCTTTTCGGCCATCAAAAAGGCGCTTTCACTGGGGCTGTGGAGAACAAACCCGGCCGGTTCCGGCTGGCGCACAACGGGACCCTCTTTCTGGCCGAAATCGGAGATTTGCCGTTGCCGTTGCAAGTGAAGCTTTTAACTTTCCTCGATGACCGGGTCGTCCATCCGCTGGGAAGCACGAAGGGGCTTGCCTGTGATGTGAGGGTGATTGCGGCGACGCACCGGGACCTGGAGCAGATGGTCAGGGAAAGAACCTTCCGGCAGGATCTCCTTTTCCGGCTGAATGTCGTTCGCATGCAGATTCCCCCGTTGCGGGAACGAAGAGACGATGTTCAGCTCCTCCTGGATCACTTCCTTCAGAACTTTGTCACCAAATTCAAAAAACCGATCAAGGGCTTTTCCACGAATGCGTTGCGTATTCTTCTGGTGTATGACTATCCGGGTAACGTCCGGGAACTTAAAAACATCGTCGAGTACGCCTCAAACGTGTGTCAGGAGAATCAGATCCTGGCCGAACATCTGCCGGCCTATCTCACCAGCCCCGTTTCCCCGGAGCAGTCCCCTGGCCCAGGGACCGGACGGATGGTTTCTTCCCTGCAGATGCTCCCGGCATTAAATAAGGAGGATACGGACTCCGCCGCGATGGAGAGAAAAATCCTCATCGATGCCATCCTGAAAACGCGGGAAGAAAAAAAAGAGGAGTTGGAGTGGCCGGCCGTCGAGCGCAGAATGATTCTCGATGCCATTGTTAAGGCACAGGGGCGCCGGAACAGGGCGGCCACCGTTTTGGGCTGGAGCCGAAGCAAGCTTTACCGGAAAATGCTTCAATACGGAATCGAGACATGACTTTCTCCGACGCTTATAAGAAAAACCGCAATCCGGATAAACAGGAGATGTCAATGGCGACAAAGGTACTGATTTGCCTCTATGGAAACGAGGTCAGCCCCCGCTTCGATTTGACCCGGGAAGTCCTGATTGCTCTTATTGAAAAAGAGGGGACCGTTGGCGGAGAAAAGGAAGTCGTTTTGCCTCAGGCATCGGTCGAGATGCTCTGCCACATGATTCTTTCCGAGGGGATTCAGGTTGTCATCTGCGGCGGTATTGAAGAGGAATACTACCAGTATCTCAAATGGAAGAACGTAAAGGTGATCGATTCGGTCATCGGGGAATGCAAGCCGGTGCTGCAACGGTTGGCCCAGGGGCGTTTGAAGGCAGGGGATATTCTTCCCGAATAGGACCACCCGGCTGGTGGGGGGTGCGCATAGGGGGTGGTTCGTGCAGGGTGCGTTCGGGAGATTCGCCGTGGCCTGTAGGGGCGGACCTGTGTGTCCGCCCTGATTCGGTGTGTCCGCCCTGATTCAATGGGAAATGTCCACGACGTTTCATATGGGCAGACACATAGGTCCAATGGGCAGACACATAGGTCTGCCCCTACAACGTCAACAGCAATGGTAACGATAACGGCCCAGGGCCGGTTCGCGAACCGCCCCTACCACCCCTTTGACGTGATAATGCTCTGGATTTTCTCCTCGGCCTTTTTTTCAACGATAATCATCTTATTCGCCCGCGCCTTTTTGATCTTTTCGGTCAGGGATTTTAGATCGGCCGGCTTCTGAACCAAATCCATGGCGCCGAGTTTCATGGCCTCGATGCCTTTTTCGACGGTGGCATACCCGGTCAACAATATGATCTGAAGCTCCGGCCGCTTGTCCTTCATCGCCTTTAGGGCATCCAGTCCATCCATTTCAGGCATCATCAGATCCAGAACGACGGCATCGTAGGCATGATTTTCGATTAGTTTAATGGCCTCCAGCGCCGAAGCGGCGGTGGTGACCTCCATATCCCTGGCGCTCATCCGCTCGGCCATGATTTCCAGGAATTCTTTCTCGTCGTCAACCAAAAGTATTTTTTCTTTCATGCGTTATACTCCTCTAATCAACCCATTGGCAGTTATTGAACCGGAACCGTTTTACCCGTTAGGGCCTTGATCCTCGTTTCGGCCACCCCCAAATGGAGTGAAGGTCACGCAAGGGCGTTTTTGTAAGCCCGGCAAGCTGTTTGAGCGTTAGCGAGTTCTTGCCGGGCTGGAAAAAATGCCCTTGCGTGGCCGAAACGATGATCAAGCCCCCCGTCAGCAGCTCTCTCCCTCGGGCAATGAGAGCAAAAGGTCGCCGGTACTGGTGGAAAGGGTCCCCTTCAAAGCGTTCAGCAAGGCCAGTTGCGACTCATCCTGAACCCCCTCTTTTTTATCGGTAATCAACATATTCGGGCAGGTGAACCGGATTTCCACGCAATTGCCGGACTTCGTTACCTCGCATACCACGGTCTTGCAGTCCCCGGCGTGCCAGATGACCACCTCCAAAAGATGCCACAACAAGGTCATTAAAAAAAAGGGAGCGGTCGTAATTAGAATCGGGGTGTCTCCCGGTGCATAGGAAACCTTGATTCCCTTCATGTCCGTTATTCTTCGCGTAACGGCCAGAAGGCAGGCGATAAGATCCCGAATGTCCAACCGAAGAAGCGGCCGGTCGATGCTATGGCTGAAGGTGTTCATATTCTGGATGATCCGGTCCGATCGTCCGACCTGCTGCTGTATCCGTTTCGCCGTCGATAGCAGGCGATTCGGATCGACCGCCCCTTTTTGGGCCATGAGCGTCAGATCTTCCAGCAGCCCCGCGCTTTCGTTGATGATCGATAGCGCGTTTTTCAACTCATGCGAGATCGAGGCGGAAATTTTTCCAAAAAACGCCAGCCCCGCCTTTCCGATTACATCCGGTGAATCCTTCATTTCACGACTCCTTGTTCCTGAACGGCTTTATGAATTTTATCGACCAGGGCTTCGATTTGAACCGGCTTTACGAGATAGAACATCGCACCGGCTTCGGCGGCGCCGGCCGCAAAATCAACCCCCGAGCCGTGGCCGGTAAGGAAAATGAACTTCATGGACGGGCATTTTCCCTGCAAACGCTTTTTCAGTTCGAGTCCGTTGATTTTGGGCAGTTTGACGTCGAGAACCGCCACCTCAAAGGTGCAGATATCCTCGCAGTGCAACGCTTCCTCGGCGCTGATGAACCACCGGGTCTCAAATCCCCTGAGCTCCAGTCGTTCAGCCAGGGTGGAGACCAGCTCCGATTCATCATCCACTAATAGAACCCGAATGGGATGCATTGTTCTTCTCCTTTAACGTCACGGGAAATGTAATGGTAAATTTCGTTCCCACACCGATTTGGCTTGTCACCCAAATCTTGCCGCCGAGTTCCTGAACGAGTCCGTAAGTAATCGACAATCCCAATCCGGTGCCGCCCTGTTTGGTTTTGGTCGAAAAAAACGGTTCAAAAATGCGTTTTAAATCGGATTCGGGGATGCCGCAACCGTTATCCGAGACCTCAACCCGGGCCCGGGTTTCAGTTCCCTGAATGAGGATTTCCAGTTTTCCGCCGTCATTCATTGCCGCGAAGGCGTTGTTAAACAGGTTTAAAAAGATCTGTTGAAGTTTTCCCCGGTCGCTTTCAATTTTTGGCACATTTTCGGACGCGGACACCACGATTTCAATGGACCGGTATTCGGCCTCCTTGTTTAGAAACCCCAGCACTTCTCCCACGATCGATTTCAAATCGACCGGTTGAAGGGTGATGTCCACATGCCGGGCAAAATTCAATAACCGGTGCGTGATCGCGGCGCACCGCTCAACCGATGAGATGACCGAATCGATCAATCCAATCAATTTGGATTTGACCGGTAATTCGGGAATGGGGAGCAGAACATCCTTTATCAACCCGGCTTTTTCATTGATGATGGCCAGCGGATTGTTGATTTCATGGGCGACACCGGCCGCCAGCCGGCCGATGCCGGCCATCTTATTGGCATACTCGACATGGTGAAGGGCCATGACCCGCTTTTGGTCGGCCATGAAAATCCGGTTCACCAGATAGGTCGAAACGTTTAAAATAACGATCAGGATCAAGGAAAGGCTGACGCCCAGAAACCCGATCAACTCTTTACGGGTCACCTCCCATGGCGCCATCAGCTCCGTTTTTTTCTTGATGATCATGAGAATAAAGGGCGTTTGATCGATATAGGCATAGCCGATAATCAGCGGTAACCCGTCCGGCGATCGCTCTTCGAGCACCATTGACTTTTCATTGTAGGGCGGCACCGCAAGCGTTATTTTTTCGAGGACACTGCCGTAATATCGGGAAGGCGTTTGAATAACGCCTTCATGGTTGAGGACAAAGGCGTCCCCCTGTCCGGACAGTTCCAGTTCGCCCAGCAGATCGTTGAAGCTTTCGATATCCAGAGAGGCCCGTAATATATGGAATGTTCCCGCTTTCACCTCGGATCGGATCGCGATGACCATATGCGGGACATTTCGATATCCCTTAAAGACGTCGCTGATATAGACTCCGCGTTCCCGGACCTCCTGAAACCACGGTTGCCCGCTGTAATCTTTTCCCACCAGGTTATAGGGACCCACATAGGTATTCTGACGGCCGGAAGCATCGATCACGCCCAGATCCGAAAAACCGCCGAAGCTTGTTTTAAGATCATGGAGGATCTGAATGAGCCGTTCCGGGGAGTTGAGGGTTGACAATGTATGGTTTTTGACAATGAAATCGATAGCCGCCTTGCGTTCGATTAAAAAAAACGAGATGGCCCGCCGGGTATTGGAGGCCAGGCGGGAGGTCCGTAAAAGGATTTCCGATTCCACGGAATGCTGCGTCACGTTGTAATCAACCAGCGCCAGGGCAATGAGCGGCAAGATCGCCACGAGGCTCGTCCATACGACCGCATGGATCCAAATGCGCCGAAAATCAAACATGTGGCGGGCGGCCTGCGTGCCGGAATCTACATGATCCCAGAATTTCGGTTTTATCCGCTCTATGAGCGCTATTATCAGTTCCATGATCCCTTTGACGTCGTCTATATATCAATATTTAAGGCCTTGATCATTGTATCGGCCACGCCAGGGTATTTTTTCCAGACCGGCAGGAACTCGCTGTCGCTCAAACAGCCTGCCGCTCTTCCAAAAACACCCTGGCGCGGCCTCCCTGTCGTGGGAAACTGGCCGAAACGATGATCAAGTCCATATTTAATGGTCAGGGAATGTTCCCGCAGGGGCTATCTCCCTGTCTGCTGGCACCTTCTGATCTTATCATTGGCAGCCTTGAGTGTCTTGCTTAACAAATCAATATCCACCGGTTTTTGCAAGTAGGCAAACGCCCCGAGCGCCATGCAGGTCTCGCGGTCGGTCTCCGACCCATGGCCGGTCAGAATAATCACCTCGATTTCGGGTCGCGTGGACTTTACCCGTTTCAGGACCTCGATACCGTCGATTCCGGGCATCTTCAAATCCAGAATCATCACATCGGGCTCGTCTCCCTCCAGCAGGCAAAGCGCGGATTCTCCGTCATAGGCCACGGCCGAGCTGACATCGCGCAGAATAAGGCGCTCCGAGAGCGTCTGAACGAATTCCCGTTCATCATCCACGAGCAATACCTTGGAAGGAGGTTGAAATTCATACTTCCGATAGATATCGGATTGATGGAAATCCTTTCCGACCCGGGTCACAATCGAGCTCGCACCGGGCACCTTTCCGGCGATCTCTTTCAGCTCCTCCTCAAGCCGGCTCAGCATCAATACATTCTTGTTGATGGTGAGGGTGACCTCGCCTTTTTCCACCGACACATCGACACTGTGCCCCTCTTTTCCAAGCGCCACCTCTATTCGGGCCGCCAGTTGAAAATCCGCTACCGCCTGACGCGAACTTTCACTGACCTTAACGACATCCTTGTTCAAATTCTCCATCACCAGCCCCACCACCTCATCAGGGCTCATGGTGTTCATCGGAATTACAATATCATATAACGCGGCCTTCCAGGGGTCATTCTGCGCCAGAAGGGTTCGAACCCAGGCCGCACATTCCTCGTCGTGCTTGTGGATCAGCTTCAAGGCTTCCGGGCTTGTCATATTCCGGAGTTGAGCTGCGTGAGCCTCCCGAAAGGGGATGTCCGCAATCAGACAAACCTTTAGCACATGGCTGATCGCTTTGGGAATGAGGGGACCCGAGAATCCATGAATGAGAATCCGGTCCTCCGAGAGCAGTTCGGCCGCAGCCTGCTTCAGGCCGGCAATGGAGCGCTCCTTTTCATGTGTAAAATTATTAAAGACCGATGCTTTTGCCGAAAAGGCGCGAAGCAGCTTGTTTTCCGGAATGCCTGAAATTCCGGTGGCCCTGGCAACCAGATCCCGATCCGTGTAAAGCGCGTAACCGGTGGCGTCCCCCAATTTTTCGACCACCTTCTCTTCATTGCAAAATATACCGTTGAAAACCGTAATGACTGACATGTTTATCCCCTTTCCTCTATGAATGATCAGGCAAGTTGTTGAACCGTTTGAAGCGGGCAGCATGTCTCACGGCCATTTCGATGCGTTTCCTCATGTACACCGCCGATCGCCTTTTCCATCGTCGCAAAAATATGATCTTCCCCGATTTTTTCTTTTAAGTGGGTTCGGACCAGTACCGCCATCACCGCCTCGTTCACACCGGACAGCGAGATATCGACGCCGGCGCTTCTGACCCGGTCGATCAGCAAAGAGAGCGTTTCCTCCCCCGAGGCGTCAATATCGTTAATTCCGTTCGAGACGATGATGATGTGTTTGAGCTCCTTTTTCTTCATCATCAGATCCGCAATCTGATCTTCCAGGTAATTGGCATTGGCGAAAATCAGCGGGCCGTCGAAGCGGACCATGGCGATATAAGTGCATTCCCTCAGCCCATGGGTGGTCGCGCAGCGAAGCGCCTCGTCTTGCGTTCTGGCAAGGGAGGCGACCTTCGGTCTCATGGACTTATACAGAAACACCATCAGAGAGAGCCCTACGCCGACCATGATTCCCTTGTCCAGGTGGGGGGCAAAGGCCAGCGTGCAGAGGAAGGCGATAATGGAGATGGCGCCGTCGTACCACTGGGCCTTCCAGGCATGGACAAAGCCCGAGATATTCACCAGCCCGATGACCGCCATCATAATGACCGCCGCCAGCACCGACTCGGGAAGATGATAGAGAAGCGGTGTAAAGAAGAGCAGCGCGATCACCACCGCCACGCTGGTAAAAACGCTTGAGAGACCGGTAACGGCCCCGACCTGAAGATTGACCGCGGACCGGGAGAAGGAACCGGAGGTAGGATAACTCTTCCCGATGGCGCCGAGCATGTTCGCGAGACCCTGCCCGATCAGTTCCTGGTTGGGGTCGAGCCGCTGACCGGTTTTTCCCGCCATGGCCTTGGCAATGGAAATCGCCTCCATAAAGCCCAGAAGCGAAATGATGGCCGCATACGGGAAGAGGCGCCCGAAAATCTTCAAGTCAATCCGGGGAATCCCGATCGCCGGCAATCCCTTGGGAACGGTTCCCACCACGGCGCCGCCGCCCATCAGTTTCAATTGTTTCGTATCGAGCGCCTTGTTGCCGATTTTGATTCGCCATGTCCGCCCATCGGTTGTGACATCCGCCGCGAGGGCGCTTTTAGGGACGAACCGCATTTTCCCTTCCGGACCCGGAATTCCTGCAAAGAGGATATCCAACACCTGCTCCCGGCACTCGTGAGATTCGATATCGAGCGCTTCCATTTGGGCGCCGATTACCCTTGCCGCGTGTTCGAATTTAAGGCGTTCCATCGTATCGTGGTTTTTTATGGCGGCGTCCAGATGCTCCGTATTGGCGGTCCGTTCCTTGGCCAGCTCCGGTATCGCCGCTTGCGCCGCGTTGAATCGGGCAATCAGCTGTCTCGCCGGATCGGATTCGATGAGGTTGATATCGACCTTCGCATTGTGCTCGAATCCGATCACTACCGAAATAATCGTGGTCACCGCAACGGCAACCAGAACATTGGGAATCTTAGGGGAAATCCGTTTTAAAAAATACATGATGCCGAATGCCAGTGCGCCCATTGCGAACGTCGGCCAGTGCGTATAGTGAAGAGCGCTTTTAACCACCTGAATCACCGTTTCGTAGTGATGGGTGGCGTTGTCGACATAGACGCCGAAGAGCTTGGAGAGCTGGGAGGTGGCGATGATGATGGCGGCGGCGTTGGTAAAGCCGTTTACCACCGGATGGGAGAGGAAATTGACCACCAGCCCCAGACGCAACACCCCCAGCAGAAACTGGAAGGCGCCTACCATTAACGCCAGCAAAATGGCGTAGGCGACATAGGAATTGCTGCCGGCCGTCGCCAGCGGCGCCAAGGATGCGGCTGTCATCAGGGAAACCACGGCCACGGGGCCTGTCGCCAGCTGGCGGCTCGACCCGAACAGGGCGGCGATCATCGGCGGCAAAAAAGAGGCATAGAGGCCGTAGTAGGCCGGAAGTCCGGCAAGTTGCGCATACGCCATCGACTGCGGAATCAGCACCAGCGCAACCGTGAGGCCGGCTAAGGCATCGGCCCGCAAGGAGGGAACATCGTAGCGTTTTAACCACGTCAAAAAGGGAAAAATACGTTGAATCATGGTGAATCACTCCTGACCGGGCGTTCGAGCATTCTGTGAACGGCTGCTATCAACTCGTTAAACAGAGTCGCCGCGTGATAGAGATTATAGGTGTTAAGGCGGACGACGCCGTCCACCATCGAAAAAATGACGAGAGCCGTTTTCCGGTTGGCTGCATCCATAATCGAGCCGTCCTCCTTTCCGATGGCGATAGCGCGTTCAAAGACATCGACCAGGCAATTGTAAATCTCCTCCAGGAGCCGCCGGCAGACATCGTTCACCTGCGCCAGTTCATAAGGATAATGCCGGTGCAGGAGCCGGCAACGGTGTTCATGGATTTCCGCCTGATAAAGGTAGAAACCGATCACCCCCTCCATCATGTCCATCCCCGACGGGAAACTCTTCTCCCGAAAATAGGTGTCGAAATCCGCGATCATGGTTATTTTTACATTTTCGAGAACCGCCAGATACAGCTCTTCCTTGGTTTTGAAATGATAAAAGACGGTTCCGCCGGCTGTTCCCGTCATTTTGGCGAGTTCCGCCATGGAGGTGTCGGCGAATCCCTTGGTGGCAAACAGAAAGGTTGCGGCTTCCAGCAATGCCTGTTTTTTGGACATGGTCAGCCTTTCAAATTAATACTGAGTGCTCAGTCAGTATTATGACGTTTGATTCTCCGTGTCAAGGATGTTTTTTTTCCGTCCCCAACGGATGATGCATTCCGATGATTTTTTCGCTATCGGTGGGTATTGCCAAGGCCCCCAATCAGGTATAGAAGGGGAGGGTATGCGAACGGATTGCCTCAAACCGCTGGATTTAAACGAGGGGCAATTTTAGTTTATCTAGCTGATTTAATGAACATAAAAATAGGGGAAGCCGTATGGCGCTTGAACGATACCGGAAATGGAGAGACGAAAGAGGAAATGAATTCAGACCCGTTGCATTAAGCGGGCACGACCTGATGAATGATCCGATTTTAAACAAGGGAACGGCTTTTACCCACGAAGAGCGGGATGCCTTTCATCTGACGGGCCTGATTCCGCCGGCGGTGAAAACCTTTGAGGAACAGTTGATGCGGCTTTATCGCGGATACCAGGATATTTCAACCGATATCCAAAAGTATATTTTTTTAAGATCCCTTCAGGATCGGAATGAAACTCTCTTTTACGCGTTGCTGCAAAACCACATTGAAGAGATGATGCCCATCATCTATACCCCCACCGTGGGGAAGGCGTGCGAGGAGTTCAGCCACCACTACCGAACGGCAAGGGGTCTCTTTATCACGCCGCGGACCGTCGATGCCATGGACGACGTGGTGCATCATTTCCCTTCCCGGAACATAAAGATGATCGTTGTTACGGACAGCCAGGGTATTTTAGGAATCGGCGACCAGGGCGTCGGCGGCATGGGGATTCCCATCGGAAAGCTTTCCCTCTATACGCTGGGGTCCGGTATTCATCCGGGATGCGCCCTTCCGATCGTGCTGGACGTTGGAACGGATAATGAAGACCTGTTGCATGATCCGATGTATCTCGGTGTCCCCCGCAAGCGAATGAGGGGAAAGGAATATGAGCTTCTGATCGAAAAATTTGTCAGTAAGGTCAAAAGGCTGTTTCCGAGTGCGGTACTTCAATGGGAGGATTTCAGCAAGGAAAACGCCTTTAACAACCTCAATACCTATCGAAAGCAGATCCCCTCTTTTAATGACGACATTCAGGGAACCGGCGCGGTGGTATTGGCGGGCCTGATCAATGCCGTCAAAATCAAGAAAGAGCGGCTTGAAGATCAGGTATATGTCGTTTATGGGGCAGGGGCCGGCGGTGTTGGCGTTGCCGATCAGATTTATGCCGGTCTCATCAGGGAAGGCTGCGACCCCGTTTCTGCGCGGGAGAAAATTTTTGTTCTGGATTCCCGGGGGCTTATTTTCAATGACCGGAAAAATCTTGAAGACTATAAAAAACGGTACGCCAAACCTTTGAGTATCGCAGCAAATTGGGGATTGGAACCTTCCGGACAAGCCTCCCTGGCGGATATCATCAACCATGTGCCCGTTACCGCGCTGATCGGTGCCTGCGGTGTAGAAGGCTCATTCACGAACGCGCATGTCTCGCAGATGTTGAAATACACCGATCGTCCCATCGTTTTTGCACTCTCCAATCCGACCAGCAAGTGCGAAGCGATACCGGAAGATATATTCAACTGGAGTAACGGGCGCGCCATTGTGGCCACCGGCAGCCCGTTTGATGACGTGTGCTATGAGGGAAACACCTGCCGCATCGCTCAGGGAAACAATGCGTTTATCTTCCCCGGGGTCGGATTTGCGGCGGTTTTATCCAAAACCCGGGAGATCACCGTTGAAATGTTTACCACCGCCTCCCATGCGCTGGCGGAGTGCGTGTCTCAGGCGGATCTTGAAAAAGGGACGGTTTTCCCGCCGATAAAGGATCTGCGGAAGGTATCCGCGCATGTGACGGTGGAAGTGTTGACAGAGATCATCAAAACGGACCCCAAACACAGGCTGCATGAAAAAGATCTGAAAACATATGTAAAAGCCTGCATGTGGGAGCCCATTTATGTTCCCTATCGTAAGGTATAGGGGAATCCTGCATGTTACTTGTAATATAAACGTTACGTATTAAGTTTAACAGTCGAGATGCGTACCCACCCTGTGCCGAATCGATGTGCCGTGCATGAGATTGAACACCGGTCGATAAAGAAGGCGACCGGCAAATGCGCATCGCCCGTCTCCTCCTGGCAGGTCAAAAACAGATCGTTCAGCAGGCGGCACCAGGGGGACTCATTTTCGCCGGGGCAGGGGAGAAGATCGGCAAGTTCCGTGGCGCTTCGAAGCCTCACAAAGCGATGGATCGCCCTCGAAAAATTTCCTGCTTGATTTCCGCGATCGAAGCATTTATAAGCAAATCGAAAGCGATTTGGAAAACGGTAACAAAGCGTAGCTGTCCGTGTTGTGAAAAGTTGCTGGAATGGTGAATTACGATCGACCGCCGTTTTTTATGATAGCCCCACATCATAACGCCCCAACCATACGGCGATAAGGACATAAACCCCACTGTTTCGGCGCCACGCCCAAGCTCCACAAGTAATTTAGCCGCACCACGGGCGTGCTCATCGGATATCTCCGGCCGCCGACCATGCCCGGCCCGATGATTTTTCCCTTTATAGACGGGCTTAATTCTTGATGCGGGAATACCGAAGAACATGCTGCCGATTCCGGAATATATTTCAGTTCGATTCAACAATGTCTTAAGGCAACAGGCAATCCCCGAGTTCTTCCATGTTCATTACAGAAAATGGCTTAACTATTTTCTCGATTTTTGCGAAAAGTACCATCCTCCCGAGGAAAAACCGGAGCGGGTTGGCTTATTCATCATGCGTGATGTGCCCCGCGCAAAAAAATCAAAATATATACCCGTCGTTCTTTCCCGGCAGGAAATTGATATTATTTTAAGTCATCTCGAATATCCGTTCGATATCGTTGTCGGACTGCTTTACGGTTGCGGTCTCCGTCTTTTCGAGAGCCTCGGCCTTCGAGTGCAAAATTTCAATTTCGAGGACGGTATTCTTACAGTTCATGGAAAGGGAGACAAGGATCGAACCATTCCTCTCCCCAGGAAACTTATCCCGAAATTGAAAACCCAGTTGGATGTGGTGAGAGAACTGAATGATAAGGACCTTGCCGCGGGTTATGCAGGGGTATTTCTTCCGGGTTCACTCGAAAAGAAATATCCGTCCGCGGCCAAGGATTTTATATGGCAGTGGTTTTTCCCGCAAAAGGGACTTACGCTGATTCCCGGGACCAAGGAATACAGACGATATCATCTGCACGAATCGATGGTCCAGGAAGCTTTGAAAAATGCCGTAAGACGCGCAAAGCTCACTAAGCGCGCCAAATCGCATACTTTTCGGCACAGTTTCGCCACTCACCTTTTGCAAGCTGGTTATGATATTCGGACGATCCAGACAATGCTGGGGCATGTCGATGTGAGAACGACGATGATCTACACTCATTGTGTACCAAGCAAAACCGCAAAGGAGGTAAAAAGTCCTTTGGATTTTTAAGTTATTGGCATGGTTTCTGCTTTTATGGATAATACCACTATTGCGGTTAATACCGGGACGGTTCCGTCCAGATAATACCTTGTTGGGCATCTCAAACCGAAAGGAGATAGAAATGTTTGCGGTAATCTTTGAGGTCTATCCTACTGAAGCAGGCAGGAGCGAATATCTCTCCATCGCAACGGATTTGCGAGAATTTCTTAAGGATCGCCCTGGCTTTATCTCAATTGAGAGATTTCAAAGCATCACAGATCAGAATAAGGTGCTAAGCCTATCCTTCTGGGAGAACGAAGAGGCCATCAAAAAGTGGCGCAATTTGTTTGAACATAAGATTGCACAGAAGAAGGGAAAGAGCGAGTTGTTCGCTAAGTACAGAATTCGGGTTGCACATGTCGTACGCGACTACACTGAATCTGAGCGCACCCATGCACTGTCCGACTCGAATGTCGATTTGGCCTGACTTCCATCTGGAGGGCACATGAATGGAGCGTTCGACGCCCATTATTCCGCCGGTCTTCGCAAAAAAGACGCGCATGACTGTGAGTCAACACGTTATATTTACAGGAGAAATTATGCAGCTTGACAAACCACAACTCGAATTGAAATCTGCTGTTGAAGCCCTGATCGATGCAGGTTGTAACTACCGCCTATCCGATCTGGAGGAAATCTACTCCCCAGAACTTAGGATTGTCATACTTCAACCTGATGGCTCGGCAATTACCTTTGACTATGAGCGAAACATGAATTTCTTCCGACAGCTCAGAGATTCTGGTTCACCACCTCTCGACAAAACAGCGCGGTTCAATCACCTAGAGATAATTGGGGATCAAGGCTATGTGATTGTCACTCGGAAAATGGCCTTGGGCTCAACTCCGCAAACCATAGTGTTCAACCTTATGTTGACCAAAGATAGTGGACATTGGCAGGTATATCGAGAACATGCTGTAATTCTCGGTGAATCATAAATGGGAAATAGCCCAATTGGGTCAACCTGACGGCGGGGAGCAGCGTTTGCGCTATTCGCGTCGTAGTTCAGTGGCCGCCGCGGGTTACCCTTGGCGTTAGCCTTGAATAGAGAAACTATGAAGACAATACTTGAACATAAATCATCTATAGATGAAATAAGGCAGAGGTTTGATGATGACGTCGACCGCTTTTCAAATATCGAAACCGGACAAACAGCCACAATTGATGCACCCTTGGCAATGGAGTTAATAACGCAAGCTGCCTATAAATCGACTAAAAAGATACAAAGAGTTCTGGATATAGGATGCGGAGCAGGAAACAATACAATCAAATTATCAAGCTATGTTTCGCCTTTCGACTGTGATCTTGTTGATCTCAGTCCGCTAATGCTGAAAAGTGCTCAAAAGCGAATTTCTGAAGTCAATTCCGGCAATATCAAAATATTTCAAGGCGATTTTCGGTCCATAGATTTGCCTGAACAAAGATATGATGTCATTTTAGCAGCAGCTGTTTTGCACCATTTGAGAGAAGACGAGGACTGGACTTCAACATTTAGCAAGATTTACCAGCTAACGGCTCCAGGTGGCAGTGTATGGATTACGGATCTGGTTTCGCATGAAACTGAGGCTGTTTATTCGCTGATGTGGAATAGATATGGTGAATACCTCTGTTCGATTGGTGGGAAATCTTATAGAGATAAAGTATTTTCCTATATCGATAAAGAGGATTCGCCAAGGCCAGTAATATTTCAATTAGACCTTTTACGGAAAGTTGGCTTTAGTGCTGTAGAGCTTTTACATAAGAACTCCTGTTTTGCTGCTTTTGGTGCAATCAAAGCAAATTAAGGGCTAACGCGATTACCATGGCAACCGCCTCATGATTTAGGGACTCCGGGGCACACCATACCGAATACCAACAATAAAATGCACCGGATAAACCGGTGATTTTGGCGTTCGGCAGGAGAGAGATGACACACGAATTCGACGGGAAAAAATACGAGAAGGCTTCCGACCATCAAAAGGAATGGGGAACCAGGCTTATAGCTGAACTCAATCTGAAGGGAACTGAACATGTCCTTGATCTGGGCTGCGGTGACGGCTCTATCACAGCCCAGATTGCAGCCCTTCTTCCTGAAGGTGAAGTGGTGGGAATTGACGCTTCTGAAGGAATGATTGACGCAGCGTTGCCCAAGAAACGGCACAATCTGAATTACCGCAGGCTGGATATCAATGGCCTTGATTTCAATGAGCAGTTCGATGTCGTATTATCGAATGCGACGCTTCATTGGGTCAAAGACCATAAGCGTTTACTCCGGAACGTCCGCCGTTCCCTACGCTCCGGTGGCCTCCTCCGTTTTAATTTCGCCGGAGAGGGCAACTGCTCGAACTTTTTTTCTGTCATCCAAGAGGCAATGACACGGCATGAGTTCCAGTCCTTTTTCGCCGGATTTGAGTGGCCGTGGTATATGCCCCCTGTAAATGAATACCAAGCCTTAGTGGAATACAGCGGATTGCAGAATGTTCAGGTTTGGGGTGAAATTGCAGACAGGCATTTTCAAGACGAAGAAACGATGATTAGATGGATTGATCAGCCCAGCCTTGTGCCTTTTCTCGCATATGTGGACGAGCAGAAGAAAGATTCATTTCGAGAATTTGTTGTGCGCAGGATGATCGAGGAAACAAAACAGGAAGATGGAAGGTGTTTTGAAACTTTTCGCCGCATTAATGTGTCGGCGGCAAAATGAAACCTCCGAACCATGCACTCCACTGGACAGCAATTCCGCTGCGCTCCATTGCCGCCAGTGAGCTTGCCGTTGGCCTGAAAATTTTCCTTGAAAATTGCGATCGAACTGGCTATACATAGGATATACATAGGAGGTGTACAATGCTTGCAAAAATTCAAAAATGGGGGAATAGCCAGGGACTTCGCATTTCCAAGAGCATACTCTCGGATGCACAAATTAATGTCGGAGACGAGGTCGATATTACCGTGAAAGAAGGTATTATGATCGTGGCTCCAGCCAAAAGGATACGCGAGCGTCATAGCCTTAAGGATCTTGTGTCACGCATTCCCAAAAGTTACAAGCCCGGTGAAGTTGATTGGGGCGAGCCAGTTGGAAAGGAGGTCTGGTAGATGGCGGCATATATCCCAAGACAGGGGGACATCATAGCGATCACGTTTGATCCACAATCCGGGCATGAACAGAAAGGCCGGCGACCCGCTTATGTTGTCAGCAAAGACCTATTCAACCGTAGTACGGGTTTGGCTATCGTTTGCCCAATAACAAACACAGATCGCGACTTTCCTTTTCATGTACCTATACCAAAAGACAGCAAACTGACTGGTTTCATTATGGTCGAGCAGGTTAAATCCGTCGATTTCCATTCTCGTCGCGCCAAGCGCATTGAACGAGGAAACGATGAATTGCTTTCAGATGTGCTTTCCATATTAGATTCTTGCATTTACTGATTGGCCAACCAGGCATTAAAGCGGAGCGCAAACAGCAGCGCCCGCTTAATTTTCAGTTGGGCGACTTATCTGGTGGCCGGATATTTGATCAACTCAGTATTTTCTCGCCAATATGTATGACGGGGCGCCAGCGACGAAGATGATTGGTTTGCCCCGAGATACTGATCGGTGTTTTGTTCGTATTCCGCGGAGAGTTACTCATGAGTGAGCTAATCACAAGCGCTGAAATTGCTGACCTTCCTAAGTGGGCGCGGCTCGCTCTTCAGGCTCGTTGCGCCAGGCATGTAGTACACATATACGATGGCCCAAAGCCCGAACTACTCCTGCGTTGCATCGCTAACGCAGAACTATCTGCCGCATCTTGCTCGGTAGTTCCATGGGCATACGAAGACTACAATAGACTGAATTACCTCCGCGATCGACTTACTGCCGACAGTCCCAGATGGGCATCTGCGGTCACCGCCAATATTGTCGTGTGGCTTCCTGAGAGAAACCTCCTCAACAACGTCCACTGGGCACTAGTTGCGGCGCCCGACAAAAGGACCGAAATACGTCGAGACTTCGAACTTGTCCGCGATGCGAGCCGATTCCAGGGTTGGAGCGACTCAACTCCAGTCCCACTACATTATTTTGACCCAGGCTCCATCCCGTATGCGCTATCGAAGGTAGACACGGCCGCCGGCAAGGCGATCCAGTCCAGCCACCCAAGGAGTTGGCGGGAAGACCTTATCACGGAGGCTGTTCTCCGGGCTCTTGTCGGTCAAGTCCCATGTTTCACCATAGGTAACAGGCAGGCGAGCTGGGATGCGTACAAGCTTACTGGCCAAGTCGAACACGATCGTGGCGATCTTGCTGTCTTGGTGCGGACTCGGTACCAAAGCGGAGATGTCCTTGAGGGCGTTGGGTTTCTCGAAGCAAAACGGACATATGAAAAAGGGCGCTTCGACGCGATTGACTGGTCTCAGCTCGACCGCATGCTTCGGATTTGTCGTCATCACCAGCTCCTTTTCTTCGACGACGAGATCGAACCTGGTGAGACAATAACTTTAGGTTCACGAACCCACGCAACTGTTGTGCCGACTGATTTCGTTTTGGCAACTAGGAGGACAGATCGGTCGGTTTACTCGCAGGGAACCTCATTGGGCCAACAGTTGTGCCTAAGGTACCTGTCTGGGTTCGACCTTCATTACGACGAGTCGTCGATAGCGGCAGCTAAGGGGTACATTCGTAGAATTGATGCACCTCGGTTCGTGCTAGTGGTTGACGTTGCGACAGGGACTCCACTCAACGGTTCGGACTGGATACGTCCCCAACCCTTGAATTCGGAGCTGTTCGAGAGGATCGTGCTAGGCGGGAATAGGGGGCACTAAGCCGATCATCGCATTTTCAGACGTTCGACATGAAAGCGAGCTGCGATGAAACCGAAGACGAGCATTGGGACGGCCTCAAATCCCCCAACGCTATGAACCGGACGAGCAACCACGCGGCACACTCATCGGCACTATGAAGGTTGGTTCAGCGTGGTTACTCGCCGGTTATCGCGAATGTTATGCCCCACGAGGTTACCAAAGAGGAGGTCATTAGGTGATGAAGAATTTCTATTGTGTAGGGCTATTCCTGGCGATTTTCTCGCTCACCGCTCCATGGGTCTCCCATGCAGAATATGCAAACCCAAATCCGTCGGATGCTTGTAGCTTTATGAGTGCTATAGGCATGAACACACGCGGCTACAAGAATCCGGACGGAATTGGGTATTTTTGTTCCAGCTCTTATAAGGAATTAGGGACAGGCTTTCCCTTGAAGAACAATATTGCCTATTACGCAGAAGGGAGTGATCAGAAGGTTACAAAATTGAAACTGGTTTTGAATGTAAACTCAAAACAGGAAGCAAAACAGGCCTATGCTGAATTGAAAAATAGTGCTGAAGCTCTCCTGAAAAAAGCTTTGAACGCATCACTCCCACAAGAAGCAAGCAAGGCTATTCTGGCTGGAAGTAACGGAAATTGGAAAATCGGCAATGCCAAGGTTTCCCTTATTCGCGCTGACTGGCCAACAGGTAAAGGGCACGAGATCATATTCATAGTGGAATAGCCACGGCATAACATGAGTTTCAAGGCGGACACGAAACCACGCGGGGCAGTTTTCGGCGGGATCTTAAAAGATTTTGGCGCGTGGTTTCGTGCCGCTTAAGCTGGGAGTTATGCATTGAAAAGGAGGAACATGAAATGAGAATAGCCATTGTGTCATTATTAGTATTTTGCATTTCGTCTTTCAGTATCGCCGCGGAAACGGTGAAAGTGAAGGAAGCCACAATTCGGGGTGAAATAATCATGGTCGGACAAGGTGCGGATATCGTTCAGAACAGAATCAAGGCCGACCAATTTGTTGCATCTGGTTACAATTATGGAGACACTAGCAAAGGCTATTATAATGATGGAGGTTCCTCATACATTATCACTTATGGGCCACCAAAAAGTGGCACTGGTGCCTATGTGGTACAGCAAATCGAAAAAGTCACCGAGAAGCGGGAGAATCCAGCCACTGCCGGGCCGCAAGTGACTATGGGCATGATAGCAGACACCGTGTTGGAAAGACGCGGCAAAGCGATATCTGTAAAGCAAATAGGTAGTGATGAGAAAGGCTTGCTCGTCGAGTGGCAGTATCCGGACGCGACATACTTGATGGGCCGGCGACTTCAGGGTGGGATTGAAGCCTACCGTGTTATCAAAATTACACAACGGTAATGAGATGATGCAAACGGTTAGCATTATAACTGAAAGGGATCGAATTTGAAATGGAAGCGTTGATTGAGACTATAGCTATTTCTGCCGGACTACTGGTACTCTGTGTTATTTTGGGTTTAATTTATTTCCTTATTCGCAAGTATAAAACTATTTCTTTAATCTACCTCATAGCAGCAGTTGTGTTTTTATTTCATGTTTTAATCGTATTTGTCACTATCTACGTACCTGGGGTTTTACCTGGCTTTTTATCGCAGTATGCATTCTTTTGGTGTAAACTGCTGATGTGATATGGTTTTGAACTTGAAGCGGCCAATGTTAACCTTGGCTTTCAGTGGCTCGCGGCCAAAAAGCGGCCGCGCCCGCTGAAGCCAGGCGTTAGGGCGGTCCAGCAGACCAAGGAGAATCTACCATGGCGCGTGTAAGGCAAGAACGTAATACTCCGGAAAGAGCTCGGTTGCTCGTGCCGATGGCGGAAGCTCGCGCACGTGTCCAAGCTCAGTTGGATCGTGGTGCCAGTGTTCCAGATATATCGATTAATGAGAACGACGAGGCCAGGAGGTGGTACGAGTTCACCTCTGAGCTGCTTCGGCAAGTTTGCAGCAATGATGAACTTCGAGATGAGTTCACAGGCCGATCAAGCGTTGTCCACGGTGAAATAAATGCCGGAAGATATCTAAAGAAGCTCCACTCCATCTACGAGCGACTGGAGCTACTGCCCGCCCCGAAGCTTTCAATAGACGGACCAAGCGCAAGGATAAGCGCGATAGAATCGCCGCACACAAATACGCGGCGCGTCTTCGTCGTTCACGGCCACGATGACGGAGCAAAGGAGGCGGTAGCTCGCTTTCTAAGCAAGCTGGAGCTTGAACCTGTGGTCCTGCACGAGCAGCCCAATCGAGGATGAACAATCATCGAGAAGTTTGAAGAACACTCTGATGTTGCGTTTGCGGTTGTCTTGTTCACACCGGACGACGTTGGATACCCTGCAGGGCGTACTGCTGAAGCAAAGTCTCGCGCACGCCAGAACGTCGTTCTCGAACTCGGATTCTTCATGGCGGCGCTGCGTCGTGAGCGGGTATGTGTTTTGTACAAAAGCGGGGTGGAGGTCCCAAGCGATTATGCCGGCGTTCTGTACCATCAGATGGATGACTCTGGAGCATGGCGTTTTCATCTCGCTCGTGAAATCAAGGCTGCTGGTATCGATGTGGACCTCAATAAGGCGATATAATCGTAGAAAGGAAAAATTGGGGTCAAACCTTGATTAGTGAGTAGTGGTTGAGTTCAGTAAGACGGAACTTATTATTGCCAACCTGAAAATTCACCGGATAAACCGGTGATTTTCGTGTTGGCTGAGAATAGCCGCGACAATTTTCAATGATGTTAGGAGTAACAATAAATGACCGGTGACGAAATCTCCAAAGTCGCAGTCTTTGAAGGCAAAAACATAAGGAAAATCCTTTATGACGGGGAATGGTGGTTTTCAGTAATTGATATCATCCTGGTGCTGACGGGAAGTAGTATCCCAAGACGCTACTGGAGTGATCTGAAGAAAAAGCTGATTTCTGAGGGCTTTACGGAAACGTACGAAAAAATCGTACAGTTGAAAATGCCCGCCCCTGACGGCAAAATGCGCCTCACCGACTGCGCAGACACCGAAACTTTGTTCCGGATCATACAATCCATTCCTTCGCCTAAGGTTGAACCGCTGAAGCGTTGGCTGGCAAAAGTCGGCAAGGATCGGATTGATGAGATCGAAAATCCCGAGCTGTCTATGGAGAGGATGAAGGATCTCTATGAAAAGAAGGGCTATCCGAAGGATTGGATCGACAAACGTATGCGGGGTATTGCAGTCAGGCAGGACCTGACTGACGAGTGGATGGCTCGCGGAGCTAGAACGAGTTTAGAATATGCGATCCTCACCAATGAGATCATGCAAGGCGCCTTTGATCTGAAAGTAGAAGAGTACAAGAATGTCAAAGGGTTGAAACGGGAAAACTTGAGGGATCATATGAACGACATAGAACTGATTCTGACCATGTTGGCCGAAGCCACTACGTCCAAGTTTCACCGCGACAGGGATTCATTTGGGTTCCCTCTACTCAAGAAAGATGCGCAGGATGGAGGGGCAGTGGCAGGACGAACACTGAAGGACATTGAGGAAAAGTCAGGAAAACCTGTGGTTTCCGCTGAAAATTTCAAACTTCTGACGAAAAAAAGCCAGAAGAAGCTGAAATAAGGATGTTGCTGAAAGGGAAGAGATATTCCAACTCACGGCTCGACCGGTCAAGCTGGTCAGCCTGGGTTCGGCGTGAGTAGATAACCATTTCGACACAGAAAGCAAGACACTTTCGGATGCACTGACAATATGAGAAAGGAAACGCTCTCATGAAAGGGAAACCCGTAGACGAGGTGACAGCGGCGCGTATCCGTCGCGCCGTACGCGAGGGAAGAGTGGAAATCGCACCGCAGGACAGGATCGCCGATCATCAGCAACAAGTCGACCGGATATTGCATGATATCGGTTTCCCAGAAGCCCTTGTCACTGACGACAGCTGCTTCTCAGGTTTTCCACTCGAGGATACCGACTATGCCCGGTTGAGCCGCCAGTATGGCTTCGAGGTCGGGAGGTACGACCATATCGCGGCCGTTGCGGAGCGACTGGCGGGTCTTCGATGCTAAGACAATTAGATAGAGGAATACGCTTTGCAGAAGCCATTGAAGATAGATGGTGATTTCACCTCGTGTCCTGTTGGTGCCGGAGATGAGCTGTTTCCAAACGGCATCTTCGAATTTAACATCACCAAAATAATCGAGTACATTCAAAGCAATCCTGAGAGCGTTGCTCTTGAAGAAGTAGCTGTGAGCGATTTCCCCAGAGCTTTTTCATCCATCAACGAATCTCATGTGGAATCAGTGGAGGTATCAAAACCGGTAATTTTGGCAGAGATATGCCCTGGGAGATACAACCTGATTGATGGCCACCACAGAATGGAAAAGGCACGCAGAATGGGAAACAAAAGCATTCAAGCGTACAAACTGAATGTACACCAGCATATAACATTCCTGATTAGCGAAAGAGGTTATGTCGCATACGTGGAATATTGGAATAGCAAACTGAAAGGAATGGGGAAGGTTGGGCGTTCCAACAATAGGCAGAATCGCCAAACCAATCGCTCGGCTTAAGGGGCTGGATTTCGGCTCCTCTTTGTTGGAAAAAGCCGAAACCCAGGGCTGCAGGCGACGGTGGGTCATGCCTGCAGTGTGGGTTCAAGGGCCGTGCCGCGCCTGAGCCCCAATGTATGCCCGCCTGTTGCTCAGGCAAGCATGAATACACACTACAATCAATATCCCAGAAAGGAGTAAAAATGATTGCGCGAGTTTGGAGAGGATGGACAAGTGCTGAGAATGCCGATGCCTATGAAAAATTATTGCGGGAGATTGTTTACCCTGGGCTTCAGACAATAAAGGGTTATGTCGGCGGCTAACATTCTTCGTCACGACGGTAAGGATGAAACCGAGTTTGTCGCAGTGAACCTGTTTGATTCATTGGACGCAGTCAAAGCATTCGCGGGTCCTAATTATGATGTACCTGTGTTTGAACCAGAAGCGAGGCGCTTACTTTCCAAAGTAGAGCCAATTGTAGAAACGGGGTCACCTTGAATTGTGATAAATTTGTGTTGTATCCACAATTCAAGGTGACCCAAATTTTCCAATTTTGACCAAAAAATGGAGAAATAAAGGTGACTCAATGAGACGGCAAAATGGCTCACCATGCGACGATGGCTTGAAGCCAATCCCGATGACGAATTGGCCCAAGAGGTGCTGTCCAAATTGACCTCGGAACCTGAACGTCATGCTGCTTACACACGTGAATATCTGGGCTGGGGAGTATATTCGCGTTGATGCCGCGGCTCTGCCTCAAGCAGGCCTAACAAGGCTTTTACAGCGGATCGCAAAAAGCGTGCGCCCGCTGATGCCGAGCGTTAACCATACAAAAAATGAAACAAATCAATCGAAATTTCTCAGCTTCTGATAGAAGCAGAACAAGGAAAGTCATATGAAAATTTTGGCATTTAACGGTAGCCCACGTCTCAATGGAAATACAGCAACAATGCTTGAAAACGCCATCAGCGGCGCACGTGAAAACGGTGCAGAGGTTGAACTGTTCAACCTGTACAAAATGCAGTTTTCCGGCTGTATCAGTTGTTTTTCATGCAAACGTCTGGACAAGGAGCGGCCCATCGTTTGTGCGGTTAAGGATGATTTGAAACCGGTGCTGGAAAAAGTTCGTGAGATAGATGGCATACTCATCGCTACGCCCGTCTATTATGGTTGTGAATCCGCTGCAACCCGCGCCCTTATCGAGCGCCTGTGTTTCCCGTATCTCAATTATGCGGAATACACCACCAGTCACTTTCCACGGCGAATTCCCGTGGGTCTCATTTATACCATGAATGTCCCAAGCGAACTGTTTGAGACCTTTGGGTACGATGTAACCTTTGGCCGCACGAGAGCGACTCTGGAGCGGGAATTGGGTTCATGCAAGATGGTCTTGGCTAACAACACCACGCAATATAACGATTATAGTCTGTACGAAGCCAACGCCACCGGCGAGGAAAAGAAAGCCTACCGAGACGCTCATTTCAGTAATGATTGTCAAAATGCCCGACAGTTGGGTGAACAGCTAGCTTATGGGAAGGTATTCAATGCTTAACAGTATTGATCAGAAATAAATTTACTGAAAATATAATGGTTAACCAGTCGTTTCACCGGACTCGCTGAAGCTCGCCGGTGAACTTGGCGTTATGAGGCTCAATGAATGTATGGGATGCATTTGGGAATATTATTCAGAATTTGGGTTTGATATCTGCTTGTTTGCAGAGTTCGTTGGCGGTGATTCTGTCGAATTGTTTGTGGCGTTTGACTGGTATTATTTTTGTGCCATCGGTGAAAATGGCATGATTCGCACCTTCTCTGAGGAGGTAAAAACCATGCTGCTCCAGGTATCGCACGAGATCACGTCGTTTGACCGACATGGTCAACCTCAATGGGCAGTTGCTCAATCAGCGCATTGCCGACTGGAATTTCCTTTCCGGTTTGCTGATAGGCGAGCACCATTTCATTAAGTGCATCACGGAGCATGGCTCGACATTTTTCGAGGTCTTGGCCCTCGGTGACAACTTCGGGCCACTCCACTAACTGCCCCATGTACCCGGAGCTGATCTTTGTATATTTGGCAGTATAATTGATCATTTTTTAAAATGCCCCTGAATGCTAACTTTAAAACCATGATAATCGGTGTCATCATAAAAGTCAATGCGGGTTGCATAACGGATTTTCAAAGTATTTTGGGATATTATATAATTTGTCAATTCAACGGTACACTGCCTCATAACCCGACGCTCAACCAGACGGCTATTATTGGGGGTTTTTGAGCGTCATCGCTTTTTAACAACATTCTGATAAGCAGGTCCAACAATCTCTTCCAAGGTTCGAGACGATGAAAAAAATAGCCGGATACCTACTCCGTCTTCAGAATATGCTGATCGATCTCTTTTTGGAGTTTGGATTTATAGTAAGCCACTTGTTTTTCATTCGACATGATCATGTCCAATTGACGCGTGTGCAACGTCAGATATCCGATTATGGATATACGTGATTTCGTATGCTCCTCATCTTCTTCCTGTAATCGGGCGCTGACGTGATCCTCCCGGATTTTCACCCAGAACCCGTACTTTTCCAGAATGGCGCCGATGAATCGCGCCCGGCCGACCCGCCGCTCTTCATCCGCGGCGCCGCCTTTGAACTGGAAGTTGATATAATTCTCCCGTGCCCGTGAGCTCACCAGCGTTTCAAGCGTTGAAAAATGATACCCGAGCCGGGAGTTCAGACTGCAAAAATTTTTGGATACCATGAAATAATTCTGCTCGGCGTAGCGCGATCTGACACCGATTACCAGGGCCGGATTGGTGGTGGAGCGAAACATCACCGACAGAAGACCTTTTCCATCAATGGCCGGCGGGCCGTCCCAGGGAACGGCGGCAAAGCCATCCCAAAAGGCGCGCATCGGCACCGAAACGATGTTCTGAAGCCGGATATATTTCCCCGTCGCCGGACCCTTGAACCCGTCATCCAGATTCAACACCCACCACTGCATGGGAACATTAAAGTACAGCTGTTTTCCGGAACGTTCCGGAAAGTGATGATCTTTCCCGAAATTAAACATTTCCATAACGGATTTTTCATGAATGAAGCGGGTGATGTCATGATAGGTCCGGCAATTTCCGGCGATGAATTCTTTTGAATCCGGATCCAGCAGATTGAGTGGCACGATCCATTCGCTTGCCCGCTTGAGAATATGGTACACCGGCCGGTCCGCTTCCACGGCAGGGGTGGAAGCCGCCGCATCTTTTATCAGCTTGTCGACACATCCGGCATAAATCCGGTGATTGTCGGCGTCCACGGTTACCGTTGATCCGTGACATAGCTTTTGGATATCCTCTTCAAGGCCAAAAATCGCCGGTATGCCAAACTCCCTGGCGACACTGGCCAGATGCCCGGCAACGCCTCCCTGTGCGGTCAACACGGCAACCGCCCGGTTAAGAAGCGCTGCCCAGGTTGGTAGTGCCTGCCGGGCCACGAGAATGGCCCCTTTGGGAAACCGCATGGCGTCGGCGTTCGTTTCGACCACGAAGATATCTCCGCAAGCCGCTCCGGGGCTGGCGGTAATGCCGCCGGCAACGATAAGGGTTTCGTTTTCATAGGTGGACATGGGGTTGCAATGAGTGGCCGCCTCTCTCTTTTTCAGCTGAAGCGGTCTGCTTTGCAGGATATAGATCTTGCCGCTGGGACCAATGGCCCATTCGATATCCTGAGGATGTTCATAATATTTTTCGAGCTTGATGGCGATTTCCGCCAGATCCGTTTTCTGCTGTTCATTCAACGAGGGCGCCTCGGCCAGGTGGCCGTCGACATCGAAACGGCACAATCCGGTTCCGGTCTCACATCTGGCGTATTTAATGTCTTTTACCCGGACATCCTCATGAATCAACGGGTAGGGGGCCTTACGTGACATAATAAATAAGTCGCAGGGGGAGGTGCCATCCACTACCGTTTTCGGCAACCCCCAAACGGAATTGATAATCACAGCGTCATCTTCACTGTCGACCGGGTTTCTGGAATAGAGCACCCCGCCGCAAACGGCGTCGATCATCCGCAAACACCCCACGGCCATCGGGATATCTTCATCTCTAAAGCCCCGGTTTAACCGGTAGATGATGGCATGAAGGTTGTACTTGCTGGCAACGACCTCCTTGTAGGTATCGAGCAGATTTTCCCCGCTGACATTGAGCTCTGAATTATACTGCCCGGCAAACGAACTATCGGCGGAATCTTCTCCCAGCGCACTGCTTCTAACGGCAACTTTGAGCGGCGAGCCGGCAAGTGCCTCCAGTTCCGACCAGGCATTGCGGATCGCATCGGTAACATCGGGAGGGAGTTCAGCGTGAATGATCATCTCCCGGATTCGGGTGCTCAGGTGAAACAAGCCTTCCCCATCTTCTATGTCGGCGGACTGCATCAGGCGGTTAATTTCATCCCGCAGGCCCGTTTCCACAAGCAACCGTTCATAGGCATGGGTTGTGATTGCAAATCCGGGAGGCACATTCAGTTCGAGACCATTTTTTACTTCTCCCAGCATGGCCATTTTATTTCCGATCAGATCCGCCATGGTCATGTCGATGGCATCCATCGGAATAACGAGTTTTTCTTCCCGGGGCCTCTTTTTTACCACCAGGATTTCACTGATTTTCTGATTGATGGAAGTAAAACGGTCGCGAAGCTCCGGATGCTTTCCCGGTGCCAGCTGCGCCATGTTTTTAATCATTTGAAGGACGCTGACGGAGGTGGCGGTGCAACGATCCCGGACAAAGGGCATGCCGAAGTGGGATCGCTGATGCAGTGCCTGCTCTATGTCCGCCATTTTTTGGAGCGCCTGGTTATTGGCATTGAGGAGAAGTTTAAAATGGTGATAGCGCTCCTTAAAATCCCCTCTGAGCGCATCGGCTTCCGCCTCCTTAAGCGCCCCGTTTTTTGAGGAAAGCCATCTGGTTAATAATTCTTTGATCCGGTCCATAATTTCCTGAAAAAAATGCTAATTAATTTTAAGCAACCTTAACGGCCAACCCGGGCAATGTCCGCAATCCAAATGTTTCCCGAACGGGAGGTATCAGCGGAATAAATCGAAACCCCGTAGGGGCGAACCTTGTGTTCGCCCTGATAGCGAAGGGCGAACACAAGGTTCGCCCCTACAGGTCGCGTTCTGATATCAGGGGCGGGCGATTAAATTAAAATATTCAACATGTTGTGAATATTTATATTTGATCAGCGATAAGGCTGAAGGTGGAAAAACGCATTCACCTTCAGCCTTATGTTTACCCGGTAAAGCCGAAAGAACAATCAATGCTCCAGTCTCAGCCCCCACCCTTCAAACATGAACAGAACGGCAAAACCGAACCACATGGTGTAGATGACGTAAAACACCAGCGAGAATGTCACAATGCCCATGTTCTCTGAAATTTTCAGGGGTTCGATTTTATAATAATTGTACGCAAACTCCACCGCCTTCTTGGAGATCGTGTCAAATTCCTTTGCGTCTTTAAATTTTTGCTGTCGATTCAGCTCCTTGGCAAGTACTTTAAACGCCGTGTGCCAGTTGTAGAGAACCTGACGCTCATCCATGCCGTATTTTGAGCTGATGGCCTTTCCGTCATTTTTATACATATTGTCAGCGTCTTCAAGGCAGCTCGCGAAGATCTTGCCCAATTTCCCGTTGATTGCAATCTGTTCTCCTGAGACTGTTGCCTCGGCACCCGCTTTCTCAAATAACAGCGCCGTTTGGGTGGCCTGTTTGGCGTCCGTCATTTTAATGGTCGCCGTTAGCTGAACGGTATCAGAGTCCACCGCCCTTTTCTTCAGCGGCGGAATATTATTGTTATAGGCCGAATCCTTTGAGATCGAATTGTACAATGAATCCAAATAATTCAAACCGTTTTGCCTCGTGTTGTTCGGACCGGGAAATACATTTGAAAACAGCAGGGCCAAGACGACACCAAAGGAGGCCAGCAGGCCGAAGCCCGAAAAAAATTTCTTTTTATGCGCTATCATGAATGCACCCCCTCTCCCTTCAATACTTTAATATTTTTGAAAAAAGTTCCAAAAACCCAAACGGCGAACAGAATGATGACAACAAAAAAGACCCAAAAGCCGATGGATTCGATTATTTTCCCCATATCTTTCGACATCGGAATATATTCCAGATCCGCCAGTTTGGTGGGAAGCGCGAAGAACCGGTTCACAAAACCGGCGAGCACCGCCAGCGCATAAAAGCCGCGAATGGTGACACCGGAAACGACCTTGGTCGCCATCGAGCCGACCTGAATGCCGACCAGCGAGCCCAGCAGCATGCCGATGGCAAGCGTGTAAAAGATAAACCCATAGACCGCATACTGTGCGATGCCCGCGTAACCGGCCGTGAAAACGATCTGAAAAATATCCGTTCCCACCGTGGTCATGGACGAAACGCCCAGAACATAGACGAATATCGGGAAGGTCAAAAAACCGCCGCCGACACCCATGATACCGGCCGCCAGCCCCACGAGCGCACCCGAGAGCACTAGAAATATCCAGGATATCTGTCTTCCGGTCGGTGAAAGATCATAGTCGAATTTGATCATGGGGGGAATATTGATGGCCTGGAGCTTTTTGGGAAGATTGCCCATCTCGGCGCCTTCGGATTTTTCGCCTTTAGCCGCCTGAGCCTGCCCCTTTTTTTGGACTTTGAGAAAATCGATCAGCGCGTAAAACCCCAGAAATCCCAGCATCAGTGCATAAATCGTTGTGATAAACGCATCGCTCAGCATGGGATTGAATTCATAGATCACCCGGTTGACATACCCCCCGACCGTCGCCCCGATTCCGGAGCCGATCAGAAAGACAAATGCCAGTGCAACGGAGATGTTCCCTAACTTGCGATGGAGGACGCTTCCCATGATCGCTTTTGCGAAGATATGAAAGAGATCGGTGCCGACGGCCAGAATCCCTTTAACGCCCGCGCTCATCAGTGCCGGAGCGATGATAAAGCCGCCTCCCGCGCCGATACATCCGGTGATGAGACCCGCACAGACACCGACGAGAATTGAAACAAAAAAAATCGTGTTGGTATAAAACGCCGGGGTATAAGCGGTTTTCCCCCCTATCATCGATGGCAGTGCCTTGCCGATCTCATCGGCAAAGGCGATTCCGCCCAGAATCGCCGGAAGCGCCAGCAATCCGAGAATTATCAGCCGCCGCCTGTCTCCCAGTATTGTGTTGGATACATCCAGCTCCCATTTTGCATGGGCTCTCGCGCCCATCATCATAAAATGACCCCATTCCTTAAAAAAATTCATCTGTGCTACACTCCTTTCACTTAAAACGTTATTATTTAGCCAAGGGCTCACTTCTCTAATGGCCCTTTATCGCCTTTATGGACGCGATTTTACTCTCCTGGATCACCTTTTTTTTGTAGGCATCCTGAAGCTTGAAGAACAGCTCATCGAAGTCCACCGGTTTCATCAGATAGTCAAAGGCCCCGCTTTCCATTCCCTCTATGGCGGCATCCAGACTGGCATGTCCGCTGAGCATGATGACTTCAATCAACCCATTGCCGGCTTTGATTTTTCTTAAGGTCTCAAGTCCGTCCATGCCCGGCATTTTGACATCCAGCACCACGACATCAATTTGCTTTTGTTGAATAATATCAAGCGCATCCTGGCCGCTTCCGGCGCTTTCGATTACCAGATTTCGCTTCGCTAAGCGCTTGACCAGCGGATAGAGGAAATCGGGTTCGTCATCCACAAGCAGTACATTAAAGGTAGCCGTTTCCATTTTTTTTAAACCTTCTTGAGGGTTAAATGTATTTTGTTAAGCAGTTCCTCAAAATCGTGCGGCTTACGGATATAATCGGCGGCGCCGTATTTTTGTCCATCCGCCGCCGCCGCCTGGTCGCCATGGCCTGTCAGGATGATAACGGGGAGTTCGGGGGCCATCATTTTGAATATTTTCAAAACTTCAACCCCATCCAGCCCTTCCATTTTATAATCCAGAAGCGCGATATCAAAATCCTGATGTCGAAGGATCCTGATCGCATCGGCGCCATTGCCGGCAGTCGTTACATCAAAATTTCGCCGGGACATTCTTTTGGCGAGAATCGTCACGAACCCCTCTTCGTCATCCACCAGCAGTATCCGTATTTTTTTTTCCATGTCGCCATTTCCCATTTGTCACTCCTAAGGATGCCGGGAGGTAATTTCCTTCATCCGCGCCTCGACTATTTTTTGCTCCTGTTGTCTTCTTTTTTCCGCGGCCTCCACTATCTTGCGGGTGAAATGATCGATATCGGCCGGCTTCATCAGATAATCGAAAGCGCCCCGCTTCATTCCATCAATGGCCGAGCCGACCGTGGCATGCCCGGTCAGCATGATGACTTCGACCATGGGAAATTTTCGTTTGATGGCGGAAAGCGTTTCAATGCCGTCCATGCCGGCCATCTTTACATCCAGAACAACCACTTCGACAGTGTGGTGTTTGTCTTCTAAAAATTCCAACGCTTCCATTCCACTGGTAGCGGTATTGACGATGAACTCCCGTTTCTCCAGACGCTTTTTCATTGCATCCAGAAAAGCGGTTTCATCATCCACAAACAGTATATTGGCTATCGACATCTACCCCTCCCTCTTTACGGTTGACAGACTCACGGCAAGTCCGATTCTTCCATCATTTAAAATTCAAAATTCATAATTCAAATCTTCCCCATCATTTCCAAATGGGTCTTCTTTATTTCAGCCGCATAGGCTTCTCGCAGTTCCTCGGAGGGAAGATAAATGAAAAAAGAGGTCCCCGAACCGACGGCGCTTTTGACGGTTATCTTCCCCCCCATTCGGCTGATAATGCCGTAACAGATGGAAAGACCGAGCCCGGTCCCTTTACCGACCGGCTTGGTGGTATAAAACGGGTCAAATATTCTGGAGAGGTTTTTCTCCGGAATACCGGGTCCGTTATCGGAAACCTGAATCACGATATGGCCTCTTTCCGCGGCCGTTTTTATGTCTATTCTGCCGCCGGTTTTTTCCATGGCATCGAGCGCGTTATTGATAAGGTTCAGCATGACCTGCTGAACCTCCGTCTGGGACAATTCAATCATGGGCAATCCGGTCCCATATTCCGTTTCGATGGCCACATTTGCATATTTCGCATGTTGCCCGCAGATGCCAACGACTTCGTCGATTACTTCATTTATTTGAACCACGGAAAGATTGGTTTCGGACTTTCTGGCAAAACTGAGCAGTTTTTGGGTGATATCCCGGCATCGGATGCCCTGCTTGTTGATCTGCGTCAGCGCCCGCTTGAATTCTTCCAGATTCTCGCTCTGCTGAAACGTTTCATCGGTCAGAAGATCGCCGATCCATCCGGCTTCCTCCACCATGATGGCGACGGGATTGTTAATCTCATGCGCAATGCCGGCGGCCAGTTCACCGAGGGAGGCGAGCTTTCCGCTTTCGATGATCTGCTGGTTCATGATCTCCTTTTCCTGATCCACCCGGATCAGGCGTTTGGAAACCAGCCGGGAGAGCAAGACACCCGCGGCGAGAATACAGCTGCTGCCGAGGATAAAATTGATAAAGGCCGCAAACTGGGTTTTTCGCAGATCCGCAAAAGCATCGGCCGATGTCTGCTGCAGGATCATCATCCAGTCGCCATCCTTGAGCGCCGCCGCGGCATAGATCGTTTTAACGCCGAGGACATCCTTCCCCTCGATAAATCGGATCTTACCCCCGGGGATCCTGTCGTTAGCGATGTCATCCCCCGGCTGAGGCCAATTTTTTTCAAACAACTCCTTGTAGGCCGGTTTTTCAACCATTGCCCCCAGTGACACCTCCGGCTGCAATTCTCCATTCATATACGCCGGTTTGCCGATGCTCGCATCCGAAGCGGTTTCCGTCTGAAACGCTCCTTCTCTGTTCAGAATAAATGCAAACCCCGTCTTGCCGATCCGCAGGTTTCCCACAAGATTGTTGAACGCCCTGAAGTCAACCGTGGCTCTCAGTATCCACGGCTTTGCGTTCCACTCTTTTTTAGAGGTCACGATGAAATGGGGAAGCCCCCGCAATCCGGTGAAGACATCGCTGACAAAGGTTTCGCTGGCCATGGCCCTTTTAAACCAATCGGCCTCGGCATAATTCGCCTTCTCCAGACGAAACGGGCCCGCGTAGGAAAGTTGCCGGCCGCTGTTGTCCACAACCCCCAGGTCCGAAAAAACGGGGCCGTATTCATGTTGGAGGCTTTCCAGCATTTTTCTCAGGTAGGCTTCATCGCATAAGTCGATAAAGTTCCGGTTTCCCGCCATATGGCGAATGTTGTTCAGGCGCTCCTTTAAAAAGTTATCGATATTTTGCGTATGAATTTTTACCAGATACTCCATCTGCGCTTTGACTTTTTCATGATAGAAGATATGCGACTGGTAAAGAACACTGCCGGTGATAAACATCAGGGGAAAGAAGGAAACGACAATGAAAGTCATCAATATTCTTCTGGAGGCAACCCCGTAGTGAACCGGCTTCTCGTGCGAAATCTGTTTCATGGTTGGCGGACCTTTATTCAGCATGCAAAACGGATGATCGGATCCAAAACGCTCGTGGTATTCCACCGCCACGTAACTCAGCAAGGAGCAAATTGAAGGCCAACCTCATAAAAAACCGTCGCTTTTTTTATTATTATGGATGTAACAAGCCATGTTTACGGGATATTCCGTATTTAATCAGAAACGGATAGGTCAATCGGATGAAGGTGGGGGAGGGGGAAAAACAACGGATGGGGGCGAAATGAACCGGGGAGTTTCTCCCCACTGGAGCAAAATGACCCGAAAAGCGTCAGGAACGCGTTTTTATATCCTCCAGCTTTTTGCGCAGGGTCTTCCGGTCGATACCCAGAATGTCGGCGGCCCGGGTTTTATTTCCGTTTACGAACGCCAGTACATGGGTGATATGCTCCTTTTCGACATCGGCCAGTGTCCTGTTCGCCCCTTCTCCGGGACTGACAGGGACCGCGTGGCGCATATGGGGAGGCAAATCGTTCACATGAATCACATCGCTGTCGGTAATGACGACCAGTCGCTGAATGAGATTCTCAAGCTCCCGGACATTGCCGGGCCAATTATATGCTTTCAATGCCTTTAATGCATTATCCGAAAACACATGCGGCGGCCGGTTCATCTCTTTTGCGAATTTATTCAGGAAAAAATGAACGAGTGTTAAAATATCTTCCGCCCGATCCCGTAGCGCCGGGACGGGGATGTTGATGATATTGAGACGGTAAAAAAGGTCTTCCCGAAAAAGGCCTTTGGGGACCATCGCCTGTAAGTCCTTGTGCGTGGCGGCAATGATTCGGATATCGACCTTTCGGATCTGGCTGGAGCCGACCAGCTGTATCTCTTTACTCTGCAAGACGCGAAGGAGTTTTCCCTGCATATTGAGGCTGGCATCCCCGATCTCATCCAGAAAGATGGTTCCCCCGTCGGCGATCTGAAAAAAACCGACCCGGTTATCTTTTGCCCCCGTAAAGGCGCCTTTTACATGGCCGAAGAGCTCACTTTCCAGAAGCGTATCCGTAATGGCGGTGCAGTTTACGGAAACAAAGGGGGCGCCGGATCGATCGCTGCTGAAATGAATGGCGCGGGCGACCAGTTCTTTGCCGGTGCCGCTCTCACCGGTGACCAGCACATTCACCGTGTTGGTCGCCGCCTTCTCTATCAGCTTAAAAAGCGCTTTGATGCTGTCGGTCTGGCCGATAATCCCATGATATTTTTCGACGACCGTATCGGAGCGCATGGTGCGACGACGCTCCATTTTTCCCACCATGCGATTTACGGCCGAGAGCAGTTCTTCAGCCGAATACGGTTGCACCAGATATTCTTCCGCTCCGTCTTTAATGGCTTTGATGGCCGCGTCGACATCGGATACGCCGGTGATCATCATTTCAATATCGCTGAAATTTTCCTTCACATATCTTAGAAGATCCAGGCCGCTTATCTTCGGCAGATTCATTTCGGAAATGACGATATCAACGGTGCCGAACTCAAGGGCGCCGATTGCCTTTTCGACGCCGCGGCAGGTGAGCACCTCGTATTCTGTTTTCATCAACCGCGTCTGAATGAGTTCCAGGGCGTTCTCGTCGTTTCCGACGAATAAGATCTTGTATCGGTTTTGTTTTCTGCTCACGGCCTTTTTTTCCCATCGGCGGTTTGGCGAGCCGGGCCTTATTTAAATTCAAGCGTCACCGGGCAATGATCCGAGCCGGGGATGTCCTTGAGAATTCCGGCTCCCACCACCCGGGCGTTGCTTCCCGGGTCCACGCAGAAATAATCGATACGCCAACCGATATTCCGGGCGCGGGCGTTAAACCGATAGCTCCACCAGGTGTAATTATCGGGACCCGGGTCGAATTTACGAAAGGTATCGATAAATCCGGAGCCGATGAATTCATCCATCCATGCCCGTTCTTCCGGCGAATACCCCGGATTCTGCTCGTTCGATTTGGGATTCGTTAAATCGATGGCCTTGTGCGCAACATTGAAATCCCCGCAGATCACGATCGATTTTTTCGCCGCAAGGCCCGATGCGAGCGTATGAAGCGCCCTGTTGAATTCCAGCTTATACCCGATTCGTTTCAACTCCGGCTGGGCATTGGGGAAATAGGCGTTGATGAAATAAAAATCTTCATATTCAAGCGTCAGGACCCGGCCCTCATCATCAAAATCATTATTTCCCAGGCCGTAAATGAGTTGCAAGGGTTTTTCTTTTGAATACACGGCCACCCCGGCATATCCTTTCCGGGCGGCGCTGTGCCAATAGGAGGTGTATCCGTCAATGGTGAGCAATGTTTCTGAAAGCTGCTCCGGCTGCGCCTTGGTTTCCTGAATCGCAAAAATATCGGGGGAGAGCGTTTTGACGATGTCGACAAAGCCTCTTTTCTCGACAGCCCGGATACCGTTCACATTCCAGGAGATCATTGTCTTTACGCCGGGATGCCGGGATTTGTTCCGGGGGGAATCGTCCGGCATGGAATCCACCCGTGTTGAATCTTTCCGAGGGGAGGGTATTTTCCGGGGAGTGACGCCGATTTGCGGACATTCATCCCGAATTACGCACCGGTCGCAGTGGGGGGAAACCGGCTTGCAGGTTCCCTGACCAAAGGCCACCAGAATGGAATTGATCCCGATCCAGTATTTTTCAGGCAGCTTTTCGCGAAGGGTCATCTCCGTTTCCAGCGGCGTCCGGGTTTCGACATAGCCCCAGATATTCATAATCCGATGGACGTGGGTGTCCACACAGATGGCCGGTTTTCCGAAAGCCACGCTGACCACCAGGTTTGCCGTTTTTCTGCCCACGCCGGGCAGGGTCACGAGGGAATCGATGTCATCGGGAACCGTTCCCGAAAACGGCTGCAACGCGGCCGGCAATTTGGCAAGATAACCGGCCTTGCTCTTGTAGAACCCCACCGGGTAGATCAGGCCGGCGATCTCCTCCTCGGATAATCGGGCAAGAGCGGCAAGATCGGGGGCCTTTTTAAACAATCGCGCCGAAGCCTTTTCCGTCGTTTCGTCCTTGGTGCGGGCTGAAAGAATGGTCGCCACCAATACCTTGAAAGGATCTTTGGTCTGCGTGGCAATCAGATCCACAATCGGAACCTGATAGGTTTCGACCTCTTTTTTTACCGCTGCAATCAATTTGGCAATATCCACCATTTCTCAGTTACCCGTACTGTTGATTAGTTCGACCGCTTCTCCGTATCCTCTGCCTCTTCGCGCGCATGGCGGACGTCTACCACTTCCCGCGGATACCCGTTTTCTCCTCCGGCGATGATGAGTTCCTTGTAATATATCCATACGGTTCGGTCAACATGGTTGAACCGGAAGATGGCGCCGCATTTTCATTCGCAATCATGCCTCTGTCATGATAACGAGCCGGCGGACTTGCCGATTTCAGTGTTTTCCCATACTATGGCAAAAATTTTTGCCGAGGCGGCCGATTTGTTGTTATAGTCGGCCCTCTGCCGGAAACGATTCCCACGCCAGGGAGAACACATTGTCAATGGAGGAAATATGGTTTCCAGAATCAGATTGGCCATCCCGTGGTTTTTGACCCTTGTGTCGTTGCTTGTTATCATTTCCTGCGGGTCGAGTGACTCGTCGAGCCCTCTTCCCGAAACGGTTCCCCGATTTGAATGCACGCCGTGCAAGCATGCGCTGGTGCCCAATTCGACTACGGAATGCGGGTATCTCATCGTCCCGGAAAACCACGGCAAGCCGAACGGAAAGACAATTAAGGTCTATGTCGGGATTTTCAAAAACCCGAACGGCGCGTCAAGCACCGAACCGGTGTTTTACCTGATCGGAGGGCCCGGCGCAGCAACCACAGACGCGTTCACCCTCTTTGAGGATACCTCGCCCGGCAATTATTTTCGCCATACCTTCGGGGATAATCGCGATATCGTCGTCATCGATCAGCGGGGTACCAATAATTCCTATCCCGCCCTCTACTGTTCCGAAGAATTGGGGCCCCTCAGGAGTCAGGTGTATGGAATCGGTTTCCGGGACGCGGCAGCGTTACGGATCAAGGCGTTCTTAACCTGTTACAACCGGTTTAAAAATGAGGGAATCGATCTGTCCGCGTTCGACACCTTTGAGAACGCCTCGGATATCAAGGATCTGGCCCGGACTTTGGGGTATCAAAAGATCAATATCTACAGCGCCTCCTACGGAACCCGTCTGGCCATGCAGATGATGAAACACTATCCGGAGGTCATCCAATCGGTGGTTCTCGATTCCATTCTCCCGCCGGAGATCAACCCCTTTGAACATGAAACGTTCGGGGTGCTTTATTCCTTCCGGAGTTTCTTCGATGCCGCAAAAAACGAATACCCCCTTCTGGAACCCCGCTTTTATGAGATGCTGGAGGAATTGGACGCAAATCCGGTCGATGTGACCGGACATCACTACGATTCATCCGGCAACCCTGCAGACGCTATCGTGGTAAATGTTTCGGGAGATAAGCTCGTATCCTTTCTGGTCGCGGAACTCAAGCAGACGCCGTATGACGCGGCACTTCCGGAGAAGATCAATGCCATGTACGCTACTGGAGACTATGCTGCCGTGGCGGATGCGTGGATCTCGAACATGGATTTTTTCTTTCCCGATGGCGGGCCCGGATCCGGATCCCCGAGTGTCGGGATGTACAATTGTGTTTTTTCGGCCGACGACATCTACTATACCAGTCCTGACAGGATCCGTCAGATTATTCACCAGAACGTCTCGAGTACCGCCATCGCCTCCTATCTTGAAACGTTTTTTATTGACATGGAGCCGGGAATACTCGGGAAGTGGCCGGTAGAACCCCTGCCGTTTCATGAAAGCGACCCCCTCGTCAGCGATATTCCGACCCTCATGCTGGTAGGATCTCTGGACAATGCCACGCCCGCCATCTTCAGTGAGCCTTCAGCGGCGTATTTGAGCAATAGCTATTACTTCTCTATACTGGCAGGGCACTCCACGGCGTATCTGGAGTGCGTCGACCAGATGATAAACCGCTTCCTGAAAGCGCCCGATACCCCTCCGGAAAACACCTGCTTGACGGAATACCAATGGGCGGAGGGTAGTTGACCCATCCCCCGGACCGGACCGGACAGGATGAGATCTGAAGACCGGCAACGAACGAAGAAGGTAAATGCGCAGGAGATTTTTTGTACATGGTCACGGTCAACAAGAAAATAATTCATACGGTTTTTGAAGAGATCGCCGAAAAATTCACCGAAAAAATTGCCGTGCGCCATGCGGAGCGGGAGATCTCATACGGGGATCTGAACCGGTTGAGTGGCGATATCGCATCCCGGCTTTCTGCCGTTGGTGTTCAGCGGGATGTCATCGTGGGTATCCTGCTGGAGAGCGGGATTGAATATGTGGCAGCCATCCTCGGCGTGATGAAAGCCGGCGGCGTGTTTCTCCCGCTGGACATGTCCTTTCCGGAAAAGCGGCTTGAGTATATTCTGACCAAAACCGTTCCCGAGGTCCTCATCGCGGACGAGGGATTCGATGAAGTCAGCCGGCGCCTCGCAGGGGCCGGAATCCGTGACGGAGCCTCTCCGGTGATTCTCATCGATCCGGATTTTCGGGTAACGGTCCGGGGAGAAATCGGATCAACGGAGAAGATCTCCGGTGACAGTTCACTGTTCACAGTTCACAGTTCACCATTCACCGTTCACCGTCCACCAGTCACCGCTCTTCCCGATCCCGATGACAGCGCCTACATCATGTATACCTCCGGCTCGACAGGGGAACCCAAGGCGATCGTGGGGTGTCATAAAAGCCTCAGCCATTTCGTTCACTGGGAGGTAAAGGAGTTCGGATTCGATGAACATGTCCGCGTGACCCAGTTGCCTCCGGTCACTTTTGACGCGAGCCTGCGGGATATTTTCGTCCCCCTGATCACCGGCGGAACACTTTGCATTCCGGAAAAGGAGATCCGGACCGACCTCAACGCGCTGCTCCGGTGGATGGAGGCAACGGGTATCACCCTGGTTCATTGCGTGCCGTCCCTCTTCAGGATGTTGCTCCGGGAAATTGAGGATCTCGGAGGGGGGGGGGAGGTGCTGCCCGAACTGCGATATATCCTGATGGCGGGAGAACCCCTCTATGGGAAAGATGTGATCCGGTGGATGGAGCGTGTCGGGGAACGGATCGAACTGGTGAACCTCTATGGACCCTCCGAAACGACGCTCGTCAAAACCTTTCACCGCATCCGGCAACGACCCGCCCATCCGAATGCGATGATACCGGCCGGTCTTCCCATATCGAACACCGCCATCCTGATCACAAAGGGAAAGAGACTTTGCGAACCGGGTGAGATCGGAGACATCTTCATCAAGACGCCGTTTGGAACGAAGGGATATTATCGGGATCCGGAGCTGACGAAAATGAGTTTCGTGCCCAACCCGCTCACCGGTGATGCGGATGATATCGTTTATAAAACCGGTGATATGGGAAGATATTTACCGGACAGGAGTATCGAATTTATCGGCCGGCTCGATACCCAGGTCAAGGTGAACGGCGTTCGCATCGAGCTCGGTGAAATCGAGAAAACCCTGATGGGCAGCGACGCCATCGATCAAACGGTCGTTGTCGGTCACCGCTCTCCTGAAAACGAAACCACCCTTGTCTGCTATTACACGGAGAAAGGGGCGACGGATGCGGGGAAGATCAGCGCCTGGCTGCGGGAGGCGCTGCCCGCTTACATGGTCCCGTCTTTTTATGTCCGGCTCGATGTCTTCCCTTTAAACATCAACGGAAAAATCGACCGGAAGGCGCTTCCGAAACCCGAGGCGATGATCTATGAGGGGATTGCCTTTCAAGCGCCGGCAAATGAAACGGAGGAGGCACTGGCACGGATCTGGGGGGAGGTGCTGCATCTAAAAAAGGTCGGTGTCAACAATCCTTTTTTTCAGACAGGCGGCCACTCGCTGACCGCCACGCGGGTGCTGTCGCGGATTTATCGGGAATTGGGAGTGGAAGTCAGCCTCAGAGATTTTTTTGCAAACCAGACGATCCGGGCCTTGGCCGCCTTGATAGGAAAGCACACAAGACCGGGGTTCACGCCGATCCCCGTGCTTGAACGTCAACCCGATTATGCCTTGTCGCCGTCGCAGCGCCGGCTGTGGATATTGGACCGGATGGAAGAGGGCTCGGTGGCCTACAGTTTGCCGGGTCTCTTCCGGGTGGAGGGCAAATTCGATATCCCGCTGTTTCACCGGGCGTTTTTCACCCTGATTGCCCGCCATGAATCCCTTCGTACCACTTTTTTTGAAACCGATAACGGGCCCCGTCAACGGGTGCGAGAGATATCGGATTTCCTGGAAGACTTTAAGATCGGAGAAATCGATCTGAGTCAGGCGCAGGACAGCGAGACGCTTGCCCTGCAATATGCCCGGGAGCAGGCGAGAGTTCCCTTTGACCTCTCTATGGGGCCGCTGCTAAGGGTTACGGTAATTCTCTTATCGGACGGGCGGCATGCGATTTTTCTCAACCTGCACCACATCATCGGGGATGCGTGGTCCTTTGATATCCTGGCCCGGGAATTGCTGGAGATTTATGAGGCTTATCGGAAGGGGGCAGGGGGCAGCTATCAGGGGGGGGCGGACGCGGAAAATTCCTTATTGCCGCCGCGGGTGCAGTACAGGGATTATGCCGCCTGGCAAAATGCCCGGCTCGAGGCGGCGGAAGCTCAAGACCTGTCCCGTTACTGGGCCGAAAAACTTTTCGGATCCGGCTCATCCCCGCTGAATCTGCCATGGGACTATCCCCGTCCCCGGTTCCAGACCTACCGGGGGAAGACGCTATTTTTCGATCTGGATGAACGGCTGACGGCCGGGCTGACCCGCATCGCGCAAAAGCGGGATGCCAGCCTGTTCATGGTCCTTCTGGCCCTGGTTAAAACCCTCCTTTTCCGGTACAGCGGCCAGGAGGACATCATTGTCGGTTCTCCGGTCGCCTGCCGGAATCATCCGGACCTGGAAGACCAGATCGGTTTTTACGCCAACACGCTGGCCCTTCGGGATCAAATGGCCGGAGATGACGCCTTTCCCGCGGTGCTCGAAAAAGTCAAAAAAACTGCGATCGATGCCCTCGATCATCAGCAATATCCGTTTGACCGCCTGGTCGATGAGCTCGACCTGGCAAGAGATCCGGGGCGCGCGCCGCTTTTTGATGTAATGCTCGTCTATCGGGACGAAGACGGCGCCACTCCGAAACAGGGGGATCTGCGGATCACGGCGATCGAGGTCGAATCCGGGACAAGCCGGTTCGATCTGACCTTTGAAATTTCCCGGTCCGCCGGCACCCTCCGGATCGGTATCAACTATAATACGGATCTTTTCAGGGATGCCACGATCGAGAGAATGGCGAGCCATGTTTCCACCCTTTCGGAAAGTATTCTGTCGCATGCCGGGTCGCCGATCAGCGAATTGGATATTCTCAGCCCGGCTGAAAAGCGGCGGGTGACCGAGACGTTTAATGATACGCGATATCCCTTCCCCTCGGACAAGACGATGGTGGACCTCTTTGAAGCGCAGGTGGCAAAGGGGCCGGATCGCATCGCCATCGTTCTGGAAGACCGGGAAATCACCTACGGAAATTTGCACGAACGGGCGCATAAATTGGCGCGGGTGCTGATTGAACATCACCGGATTCAGCCACGGGAAATGATCGGTCTCATGGTCGACAGGAATGAGAGGTCGATTGTTGGCCTGCTGGGAATCCTGATGGCCGGAGGGGTTTATCTGCCGGTGGATCCGGCCTATCCCCGGAACCGGATCGACCATATGCTGGCGGATAGCGGCTGCCGGTTGCTTCTCACCGAAGGCAACCATATCGGAAAAAATGGCCAAATGCCTGCTTCGGTTCAGACCCTTGACCTGGAGACACTGGTTTTCCCGACCGGTTTCATGGGCGGAGATCTCCCCCCCTCCCATCGTCTCTCGCCGGATGATCCGGCCTACGTGATTTACACCTCCGGTTCAACCGGAGTCCCCAAAGGGGTGGTGATCGCTCATTCCGGCTTTCTCAATATGTCGTTGCACCAGATACGGGTGTTCGGGGTGGCGGATACGGATCGCGTGCTGCAGTTCGCCTCCGCCTCCTTCGATGCCGCTCTTTCGGAAGTGTTCATGGCGCTATTTGCGGGTGCGGCCGTCGTGGTGGTCCGGAAGGAGACGATAGATGACCCCTTGCTGTTTCTTCAGTATCTGGAAGAAAAGGGGGTCACGCATGTGACGTTGCCGCCCGTCTATCTCAATGCGCTCGATAAGGAACGCTTGAAAACCGTGACCACGATCATCACCGCCGGGGAGGCGCCGAATACCGAAGATGCGGTTTTTTGGAGCCGCCATAAGCGCTACTTCAACGCCTACGGTCCGACGGAGATTTCGGTTTGCGCAACGATCGAGCGCGTAACCCCGGATGGGGACTACCGGCGAGGCATCCCCATCGGAAAGCCGATTGTCAACACGTCGATGTATGTTCTAGACGCTTCATTGCACCCCGTCCCCATCGGCATCCCCGGCGAGATATGTATTTCAGGCGCCGGTCTTGCCAAGGGGTATCATAACCGGCCCGAGCTGACGGCGGAAAAATTCGTCCCCCACCCTTTCCGGGAGGGAGAACGGGTATACCGGACGGGAGATTCCGGCAGATGGCTTCCGGACGGAAGGCTGGAGTGGCTGGGGAGAAATGATGACCAGGTCAAGATCCGGGGATACCGGATCGAATTGGGGGAGATAAAAAACGCGCTGCTGCGGCATGCCGCGGTGAAGGAGGCCATCGTTATGGCGGCGGGCGGGGAAGAAGAACTGGCCGCCTATTTCACGGCCGGGGAGCGGGTCGAATCCGCCGATCTCGAAGCCCATCTCCACGGATTTCTTCCGCAGTATATGGTGCCCCGGTATCTGATTCAGTTGGATCACTTTCCGATGACGGCCAACGGCAAGGTGGACCGGAAGGCGCTCTCCGATCCGCGGCTGTTTCAATCGATTCCCGCCGATGCGTTGGCCACCCCGCGAAGTGAACTTGAGAAATGGATGCTGGCCCTCTGGCGGGAGGTGCTCGGGAGCCCGGCTATCGGCATTCATGACAATTTCTTCGATTCGGGGGGCAATTCCCTGCGCTCCCTGCAACTGATATCCCGGATATTGACGGGACCGGCCGGGTTTCATTTCGGCAAGGTTCCGGTGAAACTGCTGTTTCTCAATCCAACGGTGGCGGGACTGTCGGCGGCGATTGAAAAACAAAAGCCGGTGGGGGGCGGGCCGCCCCCCCCGGCAATTGAAGGAAGGGGGCAGGGGGCCGGGGGCAGGTATCAGGGGGCAGGGGATAGAGGTATCAGGGGTCAGGGGTTCCCGCAGGCCATGACCATCGAGAGGGAGCCACTGCTCCCCCTTTTCGAGGCCGGCAAAACCGGTCTCGTCGATGCGGCCGCCATCATCAGTCTTCCCGATGGACTAGTGGATCGAACGGGGCTGAAAAAGGATGACCTCATCAAGAGGTATTGCGGGGATCATCCGGTCCTTAGCAGCATTACCGACACCTTTATGGGCCGTGTCGCCACCATCGTCCTGCCGTTTTTTGCCTCGGAGATTTTCAGTGATCCGGCGGCGCTTAACACCCGGGTCGCCGAGGCACTGGAGATGGCCGGTCGTATCGGCGCGGATACGGTGTCGCTGACGGGGAACCTGCCCTCGGCAACGGATCTCGGACTGGATCTGGTCCCTTCCGTTTCGGCACGAAAGGGGCCCGCCATCACGACCGGCCAGGCAACCGTGGCCGCGGCCATGGTGATGACGATCGAAAAGATGCTCGATCTTTCCGCCCGGGACCTCGATTCGGAAACCGTGGGACTGATCGGACTGAACACGATCGGCGCGGCGACGCTTTTTCTGATGCTTGCGTGCCGGCCTCACCCGAAGCGGATCCTCCTGGCCGATGCTTATAACAATCTGCTCTTTGCTTCGGTATTGCGGCAGGAACTGGCCGACTGCGGTTTTGAGGGCGCAATCGATATCATGAGCGCCTTCGATCGGCTGCCGGATGGATTCTATGAGGCAACGCTTCTCATTGGCGCAACGAATGTGCCGGATATCATCGCGGTCGACCGGGTAAATCCGGGGACGATCCTCATCACCGAATCCGGTCAGCCGTGTTTCTCACAAAACGATGCGTTGCGGCGTCTCGAAAAGGACGGGGATATCCTGTTCACGGAAGGCGATTTGCTGCGGATGCCGGTTGCCGCCACCTGCCGGATGTATCTGCCCGATGCGGTCGAGGTTGCGCTGCGCCGGACGGGAACCCTGTCGCTTCTGGCCTTTGATCCCAAAGCCATCACGGGCTGCGTCCTTTCGGGCCTCCTTTCCCATTGCTATCCCCAACTTGAGCCGACCATCGGTGAAGTCGACGGGCAGACGTGCCTGCGGCATTACCGGCTTCTGCGCCGCCTCGGGTTCGAGGTGGCGGACCCGCGCTACGAGGATTATGCGATTCCCGCCCATTCCATCCAAAGGTTTAAGGAGTTGTTCGGCGTAAAAAGGGATCAGGGCGCGCGGCTCGGGGAAACTTGTATCCGGGAGAAGGGGAGCGGGTGCGGGAACACCGCGGGCAATCCGGTACCCTGGACGCTATCGACCGCATCCCGAAAGAAAGGCATGGCATGACGAACAACAACGAAACCCTCAAGGCACTTTACAAGACGCTCAAGGTGACGCAAAAGCGGCTTCACGAACTCGAGAACGCCGGCCGGGAACCCATTGCCATCATCGGAATGGCCTGCCGTTTCCCGGGAGGGGCGAACAGCATTGCCGCATACCGGGCTTTTCTGGAAAGCGGGGGAGATGCCATCTGCGAAATTCCGCCGGCCCGATGGGACGGCGCGTTGTATTATGATTCCGATCCCGAGGTTCCGGGAAAGGCGACGACTACCCGGGCCGGGTTTTTAACGGAGCCGATCGATGGCTTTGACAGCGCCTTTTTTCATCTTTCCCCCCAGGAGGTTTCGCGCATGGATCCCCAGCAGCGGATGCTTCTGGAGGTCTGCTGGGAGGCTTTTGAAAATGCGGGGATCGATATCACTACGCTCAAGGGAACGAGAACCGGCGTTTTTTGCGGCATCGCCAACAGTGATTATGCGGCCGCGCATCTGCGTTCGGGTGACCCGGAAAAGATCGATGCCTATTCGGTTACCGGCACGGCGCTCAGTGCGGCGGTCGGCCGGATATCGTATCTGTTCGGATTTGAAGGGCCGAACATGGCCCTGGACACGGCATGTTCCTCATCGCTGGTGGCCATCCATCTGGCCTGCCGGAGCTTAAGAAGCGGTGAATCGGACATGGCCGTCGCCGCCGGCATCAACCTCATCCTGACGCCCGAAGGGCATATCGGATTTTCGAAACTGGGCGCCCTGTCCCCCGATGGCCGGTGCAAGAGTTTTGACGACTCGGCCGATGGTTACGGAAGGGGGGAAGGCTGCGGGCTCGTACTGTTGAAGCGTTTTTCCGATGCCGCAAGGGATGGGGATCCCCTCCTGGCTGTAATTAGAGGAACCGCCGTAAACCAGGACGGGCGGACGAACGGGTTCACCGCGCCCAGCAGTCTCTCCCAGGAGAAGGTGCTCCGAAAGGCCCTCGAAGATTCGGCCCTGAGTCCGGCGGATATCGGCTATATCGAAGCGCACGGAACCGGGACGGCTCTCGGAGACCCGATCGAGATGGCGGCGATCGGGAAGGTCTATGCTCAAGGCCGGGCAATGGACTTTCCCCTCTATGTGGGCTCCGTAAAGGCCAATATCGGACACCTGGAAGCAGCCGCCGGCATGGCAGGGCTCATCAAGGCCGTTTTGATGCTCCAGGGCGGTAAAATTTTTCCCCAGATTCATTTCAATAACCCGAGCCGTCACATCCCCTGGAACCAGTTGCCGGTAAAGATCCCCCGGGAATCGATACCCTGGCCCCGGGGAAAATCACTGCCGGCCGCCGCAGTCAGCTCCTTTGGTTTCAGCGGAACGAATGCCCACGTAATCCTCCAGAAGGCCGATTCCCCGGTGGATTCCCCGGTGGATTCCCCAAAGGAGAAATGCCCGGATCGCTCTCATCATCTCCTGAACCTTTCGGCCAATGACCGGGAGGCCTTGGGAGACCTCGCGTTACGGTACCGTGACTTTCTATCCGATCTCCCTACTAACCTCTCACCTCTAACCTCTAACCTCTCACCTCTAACCTCTCACTTCTCACCCCTCCCTTCTGACATCTGCTACACCGCTTCCACCGGCAGGACGCATTTCCCCCATCGGCTTTCGGTAGCCGGACGGACAAATGAAGAATTGCGGGAGGCGCTTGACGCCCACATCGCCGGAAAATCGCTTGAAAATGAACCGGTCGCTGACGGGCTGGAGAAAAGCGACAAACGGATCGTATTCCTTTTTACGGGGCAGGGATCGCAGTATCCCGGCATGGGTCGGGATCTCTATGAGACGCAGCCGGTCTTCAGAACTCTCATCGAGCGCTGCGAAGCGGGGTTAAAGCCGCATATGGCGCGGTCCCTCACAAGTCTTCTCTACGAGGGCGATACCACTTCCCTTCACGAGACCCGCCATACCCAGCCCGTGATTTTTGCGATCGAGTATGCGCTCGCGAAGCTTCTGGAATCCTGGGGAATCATCCCTTCCCTGGTGATGGGGCACAGCATTGGTGAAATGGTGGCCGCCACGCTGGCCGGGGTCTTTGAGCTGGAGGATGCGCTGCGGTTGGTGGCCGGCCGGGGAAGGCTCGTTCAGTCGCTTCCGTTAAACGGAAGCATGGCGGTGATCGTGGCCGGCGAGTCCCAGGTGGCAAAAGCAATTGCCTCATTCCGGGAGACGGTTTCGATTGCCGCCGTGAATGCGCCGAGGAACACGGTCATTTCCGGGGAAAAAGAGGCCGTGGCGGCGCTTTGCGCCCGCTTCCGAAAGGAGGGCGTGGCGTCCCATACGCTAACGGTGTCGCATGCCTTTCACTCCGGTTTGCTCGATCCCGTTATCGAAGCGTTTAGGAGCCTTGCCGCCGAAATACACTATTCGCCGCCGAAGTTGCCGATTGTATCGAACCTTTCCGGCAGGCCCGGCGGGCCGGAGATGGCCACGGCCGATTACTGGACGCGGCATCTGCGGGAACCGGTCCGGTTTTATGACGGCATGCGCACGATCGGAGAGGCGGGGTACGGGATATTTCTTGAAGTAGGAGGAGCCGCCACGCTGACGAGTCTCGGCAGGCAATGCCTTCCGGATCATGGGGCGGTTCGGCTTTCCACTCTCGGCGGCAGGGAGTTTACCGCTAATCTCCGACCGGGCCGCGCCGACGGCAGGAGCGACTGGGAGCCGATGCTTCACTGCCTTGCCGGACTTTACACCCACGGCTGCGATATCGACTGGACCGGCTTTGACCGTCCTTATCAAAGAAAGCGTGTTGTGCTTCCGAATTATCCCTTTCAGAGAAAGAGGTGCTGGATGGAACTACCGGGTCCGAGAGAAAAACTTCCGGCGCTTGCAGTTCCCTCTGCTGACGATTCAGCGGAAATCAGGGTGCGGGGTGCAGGGGACACCCCCCACCGCCCGCAGGCTCCAGTTCTCGGCCGCCAGCCTGATGCCCCGGGCCTCCCCAATTCGGCAACCCTGTCAACGCCGGGAGCTCAGGATTCATCTTCCGCCCCGCACTCCCCGAGACCGACTCGGTCTCAAAGACCGAGTCGGTCTGAGCGGATTCAATCGGAGGTAAGACGGTTAATGTACCAGTCCTCGGAAATCGAACTCACCGAAAACGATGGGGACACGAATCTTTTCGAACTGGGCTTTGCCTCGCTGATGATCGCGCGGTTGAAAGACCTGATCAAGCGGACCTATGGGCTGGAGGTGCAGATGAGCTGGTTCTACAGCCGGCTCGATACCTTCAACAAGATCGTTGACTTTATTGACCGGGAATCAGCGGCGGATACTGAACCGGCACCGGAGCCGCAATTCCTCCCCGAGGCAGCGCCAGTGATTCGGCGTGAGGAGGATGCGGACGGCATCATCAACCAACAGATGGAGTTGATGCGCCAACAGCTCACGGTCATGTCCGAACAGCTCCAGGTCCTGAGAGACCCGCCGCACGTGAAGGCAAGTCAACAAAAACTGATGGATCAGCAGAAACAGTTTATGAGGAATGATGAACGCGAAATGACGAACGGTGCCGTCCTCACTCCTCACTCCTCACTCCTCACGCCTCACGCCTCACCCCCCCCGGCCCCGGGCGAAAAAAACCGCCAACCCTACGTGCCCTACCGCGGCGTGACCGGCCGGGAGAAGCTGGCCCTGAACACCCGGCAGCAGGACCATCTGAAGAAACTGATCGATCGTTACACGGGGCTGACCGTGGGGTCCAAGACGCATACCGGAAAATACCGCCCGGTGTTTGCCAATACGCGCAACATCGCGGGTTTCAGACCCGAATGGAAGGAGATGATTTATCAGATCATCGTCGACAGGGCCGAGGGGTCCCGTTTTACCGACATCGACGGGAAGGATTACCTCGATATTACGATGGGCTTCGGTGTGTATCTTTTCGGCCACAATCCGCCCTTCGTACAGGCGGCGCTGCAAGGGGAGCTTCGGCGGGGGACGCCGATCGGTCCGATGTCGGATCAGGCGGGAATCGTTGCGACGCTGATCCACGAGCTGACGGGGGTGGAGCGGGTCGCCTTCTTCAACACCGGAACCGAGGCGGTCATGGCCGCGGTGAGGATCGCCCGGACCGTCACCGGCCGGAAGAAGATCGTTTTGTTTTCGGGCTCCTACCACGGACATTTCGACGGGGTGCTGGCGGTCAAGGACTTCGAGGGGCCGGTGGGGAAAGCCGCGCCGATGTCTCCGGGGACGCTGCCGGAGATGGTGCAAGATGTCCTGGTTCTTGACTACGATACGGAGGAGGCGCTTCATTTTATCGAAGCCAATGGACGTGAAATCGCGGCCGTGCTGGTGGAACCGGTGCAGAGCCGGCGGCCGGAGCTGCAACCGGGGGCTTTTCTCAAGCAGCTGCGGGAAATCACCGCCGCTTCCGGGTCCGCGCTCATCTTCGACGAGATGATCATCGGGTTTCGGGTTCACCCCGGCGGCGGCCAGGCCTGGTTTGATATTCAGGCCGATATCGTCACCTACGGCAAAGTGGTCGGCGGCGGCCTGCCGATCGGCGTGGTGGCGGGCAAGGCCCGGTATCTGGATGCGGTGGACGGCGGCATGTGGCACTACGGAGACGCATCATTTCCGGAGCGGGAGAACACCTTTATCGCCGGGACGTTTAACCACCATCCCCTCGCCATGGCGGGCGCCCGGGCGGTGTTGACGCACCTGAAGGCCTCCGGCCCCGCACTCCAGGAGCAGTTGAACCGGCGAACCGGTGATCTTGCGCAGCGGCTGAACACCTGGTTCGAAGGCGAGGCATTGCCGATCCGGATGCATCATTTCGGTTCCCTCTTCCGGATTCCGCTGAAGGGGGATCAGGAACTGCTCTACTACCATCTTCTGTCCCGGGGGATCTATATCTGGGAGGGGAGGAACTGCTTCCTGTCGACGGCCCATACGGACGCGGATATCGACTATTTCGCCGGCGCCGTCCGGGAGAGCATCGAAGAGATGCGCGAAGGGGGGCTGTTTGCTGGTGGCCCCGGGTCAAATACCAAAAGCCCTTCGTATCCAGCCGGAACCTATCCGATGTCGTCCGCGCAAAAGCGGCTCTATATGGTGAGCCAAATGGAAGGCGGAGAATTGGCCTACCATATCAACAGCGCGCTCATTGTCGACGGGGCCCTTGACCGGGAAAAAATAGAACGCTGCTTTCAAACGATCATCAGCCGGCATGAAAGTCTGAGAGCCGGTTTTGAGGTTCTGGACGGCTTGCTGGTTCAGCGGGTATGCGAGCGAGTGGATTTCAGGGTTTCCCAGGCTGAGGGATCGGCTGAAGATATCGATGCGATCGTTCAGGCGTTTATCAGACCCTTCGATCTGACCCAACCACCGCTTTTCAGGGTCGGGCTCGTGCGGTTTTCCCCCACTCGGCATCTGCTGATCCTCGATGCGCACCATATGGTGATAGACGGCATTTCGCTGAATTTCCTCGCTCAGGAATTTATGAGTATTTATGGGGAATCCCCCCTGCCTCCCGTCACGCTGAGCTACAGGGACTATGTGGCGTGGGAGCAGCAACTGATGGTCTCGGAAGGGCTCAAAAAGCAGGAGGCGTACTGGCTGGGGAAGCTGTCCGGAAGACTGCCGGCGCTCAGCCTGCCACTTGATTATGCGAGGCCTTCAAGGCGGAGCTTTGAGGGCGGCGTGGTCCGAATCCGTGTTGAAGCGCCCAAGACGGACCGTCTGAGGCACCTCGCGAGGAAAGCCGGGGCAACGCCCTACATGGTTCTCCTCGCCGCTTTTCATCTGCTGCTCTACCGGTTGAGCGGGCAGGGCGATATCATTATCGGCACCACTTCAAGCGGAAGGGATCACCTGGGGTTTGAAAGCATTTTCGGTATGTGCACCAACACCCTGGTCATGCGAAATGAACTCGCGGAGGACCAGCCCTTCTCCCGGTTTCTCGACGAGGTCAAGAAGTCTTGTCTCGCGGCGTTCGATCATCAGGATTATCCGTTTGAACTTCTCATCAAGCACTTGAATCTTCAACGGGACCCCGCCCGTAATCCGCTGTTTGATGTCATGTTTGTATATGAGGAAGCCGACAACCGGGTGGTCAAAATAAAGGATCTGACCTTTACGCCCCACGAGTACGAGAAACGGGTATCCGCCTTCGATCTGCTGCTTGAGGTCATCGCGGAATCAGGACAACTGTATCTGAACATGGAGTATGGCGCCGGACTGTTCAAAAAAGAGACGGTCGAGAGATTTTTGCGCTATTTTACGGCGATACTCGACGGGATCATTGAAAATCCTTCCGTGTTTCCGGGCGATATCCCGTTGCGCTCACCCTCGCGGGAAGGGCTGAGGGACGAATATGGCATCGTGCGCCGGCCGGACCGGGAGGGGCTGTTCCCGCTTTCCCATCACCAGGAGCGATTGTGGTTCGTGGAAAAGTTCGAATCCGGCTATCTCTATGAATCGAGCCCCGTTTACTACAACATGCCGCTGCTGATCCACATGACCGGAACGCTCGATGAAGGCGCTCTGGAAAAGAGCGTGAACCGGGTCATCGAACGGCATGAAATCTTGAGGACGAGGATCGTTACCGCCGATGGGCAGGCCTTTCAGACCGTGATGCCCCGCAATTCCATAAAATTGCCGGTTGAGGAATGCCCCGCCCCGGCCCGCCGGAATTCCGCCGGTTTTCTGCGCGAATCGGCGATGAAAGAGATAAGACGAGCGTTTGTCATGGAGCAGGAGGCCCTGATCCGCACAACGCTCCTGCGGTTCGGGAAAGAGGACCATTTGCTGGTGATGACCCTGCACCATATGATCGCGGATCCCCGGTCCCTGCAACTTCTCGCGGGTGAGGTCGGTGCGCACTATAACAGCATCCTTTCGGATAGCGCCCTCCCGCTTCCCGAGGAGGAGATCGGGTTCGCCGACTTTGCCGCGTGGGAAAAGGAAGCCGCCGCCGATATTTTCGCCGACAGCCTGATGGATCTGCGGCTGAAACTCGGCGGGAAGATTCAGCCGCTGGTGCTTCCCACCGATCGTCCCCGGCCCGTGATCCACACCTATCAAGACGGGTCCAGTTCTTTTAAATTACCCCTGAGCCTTTCCACACAGCTACAGCACCTTGCGGACAGCGAAGGGGTGACGATTTATTCCCTCCTGCTCGCCGCCTTTCAGACGCTTCTCCACCGGTATTCCGGCCAGGATAATATCGTTGTGGGGACTCCCGCCGCGAGAAGAGACCGGCCCGAGACCGTGAATGAGATCGGTCCCTTCGCCAATCTTCTGGTCATCCCAACCGATTTTTCCGGCCGTCCGGCCTTCAGGGAGTTGCTGGGCCGGGTGGAGCGAAGTGTCACCGGAATTTTCGAATACGCGGAGGTTCCCTTTGACCGGCTGGTGCTGAGTCTGAATCCTGAAAAGGACATGAGTCGAACGGCGCTCTTTGACGTGATGTTTCAATTTAGCGATACCCCTGATTCCCCGCCCGTCATGAACGGCCTTGAAACGAAAATAATCGAGACAAACCTCGGTTGGGGGAAATATGATCTCAACCTCCTCATGGCGCAAGGTCCGGAAGGCTTCTCGGGGATTTTGGTGTATAACAAAGATCTTTTCGACGAGGCGACGATCGAGGGGATGAACCGTCATTACCGGATACTGCTGGAAAGCATCGTGGAGGACCCTTCGCGGCCCGTAACCGGTCTTCGGTTGCTGACGGCGGAAGAAGAGCGGCAGCAGGTGATTGAATGGAACGGCACCCGCGCGAATTACCCCGGGCACAAAACGATCCACGGGCTCTTTGAAGAACAGGTCGAAAGGACGCCGGACAGAACGGCCCTTGCGATCGGAAACGAGACAATGACTTACGGGGAACTCAACCGGAAAGCAAATCAATTGGCCCGTCACCTTCGAAAAAGAGGGGTTGGCCCCGGCCGGCTGGTTTGCGTTCTCATGGAGCGGTCCCTGGAGATGATCGTTGCCCTGCTGGCGATACTAAAAGCCGGTGGGGCCTATGTGCCGCTGGCGCCTTCCTCTCCGGCGGACCGGTTGCGGTTTATGCTGGAAGATACCGGATTTCCGATCGTCGTTACCCGCGAATCGATGAGGGAAATTCTCCCGGCATGCGGCTCATCCCTTGTCCTTATGGATGCGCAGGCGGATGCCATTTCCGAAGAGGGGGGAGAGAACCCCGTCATGCAAAACTCCACGGCGGATCTGGCCTACGTTATTTATACCTCGGGTTCCACTGGGATGCCCAAGGGGGTCTTGATCGAGCACCGCCATGTGGTGCGCCTGATGATGAACGACCGGTTCCCGTTCGACTTTACGGAAAACGATGTGTGGACGATGTTCCATTCCTACAGTTTCGATTTTTCGGTGTGGGAGATGTATGGCGCGCTGTTGTATGGCGGAAAGCTCGTGATCGTGCCGAAAGAGACCGCGAGGGATTCCGAAAAATTTCTCGGCCTCCTCAAAGCGGAAAAGGTTACGATTCTGAACCAGACCCCGAGAGCGTTTTACAATCTCGCGGGACTGGAAGCAACCGTGGCCGAAAAGAAGTTATCGCTTCGCACCGTGATCTTCGGGGGTGAGGCCCTGAAACCCTCGATGCTCAAGGGGTTTAATGAAAAATATCCCGAGGTCAAGCTGATCAATATGTACGGCATCACCGAGACGACGGTCCATGTCACCATCAAGGAAATCACCGGCCGGGAGATGGCGGCGAATGGGAGCAATATCGGCCGGCCGATTCCAACGCTCACCGCCTATGTGGTGGACAGGGGGCTGAGGCTCCTTCCCATCGGGGTGCCGGGCGAACTGCTCGTGGGCGGTGATGGGGTCGCAAGGGGGTATTTGAACCGGGAAGCACTGACGGGGGAGAAGTTTATCCCCAGTCCCTTTAAGGAAGGCGAGCGATTGTACCGTTCCGGAGACCTCGTGAAACGGTTGCCTTCCGGCGATCTCGAATATCTCGGCCGGATCGACCAGCAGGTGAAGATCCGCGGCTACCGGATCGAGCCCGGTGAAATTGAAACTATTCTGCTGCACCATCCGCAAATCGCTCAGGCGGCGGTCATGGACCGGGAGGACGAGGCGGGAGACAGAAGTCTATGTGCCTATCTGGTGATAAAGGGTGCGGAGTGCGGGGTGCGGGGTGCGGTAACCCGGTCCCCTGAAACCGGTCCCCCGCCCCCTTCCGAAGAGGCATTGCGGAGCTACCTGGGCGGGAAGCTGCCCGACTATATGATGCCGTCCCGGTTTTACCGGATCGAGACGATGCCGCTAACCGCGAACGGAAAGATAGACAAAAAGGCCTTGTTGTCCGTGGAAGGCGAGGGGCTCGGGCAGGAAACGGGATTTGTTATCCCGCAAACTGAAAACGAGATGCTGCTTGCCGGCATATGGGCGTCGGTTCTCGGCCGGAAAGACATCGGGGTCCTGGATAATTATTTTGCGCTTGGCGGGGATTCCATAAAGGCGATCCAAATCCTCTCGCGCCTCGGTCAGCATCATTTAAAGCTTGAAGTCCGGCATCTTTTCGAAACGCCGACCATTCGGGACCTGGCGAAAAAGCTGGTGACGAAAAGTCGAGTTCCCGAGCAGGGGATGATCACCGGAAAGGTTCCGCTCACGGCGATTCAAACCTGGTGTTTCCGGCGGCACGGCCGGGAGGTGGATCATTATGCGCAGGCCGTATTGCTTCGGTCCAAAGAGCCCGTCGATGAAAGCGCCCTCGGGATATCGTTGCGAAACTTGCAGGCGCATCATGATGCACTGCGGATGACCTTCCGGTTCGAGGGCGAATCCGTTATCCAGGAGATGGCGGGCTCGGAATATCCGCTCGGCCTTGCGGTCGTTGACCTGAGGGGCAGGGGGGATGCGGACGGGGAAATGGACAGGATCTGTGCCGAAGTCCCCGCATCGCTTGAACTGAATCGGGGGCCGATAATGAAAACGGTCCTCTTCAGACGGGATGACGAGGATCGCATTCTCATCGTCATTCATCATCTCGTGGTGGACGGGGTATCGTGGCGGATCCTGATCCAAGATCTCGGCGTATGTTATGAACAGGCCATTTCGGGCCGGAGTCTCGTCCTGCCGCAAAAAACCGATCCCTACCCGGTGTGGGCGGAAAAGACGGTCCACTACGGCGCCAGTGCGAAGTTGCTCGAAGAGCTCCCTTTCTGGCGGCAAATCGAAGAGATTGGGGCGCTGGCGATTCCCTCTGATTCGGCGATCGAAACGGATCGGTATGAGGATACTGAAACCGCTTTTGTCGCGCTGGGGGAAAACGAAACCCTCGCGTTGATGACATCCGCCAACCGGGCCTACCGTACCGAGGTCAACGACCTGCTGCTCGCGGCCTTTGCCGGCGCCATGGGAAACTGTTACGGAACCCGAAAGGGGATCATCGAATTGGAGGGGCATGGCCGGGAAGCGCTTTTCGATGATATCGATGTCGGCAGAACCGTGGGCTGGTTCACCAGTATCTATCCGGTGCAACTCGATATTCCGGAATCCGATGATCCGGGCCTAAGGATCAAACAGATAAAAGAGGGATTGAGGCGTGTTCCCAACAGGGGGGTGGGCTACGGTATCCTGAAATACCTGACGCCCTTTGAGGAAGAAAACGCCCTGCCGGTCACCCGGGAGGCGCGGATCCTCTTTAACTACCTCGGGCGCTTCGATGCCGGGGAAGAGAACCGGTTTACGATAGACGACAGAACTCCCGGCAATACCGTCGCCGGCAGGTTGACGCGGGAGCATGAGATCGTGATCGAAGGCGCCGTCATCGGGGGAAGGCTGAAACTGAGCCTCAGTTACAACCCGAAACGCCAGGGGAAGGAAACGGTGGATCAATTTCTGGGGGCTTTCCGGGAGGAATTGCTCGCTATCATCGACCACTGCCTTTCCCGGAAGGCCGAAGAGCTGACGCCCCATGATCTCACCTGGAAGGGCCTTACCCTTCCGGAACTGGATCATGTCCTTTCCGAGTGCGGCATTTCAAATGCCGATCTCAAAGATATCTATCCGCTCTCACCGCTTCAGGAGGGCATGCTCTATCACGCCCTGCTTGATGCCGGAGCGGATTCCGGGCCGGCCGCTTCCGCCGCCTATTTCATGCAAATCGGTTTTTGCATTGACGGGGAACTCGATCCGGACGCTTTTAAGGCCTGCTGGAACCTGCTCATTGCCCGGCATGACATTCTTCGGACCGTTTTTCCCCACAGAGGCCTCGATCGCCCCTTGCAGGTCGTGGGCCGGCAGGGGACCATCAAATTCAGGTTCGAGGATATCAGCGCCCTTTCCGATGACCGGCAGCGGGAACACCTTTCGGCCTTCAGGGACCGGGACCGGAAGGAAGGATGTGATCTTACGGCAAGCACACCGATGCGGGTGAGCGTTTTTAAGAGAACCGATCGATCCTTTGAAGTGGTCTGGAGTTATCACCATCTGCTGATCGACGGCTGGTGCGCGGGCATTTTGATGCGCGAGTTTTTTGAGGCCTACGGCGTCTTTCGGCATGGCGGCACGCCGGACATGGAACCCGTGGCACCTTACGGCGCCTATATCCGATGGCTGGAACATCGGGATCACCGGACCTCGATCGATTACTGGCGGAACTATCTTCAGGGGTACGAGCATCCGGTGGCTCTGCCGAAAATGCCGCTTTCCGCCGGCTTCAGTCCGGAGACGCTCGTTTTGGTGATCGAGCCACGGGCGGTGGACGGTCTGAAGCGATTTGCCTCCGGAAACAAGGTCACCCTCAATACGGTCGTGCAGACGGCGTGGGCGCTGGTTCTGGGCCGAATCGGCGGCGGCGATGATGTCGTCTTCGGAGCGACCGTGTCGGGCCGGCCGGCGGAAGTGGACGACATTGAAAGCATGGCGGGTCTTTTCATCAACACCGTCCCCGTCCGGATACGGATTCATCCTGAAATGACGATGGCCGCCCTCGTTCGGGACGTGCAGGCGGATGCGGTCAAAAGCCAGCCCCATCACTACGGTTCTCTGGCGGATATTCAGGCCGTGACTTCTTTGAAAGGGGAATTGCTGGATCACGTGCTGGTCTTTGAAAATTATCCGCTGGCCGAGGAGTTGATCGGGCTGGAACAAAGATACCCCCTGGGGTTTCGTATCGGTGAGGTCAAGGTCGTCGAGCAGACCCACTACGATTTGGCCATTGTCGTGGAACCCGGCCGGACGATGCGGGTGGAGTTCCGATTCAACGCGGCGGTTTTCGGCCCGGACCTGATGGCAGCGGTGAAGTCGTCTCTTGCCGCCGTCATCGGTTCGATCGCCGGCGACGGGGCGGACCTGCCGATCGGGGAGCTGCGGCTCTCGCTCATGAGTCCGGCGGAGAAAGACGAGAGGGAGGCCTTTATCCGCTCCGCTCGGGAAATCAGCGAGGATTTTTAACCCATGTGCGGAATTGCAGGCATCGTTGACCTGAAGGGAAGACCCGGCGTTCAAAAAGAGGTCCTTCAGGCGATGGCGGATACCCTGATCCACCGGGGGCCCGATGATTCGGGATTCCACGTCGAGGAGACCTGGGGACTCGCCTTCAGGCGGCTTTCGATCATCGATCTTACCACGGGAAACCAGCCGCATTACAATGAGGACCGCACGCTGGTTTCCGTCTGCAACGGGGAGATCTATAACTACCGGGAACTGAAGGAGGCGCTTGTGGCCAAGGGCCACCGGTTCCGAACGAACTGCGATGTCGAGATACTCGTGCATCTCCATGAGGAATACGGGGCTGCCGGCATATCTACCGGCCTGAACCGCTTGAACGGGCAGTTTTCCCTCGCCATTTACGATATAAAGGACCAGTCGCTTCTTCTGGCGCGTGATCCGGTGGGGATCACGCCGCTATTTTTCACCGAGGTCGACGGCAGCTTCATTTTTGCTTCCGAGATCAAGGCGATTCTGAAGCACCCCTCGGTCCGGCGAGCCGTCGATCCGGCCGGTCTCGACCAGGTGTTCACCTTTCCCGGAATCGTCAGTCCGACCACGATGTTCAGCGGCATTCAAAGCCTGAAGCCCGGGCATTACATCCTGGTCCGGAACGGGAAGGTGGAAATCCGCGAGTACTGGGATCTCGTCTATCCGGGTGAGGGGGAAAGCGGGGAATCGCAGCCGGAATCGTTTTATGTCGAGAGACTCGATGAACTTCTGCGCCAGGCGGTTCGCTACCGGCTGAACGCGGATGTGCCGGTCGGGTTTTATCTGAGTGGCGGCCTGGACTCCTCTCTCATTGCATCGATCATCAACGATGTGCATCCGGGGGAAAACCGGCATTCCTTCTCGATCGGCTTTCATCAGGCGGACATCGATGAGCGAAAGTACCAGCGGATGGTGGCGTCCCGGGTGAACTCGCACCACCACGAAATCCTCTTTGACTGGCGGGATATCCTGAACCGGATTAAAACCGCGGTGTATCACGCCGAGACCCCGTTGAAGGAATCCTATGACACCTGTTCGCTGGCGCTTTCGGAAAAGGTGAAGCAGCAGGGGATGAAGGTCATTTTGACCGGTGAGGGGTCGGACGAACTCTTTGGCGGATATGTGGGATACCGGTTTGATATGCTCCATCGCGAGGGAATGGACGAGCTCGACGATGCGGAAACCCAGATCGAAAAAGAGATCCGCCGGCGTCTCTGGGGGGACAGCCGGTTTCTTTACGAACGGAATTTTTTCGACTTCCGGGAAACGCGGGAGGCCATTTATTCGACCGCGCTCGGATCGATGCTGGATGATTTTTGTGCCGAGGGAAGGGCGCTCGTCGATGTGTCGAAAATGAACGGCCGGCACCCTCTGCACAAGCGATCTTACGCGGATTTCAAGCTGCGCCTTTCGGATCACCTGCTTTCCGATCACGGGGACCGGGTATCGCTTGCCAATTCCGTTGAGGCAAGATACCCCTTTCTCGACAAGGAGGTGATCGAGTTTGCGCGGACCCTGCCGGTCGAGTTTCTGTTAAAAGACGCGGCGGAGAAATACATCGTCCGGAAGACCGCGGAGCGGTATCTGCCGGGGGCCGTTGTCAACCGGCAAAAGTTCGGTTTCGTTGCGCCCGGAAGCCCGTATCTTTTAAAGCAGGATGTTCAGTGGGTGAAGGATCTGTTGTCTTACGACAAGATTCGAAGAGAGGGATATTTCAATCCCGATACGATCGAGAGACTGAAAAAGACCTATCTCGACGATCGGTTTACGGTCAATCAGACATTCGACAACGATCTGCTGATGACCGTTATGACCTTCGAGATCTTTCTCGATCTTTTCGAAATGCCGGATTTCAGATGAAATGATGAATGATGAAAATGAGGATTCATCCCTCTTTTTTCCTATATTGGTTCAAGGATGGTGCCCTTTATGATCAAGTATGCAGCGATTATCGGTGTTTTGGCCACGGTGATTTTTCTTTGGGCGAGGCATGGGGATGCGGCGGATCCGCCGGTCATGGACAGCCGGTATATTAAGGAGCATTTTCCGGAGGCGTATCTTCAGATTTTCGAGGAGGGCAGGGCGGCCGGAAAAAAGGAAGCCGGGGCGGGCAAATCCGTTCCCGTTCAGGCGGCTCCCGCGGCACCCGCTCCTGCGAATTCCGAAATCTCGCCGGTTGCGGCTCGGGAGACCCGGCCCGAGCTCGGCGCCTGGTGGGAGAAAAATTCGCTCAAATACTCGCCCGTGCCCGGGCAGTGGCTATTTCATATCGAGGGGACGCTGGATTACAAGCACAAGACGGGCAATACGGAGTCGGATCTGTACAACGGGTCGGCGAGCCTGATGGCCCGGAAGCTGCGCTTCACGAATACCCTGACCTATATCATCGACAAGGAGCTGACGGAGCAGGCATCCCAGCCGGGTTCCCCCGTCAGCCGGACGGACAACGATTACCGCAGCATTCAGGATTTCCTGCGCTATGACCTGACGGACCGGTTTTATACGGAAGGGGGGTATCTTTGGGAGAAGGACAAAGCCAACTATATCAGCGGTCGGGACAGCTATTATGCCGGAATCGGCTATACGTTCGTGGAGACGCCACGGCATCTTCTGGATGTACTGGTGGGCGGGGGCTATGTGAAGGAGGCGTATCCGGAGGCGGTCAAGCTCGCCATGAACATGGAACACGAAACCGTGAACGCCGGGTATTTCAGGGAGAAATACCAGTGGCGCATCACCGACCGGATTACTTACAAGGAGACCTTCCGGATCATTCAGAACTTCACGAGCAGTCGGGTCTTCAATGATGATCTGCTGAACCTTCAGGTGACCGGGCGGACAGACCGTTACCGGTGGTTTCTCATCAACGAGATCTATTTTAAGCTGGTGGACCATCTGGATTTCATGACCGGTTATAAAATCGAATACGACAGTAATCCCTGGCCGACGGTTGAGAAATTCGACACGACGATTAAATCCGGTATTCAGTTCAGTTTCTGAAAGGAAAGAGGATGGCGCAACAGGTATTGGGCATTCTGGGGGGCATGGGGCCGCTCGCCTCCCTCGCGTTTCTAAGGACGATTTACGAGTGCAATCAGGCCGGATCCATCGAACAGGCGTATCCCAACGTCGTCTTGCATTCTCTATCCTCGGTTCCGGACCGGACCTGCTCACTGCTGGGGGATGCCGAGAACGAGCTTGCGGACACGCTGGTCGGAAACTTAAGGACCTTGAACGCTTCCGGCGTTTCGAAGATCGTCATCTGCTGCTTTACCTCGCACGCGCTGATGAGCCGGCTGCCGGCGGAAATTGCGGAGAAAGTGGTTTCCCTTGTCGATCTGACGGCCCGGGAATTGGTTGCCAGAAAAGAGCCATCGCTCCTTCTGGCTTCACAGGGGTGTTATCAGAGGGAAGTGTTCCGGTCCACGGAAGATGCGCTCAATGCCGGGGAGTTCATTGTGGAGCCCGATGAGAAAGACAAGGCGATTGTCCATGGGCTGATTTACGACTATCTGAAAACGGGAAAGGCCGTGGCGCCGGTATATGCCGCCATCAAAGGGCTGCTTGACAAATACGGACTGAACTCCTTCATCGCCGGGTGCACGGAATTTCACCTGATTTCCCGGCATATCCACGCAAACATTATTCCCGATACTTCTTTTGTGGATCCGCTCTTTCTGATCGCTCGGAGAATGGATCATATCCTTGGGTGAGGCTTATGCGGCCAACGGGGGTAGCCGCCGAGGCCGGGTGCAAGGCATTTTTGATTTTTCGGCTTAATCTTAACCGGTTGCTCCCACGTCCCTCCCTTTGGTACATTTTGTTACAGACCGTGGCTTACCAAAAGGTGGTTTTGTAACATTTTTACCCAACGCCATTTTTTCAAATTTCCTATCCAACTGTAATATCAGCCTTTTTTGTTTTGCTCATTTTAGGCATGGCTTTTGCTATATTTTTGTCTTTCCAAGTCTTTCCAAAATATTGTGAAGCGCCATTTATTAATAAAAGTCTTAAGAAATTGAGGGGATACAAAGATTCTTTGACATGTGCCCCATTTTGTTTTAAGACATTCCCATTGATTTGTCGCAGGGTAAATTTAAGACATCTTTCCTATCCCGGTTGCCATTGATGACAGCGGTTTTTTTCAAAGGAAACTGGTGATGCCGCTGTTGAAGCATTCCGGGGGAACCGGGCACTTATGTACGATTCTATTGTGGGGCTAAGGGAAGGAAAGTTTGAGACTCGGACTGTGGAACGACTGGAACACATTGCACAACGTCGCAATTTATAACGCCGCTGCATCCCGACTCTATTGTTATTTAAACCTGTAATTAGGATGCCGATCGGCATGAGAAATGCGATTTCGCTAAGTCATAATAAATGCAAAATTATTAAACGACTGTTTAGCAATCTAACCCGGGAAATACGGGTATTAGACGACGAATCAGTCGTCTAACCGATTTTAGTACAAAAAATAGTCGTATTATAAGGCGACTGTTCGGCAACCGAATACATATTGGGCTTTTGATATCGAATGAAAAAATGCAAGCAGATAGGCACGTTATTTGCGTTTATAGATAACACCACAATTATGTGTATTAGCTGGGCGCAACCGTCCAGTTAATTTCTTGTTGGGCAAGACGAAGGAAACATGGCGCAATTTAAACGGATGTCGGCCAGAGCGAAGTGGATACTTTATTCAATGCCTATCCGGTTTACCCCCAAAAGATTTTTTGCTATGGTGAAGCCGCGCACACTGTGGATTGATCAGCAGAATAGGGGGTATTACCGATGCCCAATACCGGCGGAAGCCGCTTTATACCCAAAACTTTGCCAGACTTCCAGAAGCGGTTCCCAAACGATGAAGCCTGCATTGCTCACCTCTACACCAAGAGATTTCCTGCTGGATTTGTGTGCAGTCATTGTGGACAACACGAAGGTGATGCAGGGCCACCATACTTTTTCGTTAACCGCCCCACTGTCTATCGTTGCCGCAACTGCAAACAAGACACTTGGCTCACTGCAGGTACGATCATGCATCGGAGTAGGCAGCCGCTCTGCTCATGGTTTTGGGCAGCGTTCCTTGTAACGAGTCTAACCCCGGGAATGAGTGCTGTTCAGTTAAAAAAAATGCTCGGAATTAAACGGTACGAGACTGCTTTTCAGATGCTTCATAAACTCCGGGCCGCAATGGTCCGTCCGGAACGGGACTCCATCGGTCAAAAGTTCCCGGTCGAAGTGGACGAGACATTTGTAGGCGGCACAACTCAAGGGAAGGGACGCGGCATAACGGACAAAGTGCTCGTGGTTGGTGCCGTCGAGGTCATGCCCAGACGAGAGTCCGTAAAATGGGGTGGCCGTGATCCAAACCTTATGGGCGGACCGCTGTCCAAACATCGTGGAGGTCACGGACGCAGCATGCTCGCGGGCAGACTCCGACTACAAGTCATTCCTAATCGGAAGCAAAAGACGCTGGTATCTTTCGTGAGTGAAAATATTGAGATAGGTGCAAAAGTGAGAACCGATGCGTGGATCGGATATGAACCTGAAAGTCGGACAATGCGTACACTACAACCGCTAAAAAGATTATATAACCACTGAAAATACAGGATTTTTTCTATTTATTGCAACGTGTACGTATTTTTTTAATACGCACATTATAGAAATGGAGAGAAAGTGCCCGAT
>JAZDPP010000113.1:0-17471 GCA_043797445.1 Pseudomonadota bacterium
GATCATCGTTCCGGCCACGCAAGGGCATTTTTTCCAGCCCGGCAAGAACTCGCTGTCGCTCAAACAGCTTGCCGGGCTTACAAAAACGCCCTTGCGTGACCTTCACTCCATTTGGTGGTGGCCGAAACAATGATCAAAGGCCATGAAAAGTTACATCGATTGGGGTGGATGAACAAGTCAGAAGAATGATATTAAATAATTCATTTAGTATGTTGGTATAACGTATGGGCATCCTGAATAACATCAAAACAGAAGAAAGCATTTTCCTCAAATCCCACCATGTATTCGGGAGGAACAGCGAAAAAGCGGATACGGTCATCAAAAACAGAGATGTCTCTCAAATCCATGCATCGCTGCGATGGAACGGCAGGGAGTGGCTGCTCACCGATTTCAGCAGAAACGGAACGTGGATCGACGGTATTCGTCTTATCCCCGGGGAAAAGACCCGGCTAAAGGCGGGCAGCACCATCCGTTTCAGCAGTTTAGGGGAATCGGAGTGGCGGTTCGTCGATGACAAGCCGCCTTCCAATGTTATTGTGCCACTGAAAGGAAACGGCCCCGTAATCCCCCTGGATCGCTTCCATGCCCTCCCGAATGAAGCGGAACCGGACATATCGGTCTACATATTACAAACGGGAGAATGGGTTTGTGAAAATGAAAAAGGGGTTTATCCTCTGAAAAACGGGGATATCATCAGTCACAATCAATGGGTATGGCAATTTTTCTGCGATGATCCGGTTGATGTAACGCTCACAAAAAAAATCGCAAAGGATATACGATTCTTTTTTCACGTCAGTATGGATGAAGAACATGTCTTTCTGAAAATTCAGGTCGGCGAAAATACCACCGATCTGGGGGAACGCGCACACCACTATATGCTTCTCACCTTGGCGCGTCAGCGTCTGAGAGACGCCGAAGAAGGCATCGATCCGGAAACCCAGGGATGGATGGAAACAAATCATGTGGCCAGGATGCTCGGTCTTGAACCTTGTCATCTCAATATACAGATATATAGGAGCAGAAAACAGATCAATGACGCCTTATCAGAGATGCAGAACCCTCCCCATGTGATTGAGCGGCGATCGGGAAGCTTGCGTTTCGGGTATCCCAACTTTCAAATCTTGCGTGGTTCTACTGTTGAAGGAACACTTTTCGGGAATATCCCGGACAATAACCATTGAAAAAAGAGGCCTTGATCATCGTTTCGGCCACCCACATATGAAGTGCAGGCCGGGCAAGGGCGTTTTTGTAAGCCCGGCAAGCTGTTTGAGCGACAGCGAGTTCTTGCCGGGCTGGAAAAAATGCCCTTGCCTGGCCGGAACGATGATCAAGTCCAAAAAAGACCACCGCAGACCTACCACTTTTTATTCAGCATCTTGCCGCCGCCTCCTTCGTGCATCCATCCCTTGTGTAATGACCTGTAATGGAAATATCGGTTTGAAAAGGTAAGATAGTCTCATCAGCCTGTGGCCGGATCAACCGGTGTGCAATGGGATAAGTTTCAAGGCACGACGTCCTTATAAATTTGGGTGTAAACTTTCTTTCTTGATTTCGTAGGGAAAACCATTCGTATCTCCGTGGCTTTCCAAATCAAGATGATGACGTTAGGCGGCCTCAAAATCAATGAATTCATTAAAGACAAGGAGGAAAAAAAATGAAAGAAAGAATTCAATACCAAATCAAAAGTGAAATCTGCAAATTCAATGATACCATATTTAATATCATCAATGGGGCCGATCAGCGGCTCGAATTGGACGAAGAAACATTCACCATCATCGAAAACTCCAATAAATTGTTGATTTTTTGCGCGGTAAAAAATTTTGAAAAAAAAGAAATCGGGGATCCCGTTTGCATCATTTACAATGAGGGGGCCATCAGAGAACCGAATGCACCACCGGTATTTTACGGCAGGTCCCTTGCCCAGTACCGGAAAGTATATAAAAAATCCACCGGCAGGTGTCTCGTCATAAATAAAAACAAACCGGACCACTTTCTGCCGGAGAAGGCGCTCTGGTATTACAAAATTAACGGTCATGTGATTTTTGAAAACCAGGATGGCTCCCTTGGACTGAGCAAAAATGATGGCGTATGAACCGGGGGCTTTCCGAGACGGTCGTGATTCCTCTTGATGGCTTGTATAAACTACTTCCAGTCCTCCGTCTGAGGCTGCGGAATCATCTGGGACATGATGCGCCGGATATACCCGTCCACCCCCCCCTCCTGTTGATCGAGTCTTTGGATTTCGGGAAGCATTTTTTCCATAACAGCCGGGTCTTGAACCGTGCTGACCGGACAGCGCACATAGGAGGTCCTGCGCAAAAGCGAGTAGGCCTGTTTCTGCCGTTTATCGAGCGACAGGTATCCGTCGATGACTGCCAGCATCTGCCCTTTTTTTTCATCCAGATATCCGTCCACATCCATCAGCAGATTGGGACCGTAGTCACCGCAAGAGAAATAGCTGTGCATTTCCGCGAGCGCAACAACGAGGCGCCTTAGCTCTTCAATGGTTTCCTCGTCGTTCATGAGAACGAATTTTCCCCCTGCAATCAGCCGGTTGATCGGAGATTGCGGGTGCAGCGCAAACGAGCGCACCCGAATAAAATCCGGACGGACGATATTGAGAAGGCGAGCGGTTTCGTGAGCATGCTCCCCCGTCAGGGTTTTCCCGCCGAGTCCCGGAATGATATACTCGGAAAGAGAGATACCGGCTTCGACAACGCGTCTTCCGGAAATCGTGATGTCCTCCGGAGAGATCCCCTTTTTCATGAGTTTGAGCACCGTGGGAGATCCGCTCTCCAGGCCCATATGGATTCGCGATAGGCCTGCTTCCCGCAACAGCCGCATCTCCTCCGGAGTCTTTTTCCGGATGGTTGTAGCGCGGGCGTAGGTCGTAATCCGCCCGATATCGGGGAATTTTTCCTTTGCATACGCCAGGATATCCAATACGTCGGCTGTCGGTAGAATAAGGCTGTCGCCATCCTGAAGGAAGAGCGACCTGATTGTGGAAGTGTGCCCGTTATATTCCCGGGCCATTGCGTCAATATCCTTTTTGACCTCCTCGACCGTCCGTTTCGAGAATTTGACCCCTTTGAACGCCGGGCAAAAAAGGCACTGGTTCCAGGGGCAGTTCCGCGTAACGCGAAGAAGCAGACTGTTGGCCTCACTCGGGGGCCGGATCACTCCCTGTTCATACATAATGACATCCTCCTTGCGCAAGCGGCCTATAAAGTGGTTCTGATGAGGCAGTCGCCCAACCTTAGTTGCCGCATGTCCTCAAATATTGAACGCTGAATTTGTCTACCGGGCAAAGCTTCGGGTCGCCCACTCCCTTGAATTGCCCGGTGGTGCAATGGTTCGCCTGTACATCGATCATGGAAGAGGCATCGGCGACTGCGACGCCGGTGGCCTTATTTTGCGCCAGGTGATGATCCGGGTGCGAATGCCCGATAATAAATACTTTCCATAACCGGCCCGATCGATCGTAAATGCCTGCGAGCGGGATGGTAAAGGTCTGGGCATCCATGTAAAGAACGCGCTTGCCGAGGGGATGGCTGGAATCGATCGGGACGGCCTCCACCACATACGCTTTTCGCAACTGCCATGTAACGTCGGGATAGCAGCCGCCTTTGCCGCCGAAAGCGACGACCCGATATCCGTCCGGATCGTCTTGGTGGGTTTCGGTGTCCAATTCCAGGTCGTTGTGATTGAAAAACGGCATCATCAGATTGCACGTGGCTTTATAAGTCCATAGCATGTCCGAAATCCGACCGTTGTAGCCTTCAAAGTCTTCGATCATATAATCGGAGCCGAGATAGGCATCGGTGGTCTGGCCTGTGGCCAGCCGTCGCACCCGACGCTGAAACCCCATATACATCCAGGCATTATCCCGCTCCAGGTCGTCTTCAGAACGAAGGATCAGAAGCTGGGTATTTTTCACATCATAAGGAGACAGCACCATCGAATAGGATGCGCGAAACAGACCGGAGGGGTTGGGCGTGATTTCGGGAATCGGCGCGTGACAAACCCGGTGTTTGTATTTAAGAACATGGTAATTGACCGTCAGCATCCGTTCGATTTTGTTTTTATTCATATCCCGGTATTTGGAATACAAGGGAAAAATAGTCGCACAGTCTCCGAAGTGAAACCCGAACTTGAAATTCCAGGCCAGTTTTTCACCGGCGCGGGGATCGCTTGGTTCAGGCTGCGCAGAAAAGGGCCGGCCGGCAACATAGCCATTGATTTGCCCAAGCTTTTCACCGAGCGACACTTTCCCCAGCTCTTCTTTGGTCGCCCGGACATAATTGGGGTGCACATCAAAAGAAGTCGTTTCTCCCGTCTTCATTGTAAACCAACCGTCCTTAATCTGCGGATATAGTTCGGGTGCGAGTATTCCCTTGAATTGCTCAATGTTGGAGGAAGAGAGGGTCAAACCGGAGCAAAGCCCGCTGAAGCGGGGGATTTCGTTCCGATAAGGATAAAAAGAGTTTTCCACATCTTCCGGCGTTTCCGCGCCGGCATCCGATAGGCTCGCGCAGATAAATAATACGATGCCTAACCAGCAACCCCGCCATCGGCCTTTAACCCTTAAGCTTCGGTATTTCAATTAAGCCTCCTTTCATTTTTCGCCCCCCCTCGTCATTTTATAATCCGGCCATCCCAGAGCATCTCGCAAAATAGTTACCAGGGAAGGATGGTGATGTTTGCCGCTATCTTTTTGGGGACCGGGTCTCTTGAGATGATGAAGGCCTGTTTGCAATTGAATTCCTCCTGAAAGAGGTGAATCCCCTTGGTCCTGTCGCCCGCATTTTTCCGACGATTTTACTTCTATCGCCACTTCCGCGTCGCCAAGGAGATTAACCGCGGACCGTTTCAATTTCCTTGCGCTGGAACCCGACAGGATGAACCGATAATCCCCGTTTTCCATAAGCCAATGGATTTCATCCATCAGCTGGGGAATTTTTGTTTTAAAAGGGGGGTCTTGCCGGTCTTTCGGGGCCCCCAAAGAAAAGCCGACCGATCAACCGGAAGCCGGATATCTTGAATCCTTCCAATGAGCGTTTGATTTTCCATACCCGGCACTTTAGGATAATTTGGAGTCCAGGTCAATTTGCTTGTGATAATTTAACCTTGAAAAAAATCAGCCATCCGTTTGGCCCGTTTGGTCAGAATTTGAGCAGAAAAGAACCCCGCTGGCAGGCAATTGCGCCTCCGAGGGAGAAATGGCCGCCCAGATCGACTTCTGCCTTGATATCCTCTCCCCGGCGATGGGCATCGATATTCGTATAGCTCTGATACCCGAGAGAACGAAAAAAACGCTTGACAAAAAAAATGCATCGTGTAGTTTGTGCCATTTTTAAAAGATAGATGCTTCTATTTTTTATAGTTTTGTCTTACGGTTTTGACCTATCAGGGTGCAAGGGGGATCATGAAAAAGGGGATTTCCCTCCATGCCCCACTTTTCAGCACCGGAAACACAAGATTGAGGAGTCGAAACCGGCTGAAGTTGCGGGCCGCGGCGCCTCGTGCTCACAGAGTCATGAGAATTAACCATCACCAATAGAAAAGGAACAGGTCATGTCGGAATTCAACAATATAACCATCGTTAAAAAAGCCAATGTTTATTTTGATGGCAAGGTCACCAGCCGCACCGTTATTTTTCCGGACGGATCAAAAAAGACGCTGGGAATCATGCTGCCGGGAGAATACGAATTCAACACGGCAGAAAAGGAGCTCATGGAAATTTTTACCGGGGATCTGGATGTATTGTTGCCCGGATCAACCGGCTGGAAAACGATAAAAGGCGGAGAGGCGTTTGAAGTCCCGGCCCACTCCAAATTTAACCTCAACATCAAAACCCTTACCGATTATTGCTGCTCTTTTATCCAATAACTTCCGGATGGACGGCATGGGAAATCCCCTGATCCGCCACCCGGCGGCGGGAAAAGAAAGGGGGGGTAAACAAGGGGCATTCTTCGAGTCAAGGGGCCATGATGACTGGACACAGGATCTTTATGACCGCCTGTTTTCCCGATGCCGTGCCTTGCAGGCGTCGATGCACTGATCACAGTCGGACCAGGACTTGCTGACATTTTTACACCGGTCGAGAAACGATTGAATCCAGTCCGGCCCCGTGCGCGGACAATGATTGATGTATTCCACGAAGGACACCAGGCGGTCAATCGAGGCCTCGTCCACCGCATGTTCCATGCGGCAAGCCGTCACATCGGCCGTCTGTCCATCCAATTGCAGGACCTTTATGAGAAAGTCTTTCAGCACATGGTGACGCCGCGTGATCGTTTTGGCAATCCGGGTACCAGTATCGGTAAGCGTAATAAAACTGTAAGGAGAATAATTGATGAGGTTTTTTTCTTCCAGGCTCTTTAGCGCACCGGTCACCGATCCCCGCTGAATACCCAACTTCTCCGCGATGTCCTTGGCCCGGGCCACCTTGTGGGTGACTTCGAGATCCAGAATCACTTCAAGATAGTCTTCCAGGCTTTCCGACAGTTTGGGGTCTTCCGCCATGTTCCCTCCGAATGAAATTTGATGTCAAACTTACAAAACGAAGTTCATTATGTCAAACGAAAAATATTGCTATAGGCAAATTAATATGTTGACATTAATGTTTGTTTGGCATACCTAACAATCGACAGGGCGTTTTTGGCCGGATGATCTGGAGACAGCGGTTATCTGTTTGATTCCAGGAGGTTCAACATCCGGAAGCGGTCATACGGGTAACAATCGAAAAGCGGGAAGCATCCATCATGAAAATCATCAGGTTACGCAACATGGAGAGAAAACAGACCGGCACCATCGCCGCCGTAAAGGCAAACGGGGAGCTCGGCAGACGAATTCGCGACATGGGACTTGTCCCCGGCGCAGAAGTCACCATCCAGGGAAGAGCGCCCCTTAAAGATCCGGTGGCCATCCGTCTGATGGGATTCACCTTGACGCTTCGAAACAGCGAGGCCGATTTTATCGAGGTGGAGGTCAATTAGCACATGGAAACAACGATCGCTCTGGCTGGAAACCCCAATGCCGGGAAAACCACCCTTTTTAATGAGCTTACCGGGGCCCGCCAGCATGTCGGCAACTATCCCGGCGTAACGGTCGAAAAAAAGGAGGGAACCTATATCGACAACGGCCATCGCCTTCACATTGTGGATCTGCCGGGGACGTACTCCCTCACCGCTTACTCACTGGAAGAAGTTGTTGCCCGCGATTTTTTAATCAATGAAAAACCATCCGTCGTCGTCAATATCGTGGATGCGTCCAATCTGGAGCGAAACCTTTACCTCACGGTTCAGTTCCTGGAAATGGGATTTCCCGTCTGCATCGCCTTGAACATGATGGATGTGGCAACAAGCCGGGGGATTGCCATTGATTCGGCAAAACTCTCGACGCTCATGGAAACTCCGGTCATCCCCACCATTGCCCGAAACGGCAAAGGGAAAGAGGCCTTAATGGCCGCGGCGGTAAAACTCGCCGCCGAAAATAGGGGTCGGGAGCCCCTCCGGATCCGATACGGGGATGATGTGGATCTCGTATTGAACGATATCGCGCTTCTGGTAGAGAAGCGGCATTTTCTAATGGACAACTACCCGGCCCGCTGGGTGTCACTTAAATATATTGAAAACGACGAACAGATCCTTAAGCTCGGCAGGGAAAAAGACCCGGAATTTTCCAATGATCTGGAACGTCGTGTGGAACGATTGAGCGATCACCTGGAAAGCACGCTGAACACTTATCCGGAAGCCATGATTGCCGATCATCGCTACGGATATATCAAATCGATCCTCAAGCAGGGTGTTATTACGCACCAACACGATCGGGACCGGCTGTATATTTCAGACCGGATCGACCGGGTCGCGACCCACCGCTTCGCCGGACCTCTCATCATGGCCGCCGTCATTCTCCTTCTTTATCATTTCACCTTCGTCTACAGTAAGATACCCGTGGGCTGGTGCGAGCAGTTTTTTGAATGGCTCGGCGGACGAACCGAGGCGCTGCTGCCCGATGGATTATTAAAATCTCTTATCGTTTCGGGCATTATCGATGGCGTCGGCGGTGTGCTCGGGTTTGTGCCGATGATCATGTTCATGTTCTTCGGCATCTCGATTTTAGAGGATTCCGGATATCTTGCCCGGGTAGCCTTCATGCTGGATCGTGTCTTTCGCATGTTCGGTCTTCACGGCAGTTCGGTCATGCCGTTTATCATCTCCGGCGGCATTGCCGGCGGCTGCGCCGTTCCGGGCATCATGGCCGCCAGAACGCTCCGGTCCCGGCGGGAACGGCTGGCCACGCTTCTCACGGTGCCGTTTATGAATTGCGGCGCCAAACTGCCGGTATTCGCTCTTCTCGTGGCCGCCTTTTTTTCGGAACACGAAGCCGCGTTCATGTTTTTCATCACGATGGCAGCCTGGTGTGGCGCGCTTCTGGTGGCCAAATTACTTCGATCAACCCTCATTCCCGGATCCCCCACCCCCTTTGTCATGGAGCTGCCCCCCTATCGCTTCCCCACGTTCAAAGGCCTCTTCATTCATACCTGGGAGCGGACCTGGCAGTATATCAAAAAAGCCGGAACGGTCATTCTTGCCATTTCCATTCTTCTCTGGGCCATGATGACGTTCCCAAGCCTTCCGGAAAACGAAATCACGGCATTTGAAAAAACGCGCCGGGAAACGCTGATGGCGGCCCCTGCTCCGATTGCGCAAGAAGTTCGCAGCGCCGGGAAAGAGGTGGTTTTATCTCCCGCGGCCCGCGACTTACAAGACCGGTTGACGGCGATGGATGCACAAAAATCCGAAGCGGCCCTGAAGTATTCCATTGCCGGGAAAATCGGCATCATGCTTGAATATGTCAGCCGGTGGGCGGGATTCGACTGGCGCACCAACATCGCCCTGGTCGGAGGTTTTGCCGCCAAGGAAATTATCGTCGCCACCCTGGGGACGGCCTACTCGCTGGGAGAAGTAAATCCGGAAGGGACCGACTCCCTTTCAAAAAAGCTCTCAAACGCCCCCAACTGGCGTCCCCTCGTCGCCCTGAGTCTGATTTTCTTCGTCATGTTCTACTCGCCCTGTTTTGTCTCCATCGTTTGCATTGCCAGGGAGGCCGGCTCCTGGAAATGGGCGCTTTTTTCGATGGTATTCAATACCTGCCTGGCATTTACCCTGGCCGTGCTGATATACCAGGTCGGTACGGCCATGGGATACTAGCAGTAAATTTGATATTCCGAGAGGTTTTGATGGAAACGCTTTTGATCATCCTCATCGTTGCCGCCGCGGCGGCATATCTAATAAAAACTTTTGTCAAGGGCGCTTCGGGAAGTGGCGACTGCGCTCGCGGCGGCTGCGCCAATTGTCCGCCGTCGAAAGATTGCGCGGATAATGCGGACAATAAGGGCTGAAAGGTCAAAAACGGATCGCCTCCGGATTCTCTTCCGCTTCACTTTTATCATTACAGTATGAAATCAATCGATTCACGACGTCTTTATCTATTTTCCCCGCGGCCGCCTCCGCGATGAGAATCGAAAACGCTTTCTCACGCGACATGCCGTTCCGATATGGGCGATCCGTAACGAGAGCGTCAAAGATATCGACAACGCCGACAATTCGGGCCACCATGGGTATTTCATCCGCGCTCAGGCCGTCCGGATACCCCGAGCCGTCCAATTTCTCATGATGGTACCGGATAACCTGAAGCGCCAGCCCCAGATTTTCCTTCAACGGCAACCCGATCTGATATCCCAGAACAGAATGCGTTTCCATTATCGTCCGTTCCTCGGGAGTTAATGGCCCCGGTTTGTTGAGAATTGCATTGGGAATACCGATTTTGCCGATATCGTGCAATATGCCGCCATAATCCATGGCTTTGAGTTCTATGGACGTCAGCCCCATTTGCAGGCCGATCACGGTTGAAAGATGAGAAACGCGTTCGATGTGGCCTTGAGTGTATTTATCCTTGGCTTCGACCGCTTTGGCCAATGAAAACAGAACGCTTTCGATGCTCGCCAGGTTCCGGTTCAGCTGCCGTATCCGTATCAGGGACTTGGTTCGCGCAATCAGCTCCGGAACGCTCGGCGGCTTGGAGATAAAATCATCCGCTCCGGCATCAATGCCTTTCAATCTCGATTCCTGATCATTTAACCCGGTCAACAGGATCACTGGCACCATTCTGGTTGCCGCCTGAGATTTGATCCGCCGGCAGGTTTCAAAGCCATTCATCTCAGGCATCATCACATCCAGCAAAATCAGGTCAACATCCGTCCGGGTCAGGATTTCCAGCGCTGCCATGCCGCTATTGGCCTGGAGCACCTCGTATTTCTGAGTACGCAGCACCGCTTCCAGCAACTCCAGGTTCATGGGTAGATCGTCCACGACAAGGACTCTCGCGGCACTGCCGGCCACCGGCGTTTCCTCTTTTTTATGGATGGAAATGCAATTCCTGCCCCTTGCCCGGGCATTTTTAAGGGCGCCGAAGGCTTTTACAAAAACCCCTTCCGCCGAATCCGCATCCGCAAAATCGGCCAACCCCATACTCACCGTGACCCCCAATTTGGCCATGCTTTCAATATTGGACCGAATCCTCTCCGCCGCAAAGTGAGCAAACCGGGAATTTGTTTCGATAAAGAGGATCGCAAAGACATCTTCGCTATACCGGGCCGCCAAATCCACCTCGCGAATCGTTTCCCGGATACACGTCCCGATCTCTTTCAGTATTCGATCCCCTTCAAGGCGGCCATGGGCCTTATTATAGAGCCTGAACGAATCGACATTAATCACTCCCAGGGCAAAGGAGGCCCCGTGCCGCCGCGCCCTGCTGACTTCACGCTCCAGCGTAACATAAAAGTACCCGTGATTCACCAACCCGGTCAATGAATCCGTATAGGGGGAATCAATATGATTTTTGTATAGCGCATCAATCGGTAAACCGATGTGATCGTTACCACCCGGCATAACCAAGCCTCCATATAGGGGACGCAATGATAATGATATTGCTCCATTCCGATATCGTATGATCCGCTTTTTTCATCCATTGCGCAACTGTTTTTCCCTGTGCAAGACCCGGCCCATGAAGGCAGTTCCACCCCAGCTCGGCCAGCCATTCCAGGCAGGTTTTTTCAAGAATATTTTCGGTAATGCCGGGCAGTGAGGCCCTCCTGAACCGCTATCAATCAAATAGCCATCAAATAAAAATCGATACCGGCTCATCATGCCCACCATGGCACATACCGCATGAATTTTCTGCTTGCCGATTCATCGAGAGGGCGAATCAAATTGCCTTCCAGCGTTTCCTTGATGATCCGGGAGGCCGTTGCGCTATTTTTGTCTTGAATTCCGAAGCGCTCCCGGAGGGTCGTATTGGTCATGAACTCCCGCTGCACATATTTGAGACAAGCGTGCAAATAACACGCGCGTTCTCTATCTGCCTTATCCATGTCCTTCAATTCCCGGTGAGCAAAAAGGGCGGCATTGGCCGGGGCGGGGATTCTGGGGAATGCTCCGGATGCCGACCACACAGGGCGGGTTGACAGGTGTGTTAAAACACATTAAATTGTATCAAAACACCGATGGGGGCAAGATGACAAAGACTGAGCTGACAAAGATCCTCAAAGAGCATGGGTGGCAGATCATACGGCAGGGGAAACACGAAATATGGGGGAACGGCGGGTTGACCATTCCTATCCCGAGACACACGGGCGATATCCCGAAGGGGACTGTCGATAACATCCTGAGGCGGGCGGGAATTCAAGGCCAAAAAAAATAAGCGGGGGGCGGATAACCATGGAAAAATATTATTACGGAATCTTTCAAACAGACGATAACGGCATTGTCACTGTCTCCATTCCGGATGTGGAGATCTGCGAAACGTTCGGCGACACTTGGGAAGGGGCGTATGAAAACGCGACGGATGCCCTTGCCGGGTGCTTGTCTGTCCAGGAAACCATCATCCATCCAAGAACGGCTAAGGCCGATCTGGAAAAACAGTTTCCAAGGGCACAAATCATTCCGGTGCCGGTAGACGACAAAATCTTACGGGGCTACGAAGAAACTCGGAGGTTTAACGTGACGTTTCCAGCCAGCTTGCTACAGGCTGTTGATGAGTTCAGGGCTGGCACCGGGTTGAAGCGCTCAACGCTGCTTCAAGAGGCAGCCAAAGAGTATATAGAAAGCCATGCGGGATAAAAAATCCCGACGGTAACGGGTCGGGCCTCGTAGTCTCTCATCCCACTTACTTCCAGAATTCTCTGTTGTTCCGCTCCCTGGTTCACCCTGCTTCGTATGTACGGTCCGAGAACTCCGGACGGACTTCCGCATTTCTTTATATTTCTTTGGGTGTTTGTCCCTCAGATAATCCTTCAACATCTGTTCAAGCAACACCTCGGCCATAGCGGACTCCTTTATTGTTGGTGGGTTTAGATCAGGCTATCCGGTCCGGGATCGTGGTGCATGGTGACCTATGTGTCAACAAGTGCGATCTGTTTTTCACATAGCGTTGGCACCGCTTACTAAAAAAGAGTGAGCGGCCTTTTAAGGGGCACCTTCCCGGTTATGGAGACATGGAGACATAGCGTTTTCTATGTCTCCATGTCTATCTATCCGATATTGTTATGTTTGTATACTTGGAGACATGGAGACTTGTTTTTAAGGAAATTTTTGGTTTTGCCATCCCGTGCCATACAGGGCACCCGATAAACAAAAAGTCCGTATTGATGAAAAGTGCTTACATAGCGCTTACAAAACGCCTAAAACTGAAAAAGGGTTACAACCTTTACGATTGTAACCCCTTGTTATTGTTGGCGCACCCGGCAAGATTCGAACTTGCGACCTACGGATTCGTAGGTCTCGACGCTTAACTTAAATTATTGAATATTCTTTCAATTTGACACTTGCCACCTGTATTATTTGCACCCATTTTGGCCTCTTGGATTGGCTCACACCCATATTTGCACCCATATTCAATGCCGCCCACTGACTCCATTTCAATGACACTCTCTTTCTTTCCAAGTGTTAGCCAAACATTCATATATTTTTTTACAGTAATATTATTTTTACATTTTTTAATTGACAAGCGGCGTGTTGGTTGTAATAATGTGTCGTAACGTTATTACTGCAATCTACAGGTAACTGCAAATGAAAATCGAATTGAAAAAAATCGCTACCGTACAAACAGGCTATGCTTTTCGCTCCCGCCTTGAAACCGAGGGGGATGGGGCTGTTGCGGTGATCCAGATGAAAGATCTTAGCGATGACAACCGCGTTGACTGCAATGGATTAATGCGGGTTGACATGGAATCTCCCAAAACGCATCACCTTGTAAGGCCGGGCGATTTGATTTTCAGGTCACGAGGGCTGACAGCCACCTCCGCCATTTTGAGGGATGATCCAGGAATAGCGGTTGTGTCCGCTCCGTTATTGCGTATCAGGGTGAACGAGCAATGCGTTACCCCCGAGTACCTCAACTGGTTTATCAGCCAGATGCCGGCGCAATCTTACCTGGTAAGTCGCGCGATCGGCACGTCTCAGAAGATGATCACCAAAGAGGCGCTGGAAAGCCTTGTCGTGTCAATCCCTTCTCTGGAACGCCAACGTTTGATTACAGAGTTAGCAGTACTCGCTGAAAAAGAGCAAAGTCTGTTAGGCGCGCTTGCCTTTAAACGCAGGCAATACACCTCGGCCATTTTAATGCAACTGACGTAAGGAGAATAATACCGATGAGCCTGAAAATAGACCAAAAAGACATCAACAATGCGGCGTGGGCAGCCTGTGACACCTTCCGGGGAGTCGTCGATCCGGCACAGTACAAGGACTATATCCTGGTCATGTTGTTCGTGAAATATATATCGGATGTTTGGAAAGACCACTACGAGGAATACCGCAAGCAATACGGCGATGATGATGCCCGTATTCGCCGCAGGCTGGAGAGAGAGCGCTTTGTCCTCCCCTATGCCGAGCTGAAGGATCATGAAACGGGCACGATTGAAGACCGTTTTCTCGCTGATTTTTACAGCCTGTACGACCGCCGTGGCGCGGCAAACATTGGGGAGCTGATCAATATTGTGCTGGACGCCATAGAAGAGGCCAATAAAATTAAACTGGAAGGGGTATTCCGTAACATCGATTTCAACAGCGAGGCGAACCTCGGCAAGACCAAGGATCGCAACCGCCGGCTGAAAACACTCTTGGAAGATTTCAACAAGCCGCTACTGGATATGAGCCCCGGCAAGGTATCCGAAGATGTCATCGGCAATACCTACATCTATCTCATCGAGCGGTTTGCAACCGATGCCGGGAAAAAGGCCGGCGAATTCTACACGCCGCACAAGGTGTCGGCGCTGGTGGCCAAGCTGGTCAAACCCAGACCGGGGAACCGGATCTGTGACCCCGCATGCGGTTCCGCTGGCCTTTTAATCGAAGCTGCGCGTGAAGTGGGGGATAAAAACTTTGCCCTCTTCGGCATGGAATCCAACGGAAGCACCTGGGCGCTGGCAAGAATGAACATGTTTCTCCATGGCGCCGACAGTGCCCGCATCGAATGGTGTGACACCCTTGTCAGCCCGACCCTGGTTGAAAACGATCGGTTGATGAAGTTCGACAGGGTGGTAGCCAATCCTCCTTTTTCGCTCGACAAATGGGGGGCAAAAGAAGCGGAAAGTGACCGGTACAACCGGTTTTGGCGGGGTGTCGCGCCTAAGTCAAAAGGCGACTGGGCGTTCATCAGCCATATGATTGAGGTCGCATTGGAAAAAGAGGGGCGCGTCTCCGTTGTGGTTCCGCACGGGGTTCTTTTTCGTGGCGCTGCCGAGGGGCGTATCCGGGAGAAGGTGATTGAAGAAAACCTGCTGGATGCCGTCATCGGCCTGCCGGGGAATCTTTTCCCAACCACCTCGATTCCTGTGGCGATCCTGGTTTTTGACCGGAGTCGCGAAAAAGGTGGTGCCAACCATAATCGCAAGGACGTGATTTTTGTCGATGCCAGCCGGGATTACCTGCCGGGCAAGAACCAGAACGCCCTTTCCGACGAGCATCTGCAAAAAATAGTCGGGACCGTCGATGCCCGCCAGGACATAGAAAAATATGCTCACGTCGCTAACTTCGATGAAATCAAGGAGAACGATTTCAACCTCAATATTCCCCGCTATGTGGATACCTTTGAGGAAGAAGCCGAGATCGACATTGATGCCGTGCAGGCGGAGATCGAGCAACTGGAAAATGAGCTGGTGCAGGTAAGAGCCAAGATGGCTGAGATGCTGAAGGAGATCGTGCGATAGGTGATGACCATTTCGGGGTAAAGCTCGTAATGGTTCCAACCCTATTCACCGGATGGGGAAAATGGTTGGTGGTTCAGTCGTAAAGAAATTCCTTACAACTTCTGATGATGGGGGATTGGAAATGAAAAAAGAATTGATGCTCCAGTTGCACAGCCAATTTGATGAGATTGTCAACATTTGGCCTGACTCCGAGGTTGAATTCTGGTATGCCCGCGATTTGCAGGGAGTTCTGGGCTATGACCGTTGGGAGAATTTCAATAAGGTCATAGACAAAGCGGTAATCTCCTGCGAATCAACAGGCGTCAATGTTTCCGATCATTTTCGTGACGTCACGAAAATGATCGAGCTTGGCAAGGGGGCTAAGCGTGAAATTGAAGATGTAATGCTGACCCGCTATGCCTGCTATCTCATTGCCCAGAATGGCGACCCCCGCAAAGATCAGATTGCCTTCGCCCAGAGTTATTTTGCCACGCAAACGCGCAAACAGGAGATGATTGAGGAGCGGATTCGTCTGCAAGAGCGGCTCCAGGCGCGACAGAAATTACGCGAATCCGAGACGGAACTATCAAAAAACATTTATGAGCGTGGCGTTGACGAACAAGGATTCGGTCGGATTCGTTCCAAAGGCGATGCGGCTCTCTTTGGTGGTAAAACCACCCAGACGATGAAGGGGAAACTCGGAGTTCCGGACAAACGCCCTCTTGCTGACTTTTTACCGACGGTCACCATTGCAGCCAAAAACCTTGCCACGGAAATCACCAACCACAACGTTCGACAGCATGACATGCAGGGAGAAGTGCCGATTACCGACGAGCATGTGCAGAATAATCGCAGTGTCCGGAATATGCTCGTGGATCGAGGCATCAAACCGGAGGAACTGCCTGCGGAAGAGGACTTAAAAAAGCTGGAGCGGCGGGTGAAGTCGGATGAAAAGAGGCTGATCAAAGCTACTGAGCTGCCGAAGATGGTGGAGGGTGGGGAATGATTCCAAGCGGTTGGAAGAAGAAACCTCTATCTCATGTCGCGATTATCCAAACAGGCATCGCTAAAGGAGCCAAAAAACTCAAAAACCCTATAAGCTTGCCATACTTGAGAGTTGCCAATGTTCAGGATGGGTATCTTGACCTTTCAAATATTAAGACCATTCAGTTGGAAAAATCTCAAATTGACCGTTATCTCCTGATGGTTGATGATGTATTGTTAACTGAAGGCGGGGATTTTGATAAATTAGGCCGTGGAACTGTGTGGCAAGGTCAAATCGATAATTGTGTTCACCAAAACCACGTTTTTGTTGCCCGGCCAAACAGATCTCTTATTCTGCCGGAATTTCTTTCGTTGTTGACTGGAAGTCAGTATGGCAAAGCTTATTTCCAAAGTTGTTCAAAACAGAGCACAAATTTAGCCAGTATAAATTCCACTCAGCTGAAAGAATTTCCGGTTTTGCTGCCGCCACTCTCTGAACAAACCGCCATTACCAAACTCCTTTCGAACTGGGATGAAGCCATCGAAAAAACCGAACGGCTGATTGCGGCCAAGAAGAAGCAATATTTATCGCTTTCCGGGAAGCTTGTCTTCGGAAACATAAACTCCCATGCATACACCTCAAAAAAAACCAAGTGGTTTTCCGTACCAGATCACTGGAAAATTGTAAAAATCGGCAGCATCGCCAAAGAAGTCAAAGCCACCAATGATTCCGGCGAAAACATCCCTGTCCTTTCCTGCACCAAATATGATGGGTTGGTGGACTCATTAACATACTTCGACAAGCAGATATTCAGCCTGAACACTTCGGCATACAAGGTGGTGAACAGAGGCCAGTTTGCCTATGCTACCAACCACATTGAAGAAGGTTCCATCGGCTACCAAGACCTTTACGACAAGGGATTGGTAAGCCCGATGTACACTGTCTTCAAGACAAGTAAAGAGATAGACGATAGTTATCTCTACAAGGTTTTCAAATCAACAACTTACCTCCATATTTTTCAGGTCAGTACCAGTGCCTCGGTTGACAGGCGAGGCAGTTTGCGTTGGAACGAGTTTGCCAAGCTTCCAATACCACCCTGAAAGTCGGACAATGCGTACACTACAACCGCTAAAAAGATTATATAACCACTGAAAATACAGGATTTTTTCTATTTATTGCAACGTGTACGTATTTTTTTAATACGCACATTATAGAAATGGAGAGAAAGTGCCCGAT
>JAZDPP010000114.1:0-9337 GCA_043797445.1 Pseudomonadota bacterium
GATCATCGTTTCGGCCACCCCCAAATGGAGTGAAGGTCACGCAAGGGCGTTTTTGTAAGCCCGGCAAGCTGTTTGAGCGACAGCGAGTTCTTGCCGGGCTGGAAAAAATGCCCTTGCGTGGCCGAAACGATGATCAAGCCCGAAAAAAAGGATTGAAGGATCGGGCTTTTATTTATATCATGACGCCATTTTTCAGGCGGATAACGCTACTATAATTCAAATGGCTTGTAAAGAACATGAGAGGGTAAGGCGGTGGCTGCATGCCGGATTTATTGGATGAATTAAGGGTGAAGCTGGTCGACCTGTTGAACTTGCCGGATGTGAATCCCGGGGATATCGACCCGGATGAGCAGTTGGTGGGCGGCCGGTTGGGAATCGACTCCATTGATGTGCTGGAACTGGTGATCATGATGGAAAAGGACTATGGCCTCACCATTGACAATAAGGAGCTGGGCGCCCAGGTATTCGGATCACTGCGTGCGATGACCACGTTTATCCGAAATAATGCGGCGGAGCTCGCCAATTGAACCCACCGCGGGTTTTTATCAAAGGCACGGGAATCCTCTGCGCCCTGGGGCGAAATGGAGTCGAAACCTTAACCGCCCTTGAGCAGGGCCGCTCCGGATTGCGGCCGTTGACCCGTTTTACGCCCTTCCACGTACCGCCCCTTCCGGTCGGCGAAATACCGGACCTTTTAACTGATGGCGCTTACCCCGTAACGCATGTGCTGGCCCGCATGGCGGCGGATCAGGCAATGGCCGCCTGCGATGAGGCCCCGGATGCCATCGTGCTGGGAGTGACCACCGGCGGTATGGCCGTAACCGAAGATCTGCTCAAAGCCGGCTGCCGGGACCCCGAACGGTTCGGGTATCATGCCATCGGCTCGGTGGCCATTGATCTTGCCCACAGATACCGGTGCTCGGGACCGCTGATCACGGTCTCCACCGCCTGCTCGTCGGGCGGCGGCGCCATTGCCCTGGCGCTCGCCATGATCCGCTCCGGGCGCTTTTCCCGGGTGCTCGCCGGAGGTGCGGACTCGCTCTGCAGGCTCACCTATTATGGGTTTAAATCCCTTCAGCTCATCGACCCCGAGGGCGCCCGGCCCCTGGATCGGGACCGCGCCGGAATGTCCGTTGCCGAAGGGGCTGGCATGCTGCTTCTCGAAGCGGGGGATGAAAATATGCCCGGAATGGAGATTCTCGGCGCCGGGCTCTCCTGCGATGCTCACCATCCGGCACAACCGCATCCCGGAGGCCGGGGGGCGCTTTCCGCCATGAGCGCGGCGCTCAGGGATGCCGGAGTTCTCCCCCACGAAATCGATTATATTAATTTGCACGGCACCGGAACAACGGATAATGACCGCTCCGAGGCCATTGCCGTCAAAGCGCTTTTTGGTGAAAATCCGCCGCCGCTGTCCTCCATCAAAGGCGCGACAGGCCACAGCTTGGGGGCCGCTGGCGCCATCGAAGCCGTGATTGCAACTCTGGCCATCGAGCGGGGTCTTCTTCCGGCCAATACCGGCTGCACCACCCCCGATGCGGCCCTGGGACTGACTCCGGTCCTGGCTCCCACGAGAAGACCCATTCATACGGTGCTGTCGAATTCATTCGGATTCGGCGGCAATAATGCCGCCATCATAATCGGCCTCGCACCCGGCGGAAGCAGAAAACGATCCGCCGTCACGCCAGCGGACGTGCCCTTTACGGTTGCCGGCCTTGCAACCCTCACCGGCGCGGGCCATACGGAAATTACACTGGATAGACTCGGCCGGGAGCTTTGCTGTTCGGGAATACTGGCCGGGGAAACCCTTTGCGAGGGCCTGCCGCCCGGACAGATCCGGCGCGTTAAGCGTCTGTCCCGGATCGCTCTTGCCTTATCGGAAGCGGTCCGCAAAGGCAGCGGTGACGTGTCTCCCGATGCCGTTTTTTTCGGCACCGGATGGGGCTGCCTTTCCGAGACACAGGATTTTCTTCAGAGTCTATTTGAGACCGGAGAAAAGTTTTCAAGCCCTACCGATTTCATCGGCTCGGTCCACAATGCGCCGGCCGGGCAAATTGCGCTGGCAACCCGGGCCGAGGGCGTAAACATGACGCTCTCCGGCGGGGATTACGCCTTTGAGGAGGCCCTTTTTGCCGCCCAAATGCTGATCACCGATGAGACGACCGTTCTGGTACTAGGCGCCGATGAGGGGCACCAAACCTTATCGCCGCTCTTCGATCCGTCGGTTACACCGGAGCGACCCTTGAGTGACGGCGGCGGAGCGTTGCTGCTGACACGCGACCGGATTTCATCCGGAGCCGCCGTTGATTTGAAATATTTTAAAACCGGTATGGGAATAATTCCCGGCAGTCACGCCGGTCCGGTGGATCTGGTAAACCGGCTCGGCGGACCGGGGGCGATAAATAAGCGGTACGGCATCATCCTCGCCGGCATACCGGCGGCCGGGCGGCCACTGGGAACCGCGCAGCTGAACCGGATTTTGGAACTCACCGGTTTTACCGGCAAGGTAATCGATTATCGCCGCCTTACCGGTGAATTTGCCGCGGCGGCTGCCGTTGCAACGGTTTTTGCGGCATCCCTGGTCCAAAACGGCCACGCCCTCTTCCTGAACCCCGCCGTCCCCGGGGCCGTGCTGGTTCTGGGCCTGGGAACAACCTTAACCGCCATCGAAGTGGCCGCCGCATGAAGGTGCTTCTCATCTCCGCCAATACAGTGGTCACCCCCTACCCCGTCTATCCCGTGGGGCTCGACTATGTCTCGGGCGCCCTTGCGGAAAGACACCGGGTCAGAATCCTCGATATGAATATGGTGGATTTGAAGGCCCTTGGCGCCATCATCGATACGTTCACTCCGGAAGTGATCGGGGTTTCCCTTCGCAATATCGACAATACGGACATCGTTGCCCCGCAGGGGTTTATGGCCGGCTATAAAGCGCTGGTGAATCGTGTCCGGGAGCACTCCGGCGCCCCTGTCGTTCTGGGCGGCGCCGGGTTTTCGATTTTGCCGGAAGCGGTCATGGCGGCGCTCGGAGCCGATTACGGAATCGTGGGGGAAGGCGAGCGGATGGCGGCGCTTTTAGACGCCATAGAACGCGGAGAGCCGGCATGCGGGCTGCCCGGAGTGATCACCGCTTCGGGCAATTTCACGCCCCCCGCCCCCTTTCCCGAGCCACCGCCGCGGCATTTCAATCCTGCCGGGGAACAGCTGCCTTTTTACCTGCAAAGGGGAGGGATGCTTAATCTGCAAACCAAGCGCGGCTGCCCGTTTCGCTGTATCTATTGCACCTATCCCCTGATCGAAGGCCGCCGTTTCCGGCGCATCGCACCGGAAACGGTCGCCCGCAACGCCCGGGAGCTACAGGATGCGGGAGCCAGATTTTTGTTTATCGCGGACTCCGCCTTCAATGCCGATGTCGAACACAGTTTAGCCGTGGCCCAGCATTTCCAAAAAGCCGGAATCACCCTGCCCTGGGGGGCATTTATGGCGCCGATGCAAATGCCGGCAGCCTATTTTGACTCCCTGGCCGCGGCCGGACTGACCCATATCGAATTCGGAACCGAGTCCCTGTCCAACCGGATGCTTGAATCCTACGGGAAACCCTTTGACCGGGAACAAATTCTTCACTCCCATAAAACGGCTGTCGATGCCGGGTTGCGCGTGGCGCATTACTTTCTTTTCGGCGGCCCCGGTGAAACGGCCGACACGCTGGAGACCACCCTGGGCCATCTTGACAAACTGAAAAAATCCGTTCTATTCCTCTTTTGCGGCATGCGGATCTACCCCCGCACGGAACTTTTTGACCGGGCGCTCGCCGAAGGCCTGATCACGGAAACACAGGACTTTTTGGAACCGGTTTTCTATCAATCGCCCTCCATCAGCCGGGAAGAGATTATCGGCCGCATCAAGGCCAGGGGCGGTCATCGGATCAGCTGGGTCATCGGCGCCGAAGATGAAAAAACCGGCCCGGTCATTTCCCGGATGTATGAGCGGGGATATACGGGGCCTTTGTGGGAATTTTTGATTCGGTGAAAGGGATGGGTTAGGGGCTATGGGCTATGGGCTATGGGCTATGGGCTATAAGGGACTCGGAAAATACCATTATACCGTTTATCCTGCTCTTGCTCTTAATCATGCTCTTGATCCAGTAGACACGAGAACGATTAAGAGCAAGAGCAAGAGCAAGAGCAAACAGAACGCCATTGCCGGTATATTAGCAAATTCGATCTCCCTAAGTGATGGGGGATGGGGGATGGGGGATGGGGGATGGGGGATGAATCATCATCTATAAAGTTTATTAGAACAATGTGCCATAATGTGCTATACGGAAAAAATTATTAAGGGAGGGGCTGATCGACCGATCAGCGCGCAACGGCGGGTGCCGGCCGAATCCCCGTGGTTTGACGGACACTTTCCGGATGCGCCTATTTTGCCGGGTGTCGCCCAGCTGGCGCTGGTCGTTGATCTGCTGGAAGAAACGCTCGGATACCGGGTCAGGGTAACCGGGGTGAGCCGGGTCCGGTTCAAGCAGGCCATACGGCCGGCCGAAACGGTGACGGTGCGCCTTATGCCCAAGGATGACCCCCTTTCTTTTGGGTTTTATATCGAAAACGGGCCGGAGCCGGTTTGCAGCGGAAATATCCGCATCGCCGGTAAGGCGCCTGAAAAAAAAGCAACCGAGGTCGGACTATTCGATCCGATACGGGAACCGGAGAAGGAGCGTTAAGTACGATGCCGAATGACGTTGAAAGCATAATTCTACGAATTGCGGAGATCATGATCAGAGAGTTGAAACTGGAGGATGTAACGGCGGAAACCTTTGACCCGGACATCGATCTCGTGGACGAAGTCGGCATCGACAGCATGGATCTGGCCACGGTGGCCCTGGTGCTGAGGGATGAGTACAGCATTCGGATCGATGAGGATGATTATCCCAAGCTGACCAATATCCGTCTGATCGCTGAATACCTTTACGGAAAAATGGCTGCCTGACGAGAATTTGACTGGAGCAAGGAATCGTGAAATCCGCCGCATGGTCAACAAGTTCTGAAGAAACCGGGGCCCCGGGTCCATCGTATAAATTTTCCGAACTGATTGCCGATCCGGAAGTAAGGGCGCGCTGGGAAAAGGTGCGAAAATACTTTTTTTTGCGCGAATCCACCTATGACATGTCCAACCGGTGCAACATCCGCTGCGAGGGGTGTTATTATTTTGAGGGCGACAAGCAATTTGCCGGAGAAAAGAATGATCCCACGGCTTGGCGGGCGCTCATGCGGGAGGAAAAAAACCGCGGTATCACCTATGCCGTGCTGGCCGGCGCGGAACCCTCCCTCGTACCGGACCTGTGCCAGGTGTGTTATGAAGAGATTCCCCGGGGCGCCATCGCCACCAACGGGCTGAAGTTTCTACCCGCAACCATCCGGTATAAGATTCATATCTCGGTCTGGGGCAACGATGCGACCAGTTTAAAAATACGTAATGCCCGCGACATGCTGGCGCGACAGATCGAAAATTACCGGGCCGATTCCCGGGCCATCTGGGTCTATACCTTTACGCGGCACAATATCGCGGAAGCCGAAGAGGTGGTCCGGACGCTGGCCCAAAATAAGTGTAACGTCACTTTCAATGTTTTTTCGGCGCCTGTGGGGTATACCGGCAACTTGCGCCACACGGCCCGGTCCCTTAAAGATACCGGCGCAGTCATGGCGAAATTGCTCACCCGGTATGATACGGTGCTCTTCTCCTCCTATAATATTGTGGCGCACACCCACCCCCAAGGGCTTCATGCATTATTCGGGTGCTCCTATCCCCGGCAAAATCCATCCACCGATCTGGGACTTGGCCGCTCTTTCAGGCAGTATCGAACCGACCTGACCTGGGATCGCAGCGCTGCCTGTTGCGTGCCCGATACCGACTGCCTCGATTGCCGCCACTATGCGGCCGGCAGCGCCGTTGTAACCGCGCGCCTGTATCGTCATGCCGTTGATCCGGACACGTTTAACTCCTGGCTCGACTATGTGGATACCTATCTGGCGGTTTGGGTGATGGGATACGAAAAAAGCCCCAATCTCGTCTCCAAACCGGTTTCCCCGCCGGGAATCGATTCGCCCCTGTGAGAGAATTAGGCCTTGATCATCGTTTCGGCCTATTTCCCACGGCGGGGAGGCCGCGCCAGGGTGTTTTTGGAAGAGCGGCAGGCTGTTTGAGCGACAGCGAGTTCCTGCCGGTCTGGAAAAAATACCCTGGCGTGGCCGATACGATGATCAAGGCCGAGAATTAAAAGGAGAATGCAAGTGAAGACCGTCAGTTCCCTGCTGGATGCCCATTGGTATGAGCGCTATAAAAAAATCTCCCGGCTCAATATCCGAAGTTCCATTTACGATGTGACCAACCGCTGCAACCTGCGTTGCAAGGGCTGTTTTTTTTTCTCATCGGACGAACACCGGGTCGCAAAGGAGGAAAACGACATCACCCAATGGGAGAAATTTGTCGATAAAGAAATGGAGCGGGGAGTGAACCTTGCCATCCTCATCGGCGGAGAACCGACGCTGTGCCTCGACCGCCTGGAGGCATTTTACCGGCGGCTGCCCAGCTTTTGCGCCACCAACGGTCTTATCAAAGTCCCCCGGGACCGCTTTCCGGATTTGATGGTGGGCATTTCGCTTTGGGGAGATGAAGCGGACGAAAAAACCTTAAGGGGTAAAGACGCCTTTTCCATTTCAAGCAACCACTATGCGGGCGACCCCCACGCCTACTACCTCTATACGCTCACGCCCCGGCAGCTCGGGAAAACCGGGAAAATCATAAAAAAAATTCGGAACGCGGGCCTGAAGGTCCACATGCAGCTGCTTTCAAACGACGAGGACGTAAACGGATTCTACTGGACACCGGAGGAGCTCGTCACCATCCGGGCCGAAATGGACGAAATGCTGGATCAATACCCCGACACCGTCATCTCCTCCAAATACTACCACGAGATCATCACCACCGGTAAAATGCTGGGCCGTGATTTCGGCTGGATGGAATGCCCCTCCGTTACCCAGCCGCTCGACAGGCGGGAGCCCCCGCCCAAACGACTGACCAATTTTATCCGCTGGGCTTCGGATCTTCACACCATGCATCGCTGCTGCACGTCGGAAACGCGGGATTGCAGGACGTGTAAGGATGGCGCCGCACACATGAGCTGGGTCATGGTCAACAAACGCGCCCATATGCGCAGCACCCAAGATCTCCAAAACTGGATTGAAGTTTACGAAATGTTCGCCAAATTGTACCAGTTCATTCCCTGGTGAAGCGCGCGAACGGCAGGAAACCGGCCGGTGCGAATTTCAAGACCGCCCCGGTCCATCGAGATGCACACAAACGGTATTTGCAAAAGGTGGCGCAGTGGAGCTGATTAAGATTCTGATCGATTTTATTATCCATATTGATATCCATCTGGGGGAGATCATCCGCGCCTATGGCGTCTGGACCTATGTGATTCTCTTTTTCATTGTCTTTTGCGAAACGGGGCTTGTGGTAACCCCTTTTCTTCCCGGTGATTCACTCCTTTTTGCAGCGGGCGCCTTTGCGGCGAGAGGGGACATGAACGTGTCATTCCTCATGATCCTGCTTTCCGTCGCGGCCATCCTGGGGGATACGCTCAACTACTGGATCGGAAACCTCGCCGGACCCAAGGTCTTCCACAAAGAGCATGTCCGGTTTCTCAACCGGGAGTATCTTGACCGAACCCACCTGTTTTTTGAAAAATATGGCGGCAAGACGATCATCATTGCTCGATTTGTCCCCATCATCAGGACCTTTGCGCCTTTTGTGGCGGGCATCGGCAGCATGACGTATATCCGCTTTCTCAGCTATAATGTGATCGGTGGCATCCTCTGGATACTATCTTTCACCGCCGCGGGGTATTTTTTCGGCAATATTCCCATTGTGAAAAAAAACTTTACGTTCACCATCTTCGCCATCATCCTTCTCTCCATCATGCCCGGAATAATCGAAATAATCCGGAATCGCCGGCAGCCGCGATAGTGGGGATAGTCAGGCGATGACAGGAAGAACCGCTTTTGCTCATAGGGATTGATGCCTTTCGGACACCACGGAATTTAAGGGCTTAATCATCGTTCCGGCCACGCAAGGGCATTTTTTCCAGCCCGGCAAGAACTCGCTACCGCTCAAACAGCTTGCCGGGCTTACAAAAACGCCCTTGCGTGACCTTCACTCCATTTGGTGGTGGCCGAAACGATGATCAAGGCCGAATTTACATATGGCGGGTACCGGCGCCATTGGAGCCGATGATGCCAAAAACAGAGCCGTTTGAAATATATAGTGATGCCTACGACGAATGGTTCGAAAAGAACCCGGAGCCGTTTGGAGCGGAGCTGGAAACACTTCGCCGGCTCATTCCCCGGCCGCAAGCCGATGGGATGGAAGTGGGCGTCGGCTCTGGTCAATTTGCCGCTCCGCTGGGAATAAAAACCGGTGTCGAGCCATCACGGCAGATGGCCATTAGAGCCAAAAAGCGAGGCATTCGGGTTTATGCCGGCGTTGCGGAAGCCCTGCCCTTTTTTAGCGGCAAGTTTGAGTTCGTATTGATGGTAACCGTTATCTGTTTTGTCGATGATGCCGCTCAGTCCTTCAGGGAGGCGTACCGGGTATTGAAGCCCGGTGGATTCCTGGTGGTCGGGTTCATCGACAAAGAGAGCATATTGGGCGCACAATACGCCCAGAACCGTGAAAAAAGCAGATTTTATAAAGATGCCACCTTTTTTTCGGCGCAAGAGGTGATGTATTTTTTTGAAGAAGCCGGGTTTAACGACCTGAACGCCTTGCAAACCCTCATTCCCGGAGAATTGCCCGGCGCCATATGCGAGGGCGTCGGGAGAGGCGCCTTTGTTGCCATTAGGGGATCGAAAACAAGCTGCATCCCGGAGGATGCGAGCAATCCCCTTGTAAGAAGATAGCACACTTCACCCAGTGACAGATGAAGTGTGCCGGCATCTCTTAATATTGATATGCGGTTGGAATGTTTTTTGCTTTTTCCTGAGCTTTCCAATACTCAATTCTCTCCCGTACAAAGCTCAGCCACGCGTCTACTTCGCTCGCCTGATATCCCTTGGAAACCAGGTCTTTTTTGAAGTCTTCAATCACCACCTGCGAGGCCGTGCTCCACTTGACCACTTCCTCATCGGATATGGTGACGATCTGACCGCCCTGGCTCTTGAAAAACTCCCCGCCGCCAATATCGATATTGTTCCATTCAACGGCCCATCTCTCTATAAACTCTTTTGAAAATTCGGATATCGTGGTCTGAACATCGGCCGGAAGACTCGCCCACTTCTCC
>JAZDPP010000115.1:0-37795 GCA_043797445.1 Pseudomonadota bacterium
CAGCCTTCTTTTTTCCCCAGCTGATTGGGTCTTCGAGGATATTGACTTTCAGTATGCAGGCACCTACAATAGAAAATCAGTTAAGGTCCACATTCGGGGACTTTTAAGGAGGTCCTAACCCCGATAAACGGGACTCTTTTCCGGATGCAAAAATGGAGTTTTACCGAAAGTGTTCGCGTGAGTTCGCCAAAGAAAAATTTGACGTCATCAGAAAGATCTATTCATGGATACGAAAGAAATCAGGGATATAGTCAGTAGATTCCACGCAGCTATCGTGAACCGTGGCGTGCGGGTTGACAAGATTTTGCTTTTTGGCTCGGTCGTCAGTAAACGGCATACGGAAGACAGCGATCTTGATCTTGCAGTGATATCCGGTGATTTCGGCCGTGATCGCGGCTCAGCGAAGGGAAAATGTTGATGCAGATAGCCTGGCGGATTGACCCCAGAATTCACGCGGTGCCCGTCTCCATCAAGTCATACCTGCATGACACATGGATTCCCCTGATCCACGAAATCCGCAAACATGGCATCGAATTGTAATTCAGGGACATCCATTATCCAATATCCGCGATCTTGCATTTTTTGTAACGCCGCTCCAAACCGATGGCAATCCAATAGAAACGACACCCTTGTTACCCCTGCCAAACGAGCCGCCTGCCCGGATGACAGGCGTCCCAGTTCGTATAACTTAACCGCCATAGCCACCTTGGCCTCTTGTTCAAATATTTCAGGGCTGATGTTTAGAACGGCTGGAATGGATTCAGGATATTCTATTTCAAGCGTTTTCATTTGGTTAGCCTCCGAAAAATCGGCTATCTGAAATTTTCTGAGCGATATGGTGAATAGATGTTATTTCCCATCAGGCGGTAAATGATGCGGTAGGGTTAAAAATCGCATGTAGCCGTTTTGAAGTTCTGTTGATTTTTCCGGCCGCCATTGGTATCAGACCCTTATGCAGGCGCCCTTTCCTAAAAGAATGAACCGCGTTGATTCTGAATTTCCCGGTTGTAGAGGCCTTTATCCCCCTGGCAGCCACTGTTACGCATCAAGCTGCAAAAGAGCTTGGGCTGGTCGAGGAATCCGCTGAAGAGCTGTCTCTTGCCATGGAAGCGCTTGTGACTGCACTCGCCCCAGGTGGTGGCCCATGATCGAAAAGGGACGAGTCTATTTCAGTGCACGTTTGGCAACCAAGAAAGAGCGTAAAGAGTATGAAGAAAACCGCACCCATTAAATCTCATCAAGCAGAACCGGACGACATGCGTTCAGAATATAGCTTCGACTATCTCAAGGCGCGTTCCAACCGTTTTGCTGGTCGAATTGATAAAAGTCATTTGGTAGTCATGCTCGACCCCGACATCTCGGAGGTATTCACTACGCCAGAGTCAGTGAACACTGTTCTTCGAGCGTTGATTACAACGATGCCTAAAACGGCAAGGCCAAAAGCTGTTTGCAAGTCATCGTCCGGAGCCGCGAAGAAAGAACGCGCATAGGCATTCGAGGGGATGCAAACGCCAAGACGGCGCGGTTTAACTCCGGACAGACTGATCCGGCTTTGAAATAGAATCGAGGTGGGACGGCCAGTTACCCGACCGCCCCCTCACAGATCCCGGCGTCCGGTATTCCCGCACCGGGCTCCCCGAATCTGCTCACTTGCGCACTGACAGACATTATATACTGACCGGCCCAGCAAGCGGTTCCAGAGGCTGATAACGCTCATGCGATAGGAAGTCATCCGATATCCGCGGGCACGACCGGCGGTTTCTCCTGGTGGATTTGAATCAAGGGGTCGGGGATTCGATTTCGCAGCGGGGCGATTTCTCGCCCCATGGAGGCGTAATATTCAAGGGATCGGCATCTTGGCGAGCTCGGCCGCCAGTCGCGTCACCTCGTAGATCCGGTCCAGCCGGACGCCCGTATCCACGCCGAGAAGAAGCTCCGTGTTCAGCGCGACCTCCTCGGTGGCCGCGTTGCCGGCGCGCGCTCCCAACGCATCGACCGCCGTGTGCACCGTCGTTGCGTCCGCGGTGATGGCGGAGAGCATCACCGATGTCGCAAGACCGAAGTCGTTATGGGCATGAACGCCGACGGTTACGTTGGGAGCCCAGGCTCTTATTTTTCGAACCATTTACCAACCGGAACCAGATGATATGAAATGCTTTCTTGATGTTAGTGCGTCTTTGGCGTATAGGATAAATATGTTTACGTTTATAGGGTCGAAAATATTTGAACGAGAGTTGCCTAATTATTTGAATGATGATGAATACGGGCAGTTGCAGCGTTTTATGATGGAGCATCCTGAGGCAGGGGACATTATTCCCGGTTCCGGCGGCGTAAGAAAACTCAGATGGCAAATCTTTATACAAAATCCAAACACGACAATTTGCCGGCGCATATTATTAAAGCGGCCAAGGAGAAATTTGCCAATGAAACTTAAAGGGAAAGCATTAGAGGAACACGAATCTAAACGAGATATCGGGCAAGAGCTGTTGGAAGCAATTGATGAAATCAAGTCCGGAGGCGGGAAAAGATATACCGTTATCCCAAAGACCCCTGCAGCCAGGGCAAGGTTGAATGCGGGCCTTTCACAAGCTAAATTTGCCGAACTGCTCGGGGTGTCGAAACGAACGCTTGAGCAATGGGAACAGGGCAGAAGAGAACCGTCCGGGGCAGCCAAGACACTGATTAAAATAGCAGAATTGCATCCTGAATCGCTCAAGGATATCGTCGCGGCATAGTTGAGAATCTAAAAAGCGCCCGTCTCACCCTTGAGAAAACCGGCGCCTGGGTGGGAATAAAAGCGCCAGAGCTTTTCTACTTCATTTGCTCGCTCGCATGCGCCGGACACGGATTTTCAGCGATGCGGATATGCTAAAGCGGTTAGCGGTCTTTTATGGCGAAGATCGAATCATTCGCGAGGGTCAGCTCCCCTATTTCCGGGAAAAGCCGTTTTAAAGCGCTTGCACAACTTCCATAGATGGTGCATAATAAAAGTTTGAAAATGCGCTTAATTTATAGAGGAGTAAATCATGCAAAGCATAACACTAAAACAGCTACGTGCCACGGCCTGCGCCGGCGGCATTGTTGCCGTCACCTTGAAAGGCCGGGGAAGCGGGTTTTTCATGGAGATTGCCACCAGCAGCGGGCAAGACGCTTTTTTAGTTAAGGCCCGTAGCGCCGAGCCTCGCCGATTTGGCAGCCCTAAATCTGCGATGATCGTGTTGCGGAACATTGGCATTACTGTTGCGCAGATCGACGCGACCAACTGGGATCCTGATCAAAAAGAAGTCACGCAGAACCGGGATCGCCGCGCCCAAGCGATGCGCCAAGCGCACGAAGCCGCAGCCTATAATCAGTGGCTGGCCGGCGAGATTCAAAAATCCCTTGACGACCTTCGGCCGAACATTCCACATAATGAAGTCATTGCCGAAATGAACGCCGATATTGCCGCATTGCCCAGAAAGAAACGCGCATGACGGTCAAGCTCTACCGCATTGAATGGCGGCCGATGGCACGCGAAGATTTACTAGAAATCGTGCGCTACATCGGCAAGGACAATCCTACGAGAGCTAAGAGCTTCGGCAAGGAACTGCAAGACAAGACAAAGCCGCTTGCACAGCATCCAAATCTCGGCCGCCAAGGGCGGCCTGGTTTGCCTGCCGGGGTACGTGAACTCGTCGTTCATCCGAACTACATCGTTTTTTATCGTGTGTTGGCCAAGGCCCGCACCGTCGAGATTCTGAGGGTAAAGCACGCGGCGCAGAAAACTTCGGAGAGATAAGAACTTGCTTTTTATAAAGAAAAATATTGGCAATTGCAATAGTCAATCGGGCCGAAGGCCTCCCCAACAGGTTGGGGAGGCCTTCGGCCCGATTAACCCCGATAAAAATGAGCGAATAAATTGAAGAGGAATTAAAGTGCTGTCGAGTGGATATTGCAGAATTTCGTTATGCCGGGGTTGATTTTGGGTGTAGCCACCCCTTAATCCTCTAAGACTATTTTGAAAAATGCTTAATTCCAATAGTCATAGGCAGGAAGTTGGGAGTCCGAATCGTCATAGGTTAATTCGGGGATATACGATTGGCTTTTGGGCGGCGGATCATGATTTCGCGTATCCCATAGATTCAGATGCCGTAAAATTTTTTGTATGATTTCCGCCTGATCGATTATGGATATGATTTTCATGGAACCCTGGCACTTCGGGCACACCAAGGGATCGACCTCGTAGATTTTTTGGATCAACCGTGCCCAATTCCGTCTGAATTCCTTCTATGACATTTCGCCGGGGATAATGGTTGGTATCTCATCGTCCTCATCGCGTTTTTTGCGAAGACCCCGCAATTTATTCGAGTAAAAACCGTAGTATCTTACCGTTTGCTCATATCTGTCGGGTATGTGCATTACCAGTTGCGCCAGCCAATCCAATGCATCAAATGTTTTCCGGGATCGCAAAAAGTACGAAGGCAACGCGAATCTCGACCCAAAAGACAGGGACAAGCAATTCAGATACATCGCAGAGCAACGGAGGCTTTTTATCGCGAATGGGTGTATCCGGTGGTCAGCGTGGACGCCAAGAAGAAGGAACTGGTTGGCAATTTCAAAAATGCCGGCGCGACATACCGCAGAAAGCCTGCGAACGTGAACGTATACGATTTTCCCTCCGACGCGAAAGGAAAGGTCACGCCCTACGGGGTTTACGACATCGTCGCCAACACAGGGGCCGTGTTTGTGGGGACAAGTTTCGATACGCCGTCGTTTGCCGTGGAATCCGTCGCTCGCTGGTGGAAGCTAACAGGCACAGAAAAATATTCCTCAAAAAGCCGAAAGCTTTGATTCTCGCCGACGGAGGAGGAAGCAACAGTTCCCGTTCGCGAGTATGGAAGCACGAAATGCAAAAAAAGGTTTGTGGCGAATATGGCCTGGAAATAACAGTCTGCCATTATCCTCCGGGATGTTCGAAATACAATCCGATCGAGCACAGGCTTTTCAGCGCGATAAGCGCAAATTGGAAAGGCGTTCCGTTGCGCTTCTATGAAACGGTAGTAAATTTCATTAAAACCACGATGAATTCAAAGGGTTTGAAAGCCGATGCATTTCTCGTAACGAAAGATTATGAAAAGGGGAAAAAAATTTCTGATGAGCAAATGTCTTCTCTCGCTGAAAAACTCGAGAGACACAAGATTTTTCCTGACTGGAACTACACATTGTCGGCTTAAAATGTGAAATTATTTTTGAGTTGCTACTTAGTGTCTGAACGGAAACCCCGGTTTCGGCCGATTTCCAGCCGAGTTTGAGGCGGGCTCATTTTCTGAGCAGTATTCATTTCACCAGGCAGAGCTTTTCTTCTACTTTTCTACGCTGCAATGGCCGAAATTGAGAACACCTCACCCTTCTTTTTTCTTCTTTGTCGTACTATCAACCCTTTTGCTATGCGGCTAAACGGTAAATACGCCTTGATGCTTTTTTCTCCTGGCTATTCAGTTTTTCCACGGCGCGTTTTTGAAGCATCGCACCGAATATTTGGAGATTCCGAGCCAATACTGATCAAGCGACATATCGTTCAAATCCGGCAATGCCATGATCGGGGCAGCGATCCAAGCCGTGATTTTCCAGTGCATTGATTGCTGATTCCACCGCCGCATGTTGGTGCCGGGCCAAGATAAATTCGTCTGAATGCTCTATTTTTAAAGCCTCTGCTGTCAGGCGGCTTTTTCTGGGCAGTACGACTTTTTCCAACAGCGGTTTTAATTCGTCCTGGTTTTTGGGGCTATGAAATCCTTTGTCAAAGCTGCAACTGCTCAATTCAGCAAATTTTTCCCGCGTATCGGAAACCATTTTAACTGCGACCTGATCATCTGTTTGTTTTTGAATGACATAATGGTGGAGGATAAAACGATGCTGATCCTCAAGGATGCAAACCTTTAAACCCAATTCCTGAGGGACGCCGGCTTTTCCTTTGCTGATCCACTCTGTGTGCTCCTCAAAAACTGAAAACACTTTTTCATCATGTGGAATGGTTTCTCCATTGACTACTCTGCGCAAAATCTGATCGATTTGACGTTCAGCATGCGCGATAAAGCTTTCAATAATCATGATCTTCGCCACATGACCGAGCATCACGCTTAAGATGTAGAGCACGTCGTCCACGCCGATACCCACCCCCAGCGCGATCACCGGCAAGGTCGCCACCTTGACTCCGATCCCGAGCCCCACCATGAGCGCCTCGCCCAGGATCGAGGTGAGCACCAGCGGCAGGATCGCGCACAGGACGCTGCGCCAGGAGCGGAAGGTGACGAAGCACAGGAGAATCACCGCGCCGTAAACCCAGAAGAGCATCTCCCGGTTGGCTTTCTTCACGACGATATTGGTGGCCGCCTCAATGCCGGCGCTGCCCGCTCCCAGAAGGAAGGTCGCGTTTTCAGTCCGGTTCGGCCCGATGAAGGCCGCCACGGCTTCCACCACACGGACAAGGGTGTCGGCCTTATGGTCGGCGAGATAGGTGTACAGGGTCAAAAGATCGAACGAATCGTTGTAGAGCCCCCGGGGCGCGTGGAACGCGGAATTAATCCAGGGTCGGATTTTCGAGCGGTTTTCGGAAGCGCCCGGATGATGGCTCCTCTTTCTGGGATTCTGCGCCGGATCACCTCCGCCGAATGGGGGCGCTATACCGGCATCGTTCCGGCGAAGAAAAAAGCGGAGGTGGGCAAAAAGCGCGGGTAATCCGCCGCTTTATATTAAAATACGGTCAAAAGATTCACCGGTTTAATGGGAACCGAATCATCGTAAAGTGTTTCCGGAGCGACATCTATTTCCCCAGGCCAAACAACCGTGCCATAATCCACCCGGACCCGGGAAAATACCGCCGGATTGGCGACACGGTTCCAAGGTTTAAGAGACAGCAGCGGCTTCATATCGAACCGGCGGCGCTCCCCGTTTTTAAATTCGAGTTCAAGCAGATAATTTCCCCCTGGCTTTACGGCCACGACATCCAATATCATACGCACCTCATTGAAGCGGGGCAATCCGGAAAGGCTCTTCGCCATTTGCCGCGAGTTCCTATTCCACCATCAATTCTTCCTTGTGTATTTCAATCCACACTAAGATGATGGAATGAATTTCCCCCCTAATGCCTAATATTCATTGTTCTTTCAATCCATGCCGGGTCTTTACGCATGGGTAAAATAGCAACAACATACGCAATATTCTCAATAAGTTCATAATAAATAAAATAGGGAAACCGTTTGGCATACATTCGATATAAACCGAACTTTTTGCTATGAATGCCGGCGTAAAGGATCAGTGATTCAATATCTGCGATCAAACAATCCCAAAAATATTCACCGACTCCTGCTTCTTGACGATCATAAAAGGATTTGCCTTCATTCTTCAACAGCCTCTTTTAAAACAAAGACATCCTTTATTTTCATTGGTTACGGCTCGCCTTAAGTGCTTCAAGAGAGATAAATTTAGCATTGCCATTTGCGATATTTATCTTTCTCTCCTCAAGTATTTTTTCATGCCATTTTGGAGATTCGATTTTTCCATCTTCATATAGAAATGAATCCCAAAGCGCCTCCATAAGCTGGAGACGTTTAGTAGCGCTCATATTCTTAAAATCAGCAATTTTCATTTTTTTCTCCTTATGTATAATAATGATCACAGGGGAGTATTTGGAAATATTCTTTTCCTATCCTATGCATATGCGAGACGGCGGCCTTTTCGAGCCGGGATTGGATCGTTGAATTCTTTCGCTGTTTCAATCCAGAGGGCTATTGCTTGTCTGACATTCGATAAAGCGGTCTCATACGTATCCCCATGAGCAACACACCCCGGCAATTCCGGTACATCCGCCACATAGGCATGATCCTCATCGCTCCAGTATATAATTATTTCATATCTGTCCACGGCTTTTCTCTCCCAAGCTTGTATTTAAGGATAAGATATCGTATCTGCTTCAGCTGCACAGATCATTAAATGCCATGTTGGCATCGGACGCGCCACTTAAAATCTGTAATATCAGTTTCTCGATTGACTCATGGCGGTATATTATTTGATTAAAAAATTTTCCGCAATATGCAACCAATGTTGGTGTCCTTTCAATTATCGCGAAAACCATCCGGCCGATTCCCCACTAAAGTTCTCCTGAGGCTTCGGGTTACTCAAGGAATGGTAGCCCTTTTCAAAGGATCAGCCGCCTGGGGACGCCGGAAGGCCACGATCCGACTCGCCCCCGGCGGCGCTGGGCGAAAAGCTCTAGTCCATTCTGCATGAGATCTTCAGCTTCCCGGTCTGGTGTGCTTCCGGCATTGAAATCCAGGAAATCGGCACCGTTTTCGACCTGAGATCGCGCCAGAGACACGATAAATCCGGCATTTTTTTCAGCAATGGCCGTGGCTACCGATTTTCGGGTGCCGTTAATTATTTCTCCGATGATTTTCAATTCCGGTTTTCTCCACCAAAACTGATTCCATTACGTCTTCACGTGATAATGACCGAGGGGTTGAACGCCTCTCGAAGCGCATCGATTCGACAAACAGTCGACCGAATTTCGGATCTGTTGCCGATTCAACATGGATTGCCCGTGATGCGATGGAATTAAGGTGTTGTTGAATGAATTTTGCGGAAATTCGTTATGGCAGGGTTTATTTTGGAGGCAGTCTTCCTTTAACCTTATGACATTATATGGAAAGATGGTTGATTCCAATCGTCATAAGGGGGAAGTTGGGAGTCCGAATCGTCATAGGTCAATTCGGGGATATATAATGATTTTTCAGGCGGCGGATCGTGACTTCGGGTATCCCATAGGTTCAGATGTCGCAAAATTTTCTGTGTGATGTCAGCCTGATCAATTATGGATATGATTTTCATAGCCCCCTGGCACTTGGGGCATACCAAGGGATCGACCTCGTAGATTTTTTGGATCAACCGCGCCCAATTCTTTCTGAATTCCTATGATGACATTTCTCCGGGTATAATGGCCGGTATCTCATCGTCCTGATCGAGTTTTTTGCGAAGCCCCCGCAATTTGTTTGAGTAAAAACCGTAGTATCTCACGGTTTGCTCATATCTATCCGGGATGTGCATTACCAGTTGCGCGAGCCAATCCAATGCATCAAAGGTTTTCCGGGACATACCGTCTTTGGATGTGTATATCACCTTGGCCACGCTGTCCGTGGATTTCTCCACTGGTATATAAACCATTCGCTCTTGTGATAAGCAGGCGCGGATAATGTATTTTGCCAATTTTTCCAACCCGGTTTCATCATCCGGCAAAACCCGGCCGCCGATATACACATGAAAACCGCTATGCTGCCAGGAAAGCAAATTTTCAATGATGGCATCATTTATGTTTCCTTCTTTTTTGAGCATTTTTAAGACCTCGTGTCGAAAGGCCTTTTCGAGATCTTCGGCTATAAAATCGGGCGCCATCTGGAAGGCGCCATCGGAAAGAAAGCAACCATCCGACACGATAGCATGCAAATGGGGATTGTAATTTAAAAAATCCCCGTAAGTATGCACCGCTATACTGGCTCCGGGAACGGCATCGTCATCTAAAACTGATTCTTTTAAATAGAGGCGTATCACGTCCCAGCCACATTTGCTTAATTTTGCCAGCAATCTACGATCGTACATAAAGTAGATTCGTAATCTTTATCGTCTGTTTCAACTGCAGATCGACTAATGTAAATATATAAGTAAAGTATTAAGTATGGTTTTGTAAAGCTTATTTATTGGTGTGTCAAAAAGAGGATTTCCGGAAGGTTGTTAATCCGCCATAACGCCCCTTGACGCTACTATCGAACAGCGTTTGCACACGGCACGATGGTAAATGTATTCAACCGCCCGCAACCGGCATTTTCACCTCGGCTCAGTGCTCCGGATGATCATCCGCAAGCGGGAGGGCGTTATCCGGTTGCTCGATGCCATCCACGCTAACGCGCATGTCTTGCTTTTGCGGCGGGTGTTTGTTCAACCGCGATGTGAAAGACCGTCCCGGTAACGGTAGTGCATCTTGAAGCTCGCCCGGTCCGCGGGAAGACACAGCGTCATCCGCAGGTTATCCATCTCAAGGATTAAGCCCGGGGGCGAAGTGATCCGCGAGCTTTGTTTAACACCGTTAGGTCTCACGGTGAAACAGGCAGCTGAGGGGCTTGGTGTTTCAAGAAAATCTCTTTCAGCGCTTTTGAATGGGCATTTCGGGATTTCTCCGGAAATGGCTGTGTGATTGGCAAAAGCCTTTAGCCGATCGATTCGTTCCCATAGGTGTCCTTGATATCCGTCAGCTTATCGGCGATTTCCGTCAAGGCCCGATCCCAGGAAATCCGTTCCCATTTGCCTCCCGCCTTCTTTCCGGCACGTTTCATCGGGTACCTCAGGCGATTCGCATGATAGAGCCACTCATATTGCGCCCGTCCCTTGGCGCATAGATATCCCCGGCTCCACGGGTGATCCGGATCAGCCGTTATCCGAACCACCTTACCGTTTTCGAGTCGAAAAAGGCTTGTCCGTCTTTTGCGACGGTCTTGTAGAGCCGTTCCAGAAATGGCATCGGCGTTCGGGTCGCCTCCCAGGGCATCACCGAGGTATAGAGACCCAGGCGCTATAGTTGAACTCGGTTACCCAGTATTTATCGGTCAGCCATTTTTCCTGATGGGACATATCTGAAATGGGATAGGACAGTCTCAAGTTGAGCCTCAGGGGTATCCTCTGGATGATATTGAAAGTGCCCTTTAAAACGGTTGCGTTTTGCCGTCGGAATGAGATAAAAAGCAGATGAGGTTGATCGATAAATATGTCAACTCGCGTACCGCTGAAGCTGGACAGACAGTTCATATTTTGCTGATTGTAGAATAAACGAGAGGAGAAGCGTATTGACGGAAAAAGAGCAGACGGATATTGCGAAAACCGTCAGTTACTGGCTGGAAAGCAGTGCGTACGACTTGGAAACAGGCACCACACTGCTACGCTCAAAACGATTCCCATACGCTCTTTTCTTCGGTCATCTGGCGCTGGAAAAACTTTTGAAAGCGGCGGTTGTGAAACATACCGGCAAACATGCTCCCTACACTCATTCCCTGATCATGCTCGTTGGTAAGACAGGACTTGAATTACAGGAAGAACAACTTGATATTCTGGCGGAAATCATGGAATTCCACACTGAGGCACGATATCCGGATGTAAAAATGGAGTTTTACCGAAAGTGTTCGCGTGAGTTCGCCAAAGAAAAATTTGCCGTCATCAGAAAGATCTATTCATGGATACGAAAGAAATCAGGGATATAGTCAGTAGATTCCACGCCGCTATCGTGAACCGTGGCGTGCGGGTTGACAAGATTTTGCTTTTTGGCTCGGTAGTCGGTAAACGGCATACGGAAGACAGCGATCTCGATCTCGCAGTGATATCCGGTGATTTCGGCCGTGATCGGCTCAGCGAAGGGAAAATGTTGATGCAGATAGCCTGGCGGATCGACCCCAGAATTCACGCGGTGCCCGTCTCCATTAAGTCATACCTGCATGACACGTGGATTCCCCTGATCCACGAAATCCGCAAACATGGCATCGAATTGTAATTCAGGGACATCCATACTTGATTTTATTGCCATTAAAGAAAGTGCAAATCTGGGACAAGGGCAACGGCAACGCCGGGATCGGCACAGAGGCGCTTCATTTTGGGTTCAAAGACCTCTGCACCCTTTCGGGTCAAGGAGCGAAGATGTTTAGAACGGCTGGAATGGACTCAGGATATTCTATTTCAAGCGTTTTCATTTGGTTAGCCTCCGAAAAATCGGCTATCTGAAATTTTCTGAGCGATATGGTGATTGGAAATAATCCCCTGATTGCCGCTGCAATTATCATATATTATGCTACGCATAGCGACCGCAATAATTCAAAGCGTCAACTTATCGACACATTTGTTTCCACTTTCAAACGGATGAGTGCATTAGAAAGACTTTACAATATGGCCGAGCAGGGGGCATTGCTCCTTCAATTCATCGTCGTTCCGATCCCGGACCTGGGAGCCTTGACCCGAAATTTGTTTCGTGCCTGTAAATTTTACACAGCGTCCCCCTCACCGCGACGGAACCGATAACCGGCTCCATTGGAGGTCCATCCGATAGGATGACATTGATATTGGATTCAAAGCGGCCATGTTCGGGCGCCGGTTTTTCCGGAAACCACCATCCAAAGGCCGCATGCACCACTCTCGGATCGATGTCGAAGGTGAGCGTCGCCTTGAAGCGAACGCGTTCACCCGCCATCTGCGGGGTTTCAACCCATACCCAGTCTCCCTCTTTGATATTCAAGCTGTCAGCAGTATCGGGGTGTATTTGAATCAAGGGGTCGGGGATTCGATTTCGCAGCGGGGCGATTTCTCGCCCCATGGAGGCGTAGTATTCGATGTCTCTGGAACCGGAAATGAGGACCAGGGGATACGCCTTCCAAAGCTCCGGCGTGCTGAGCGGGCTTTGCGGCGGTTCATGGTAATGGGGCAGGGGATCAACCCCCTGTTTTTCAAGTACCGTTGCGTATAATTCGACTTTTCCGGTGGGAGTCCGAAACCCAGCATCGATATAGGTGTCATACTTTTTAGGAAACGAGATATACTTTTTCCGGTTCAGTTCTTCAAATGTCATTCCATGATTCTTCACAGCGGATTCATTCCACTCTTCGACGCTCCCCCACGGCAGGTATTGCCGATCCGCCCAGGGGATTCTTTTTACGAGTTCTATCAGGATCTCACGGTCATCCTTGCATTCAAAGAGCGGTTCGATGATTTTCCGCCGGGCGCTGATGCAGCGCAGTTGATTGGATAACTCATCCTTTTCAATCCAGAACGCGGCCGGAAGCACATAATCGGCAAGCTCGGCCGTCGGTGTCATGAAAAAATCCGCCACCACGCAGAGATCCAACGTTTTAAGCGCCTGCCACATTTTTTTGCTGTTTTGCATGCACATGACCGGATTGCCGCCGGCGCAGTACAAGGCCTTCAGGGGATAGGGGGTACCGGAGAGCATCGCATCGGCCGCAAGGCCCGCATGGACAAACGAAAACGGGGCCTGTTTTCCCGCGGCAAGCGGAAATACGTTACGGCCGATCCGCTTTTCTTCAACCTCGGGAGATGGCCGGTACGGGGCGAATCCCGGACCGGAGTAGAGGAGATTGCCCCCCTTGACATCCAGGTTTCCCGTTAACGCAATCATGCTCGCCAGAGCCCGGGTGGTCTGGATCGAGTTGATGCTCTGGTCCGCGGCCACCCGTTTGTGGAGACAGGCCGGGCGGGTCGTTGCGAACATTCCGGCCGCCGCCCGTATCTTTTCGGGAGGTATCCAGGTAATGGCTGCCGCTTTTTCGGGCGAAAAGGCTTTGACCCGTTCCCGCAGTTCATCGAATCCGTGGCACCATTTCTGAACGAATTCTTCATCGTATAATTTCTCTTCGATGATGACATGCAGTATCGCCATCGCAAGGGCGCCATCCGTGCCCGGCAGGATTTGCAGCCATAAATCGGCCTCGGCCGCCAGGGGAATCCGGCGGGGATCGACGACAATGAGTTTGGCTCCGTTTTTCCGTTTCGCCGCCAGAATTTCCCTCCCCCGGGGCGGATGGGACGCCAGGGGGTTCCCACCGACGAGCAGGATGCACTTTGAGTCCTCATAGTCAGGGCCCCTTTCCATCATGACGGAGGCGCCGTAGGTCAGGTGCTCGCCGAGCATCGTGGGAGCAAGGCAGATATGAAGATCGGTGCTGATATCGTTCGGACTGCCCAGGGCGGAAAGAAAGGCGCCTCCGGAAAAGAGCGTCGTCCGGGGGCCCGTGCCATGATAGTAGCCGATCGATTCGTTCCCATAGGTGTCCTTGATATCCGTCAGCTTATCGGCGATTTCCGTCAAGGCCCGATCCCAGGAAATGCGTTCCCATGCGCCTCCCGCCTTCTTTCCGGCCCGCCGCATCGGGTAACGCAAACGGTCCGGATGATAGAGCCACTCATATTGCGCCCGTCCCTTGGCGCATAGATATCCCCGGCTCCACGGGTGATCCGGATCAGCCGTGATCCGGACCACCTTACCATTTTCGACATGAACGTAAACGCCGCATTCGGAGTGACATCCCTGGCAGAGGGTTCTGACTTTATCTTCCATAGCGCTCACCGGGTGCTTCCGAGGACGTCACTGGCGATTCTTTCAAAAACATCATCGGAGAGCGACCATTTCCGGATGGTGGCCTCTTTCTTGACGCGGTCCACGATCTGCGAGATTTCATCCTTCGTGGCGGGAAGGCCGAGCATTTCGAGCCGGTCGCGGATGACGGTCGCACCACTCATTTTCCCGATGATGATCTTATTTTCCTTGCGCCCGATCAGTTGGGGCAGGAAGGGCATGGTCGAAAACGGCTTGTCAGTCTTTTGCATCCGAAGGGTCATGTCGGCCACCATGCCCGCCTCGATCGTGAACTCGTTGTCCCCCGAAATGGGCTTGTTGAGAGGGATCGGCATTTTGGCGATCTCGGCCACCAGTCTCGTCACCTCGTAGATCCTGTCCAGCCGGACGCCCGTATCCACGCCGAGAAGGAGCTCCGTGTTCAGCGCAACTTCCTCCGTCGCCGCGTTGCCGGCCCGTTCTCCCAAAGCATTGACCGCCGTGTGCACCGTCGTTGCCCCTGCGGTGATCGCGGAGAGCATCACCGATGTCGCAAGTCCGAAGTCGTTGTGGGCATGAACGCCGACGGTCACGTTGGGCGCCCAGGCCCTTATTTTCCGAACCATCAGGGCCGTCGTCCACGGAAGACCGAAGCCCATGGTGTCCGTGTAGGTGATCTGATCGACGCCCGCCTCGCTCGCGACGGTCTTGTAGAGCCGTTCCAGAAACGGCATCGGCGTTCGGGTCGCCTCCCAGGGCATCACCGAGGTATAGAGACCCAGGCGCTTGGCATGACCCGCCACCCGCACCAGCCGATCGATCATCGCCTGCTCGTCGAGATGCCAGATGACCTGACCGAACCAGGGTGAGCCCGGGCATTCCACGATGACGCCGTCCGCGCCGCTCTCGGCCGCGAAATCGACCTCCTTCTCCTCCCACCGACAGAGAAACACGATTTTGGCCTTGCGGCCCGCCTTTCGCATTCGGACCAGTTCCCGCGCTACCTCCCGGTCGTCCGGAGAGATGATCGGCAGGATCTCCACGCTGTAAACGCCCAGATCGTCGAGGGCCTCGTAGATCCGCAGCTTCTCGTCCGGTTTAAGGACCACGTGCGGCGCCTGTTCCGCCTCGCGAAGCGTCGCATCATGAATCTGAACCCGCTCCGGCAGGGAGAATTGCGCCCGGACTTCATCCAGATAGTTGAACTCGGTTACCCAGTATTTGTCGGTCAGCCATTTTTCTTGATTCGGCATATTCGTATCCTATTCGTAATTGGTTTTAAGTTTCAAGTTTCAAGTTTCAAGTTTTAAGTTTTAGTGCCTTAGAAATAATTTTCTGCGCGTTTCTGGTAGAAAAATCCGAAATCCGAATATCGAAATCCGAACAAATTCAAAGCACCCAAATGCAAATGACCAAAACTTGTTACCCTTATGTGCTTGAATGTGTTTCGTATTTTTAATCATTTGGATTTTGTACATTGTTTCGAATTTCGATATTCGGATTTCGAGTTTCGGTTCCGGCTTGTCAGGGTTAGGTTTCAAGTTTCAAGTTTCAAGTGTTGAGTGTTGAAGGTTGAAGGTTGAGTTTCGTGCGAAACGTATTAACTGTTGTCGCCGGTCGCGCACGGTCGCTCCTTAGCCGGAAGCAGAAAGCAAGCAAGAGCGGGCAGCAAAATGAGCGTGCCGAGCATATTCCACAGGAACATGAAGGCGAGCATGATGCCCATGTCGGCCTGGAACTTGATCGGGGAAAACGCCCACGTTGCCACCGCGACCGAGAGTGTGACACCGATCAGGATCACCACCTTGCCCGTGAATAAAAGCGAGCGGTAATAGGCCTCCGAGAGGCTCCGGCCCGCACGCAGGTGACCGAGCATCACGCTTAAGATGTAGAGCGCGTAGTCCACGCCGATCCCCACCCCCAGCGCGATCACCGGCAAGGTCGCCACCTTGACCCCGATCCCGAGCCCCACCATGAGCGCCTCGCCCAGGATCGAGGTGAGCACCAGCGGCAGGATCGCGCACAGGACGCTGCGCCAGGAGCGGAAGGTGACGAAGCATAGGAGAATCACCGCGCCGTAGACCCAGAAGAGCATCTCCCGGTTGGCTTTCTTCACGACGATATTGGTGGCCGCCTCGATGCCGGCGCTGCCCGCTCCCAGAAGGAAGGTCGCGTTTTCGGTGCGGTTCGGCCCGATGAATGCCTCCACGGTTTCCACCACACGGGCAAGGGTGTCGGCCTTATGGTCGGCAAGATAGGCGTACAGGGTCAAAAGATCGAACGAATCGTTGTAGAGCCCCCGGGGCGCGTGCGCGGTAATGGTGTTGATCATGTCCTGGTTGCGCGGAATGGCATACCACTTGGGGTTGCCTTCGTTGTAACCGGTGAGTAACCTGCGGCTGAGGAGGGATAGCGAGTTGGTCGACTCCACCCCGTCCAGCTGGCGCAGCGTCCATTCCAGGGCGTCCAGACGCATGACGGTGTCGTAAAGACCGCAGGCGCCGGGAGGTGTTTCCACCATCACCGCGAGGACATCGGTGCTCGCCCCGTAATGGGCGCGCATGAAGGCGTTGTCGCGGTTGTAGCGGGAGTCCGGCCGCAGTTCCGGCGCGCCCGGATCGAGATCGCCGATCCGCAACTCCAGGCTCACCGCATAGCCCCAGGCAGCCAGGCCCGCGGCGCAAAGTATCGCCACGGTCGCCCACCGGCGCCCGGTGAAAAGGTCCAGAAACCGCCAGAGCAGATGCGGTTCGGCCCCGCTGCGTCCGGCCTCCTCGGCTTGAAGACTGCGCAGCGCGGCGGCCGGCGTTACCCCTGCGTAGCTGAGGGTAATGGGCACCAGGATCAGGTTGGTAAAGATGATCACGCCCACACCGATGCTGGCGATGAGCGCCAGCTCCCGGATGACCCCGATGTCGATGATCATGAGGACGGCAAAGCCCACGGCGTCGGATAAGAGAGCGGTGAGTCCGGCCAGAAACAGCCGCCGGAAGGTGTAGCGGGCGGCGACCACCCGGTGGGTGCCCCGGCCGATGTCCTGCAGGATGCCGTTCATCTTCTGGGCGCCGTGGCTCATGGCGATGGCAAAGACCAGAAAGGGCACCAGAACCGAGTAGGGATCGAGCTCATAGCCCAGGGCCGCCGAAAGTCCCAACTGCCAGGTGACGCCCACGAGCGAGCAGATGACGACGACGAGCGTGCTGCGAAGACACCGGGTGTACCAGAAGAGCACCCCTGCCGAAATCAGCACGGCTCCGGCGAAAAACGCCAGAATCTGGCGCACGCCCTCGATCAGATCGCCCACGACCTTGGCAAAACCGGTGATGTGGATCTTGACGGTATCGCTCTGGTACCGGTTGCGCAATGCCTCCAGGTTTGCCGACAGGGCGGCGTAGTTCAGCGGCGCGCCGGTCTGGGGATCCTTGGCGAGCAGTGGTGCCAGGATAATGCTCGAGCGGTGATCGAGCGCAACGAGCTGACCGATCTCTCCGGAACGCTCGACGTTGCGCCGGATCTGCTCGGTGCTTTCGGCCGAGCCGTCGTAGTCGTTGGGAAGAACCGGGCCGCCCTCGAACCCCTCCTCCGTCACGCCGATCCAGCGAGTCGAGGGTGTCCACAGGGACTTCATATAGGTCCGGTCCACTCCCGGAACGAGGTATACCTCATCGTTTAGCTGCTGAAGGGTCTGTAAGTAGGCCGCATCGTAAATACTTTCTGCCGTGGTCTCCACCGCGATCCGCACGGTATTGCCCAAGCCCCCCAAATCAACCTGGTGTTTGAGGTAGTTGGCGATATAGGGGTGCCCGGTGGGGATTGTCTTCTCGAAGCTCGCATTGAGGTTGAGCCGCATCATTTGCCAGCCGAGAACGGCCGTGATGATGAGACACATCGCCACGACGATTCCCCGGTGGTTGAACAGCATCCGCTCGGCCCAAGACCCCGTGTTCGGGTCGAAATCGGCGAGATTTCGTATGACGGGCTGTACTTCCAGGTTGTTTTGCGGTTTCATGGTGAACCTCCCGCGGCGCCGGCCGCTTCCAGGGACACGGGAATCGCTCCGCCCCAGCCCACCGTCAGAAGGGCCTTTGGCCCGAGGGAAATGAGCGCCGCCACCGGCGGCAGGCGCCGGGCGGGCAGCGGCCGAAGCGTCCGGCCCTGATCGCGGCTGACCAGCACAAAGCCGGCCTGGTTCGCAAAATAAAGCGTGCCGTCCTCCGCGCGGGTCACGGCGTTCAGGGAGGCCGGAATGGGAACCGACACCGGCGAAAAGCTATCGCCCCGGTCCGCCGAGCGAAAGGCGTTACCCCGCAACCCGGCCAGTACCACCGCTCCCGCCGCGTCGGCCGTCAAAGTGAAGTAGGCGCCCGGGTAAGGTGTATCCCGCCGCTCGAAGGTGTTGCCGCCGTCGAGCGAGCGAAGGAAAAGCCCTTGCTCCCCTGCCAGATAGACCGCTTCACCAATGATCCGGATCGCGTAGAGATGGAGCCCCTTCGGATTATTGAGGCGATCCATCCAGGGCGTCCAGGTTTGCCCGGCGTCCTCGGTTCGAAACATGAGGCTGTAGGCGCCCACGATGAAGCCTCGCCGCTCGTCCTCGAATTGCACATCGAGAAAGGGTTTGTCGGGCCCGTCGTCGACGAGCCGCTGCGCCTCCGCGAGGCGCCGCTGTGCCCCTCTGTCCTTCGGACCAGCCGCTTGAGCCGCGGCTTCGGCGGCATCAAGAGCAAGTTTTGCCGCGGCCGCGCCGTCCAGCTGGCGCGACCATGTTTTCCCGCTATCTTCGGTGTGGAGCACGATCCCCCCATGGCCCACGGCCCAGCCTTTTGTCGCAGTCGGGAAGTCCACGGCCGTAAGCGACTCGGAAGCCGGGACTTCGGCCTGGCGCCAGCTTTTACCGGTATCATCGGACCAGATGATTATTCCGCGCTCGCCCACCGCGATCAGCCGGTTTCCGGCCCGGGCAACGTCGAGAAGGACGCTGCGCTCCGCGTTACGGCACACCGCGGAAGATCGCTCCAGGCTGTCCGGCACGCCTCCGGACCATCCCGGAACCGGCATTATGAGCGCCATGGCGACGAGCACCGTCAGGAGGCGGGGCACCGGGCGCATCGTCTTTTCCCGGTCCCCGACGCCGGCTTTCAACGGACCCCTTCGCCCGCCAGAGCGTCCGAAGTGAACAGAGCGTCCTGATGGGTCGGCATGAGCCGGTACTGTTCGGACTTCTCGTTAAAAAGACCGTTTACGTACCAGCTGCCCGAAATAATATCGTAAAAACCGAAGGTCTTGGCCGCGACACCCGGCATATCGGGCAGCACCATGGGGATCTGCCAGAGGGTTCTGGAGAGCTGGCCTTTCGCGTCCCAGCGATCGCCAAGCATGGCATACCAGGAGTCCTCGTCAATATAATAACGGGCCTTGGACACGGTATTGCGTTGCCCCTGCCGGGGTGTCGCCTCGACCACCCACACCCGGTGCAATTCCCAGCGGACGTAATCGGGGTTCAGATGCCGCTCGGAAAGAACGTCGGCGTCCTTTGCCGGTTGGACCTGCCGGTTGGAGTTATAGGGAATGAACATCTCCTGCTTGCCGATAAGATTCCAGTCGAAGCGGCCGACACGCCCCGAAAAGACTTCGAGCTCATCGAAGGTCATGAGGCCGGCGGTCGAAGGCGCGGGAGTATCGCAGCAGGCGTTCGGGAGTTTTCGAACCCGGCGCTGCCCGGTCAGATAAACCCAGGTGGCGGAAAGCTCGTCATTGGTGTTCTGTTTCCCGACGATCGCCTCGCCCGCGCGGATGGGCGGTCCGGCATTGATAATGCGGATGAGATAATAAAAGCCGTCGAAATCCTCGGGGGCTTTGCCTTGGAGATAGTAGTGGGACCCCATTTCCGCGGCGCCGTCGGTGATCAGCACCCGCTTGCCGTCCGACGTAATGAGATATTGCGTTGCATCGAAATGCCACGAGCCTCCCCGCCAGCGCAGAAGGTGATTCCAGATCGCCTCGTTGCCCGAGGCGGGAATCGGAAACGGCGCTCCCCCATAAGCACCTTGCGGCTGCGGCCCGCCGGGTCCGTCGACAATGGTGGCGCGGGTGGCGTTCTGAAACGTATTGTCGTAAACCCATTGGGGAGCAGCCGCCGTGCGGTGCGTCGGGTACACATCCACCCGGAAGGTGTCGGCGTATTGTTTCAGCATGGCTTTGACGCCGTCGGTCAGCTTGCCGGCGTATTGATCCATGTTCTTAGCCGTGATGGAAAAGAGGGGTTTTTCGGCCGCGAACGGATCCGGGCGCCGCCCGCCGTTTTTAAAATCGGGGCTGACTGTCGTGAAACCGCCATCCCAGGCGGGGATGGTTCCGTCGGTGTTTCCGGCCTTTTCACCGCCCAGCGGGGTGAGCGTCGTTTTGAGTTTTGCAGCCTGTTCGGCCGTAACGGCCGCGGCTGCCTGCGTGCCGCTGAATAAGGCGGCTGCAAACATCAGTGCCATCGATACTATTACAAGTCTTTTCATTTTCTCCCTCCTTTTTGGCGCCTTGGAAATACTGTTTTTTTGTCTTTTCGGCGGAACGGTATTTTTTAAGGCACTGATCCCGTCTATCGGGGTTAGGGCATCAAAAGGTTCGGCTGATCGCAAACGATACGAAGTCGCGGTCATTCATGTTTTGCTCGAACGAGCGGGCGTTCGTCGCGTCGAGGAAAGGTCCGGTTTCACCGAAATAATGGGTATACCGGAGCCCGACCCGCCAGACATCGAGATAGGTCAGATCGAGTCCGCCACTCACGTCACCGCCTTCATCCACGCCGCTGTTGTTGAAGGCCGGCACCACCGACGAGCGGCCCCGGGGATTATAGCCGAGGCCTAGGGGGACCCCGATGTCGAGGCCCGGCAGTGCCTGACGGTAAGTCGGTGTGAAGGTGAAGCGAAATCCCCAGGCATCCTTGCTCGTGTTGGGATCGAGGACAGCCGAGTTGTCGCTGATACGGGTGCGCTGGTTCCAGGCCACTTCACCCATAAAGCTCGCCTCCTGGAAAAGCGGCGTTCGCGGCACCGTCCACAACGCTGACATCTGCGCGTGGAGCGAATCTCCCACCGCATAGAGCGGATTGTCGTCATTGTCGGCACGGGTTCCCGGTACCACGGTTTGGGATTTGCTGATAAGCGGGGTATCGAACCGGGCGGAGACTTCCGCCGCCAGGTTCACATTCTCTATGGTGCGGGTGAGGCTCGCGCCCAAGGCGGTCACGTTTTCCGGATAGACGAGCTGGTAGGTGCCGAGTTGACCGGTTTGTAAATTGGGCGCCCCGGCTGTCGGCCGGGTATAGATCTGCGCTCCCTTTTCGTGGTAGCGGATGGCATAGAGCCCGTAGTCGGTTTCACCATTGGGGAAACGGAAGCGCAGTTGAAGGCCATACTGACCGGTGTCGCTCGCCTCCATGTCATCTCCCCGGAAAAAGGCCTTAGGGCCGCCGCCGGGTCTGAAGGGGGGACCCGCGAGAAGCCGCTCACCGCCGTCTCCCACGACATCGCTTCCGGAGAAATAGCTGCCGACGGCCGGAAGCCGGTTTTCCTCCCATTCGAACTGGTAGTAGGCACCGATGGTGATGTTCTGGCTGATCTGAACCTGGCTGGAGACCTGAGCCACCGGACGCATCAATTCCTTGAACGGTGTGCCCGGTACGGACTGGGCTTTTTGAATATCGACGGGTGCCTGGCCGTTGGCGATCCCGTTGGACCCGAAAAAGACGCTCTCGCCCCACAGGAGCGTGTGCCTTCCCGCTCTGAAGCTCGCTCGGCCCTGACCGATATCCCAGCCGCCGAAAACAAAGGCATCGAGCAGCTCCATCTTGCGGCCGTGAAGTTTTTCCGTGTCATCCGTGAACCTGTCATACCGGACGGAGGTCTGGTTCGCGCTCGACGGAGAATCGTGGTCGTTTTCGTCATTGTAGACCGTATCGTACCAGGCTGCGCCGCTGGCGCGCACGCCGAAACGCCGGTAGGTCATGTCCAGTTCGGAGAGCAGGTTGATCCGGTTGGTGAAAAGCCCCCCATCGAAATTCCGGTCCCCGTCATCCTGATTGATGCCGGCGGTGAGCTCATCCGAGCTTTTCTCCAGGCGCCATGCCGCGTTGTATTTGAAGGTGTTGTCCCAGGCGATTTTAACATCCGGATTTCCGGTCTTGATCTGAAACCCCTCCGCGCGGTCAAAGGTGGTACCGACCGCGCCGATTAAGACGGCGGCCGCCACAATCCTGCCGAGCCGCGTGCCCCAGCGTGAACCCATCTGCTGTTTGTTCACTGTTCTCCTCCTTTCGTTACGGTATAGGGTGTTATGACGTTTCTTCCTTGAGCAGGCCGATCTCTCTGACAGGGGCTTCCCGTCGTTCACCGGAAGGCGAACCATCAAGGGCCGCAACGGCCCGCCGGTATGCCCCCCGGGCGGCCAGTAGCAGGGCAATGCCCAGCACGATGGCCGGAATCGCGACGAGGGGGATCGAATGTCGCAAGGCGAGATCGCTTCCGAAGACGTGATCGGTCACGAGCGCAACGGCGGTCGGGCCGATGCCGAGGCCGAGAAAGTTGATGACGAAGAAGAAGAGCGCCGTCGCCTGGCCCCGAAGCCAGCCCGGGACGATGTCATGCACCGTGGTCGGCCCGAGACCGTTGACGAAACTGCTGAAGCCAACTCCCACTGCGATCGAGGCCAGCGCGACGCCGGCACTCGGCGCGTATACGGTGCCGACGATGAGGGGTATCCAGCAAAGAGCGCCGATAACCGAGAGGAGGAGCCGGGCATCGCGCCGGCCGGCTGCGATCCACCGGTCACTGAGAACGCCGCCGAGGATGCCGCCCAGCGTTCCGAATATCGCGACACAGAGCCCATAGTAGATGCCCGCCTGGCTTGCGCTCCAGTGATGCACGCGAATGAAGAAGGTCGGCATCCAGCTGCCCAGTCCATAGGCCGCCAGCGCGATGCACGAGTAACCTAGGAGCTGAAGTGTAAATGCCGCCCGGTGTTGAGCCAGGTAATGAAGCGCGTCGGTCAGGGTCGGCCCTTCGGGCCGGGACCCCGGGGCGGCATGACGCGACGGTTCCGCGACTGTCAGGATGAGAAGCGCGATCAGGAGTCCCGGTGCTCCCACGCAGAGAAACGCCGCCTGCCAGGAGCGGACAATGCCGACAAACGGCAGCGTCACCTCGGCGGCGCCGTGGATCAGGGCCATCACGAGTCCCCCCAGCACCACGGAGACGCCGATACCCAAAAAGATGGCGCTCGAATACACGCCGAGCGCCGTTCCCCGCTTCTGCGGGCGAAAGGCGTCACAGATCATCGAATATGCGGCCGGCGCCAGCGTTGCCTCCCCGATGCCGACCCCGATGCGCGCTACGAAGAGCTGTCCCAGGGTCTGGGCAAAACCGCAGGCCATCGTCATCAGGCTCCAGACGGCGACACCGAAGACGATGAGGTTCCGCCGGTTATGGCGGTCCGCGTAACGACCCAGCGGGAGGCCCAGCATGGAATAGAGGATCGTGAAGGCGAATCCCTGAAGCAGGCTGATCTCCGTGTCACTGATGTGGAGATCCTGCCGAAGCGGCTGCACCAGGAGAACGAGAATCTGCCGGTCGACGAAGGAGAGCACATTGGCGATCACCAGAATGCCGAGCAGATACCAGGCGATATTCTGGGAGGGGTAAGGATCGACATGCGGCGTCGCGGTGGTGTTGACCATAGGTCCTCCTGTGGGGCGGTTCGCGGCGGGATTTGATATCCCTGCCGTTTTTTCATCTTCGTGCCCTTCGTGTTCTTCGTGGTTGGATTCACATGGTTTTAATGACCACGAAGGGCACGAAGCACACGAAGATGATGCGGTCAATACGTAATCGAAATTATGAATTCGTACACTTAGTCTCCCGGTGCCTGGAAAAGCCGTTTCCAGAACGGTTATAAAATTACGCCTCGCCGGCCGGGGCCTCGAAAAGGGCCACGGCCCGCGTAAAACCGGCCGAGGCGCCCTTGATCTTGAACGGAAAGCAGTTGATCCAGAAACCGGTCGGGGGCAGAAGATCGAGGTTCGTGAGTTTCTCCAGGTGACAGAAACCAATCTCGCGGCCGGCCTTGTGTCCTTCCCAGATTACCGATGGGTCACCGGTCTCGGCATAGCGGCGTTGCATATACATCATGGGGGCATCCCAGCTCCAGGCATCGGTCCCCATGACCCGCACCCCCCTCTCCAGGAGCCAGAGGGTCGCCTGCCGGCCGAAACCGCAGCCCCGCTGCACGTAATCGGGAGATCCGTAAGCTTTCCCGGCGGCGGTGTTCATCAGAACGATGTCCAGGGGACGCACCGTACAGCCGATGCGCTTCAGTTCATCCGCAAGCTCCGCCGCCGACACGACATGACCGTCCGGCACGTGGCGAAAATCGAGCTTGATCCCGGGGGCGAAACACCACTCAAGCGGCACCGCATCGATGGCCATCGCCCGTTCTCCGCCGTTCATGGTTGAAGCGTAGTGCCACGGCGCATCCAGATGGGTCCCGCTGTGAGTGTGAAGGTGGAGATGCTCGACGGCCCATCCTTCGGCGTCGGGGAGATCCTCGGGCCGAAGACCGGGAAACATCGTTGCGAGAAGCCGGGCGCCCTCGGCGTGACCCATATAATCGATGCGTGGCTCCAGGCCGGGAGGTTCAGAGGAAATGCCGTTTTCCAGAGTCACCGATAAATCAACGAATCGCTGGATTCTCATTGCCGTCTTCCTCCCCATGGTTGCGCCAGATGATGATCATTTGTTACTCCAATGCCTATCACACCGACATTATGGCTGTCAAGCGATAAAAAATAATTTTAACGATAAAAATAATATTTGACTTTTAAACGAATAGAATCAACTATTAGACCACAATATCGACACCGAGGAGATCTATGAAGAAAACATTGAACGGAGAAACCCTGATCGAAACAGCTGCGGAGCGACTCATCCGGGAGATCGTGGCCTGCGAGCTCGCCCCCGGGCAAAAGCTTCTCATCGCGGATCTAAAAGAGCGTTATGAGATGGGCGCATCGCCCCTGCGCGAGGCCTTGTCCCGGCTCTGCTCTTCGGGGTTCGTTGTTTTCGATAGCGGCCGGGGGTTTCGCGTGGCGCCGATGTCAAAGGAGGATCTGGAGGACATTACCGCTGTGCGCGAAGTCATTGAGACCGCGGCACTGAGGCGGGCGATTGCGGCCGGCGACGACGAATGGGAAGTCGGGATCGTCGCGGCATACGCCCGGCTGGAGCGTGCCGCGGCACGCCACGGCGAAGGCGATGGTCCCGTGCCGGCCGAAGCCGAAGGGGCTCACAAGCAGTTTCACGGCGCACTGGTGGCGGCGTGCGGGTCGAAACGCCTGATCGAGGCTCACAGCACGCTTTACGACCAGGCCCGCCGGTACCGCCACCAAATGCTGGAGCTGACCTACGATCTCGAGGACTTCCTGCGAACCCACAGGGAACTGATGCGGACCACGCTGGCACGGGAAGCCGACGAGGCGTGTGCGAAACTCGCCGCCCACCTTCGGATCACTCTGGTCAAGGTCTACCCATAAATTAAAGAGCGGATTAGAGAGTGAGATAAAAATCTTTAAGAAGCATTTTTCCCAGCCGTTTGGGTTTTTAGAAATATTGACTTTCAAAAAACAGTACGCCGTTTCTTTCTCGAATTCATGAACATGCATGCTTAAAAACAGGGATGTCGAGCTTCTAATATATATGGCGTGATGGTAATTTCTTGACAAGTTCCCACGCTTTTTGCATAAGCTTGGTTAATAGCGTAAGGCCCTAATTTTGAGTGATGACCGTAAGGCTATTTTTGCCGGGCATCGGACGAAGGCGGTTTAAGGATAAGTGCGATGAAGAATTTGCCCTCCCCCATATTGACCAATTTGCTTGAAGTGATCAATGAGGCGGGAGAATCTCTGGATTGTGATTTTATCAGGCGGAAGGTCCTCGATACGCTGTTTTATACCATTTTTTCCGAGGGAGCGCTTTTTTTGCTGCCGAGTGGAAATCCGGTCTCCACATATGTAATTCTGAAAAATCTCGATCCAACGTATAATGATCACTATGTTAAATATTATCATCGGTTTGATAATCTATACAAGGCGGCGTCCCTGACCAATTTTGAAATAGCCGCCATACACAGTTACGATTCATTCAAGCCCGCGGAATATTATCATGATTTTCTGGAGCCCCAGCGCATTCATCATAAACTTATCATCGAGCTGGTGGCTGAACAAAAACTGCATGGCAGAATCGTTTTGACCCGATCCCAAAAATCCAATCTGTTCACGGAGGAAGAGCTTCGGCTGGCAAATACCATCGCTCCCTATTTGGCACATGCTCTGGCTCACTTCGATCTGAGAAGAAGGGTTAAGCTGAGGGGACATATCCTTAACTTTATTCAGGAGCAATCATCGAACGGGCTGATTCTCCTGGATGAGCACTTCCAAGTTGTTCGCATGAACAGTAAAGCGGATGAGATCCTTGGCAGTTTGATACATTCCGGGACCGGTATTCATGCAAAAGACCCTATTTTTTCCCAATTAATGGATGACAGCCTGGAGATAAAGGCCAGCCTGAAACGCTTACCGGCCGAAGGAATGGTAATTCCAAAAACATACGTTGTGAAAGGTGCTGACAATACCCGGTTTTCTGTCACCCTAAAAGCTTTTGATCAAAAAATGGCATGGGACGGCTCCCTGATGTTCATGGTTTGCATCGAGAAACTGCCACCTCCCGCAAGCGTTGATCCGCAGTATCTTATTGATCTGTATCATCTGAGCAAACGGGAGGCGGAGGTGACGGTCCTCCTTTTTTCGGGATTGAAGAACGTGGAAATTGCGAAAAAGCTGTTTATCAGTGAGATAACCGTCAAAAAGCACCTTCAAAAAATCTACGAAAAGGTTGGGGTTAACAACAGAACTTCACTGATCAATATGATATTGACCCGGGAAGCTGTCGGCGGAGACACACAAAGCTTTGGGGGGCGCCTTGATTACCAGCGCGCTTCAGCAATGAATCCATCCGGAATAAAGTATACTTTTGTATAATAAATAAATCGTATTTGCCTTTCCGCCTTCCTGGCACCTCTTTAACGAAGTCCGCCTTCTTATAACCTATCGATCGGGTGATGCCGCATCGCCTTGCCGTGATTTCCAAGGATGTGCCTTCGGTTCAGAAAAAGTATACTTTCGTATAATAGACAAGCCTCTTGCGAGTTGCTAAGTCCCTATCAAACAAAGAATTTACTTGATAACAAGTTCATCAAGAAATCCGATAATCAGGTAAATCAAGGTTCGAGGCGCGAGGCTGATAATGGCATTAAACATCAAGACACGCATGATCCTAAATGGTGTATTGGCGGTTTCGATTTCCATTGTTTTCGCTATGGGGGCCGTGTATTGGCTGATCCAAGAGCAAAACATAAGCAGGTCGTCAAAAAAAATAGACGCGGCACGACAGGTTATTTCATCCCAAATGGAAGAGAAGAAAAAACAATTGAGTTTATTCTGCGAAAGTGTCGGAAAGGATGAAATACTGAACAGTCAAATCAATTTTATTGCCGATCTTTTTAATATGAAACAAGATGCCTCTCACAAAGTCAGAGAGCTGTCTATGTTTCTTGTCGGCCGCGCTTATGTGTTCGGTGCTCAAAAAGCCGTGATATATAGTTCAACCGGCAAATGGCTTGCGGCCGTTGTGATGAAAAAAAATACTTGGCAACTGTTTTCACACGAATCGCTCGGAGACGATAGCTACAAAAAAGCGGAAATTCCTTTTGACAAACAACTGGATGTTTTTAAAGATTTCTCGGAATCCAATGACGCATTGCCTTTCCGGACTAATTACGCGACACCGATGCAAAAAAAAGTTTCCGCACATTTAGCCGCCATCGGGAAAAAAATATGGGTCGGTTCGGAAGCACCGCTCGTCGATACGCTTGAAAGCGGCAAAGAAAACGGGTTTGTGGCGTTATCGAGTCCAATAGACCAAACCTTTATAAATCAGGTTGCACTGTTTGCCGGAACCCAATTGAACGTATTCGTGAACGGTGAGCTTTCCGTCGGTACTTTGGATGGTTATCAGCGCTTTGATGGTGACGCTTCAGCACATACGGCGAATACGGATTCAAGAGATCCTGACGACACTCTGCTGATTCAATCAAGATCTGTTGCCGGTGAAAGTTTTTTTGAAAGCATTTTCCCGTTAAAGGAAAATGAAGAACAAATCGGCGCCGTCAGCATTCTGATGTCGAAATCGGAAACAAAAAAGAATGTCCGTCAAATGTTGTTATGGCTGTTTATTATCGCGATCGGCTGCCTGTTATTGATTACGCCGATCACATGGTATCTGGCCCGATCCGTCACAAAGCCGCTAAATATCGCCATTAAAGGGTTATCAAAGGGATCGAGGAATATTTCAGATGCTTCTCACCATGTGTCGGGTTCAAGCCAATCACTTTCCGGCGCATCCTCTCAGCAAGCAGCCGCCATAGAAGAAATGTCCTCCTCCTTGGAAGAGATGTCGAGCATGACGAAGAAGAATGTCGATCATGCCAGAGAAGCAAAACGTATGATGGAGGAGGCCGGAAGAATTGTTGCCAAGGTCAATGAGAATATGAAGGACATGATCGGCGCAATTGAAGAAATCGCTAAAAGCAGCGAAGAAACCGGGAAAATTATCAAAACGATTGATGAAATCGCCTTTCAAACGAATTTGTTGGCATTGAATGCAGCGGTCGAAGCGGCAAGAGCCGGCGAAGCGGGCGCCGGCTTTGCGGTGGTTGCGGATGAAGTCAGGAGTTTGGCCATGCGTGCCGCCAATGCGGCAAGAAACACTTCCGATTTAATTAATAATACCATGAAAGTTGTCGGTAAAGGGAACGAGCTGACATACATCACTCAGGGCGCATTTAAGGAAAATGTCGAAATTTCCCATAAAATAAGTCAGTTTATAGAAGATATTTTCCAGGCATCTCAAGAGCAGGCAAGTGGAATTGAGCAAGTGAACCAGCGTATTTTTGAGATCGAAGACAATAGTCAGAGAAACGCCGCCAACTCAGAGGAGATGGCCGCCACCGCCGAACAGATGAAGGTGCTGGCGCTGATAATTACTGAACATGTCAACGCGCTGATTCGTGTTATTGAAGGGAAAACAAAAGGCGTGGAGGAACAGTACGATGTCGAGGATGATCTTGATAGGAACTTGCTTCTTGTACAAGTAAATAATGACAATTGCAAAAGATGAGCAGGCCGTCCCCTGCCCCACCTTGTTGGGGCTGGGGACGGCCTGCTCGGAAGGGGCTGGAAACGGGATGTGCCTCCAGTTCAGAAAAAGTATACTTTCGTATAATAGACAAGTCTCTTGCGACTTGCTAAGTCCTGCTAAAACAAAAGATTTTATTTTTTTAATGGTGATGCGGCTGATGGTGAGCTGCGTTCATCAAAACGGCGCCACTGTTATTATTTCACCCCCAACTGGTAAGGAGGAGCAATAAATGATCCAAAGAAGATGGACGCTGACCGTCGCGTTGATGGTGATGGTATTGGCCATGGCCCTGCCGCCGCGGCAGGCGCGGGCTTTCGAGTTCGACACTGGCAACCCGGATGTCCAGGTTCGCTGGGATAACACCTTTAAATACAGCGCGGCCTTGCGGCTCAAAGACCAATCGGCCACGCTGCTGGAAGATGTCAACTACGATGACGGCGATCGTAACTTTGACACCGGCTTAATTTCGAACCGGGTTGACTGGATGAGCGAGCTCGAGGCCAAGCTTGCCTTCGGCGGCGTTCGGTTCAGCGGAGCGGCCTGGTACGACCATGTCTACAGTGGGGATAACGACAACGACTCTCCCTTTACCTGTAATAATGTCAGCAAGGACTTCAATGAATTCACTCACGACACCCGCCGGCTTCACGGTCGGGACGCCGAGTTGCTGGATGCGTTTCTTTACACCAACCTGAATATCGGATCGATGGTTCTGAACCTGCGTGGCGGGCGGCACACCCTGATTTACGGCGAAACGCTGTTTTTCGGTGGTAACGGCATCGCTGACGCCCAGGGGCCGATCGATCTGGTCAAGATACTGACCGTGCCGAGTTCTCAATTTAAAGAGGTGCTGCGGCCGGTGGAGCAGATCTCTTGCGATGTGCAACTCTTGTCCAATCTCTCCTTCGGCGCCTATTACCAGCTCGGCTGGCACGAGACCCGGATTCCGGGGGTAGGCAGCTATCTGAGCAACGCCGACTTTATTGGTGAGGGGGCTGAGTCCTGGATCCTGGGGCCAGGTGTGGCTATGATTCATAGGAACGATCTGGAGGCCGACGATCAGGGGCAAGGCGGTGTGAAGCTGCGCTATACGTTGGAATCGGTAGGAATCGACCTGGGCCTGTACGCGGCCCGCTACCATGCCAAGACCCCCAGCGGAGCCTACATCGATCCGGTGGTTACAATGAATTACCGCTGGGTCTATGCCGAGGACATCGAAACCTACGGGGTGAGCGCCACCGGGTCGGTGGGCCAGCTCAACTGGGCGACCGAGTTCTCCTATCGGAGCAACGCTCCCCTCAACACCGATCCTCAGGTGAATGTGGGGCTGACCGCCGGTAACGACGAAGACGACCGGCTTTACGCTGTGGGTGAAACGGCCCACGCCAACCTCTCCGGTATTTACGTTTTGCAGGCGAGCCCTCTCTGGGACGGCGGCGCGTTTCTGGCCGAGCTTGCTTACAACACGCGCCTGGACATTACCGATAACGAGGCCGCCCTGGCCCAGAACACCTCCAAGGAGGCATGGGCACTGCGGATGATCTTCGAGCCCACTTACTTCCAGGTGCTCACCGGTTTGGATCTGGCGGTGCCCATGGGCGTCGGCTGGAATTTCTCGGGGCGCTCGTCGGCCATCTCCAATTTCAACGGCGGCAGCTCCAAAGCCGGCGACATGAGCGTCGGTCTCGGCTTTACCTACCGCACGGTGTGGAAGGCCGGGTTGAGCTACGTGAAGTACTTCGGTTCGGAGGATACCTTCACGGTACCCCACAACGCCCCCGGTCCCCACCTGTCCTTCGCCCAGACCCTGGCCGACCGAGACTTTGTCTCTTTCTATTTTACACGGGCTTTCTGAGCCGCCAAAGGAGAAAAACAATATGAAACCCAACCATCTGATGCGCTTTCCTAAGAGCCTTTTCTCCACAGTGCTGGTATTCGCCCTGTTATTGGGCGTCCAGGCCGCGATAGCGGCGGTCACTGCCGAGGAGGCCGCCAAACTTAAAACCACCCTGACGCCCTTTGGCGCAGAGCGAGCCGGCAATGCCGATGGCACCATCCCCGCATGGGACGGTGGCTACACGAAGGTGCCCGCGGGCTACAAGAATGGCGAGCATCGTGCCGACTACTTTGCCGATGAAAAATCCCTTTTCTCCATCACCGGCAAGAACATGGACCAGTACAAGGACAAACTGGCTCACGGGATCCAGTTCCTTTTGAAAAAACACCCGGACTTTCGGGTAGATGTCTACCCCACCCACCGTAGCGCCGCGGCGCCTCAGTGGGTGTACGATAACACATTCAAAAACGCAACCAGCGCCAAGCTGACCGAGAACGGGTTGGGGGTGACCGGTGCCTATGGGGGCGTCCCCTTTCCAATAACAAAAAGCGGCTTTGAAGCCATGTTGAACCACCGGCTTGCATGGAAGGGAGAGTCCTTTCAGCAAACCATGAAAACCATGGTGGTCACGCCGGACGGCGAGTTGGTCATGGCCACGGATGGCATCCAATCCTTTTCCCACCCTTACTATTACCAAGAGGGCAGCCTGGAAAAATATGATGGCATTTATCAGCTTGGCCAGTTAGTCAACACGGGGCCCGCCTACAAGGCCGGGGAGGCGATCCTGGTCAACGAGGTCAGCGACGAGTCGCAGCCCCGGGGCATTTGGCAATACCTCGTAGGTCAGCGCCGGGTGCGCCGGGCGCCCTCCATTTCCTACGACACTCCGGATTTTGTAACATCGGGTATCGGGTTTGCCGACGAGGCCTTTCTGCTCTTCGGCCCCAACGGTCGTCACGATTTCAAGCTGGTGGGTAAAAAGGAGATGTACATCATTTACAATGGCAATCGGGCCGCTGCCGCGAAGTTCAAAGACCTTCTCACTCCCAATTTCATGAATCCGGACTACGTGCGCTGGGAACTGCACCGGGTGTATGTGGTGGAAGCGACGCTCAAGGAGGGTCAGCGCCACGCGGTGCCCAAGCGTCTCTATTATTTTGATGAGGACACCTGGCAGATCATGATGATCGACGGCTGGGACGCCAATGGAGAGTTGTGGCGCTGGAGCTACAATCTGGCGATGCTTGCACCGGACGTTCCCTGCGTAACGAGCATTATGAGCTGGGGCACTTACAACCTCCAGGTCGGCTCCTATTACCTTAATGAGACCGCCAACGAGTCACCTATTCAGTACAAGGTCATGCCGCGCTTCGAAAAGTCGTTTTTCAGTCCAAACCAGCTGGGAGGGGGGGCGCGATGAGGTTTGGGATGTTTATTATATCCTGGTCGGTGGCCGCGGTCCTGATTCTTGCCGGTTTTTCGGGTGCGTCCGCCGGCGCTTTTCCCGTGCTGGATCGTCCGTCGCTGCAAAGCGGTAAGGCTTCCAGTGCCGCCATGCTATCGGTTACTCGGGTGGGGACTCGCGTTGTGGCGGTCGGGGAGCGGGGGATCGTGCTCCTCTCGGACGACGGCGGCGCCAGCTGGCGCCAGGCGAAGACGCCGGTGTGCACCACGCTCACCGCGGTGCAATTCGTCGGGGAAAAAAAGGGCTGGGCTGTCGGGCACTTCGGGGTAGTGTTGCAAACCACCGATGGTGGGGAAACCTGGGTGAAACAGCTCGACGGCTTCGTGGTCGGTAAGTTAATGTTAGCCGCCGCCGAACGCCGGGCCGCAGCCGAGCAGGATGTGGAAAAGGGGGAATCCATCATCTCCCCGGCTCAGCGCTTTGTCGCCGAAGGCCCGGACAAACCGTTTTTAAATCTGTTTTTTCTCGACGATCGTACCGGCTTCGTTTTCGGGGCGTTTAACATGATAATGCGCACTGAAGACGGCGGTTTAACCTGGATACCCTGGGGGGACCATGTGGAAAACGATTCGGAACTGCACCTGTACGGCATGTGTGCCGCGGAAAAATCGCTTTTTCTCGCCGGAGAGCAGGGGTTGCTGCTGCGCTCCGATGACGGCGGGCAGCATTTCACCGCTGTGAGTTCACCTTATGAGGGGAGTTATTTCGGACTGCTGGGGAGTCCCGAGGGAACCCTTGTTTTATACGGCCTGCGCGGCAACGTTTTTCACTCCGGCGATGCCGGCAACACCTGGAAGAAAATCGATACGGCGACTCTTGTTTCATTCAGCGCCGGATTGTCTTTGGCCGGCGGTGGGGTGGTGCTGGTCAGCCAGGCCGGTGAACTGCTGGTCAGCAGTGACGGCAGTGCCGGTTTTAAGCGTCATGCGGCCCCCGAACCGGTGCCTGCCACAGGTCTGACGCAGTCCGGTGACGGCAATTTTATTCTATCCAGCCTTCGCGGCATGCGGCGGGTTTCAGCAAAGGATTTGAAATGATGGCAACTGGAGGCATATTGAAACCCAGTAGTTCGAAAACGGATAACCTGATTATCGGTCGTGCCGAAGATTTCGACACGACCTCCGGGGCTTTCGTTGAACGGATACTGTTTAATAACCGGCCATGGGTTATTGCCCTGTGCCTGCTGGTCACGCTCATTCTCGGGTGGAAGGCGACGCACCTGACGCTTAACGCGAGCTACGAGAAGACCATCCCCACGACGCATCCCTATATTGCCAACTTTCTTAGCCATAAAGCGGATCTGGCGGGGCTTGGCAACGCGATTCGAATCGCGGTTGAAAATACAAAGGGCACCCTCTTTGACGCCGAATACATGGAGGCGCTACGACGGATCAACGATGAGGTGTTCCTTTTGGCCGGGGTGGACCGCCCCTTCATGAAATCCCTCTGGACGCCGGCGACCCGTTGGGTGGCGGTAACCGAGGAGGGGCTCGAGGGCGATGTCGTGGTGGGCGATTTCTATGACGGTTCTCCGGAGAGTCTGCGCCAACTGCGCGCCAATGTCGAGCGTTCGGGAGAGATCGGTCACTTGGTGGCCCAGGATTTTCGTTCCACCATTATCTTTGTCCCCCTGCTCGATGTGAACCCAAAGACCGGAAAACCCCTGGACTACAGCGAATTTTCGCGACGCATCGAGGAGATTCGGGCGAAGTATGAGAACGATAAGATTCGCATCCACGTTACCGGATTCGCCAAAATTATAGGGGATCTGATTGAGGGACTCAACGAGGTGTTTTTCTTTTTTGCCATCGCCAGCCTTATTTCCGCTGCGATGGTGTTCGTGTACACCCGGTGTATTCGTTGTACCGTGATCGTGGTCCTGTGCTCCCTGGTGGCGGTGGTCTGGCAGCTGGGGTTGTTGGTGATTTTCGGGTATGAACTCGATCCCTACTCGATTCTCGTCCCGTTTCTCGTCTTTGCCATCGGCATGAGCCACGGCGCTCAGAAGATGAACGGAATCATGCTGGATGTCGGGCGCGGCGCCCACAAAATGGTGGCGGCGCGACTGACGTTTCGGCGCCTGTTTCTGGCCGGTCTGACCGCGCTGCTCTGCGATGCGGTGGGGTTTGCGGTTCTAATGATCATAGAGATCCGGGTAATTCGGGAGCTGGCGCTTGCGGCCAGCGCGGGGGTGGCGGTATTGATTTTCACTAACCTGGTGCTGATCCCGTTATCCCTCAGCTATATCGGGGTTACTCCCAAGGCGGCTGAACGCAGCGTCCGCAGCGAGGGAAATGGGAACGGCAGCGCTATCGATGCCCCGCTGTGGCGGTTTTTGGACATGTTTACCCAACGGCGCTGGGCCATCGTCACGGTGCTGCTATGCACCGTGCTGGCGGCATTCGGTATGGTCGTGCGCTCACAGCTACGCATTGGAGACCTTGATCCGGGGGCTCCGGAACTTCGGCAGGATTCCCGCTATAACCGCGATAACGCCTACTTCGTTGAACACTATGCGGCCAGCAGTGATATCTTTGTGGTCATGGTGGAAACCCCCGAAAATCAATGCACGAACTACACCACACTGTCCAAGGTGGATGAACTGGCCTGGGCGCTGGAACAGCTGCCCGGGGTGGAAGCGACCAACTCCATGGCGGCCCTGGCTAAGTTTGTGAGCGTCGGCTACAACGAGGGCAACTTTAAATGGTTCGAGCTCATCCCCAATCAGGCCGCCCTCGGAGGGGTGCAGACGCGCGCCCCGAGGGAGATGTTCAACCAAAAGGGAAACCTGCTTACCCTCTATATCTATCTCAAGGATCACAAGGCCGACACGCTCACCCGGGTGGTGAATTACGTGAAGACTTTCGCTCAAGCCAATGACACCGATACAGTCCGGTTTCTGATGGCCGCCGGCAGCGGGGGGATTGAGGCGGCCACGAACATCGTGGTCGAAGAGAGCAATCGCACGATGCTGCTTTGCGTTTACGGCGCGGTGGTATTGCTTTGCTTCATCACGTTTCGCTCCTGGCGCGCGGTGCTGTGCGCGGTGCTGCCGCTGATGCTCACTTCGGTCCTGTGTGAGGCCCTGATGGTTGTCATGGGAATAGGGGTGAAGGTGGCGACCCTTCCGGTCATAGCGCTGGGCGTGGGGATCGGCGTCGACTACGCGCTTTACGTGCTCAGTGTTATGATGACGCTGATGCGTCTTGGAAAAGATCTGAGCGAGGCCTACCATGATGCGTTGCGCTTTACCGGAAAGGTGGTGGTCCTGATCGGATTGACGCTGGCCTTTGCGGTGGGAACCTGGGTGGCCTCTCCGATCAAGTTCCAGGCCGATATGGGCATTCTGCTCGCGTTCATGTTTCTGTGGAACATGGTCGGGGCACTGATCCTGGTACCCGCCTTGGGTCATTTTCTTCTCCCGAACAAGAAAAAAGCCGGCGCCATACCGGCGGAGCAGAGGGAAGAGGCCGTGATGCCGGCTGTTAATTGTTCTTAAGGCGCACCCTCCGGTGTTGTCCTGCGATTCAACAGAATTCGGTATTAACGAGAACAAAGAAGAGCCTCTCTAAATGTGAATGGGTTAAATTCACAAAGGAGAGGCTTTTTGTAGAATTGCTCTAATCACGTCCATCGAATGAGTAAAATAATCAACCGAAATGCTAAGGAGATAATAGATATGTTCAGAATCAGTTCCAAGTCGGAAGTGCTCTTTGGAGAGGGCGCATCACATCAGACCGGCAAGAGAACAGTGGGGTTGGGGTGTTCGAAGGTCCTCTGCGTTTATGATCCGGGCGTGAAGAATGCGGGCATTGTCGATCCCATCATCGATAATATGGAGAAAGCCGGTTTAAAGGTTGTACACTTCGGCTCGGTATTGCCGGACCCTCCGGATACCATGGTGGATGAATGCGGGGCAATGGCACGGGCGGAAAAGGTGGACGGGGTGGTCGGCATCGGCGGCGGGAGCTCGATGGATGCGGCTAAGGCGGTCAACCTTCTGCTGACAAACCCCGGGCCCATTCGGCACTACTACGCTCCCGGCGGCGTTCATGCGCCCGGAAAACCGCTGGTCCTCGTTCCGACGACGGCCGGGACCGGAAGCGAGGTTACCTGTATCGCCGTAGTGTCGAACACCGTCACCCATACCAAGGGCGGCATTCTGGGGCCCGCGGCCATCGCGAATCTCGCCATCATCGACCCCTGTTTAATGCTGGGATTGCCCCCTCATATCACCGCTTTCACCGGCATGGACACCTTCGCCCACGCCATCGAGGCTTACACCTCCGCCGGTCAGAACCCGATGTCGGACCTGCTGTCCGAAAAGGCAATCGAACTGGTTTACACCTATTTGCCGCGGGCAGTGAAAAACGGTTCCGATTTGGAAGCCCGAACCCAGCTGAGCTTTGCCTGCCTCATCGCCGGCATGTCGTTCAATGACGCGATGATTCATTTCGGCCATGCTTTCGCTCATGCCCTCGGTGCCCTGCATCACATTCCCCACGGCATTGCCTGTGCGGTCGCCATCCCAGGAGTGATTGATGTCGTCGTCGATGTGGCGCCGGAAAAGGTGCGGCGGGTGGGAGCGATCATGGGATTGAACCTTGATCGGGATCTGTCTCCCGAGGCGCTGGCGGCCGCCGTTTCCGGCCGGATCATCGCATTCAACAAGGAAATCGGCATTCCGACTCTAAAGGAGTTGAAGGTGACGGAAGCTGATCTTTTGCCGTTGGCGCAGGCCGCGACCCGGGACGTGGGGTTTTTATTTTTACCGAGAAGCATGAGTGCGGACGAGGTGCTTGCCATCATGCGCAAGGCTTATGCGCTATAAATGAAAAAACCATAAACAATCGAAAGCAAAAAACTGACAGTTAAATAGCTTCCGGCAAAGCCGGCGGAGGAGGATAACGACATGATCGATAAGACTCTCAACGTGAATGGCCTTGAAAAAGTGGTGAGCATTGACGCGGATGCGACGCTGGCCGATGTGCTCCGGGAAAATCTGTTTCTCACCGGCACAAAGATCGGGTGCGGCAAGGGGGAATGCGGGGCCTGTTCGG
>JAZDPP010000116.1:0-18588 GCA_043797445.1 Pseudomonadota bacterium
CAGTCTCTGGCCGTTATCCGGTTTTTGGACCCCTCAAAATTCCGTCATATGGAGGCCATATCCTGGTTCAAGAGGCTATTTGACCGGGTCCAAAAACCGGGGAAAAATTTGAGCCGATTGTGGTCCCTTTTGGACGCCCTACCCTTGACCTTTCCTCTAACCTCTTCCCTCTTTCCTCTTTCCTCTTTCCTCTTTCCTCTTTCCTCTTTCCTCTTTCCTCTTTCCTCTTTCCTCTTTCCTCTTTCCTCTTTCACAGCCCTCACTCCCCCTCCGGCAACCGTGCCGCCAGCGACACCTCTTTCGCTCCGGCCATGCGGCAACCATCCATGACCAGAAGGGCGGTTCCGGTGGTGCTGGCCTTATCGGCCACGACGATCACGGCGCCTTCCGGATTTTCCGCCAGCGCCCGCTCCACATTGGCGCGAACGGCGCGAACATCGATCTCCCGGCGATCCATAAAGATACGGTTTGCCGGGTCAACGGCGATCAGAATATTGGCCTTGGTTTTACTGACCGCCGTCGAGGCCGTCGGCCGATTGACGTCGATGCCGGTTTCGGTAACCGAATTCATGGTCACCAAAAAGAAAAGGAGCAAAATGAACATCATATCGATGAGCGGTGTCATGTTCAGCTCGCCGCCTGCCCGTTTCCCCCGTCTGGCCGCGCTGATATTCAACATGGAAGGTTTCTCCCTTGACCGTTATAAGTGCTTGCGCAGGTAATGACCGGCAAGCCGGATCGCCTGTTTCTGATTCCGTGCCCGGCGCGCCAGAAACCCTTGCATATAGAGTCCGGGAATCGCCACCACCAGCCCGGTTTCGGTGGTGATCAGGGCCTCCGAAATACCGCTGGCCATGCCCCGAGGGTTGCCGGTGCCGAAAAGGGTCAATACCTCGAAGGTATTGATCATGCCGGTCACGGTTCCCAAAAGGCCGAGAAGCGGAGCGAGGCTCGCCAGCACGCGAATGACTTCGAGATAATGATCGAGATGCCGCCGAATCATCATCACCGTTTCATCGAGGATGAACTTGTCGATCTCCCGGTCCCCCTTGCGGCGCCGCAGAAATTGGTCCACCAGGAAAAAAACGGCTCCCCGGTATTGCGCGGCATCGGGGGGGCGGTCTTCCCGAATATGCGCGGCGGCCTCTTTCCGGCTCATGTTGTTGCGATGCAGGTCTCTGAAAAACAAAAGCCGGTTTGCAATCAGCAGCCACATCGCAAGACACACCCCGGCAAGGGGCAGCATGACCGGGCCGCCGGCCGACAGATAATCCATCACAAGCCGGTATTGTGTATAATAGAAGTCCATCATCCCGTCTTCAGGTTCTGTTGAAGGATGTTGACCAGCGCCACCGCCTTTTCCTCCATCTGGGTGATGGCCGTTTCGGCCTTCCGGCTCAGCAGGGTATGAACGAACAGAAACGGAATGGCGGCGATCAACCCCAGCATGGTGGTGACCAGGGCTTCGGATATGCCGCTCGACATCATGCGGGGGTCTGCCGCGCCGTGCTGCGTGATGACATAAAAGGTGTTGATCATTCCCGTCACCGTTCCCAGAAGTCCGAGAAGAGGGGCAATGGTGGCCAGCATGCCGAGTGTTGACAGAAAATGCTCCAGCGGCGGAATCTCCTTCAGAATGGCTTCCTGAAGGACATTTTCGACTTCCTCGCGTTGCAGTCCTTTGGCGTCCAGACCCGCCAGCATGACGCGGGATAGGGGGGTTCCGGTATGGTTTTCGCAAGTCTTTTTGCAGGCGGCCCAGTTATTCTCGTTGGCCAGAGCGGTGATGCGGCCCAGCAGGGCGTCGCCGTCGATCCGTCTTCTCAGGAAAAAAACGAGGCGTTCCAGGACGATGAGAATACCGATGGCAAAGAGGGCCACGATGATCCAGCCGATCACCCCTCCCTGCGGCACCCGCTGCCAAAAGGTGATATGCTGCGTGATTTGACGCAGGGCGCCGCCGCGAGAGACATCCATGGGCACCTCCTCGCTTTGGCCCGCCATGTAGCGGACCAGCTGCTTTTGCGTCGGACCGCCCGGCAGCCGCGAGAGGGCAAACAACTTGTGACCGGTCTGTGAATAGTTCAGAAATCCCACCTCGTCGCCCGCTTGGTAGGCGGCCGTAAAGTTGCCGATAGAGAGAATTTGCGCCTCGATGGACGAACCGGTGCGATCCACCATGGTGCCTTTTTGAACGCGAACCTCTCCGGAGGCTTGAATCTCATCCCACAGCACCGCCACCATGGCGCGGATGTCTTCCATGGCCGGAAACAGGGACTGCCCGGAAATGGCTTTCAGGAATTCATTTCGGGGAGGCTTCAGGGCCGATTGCAGGTTCTGATCGATCAGGGCATCAATATCCTTGGCGTTGACGCGAATGACGCCGACCAGTTCCCGAACCATGGCGTCCTTTTCCTGGGACTGATCGGTGAGTTGCTTCTCCTTTTCCAGCAGGGTCTTATGCTGCCCTTCAAGCGCCTGGACGGAATGCGCCAGCCTGGCGTTCCGGGCCTTGAGTTCCGCGACGGTCTTTTGCAGCTCGCTTCGATCCCCCTGGATACGCTCCCTGGCGGCAAGAGCCGCCTTTTCGGCGGCGGCCTTTTCCGCCTCCGCTTTTTCCAGCAACACCTTTTTTTCCTGCCGGGCCCGCACGCTCTGATCCCGCATGTCCTCGGCATCGGCCGGCCCAAAGCAAAAAAACACGACCAGCAACACCCCCACCGCTTTTTGGCATCGTTTCGATTTCATTGTTTCGCCATCCTCCCGAGCGGCAGTGTCAACAACTCCACCGGCCGCCGCTTGGCGCCGATCTCCATAGCGGTCTGAAGGACCCGGTTGAACGCGCCGGAGAGGGGCCGCCACCCGGCCGCCGCCACATCATAAAAGCCGCATTCCTTCTGATCGAGGGTCTGGTAGAAGAGGCTGATTCTTCCAAGACGGAAAATGTTGACGAGGCGGGAGGCGCCGTTCACGGCAATGGTTTGCTGGTAAACCTCAATGCTGTTGCCGTATTCGGCCTCCACCAGCAGCGCCTCCATGGCCTTTCGGTACTTCTCGCTGACCGTCACCCCCGGGTCCGAAAGAAGCGCCGTCAGCCGGTCGATCCGCTGCGTCCGCTCCTCCACCAAAAAGGGCATGTCGCTCGAAACCTTTTCCTTCAGGCGGTTCACCAGTTCCTCAAGGAACGGCTGTATCCGGCCCGATATCTCTTCCGAATCCGTTAGTTCCTTCTCCTTGGCCGCAACACGCGCCGCAGCAGCGGCCGTTTCCTCCCGCAATTGCGTTTCCAACACCCGCAGCCGTTTTTCTTCCTCCCGCAGTTGCTCATAGGCGGCCAGAAGTTCTTGCTTTTCGCTGCGCCACCGGTCCTCCTCCTTTTGCGTCGTTTGCCGCGTATCGAGGGCCTGACTCACGGACTCTCTTGCCCGGTCTCCGGTATCGTTGGTTTCCCCTCCCACCGGTGAAACGGCCAGGACCCCCAGCACCACCATCAGACTCGCAACCACATAACGTGGGGACACAAAAACCTCCTTTTTTTCGCAAAAAAAAAGCCACGAAAACGCCCTCTCCATTCACGGAGAAACGCCTTCGTGGCTTGTTTTTAATATGGCTTCCCGAAACGCGGGAACGCGCTTTACTAACCGGATACCCCCCATTAATCCTTGCCAAACAGAAAAACGATTCTGAATGGAATTTTTAACGGGGCGCGACGACTTCTGTCGCCGAATTGAATATTAGCTTTTAAGCCGATGCGTTTAAGATTGTCAAGCTATTTTTGATCGTTTCCTCGAGGGGGTTTCCTTGCAAGGAGATGCAAAAGGTCGATACCGAGCTATCAGACTTCACTCGCGAGTGCCCACAGGCGCCGGACCATTTGCGTAAAGTCTGACTCGGAAAGCATTGGGTTAAGCATCGCCAGAGCATCCGCTTTATCGGGTTCTATCGGGCTGAAGCCCCCCAACATGTTGGGGTGGGCTTCAGCCCGATTTACTATTGCAATTTCCCATATTTTTCTTTATATAAAGCAAATTCTTATCTCTGGGAAAAAGCCCTGGTGGAACAGTAGAAGAGAAGACCCGTCCTGAGACATAACTGCCGGTCAGAAGTGGAATTGCTTCCGGTTGTTCACAGAATTGCCCCAAAGACGCGAACTGTTCGCGATATGCAAACCAACAGAAAGGAGTTTATTATGAGTGCAAAGAAAATCTTGATGCTCGTCGGCGACTATGTGGAAGACTACGAGGTAATGGTGCCCTTCCAGGCACTCTTGATGGTCGGGCATACAGTCCACGCCATCTGTCCCAACAAGGCGGCAGGCGAGAAAGTGCGCACGGCTGTACACGACTTCGAGGGAGACCAGACTTACAGCGAAAAGCCCGGCCACAACTTTACGCTGAATGCTTCTTTTGCAGAGGTTAAGGCCGAAGACTACGACGCGTTGGTCATCCCCGGGGGGCGTGCGCCGGAATACATTCGCCTTAACGAGGCGGTACTCCAGATGGTGAAACACTTTTCGATAGCGAACAAGCCCATTGCAGCCATCTGTCACGGTGCGCAGGTACTGGCTGCTGCTGGCGTCATTGAGGGCAAAGCCTGTTCTGCTTATCCGGCGGTTGGGCCGGATGTCACTTGCGCGGGCGGCAAGTATGTCGATATTCCCGTGGACAAGGCCCATGTGGACGGCAAGCTGGTGACCGCCCCGGCCTGGCCTGCCCATCCTGATTGGCTCGCCAAATTCCTGCAAGTGCTGGGAACGAAAATTGAACCATAATACGAAGAGCTGACTGTATCCAACAATCCGCTTCCACCATTTTTATCATCGGATTTTTTCCACAACGCGCGCGTGCGTTGGTAATGGCGGGCGTTCGGGAAAACGGCGCTCCCGTTATACTAAGTGTTTTAACCGCCAGAATATCATCGAGTTCGCGTTCATGTGCTACGAGCCCCCCTTGAATCTGGCGGTAATCACCCCTTTTTTATCCGTATCCCCGTTCCCGGCGGGCACAATCCCTTCAATAGAGTAAATAATCCTTGGTTGTCTTTACGAAACCAGCGGCGTCAGGATAAAATATAATCCAAGGAATCCGATCAATGCGCCGGCGCTTTTTCGAAACCAGTTCCCGGCGCCCTGCCAGGCGCTGTTTTCGAGAATCCGGCGTACCAGGGCTGTCGAGCTGCCGGCGATAACGATGGGGATGCAATGCCCGACGGCAAACAGCAAAATCATAAGCACTCCGCTGGCGATCTGCTGCTGAACCGTAATAACCGCCAGAATCGGCGCGATAAAGCCGAAGGTGCACGAGCCGGAAAGCGTGCCGTAGGCCATTCCCAGACCCAGTGCCCCCCAGAGCCCCTTGAACCTCAGGCGGTGGAGAAAGCCGCCGCTGAGGGAGCAGCCTTTGACCCCGAACATGGTGAGGCTGACCCAGACCAGCACCAGTCCCACCACTATCTGCCAGTAATTCCCCACATCGCCCAGCATTCGGCCCAAAAGGGCGCAGATGAGGCCGATTCCGGCAATGCTGAAAAACAGCCCGGTGGTGAAGGCAATCGAATACTGAATCGCCTGCCGGGGTCTGGGTTGCTCCTTCTGACCGCCGACATAGGCGACCATCAGCGGAATGGATGCCAGGTGACAGGGGCTGAAGAGGACGCTGACCAGTCCCCATAGAAAACAGCCCAGCAGGGCAAGGGAGGCGCCGCCGGTCATCCACTGGTTTACCGTCAGGAAAAAAGAGTCGATCATGATGTTTCTCCGGTATAATTTACTTCACGCCCATTTTGGCAAGCTGGCCAACAATGTCTTCCTCGCTCAAAAACCCCAGATGCCGAAAAACCTCCTTGCCATCCGCGTCGAAAAAAATCTGGGTGGGAATGCCCTGAATGCCGAACCGAGTGGCCGGTTCCTTGTTTTCCCACACATCATAAAAATGAATGAGGGCCTTTCCCCGATAGACTTTCTCCAGTTTTTCCAGAATGGGCGCCATCATTTTGCAGGGGATGCATTTTTTCGCTCCCAGATCCACCATGGTGACCATTCCCTTGGCCGGAATTTCCGTGGTTTCCGTCGCCTGTGAAATAGAAGAAGTCAGGCCGGGAAAAACCGGAGCCTGCAACAGGCTTAAACCAAAAATGAACAGTCCCGCGACAATGCCAATTCGTATTTGTTTCTTCGTGTAATCGGTTTTCATAGGAATTCCCATTAGAGTGCGGCAAACAGCCGTTTAAGGTTGAACTTTGAAATGTATAATAGAACTTTTTACGAAACCACTCTTCCTTATATCAGCATGTTAAACAAATATCCGACGATCAGGATGCCGCCACCGACAACGCCGGCAAAGGTGGCAATCAGCGTGGGTTTCAATACTTTCCGAAGAATTATCATTTCCGGCAGCGAGAGCGCAATCACGGACATCATGAAAGCCAGGACCGTCCCCAGTGCCGCCCCTTTTTCAATGAGGGCGTGAACCACGGGAATGATACCGGCGGCGTTGGAATACATGGGAATGCCGATCAGAACGGCGATCGGAACCGACCACCAGGCGCCTTTTCCCATGATGGAGGCCATAAAGCCTTCGGGCACGAACCCATGAATCCCGGCGCCGACCGCGATGCCGATCACCACGTAGATCCAGACCTTTCCGACAATTTCCTTGATCGCATCCAGGCCATACTGAATCCGGTCCGCCCAGGTCAGGTTATCCTCCACCATGCCGTTTTCCCCGGCCTGAATCTGAAGCACCCACTCCTCCAGATGCCGCTCCATCCGAAGTCTTCCGATCACCCATCCGGCAATCATGGCGATCAGGAGACCGGTTCCAAGGTAAATGGCGGCGACTTTCCAGCCAAAGAGCCCGTAGAGAAGCACCAGCGCGATTTCGTTCACCATCGGAGCCGAAATCAAAAATGAAAAGGTGACGCCGAGGGGAACGCCGGTGGTGACAAATCCGATGAATAGGGGAACCGCCGAGCAGGAACAAAACGGCGTTACGATTCCCAGCAGCGCGGCCAGCACATTGCCGAAGGATTCACGTTTACCGGCCAGAATTTTCCGGGTTTTTTCCGGGGTAAAAAACGAGCGCACAATGCCCACCCCAAACACTACCAGGGTCAGCAGCATCAGGACTTTCGGTGTTTCAAAAATAAAAAAGTCAATGGCGCTGCTCAGATGTTTTCCTTCCGGCAGTTGCATCACGGTATAGGTCATCAGGCGGGCAAAATCGGCCAGATGCTGATAAATGACCCCCCAAAGGCCCAACAGGGGGACCATATACAGGACATAGCGAAGCGCCCGGGATTTTTCACCCGTATCGGCGGAAACCCCGGAGTCCTCCGTCTTCACTTCACAGCAGGATTGGGGATTTGAATCTTTCATAACGCTTCCTCACTCTTTGCAAATATCTTCCCTACGGATTTCAGGGAGTTTTTGGATGATTCGGGCAATTTCCCTATCCTCCTCAAGCCAGTGCTTAAGTCCTCCCAGCAAAATAGCGGCATAGGGGCTGCCCGCGCCGTCCGCAACATCGTAATTGACCCACAGTCCGCTTTTCCGGCTGACGGCAAGACCCGCGTCCTCCAGGATTTTCAACTGTCGGGATGCGGTCGGTTGCGGAATATCCAGCGCCTTTTGAATTTCACAGACGCACATGGTCTTGTGCTGAAGCATCTTGATGATCACCACCCGGTTGGGGTCTGAAAGGGCTTTCATGACTTTGACAAATTGATCCATGACGGTCTCCATATTCATTTGTATGAATATAAAATTTTAGATATTCAATGTCAAGATTGATTTTTAAGAAAATAAAAAATGAAAATAATGAATATGATCCCGTGTCCTTATTGCAGTCCGGCATGCTAACCCCCTTTCCGGATCGATCCTGAAGATAAGCTCCGTATTCCCGCAAAAGGACAAAAGCGTATTCTCTATGGACACTTTCAGACGAAGGGATAAAGTTATTTTTCGCTTTCAGTCTCAGGAAGGAGGATCGGTGACAGGTTGAGCGGCCTTTCGGCAAGTTGAAACAGGGATGCGATCCTTCCGGTCAATACCGCCAGGGCATTTTGATATTTGGCCCGCTGGAGGGCGATGTCCGGCACCTGGGCCTCCGCGGTCTTCAAGACGGTCTCGGCCTGCGCCACATCGAGGTCGGAAACCATGCCGCCGGCAACGCTGTTTGGATCATGCTTTGACCGGGTTTGGGCGCGATGATCGTGACGGAGGGAATGGAAAGTTCCCTGGTTTCGGCCCTCAACCCGGTTTGCCGGTGCCACGGGGGATAAGTCCCGCGATAACGCCCGTGCCGATCAATATGGCCGCAATGAGGGATAAAACCAGAAACTTGACGGCGGATAGGTGACGCTTCGCCTCAGGTTCCGGATTTTCCTTAACATCTTCTGATTGTTTTGAATTCATAACCATACCTTCTTTGTGATGGGGGTCGATCCGCTAACGATTTACGGATAGCTCTCAGTCATCCGGATAGACCGACTCGGTTTTTAAAACCGAGTCGGTCTGCTCGAATGGCATCTGATGGGGCGTCCGCCGGTGAAGCATGCCGAACACCGCGGGCACGAAAAAAAGCGTTGCAAAGGTGGCAATTCCCAGGCCCCCGATTACGGCGCGACCCAGCGGGGCGTTATGTAATTTATGCGGATTATGCGCCGCAGTCTGTCCGGTGAACCTCGCTCCCGATGAAATGTTTTTAGAAATGCGGCGGGAAGCGGTCGATCGGGGGGCGGCACCATTGCCGGCGCATCAGCGGATACTGGCATAACCGATGCGGTTCTAATTTATGGGGATGCGGACAGCAGTTGGGGGGGAGAAGGCTGGCTGGCTTGGATGCTGGCATGGCTGGGCCATCAGGGAAGCGTTTATTTTCTGAACGGTGGTATCCAGTTCTGGCGAGCCAGTGGCCTGCCGGTCAGTTCGGAGCCGGATGGCACACACGCACGGGCAGAGTATCGGATCAACCTGCACTCCCGGATCAACCTGACCCATGAAGAGATCGCGGCACGGCGGGAGCAAATCAACCTGGTCGACACGCGCGGCTATTTGACAGAATGGCTGCCCGGCCATCTGCCTGGAGCAATCCATATTTGAATCTTACCACTCGGCCCTGGCCATGGCGATGATTCAGTGGATGAACACCAACGAGCGGTATGACAAGGTCTTTCTGGCCAATGCCAATAAGGCGGCCGCGAGACAGACCCTTTTGAAAGGATTTTCCGTTGAGTTTTGGGGGTTGTTTCAGGGCTTGAAAAGCAGGACGCCGGGAGGGAAAATATCATCTTCTGCTTCGTGCCCTTATCAGGCCGCATTCCAAGGCAGTTATAACGGCGTTACCAGATAACCTTCACTCCGTAGTCGGAGAAGATTCTGTCCACCGAGACGATGATCAGCTTTTCCGAAATCGCTTGGGCGATTAGCAGGCGATCAAACGGATCGCGATGATGAAGCGGCAGCTTCTCAATCTTTGCCGCATGGCGCAATTCTATGGGTAGCAGCGTAAACCCGTTGGCAGTCAGTTGCTCCGACACGAAACGCTCGACAGGCTTGGCAAGCCGCAACTTTCCGAGACTTGATTTTATTGCCATCTCCCAGCAACTGGTGAGACTCAGATAGCACTCATTTTTTTCATCGGCAATCGCCCGCCGGGCCGTGTCGGAGAGATCAGGAGCGTCATCGACCCACCAGAGAAAAATATGAGTATCAAGAAGAAGGCGCGGCATCAGACGTACTCCTTGAAGTCCGCCGGCAATTCATCAAAAGCAGGAGCGATGAACAGAATCTGCCCTTTGGCGGAACCGGGCTGACGCACCTTTTTCACTCCATGTATCGGTAGCAGCCTGAGGAGCGGTTTATTGTCCCTGGCTATGACGACTTCTTCCCCCAGCAAGGCCAATTTTACGAGTTCCGAGAAATGGGCCTTGGCTTCGGCAATATTGTATTGTTTCATGGCTCACCTCCATTATGGTCATCGTATATGACCATAATGAGCGTGTCAAGAGGCATGATCACCCGAGCAAATCCTCCTCCAAAGAGGCCTTGATCATCGTACCGGCCACGCCAGGGTATTTTTTCCAGACCGGCAGGAACTCGCTATCGCTCAAACAGCCTGCCGCTCTTCCAAAAACACCCTGGCGCGGCCTCCCTGCCGTGGGAAATTGGCCGAAACGATGATCAAGGCCTCCAAAGACAAACAACAGTATAATATATTTAATTTTTGAATAAATATTTCATTTCATCCTTTTCGGTATGCACTTTGCTTTACGAGGGAGTACCCCCCATTGATTCTAATGATATAAACGAAGTAAGGTGCCGGATATTCGATGATAACACCCTGTGAGAAGGATACTCATGAGAAAATTATGTTTGATCAAGAATGCGTCTGAGGTGGGGCATTAACGACGGCAGATCTTCTTTTACGGTCTTCCAAACGACCTTCAGGTTAATGCCGAAATAGTCGTGAATTAATTTATCGCGGATGCCGGCCATCTCTCGCCAGGGGATTTCGGTGTGGTTTGCTCCGAGCATTCGCGATCTTGCTTCATACTAAGGCCACTTCCTTAAGAATTCGCTCACCGATTTTCGGCTTTAAAGCATCCCGCATCACCAAATCCACCTTGACACCCAATAGGTCGCTTAAATAATTTTCCATCTCGATGAATTTCAATAACCCCGGAGGCTCTTGAAAAGATACCAGAAGGTCCAGGTCGCTCCCAGGGATCTGCTCTATGCGAACATACGAGCCAAATATGCCCAATGACATAACCTGATAACGCTCTTTTAAAAGCGGTAACTGCTGTCGCAATTTTTCTTTGATGATGGAGAAAGGATTTTCGTTAATCATTGCTGCCACCGACAACTTGCCAAAGCGGATTATCAAGGCTTCATGCTATCCCATACGGCTAACCTTTAATACATATTCAATTTATCTGCAAGGTTAACTTCCCGGAAATCATTTTCTTGGCTCTGGTCCCGTTTTCGGCGATCGGGACCCATATCCGGACTTCAAACAGGCTCAACAAGGCTCGTTCCTTAATGAAATCATATAGATTTCAAACAGGGTCCGTTAGGTTTGAAGGTTTTGAGGGAGATGATTGCTTGACGCCCTTTGCGGGTCTGTAGTATTCAAATGCGACTTGTTCCACGATGCCAAGACTGTACCGGTAACGCTGAATTCTTGCTCCACCCCGCTATCGCAGAGAGGAAACGCTCCACCATGGCACCACGCCTCAAGAAAAAGATTCCAACGACAATGGCGCGAACCTACACTCCGAACTGGCTATAAGTGAGAGCGATGAACGGTGAGGCCCGAAACAGCAACAGTGCAGCCGTAAGTCCCAACTTTTCCTTCCTTGCAGAATACGATGAACTTCTGTGTCGTAGCGCCGTGCAGGCCGAGCGGTACCTGTTTGATGACCCCAACATAAGCCTTTACAAGCTTCGTCAGTTCGGAGATCTCTTGGCCCGGGAAGTTGCCGCCAGGACAGGCGTTGATGTTTCCCCGGAGGACACGGCGGTGATGGTCCTTCGGAAGATCGAGGACCGGGGCGTGTTGCCGTCGAAGGCGGCGCAGCTTTTTCATAGCATCCGCCGGACCGGGAACCGGGCCGTCCACGAGATGATCGGGGACAGGGGGGATGCCCTCTACCACCTCCGGATGGCAAGAGAGTTGGCGGTATGGTTCCACAAGACGTTCGGAAAGAAACCCGCACTCGCTACGGGGCCATTCATTCCACCGCCTGACCCCAAAGAGGCTGAGGTCGATCTCACCGATGAACTCGAACGACTCAGGAAATTGCTCGAAGATGCTCAGAAGGTTGGCGAGACCGAAGCCGAACGGCGCAGGGAGGCCGAGACCCGGGCCAAAGCCATGTACGACGAGCTTGCCGCTGCCATGTCGCTTGCCGAAGAAACCGAAGATCAACTCATCGCCGAAAAGAAACGCTTCGAAGCCCACATCGCTTCTCTTCAAGCCGAGACCAACGCCAAACCGTCCGAAGCTATGAGTCTCCTCCTTGATCGCGCCCACAAGGCGGACGATGCAATCGACTTGAACGAGGCGGACACCCGCAGGCTCATCGACGAGCAGCTTCGGGATGCCGGGTGGACGGCCGACACCCCGAACCTCACCTACAAAAAAGGCATTCGGCCCCAGAAGGGCAAGCATATTGCCATTGCCGAGTGGCCCGTGGCCAAGAGCCTTGCAGACACAGAAAAAACCCCCAAGGGAAACGATTGGGCAGACTATGTTCTCTTTGAGGGACTCACCGCCGTAGCGGTTGTGGAGGCCAAACGCAAGAATAAGGATGTGGCAGGTTCCATCGAACAGGCAAAACGTTACAGTCGAGGGTTTAAAGATGGGGACGGATGGGGATTTGCCGGAGGCCCATGGGGTAACTACCGGGTGCCGTTTCTTTTCGCCACCAACGGCCGCCCGTTCCTGCGACAGCTCCTGACGAAGAGCGGCATCTGGTTTCTGGACGCAAGGATTCCGGCCAACCACCCGCATCCCCTTGAGAGCTGGTACACGCCGGAGGGGCTGAAGGGGCTTCTCGGGGTGGACGTCAAGGCTTCCGAGGCTAAACTCGAAAAGGAGCCCACCGACTATCTGGGCTTGCGGGAATATCAGGTCGAAGCCATCCAGGCCGTGGAGAGGGCCATCGCCCGGGGCGACCAGACGGCTTTGCTGGCCATGGCAACGGGCACCGGAAAGACGCGAACCTGCATCGGGCTGTCTTACCGGTTGCTCAAGGCGAAGCGGTTCCGCCGTATCCTTTTCCTGGTGGACCGAACGTCCCTCGGGGAGCAGGCTGCCGGGGCTTTCAGGGACGTGAAACTTGAGAATCTCCAGTCCTTCAACGACATCTACGACGTGAAAGAGCTGGGCGACATCATGCCCGAGACGGACACCCGCCTGCACATCGCCACCATCCAGGGGATGATCCGGCGGCTACTCTTTCCGGCCGAAGACACCTTACCGCTGCCGGTTGATCTTTACGACTGCGTTATCGTAGACGAGTGCCACCGTGGGTATGCCCTGGACCGGGAGATGACCGAGGGCGAGCTGGTTTTCCGCAGCGAGCAGGACTATATTTCCAAGTACACCCGGGTACTGGATCATTTCGACGCGGTAAAGATCGGACTGACGGCAACGCCCGCGCTTCACACCACCCAGATCTTCGGCGTGCCCGTATACACCTACTCATACCGTCAGGCGGTCATCGAGGGCTACCTGATCGACCACGAGCCGCCGATACGGATCGTGACCAAGCTTGCCGACGGGGGCATTACCTGGAAGAAGGGGGATGCCATGGATGTCTACCGGCCAAAGACGCACACGGTTGACACGGCTTTTGCCCCCGACGATGTCACCATCGAGGTGGACAAGTTCAACACCGCCGTCCTGACCGATCCCTTCAACGAGACCGTCTGTGCCGAGTTGGCCTGCCACATAGACCCGACCTTGCCCGGAAAGACCTTAATCTTTTGCGCCACGGACAATCACGCCGATACGGTCGTGAACCTGTTGAAAAAGGCCTTTGAGGCGCAGTACGGACAGGTGGACGACGACGCGGTGGTTAAGATCACAGCGGCTGCGGACAAGCCCCTTGACAAGATCCGGCACTACAAGTACGAGAAGTATCCCTCGGTGGTTGTTACCGTGGACCTTTTGACCACGGGGATTGATGTGCCGGCGATCGTGAATATCGTGTTCATCCGGCGGGTTAAAAGCCGAATCCTTTACGAGCAGATGCTCGGCCGGGCCACCCGGCGCTGTGATGAGATCGGCAAGGAGCTTTTTCGTATCTTCGACGCGGTGGACTTGTACGCGGCCCTGGAGCCCCATTCCAGCATGAGGCCGGTGGTTCCGGACCCGAAGATCACGTTTGCGCAACTGGTAACCGAGCTGAGCAAAGTTGGAGACGAGGACCACCGGCGGGAGATTCGGGAACAGATTGTGGCCAAACTTCAGCGGAAACGCAGGCTGATAGAGGGCGAAGAGGAAGAGCGTTTCCGCATGATAGCCGGTACGGGACCGGCCGAGGCTTTAAAATCCTTGCGGAAGATGACCGGTACCGAGGCGAAAGACTGGTTTTGTGATAGGCCGGATCTCGCCAAGTACCTCGACGAGCTAAAGGGAGAGGCGGACTTCAAGATCCTCGTCTCCAACCACGAGGACGAGCTGAAAGAGGTCATTCACGGGTTCGGCGACCACCAGAAACCCCGGGACTATCTGGAGTCCTTCGGCGCGTATATTCGTGAGAACATGAATCGCATCCCGGCCCTCCTGGTGGTGACCACCAGACCCCGGAACCTGACCCGTCAGCAGTTACGGGAGCTGAAATTGCTTTTGGACACAGCAGGATACACGGAGCCGAATCTCCGGGCGGCGTGGAAGGACACCACCAACGAGGACATCGCCGCCTCGATTATCGGTTTCATCCGCCGGATGGTGCTGGGCTCGCCGCTGGTGCCCTACGCGGTGCGGGTGGATCTGGCCATGAGCAAGATCCTCACCAGCCGTTCCTGGACCGAACCTCAGCGCAAGTGGCTGGAGCGGATCGGTAATCAATTGCGGGTCGAGACGGTGGTGGACCGGGCGGCGCTGGATAGCGGGCAGTTCCGGGCGCAGGGGGGCTTCAACCGGCTCAACAGAATTTTCGATGGCAAAATGGAAGAGGTCCTGGGGGAGATTAGCGACACTCTCTGGCAGGACGAAGCAGTAGCATAGGCAATAAAAAGAAAGGTATCGATTGGCAGCAACGACACAAGACATCGTTCAGAAGCTTTGGAGCCTCTGCCACATCCTGCGGGATGACGGCATCACCTATCACCAGTACGTGACCGAACTGACGTATGTGCTTTTCCTCAAGATGGCCAAGGAGACCGGTACCGAGCCCCAACTTCCCGAGGGCTATCGGTGGGACGATCTGCAAAACAAGGAAGGCGTCGAGCAGCTCGACTTCTACCGGATCATGCTCGTCTATCTGGGCAGCGAAGGGTCGGACAAGGTGCAGGCGATCTTTGCCAATGCCACCACGGCCCTGCGGCAGCCGAGGAACCTGAACAAGCTGGTTCAGCATATTGACGGGATCGACTGGTACAGCGCCCGGCAGGAAGGCTTGGGCGATCTGTACGAGGGGCTCCTGGAGCGAAACGCCAACGAGAAAAAGAGCGGAGCGGGTCAGTATTTTACGCCCCGGCCGCTCATCGAATCCATGGTGTCGCTGATGAAGCCTCAGGCGGGAGAACTAGTCCAAGACCCGGCAGCTGGCACCGGGGGATTTCTCCTGATGGCCGACCGGTACATCAAGGAGCGGACAGACGATCTATTCGATCTTTCCGAACAGGCGCAGCATTTCCAGCGTCACAAGGCATTCTACGGCATGGAGCTGGTCCAGGACACCCACCGGTTGGCGCTCATGAACATGATGCTTCATGACATCGAGGGGCCGATCCTGCTGGAAAACACCCTGGGGTCCGCGGGGGAATCGTTGCAAAAGGCCGATTTGATTCTCACGAACCCGCCGTTCGGCACCAAGAAGGGGGGCGGTGCCCCAACCCGGGAATTCACTTTCCCTACCAGCAACAAGCAGCTTGCCTTCCTCCAGCACATTTACCGGGGGCTGAAACCTGGCGGCCGTGCGGCGGTGGTGCTTCCCGATAACGTTCTCTTCGAGGACAACGTGGGCCAGAGAATCCGATCTGACCTTATGGACAAGTGCGACCTCCACACGATCCTTCGGCTGCCCACGGGCATCTTCTATGCCCAGGGGGTCAAGACCAACGTGCTTTTTTTTACCCGGGGAAAGAGCGACAAGGGGAACACCGATGCGGTGTGGGTCTATGACATGCGCACGAACATGCCGTCTTTCGGCAAGCGGACGCCGCTGACCCGGGAGCATTTTCGGGAGTTCGAGGCGGCTTTCGGTGAAAGTCCCCTGGGGAAGAGTAAGCGAAAAGATCAGGGGGAGGAGGGGCGGTTCAGACGCTTTGGCAGGGATGAGATCCGGGCACGCGGCGAGAATCTCGACATCACATGGCTTCGGGACGAGAGCAGCGGGAATGGTGAGCGGTTGCCGGAGCCGGATGTGATCGCTGCTGAGATCATGGAACACTTGCGTACGGCATTGGAAGAGATGGAAGAGTTGACGGAGATGTTGGATAATGGGGAAGAGGCAACATGAGCCAAGGGAAAGTTATACCCAGTAATTGGGAAGAGACTAAATTGGGACAGGTGCTTGATCTCGAATATGGCAGGTCATTACCTGCCAAGAAAAGAGACAATGCTGGGTACCCCGTTTATGGGTCTAATGGTGTCGTGGGTCTTCATTCGAAGGCTTTGTTAGAAGGCCCAGCACTAATTGTTGGAAGGAAAGGTAGTATTGGCGAGGTCCATTTTTCTGAGGGGCCTTGTTCGCCAATCGACACAACATATTTTGTGAACAGGTTTTATGGACAGCCGCCAAGTTTTTGGTTGAGCATGCTTGGTTTCCTCCCTCTAAAAGAAATGAATAGGGCAGTGGCTCTTCCTGGTTTAAACCGAAGCGAAGCATGTGGCTTGAGGCTTTTGCTCCCACCACTTAAAGAACAGCAACGCATCGCCAAAAAGATCGACGCACTTCAAACCAAAAGCAAGAAAGCCAAAGCCGCGCTGGAAGCCGCCAGACCACTACTGGACAAGCTCCGGCAGTCGGTCCTGGTCGCCGCCTTCCGGGGGGTCCTTACCGCCGACTGGCGGAAACGGAACACAGACGTGGAACCCGCCGTTGTTCTGCTTGAGCGCATCCGCGTTGAGCGCCGCAAGCGGTGGGAGGAGGCCGAGCTGGACAAGATGAAGGCCAAGGGTAAGGAGCCCAAAGACGATAAGTGGAAGGACAAGTACAAGGAGCCTGTGCCGCTGGATACCACTGGGTTACCGGAATTGCCGGAGGGGTGGTGTTGGGCTAAGGTATCAATTGTCGGTAATGTTCAACTGGGGCGCCAACGTTCGCCGAAGTATCACTCAGGAAACCATATGCGCCCATATTTAAGAGTTCAAAATGTTTTCGAGGACAAAATAGACATATCGGATACAATGGAAATGCACTTTTCTCCTTTGGATTATGAAAAATATCGATTAATTCCAGGCGATATTCTTTTAAACGAGGGGCAGAGTCTGGAGCTAATTGGTAGGCCAGCAATGTATCGAGGTGAAATCCCTGGGGCATGTTTTACGAATACTTTAGTGCGGTTTCAATCTTTTGCAGGAATTATTCCTGAATATTCTCTTTTCCTATTCAAGTATTATATGCACTCTGGCCGCTTTAGAAAGATTGCCCAAATATCCACAAATATCGCTCACCTGGGTGCCGAACGGTTTGCAAATTTAGAATTTCCAATTCCTCCTTTTGATGAGCAAAAAGAACTCGTTTCTATTATAGATGATTTGATGTCCCGTATCCATCGCACTACAAAGATTAGTAATAAAATGAGGGAAAAATTAAATAGTCTTAATGAATCTATCCTTGCCAAAGCATTTCGAGGTGAACTAATTCCCCAAGACCCAGCTGATGAGCCCGCGTCAGTCCTGCTGGAAAGGATTAGAGCTGAACGAGATGCCCAGAAGACAGTGAATAATCCCTTCAGAGGGCGCAAAAGGGTGGTAACGCCGTGAACGAAAAAAGACTTGACATGACGATCCGGATGTTCCTGATGGACGGTGCTCCCAACGGGAGGATGGTCTGTGAGCTGTCGAACTGGGCCGGTAAGGCGTACAAGATGCCCAGGAGCTTGGTGAAGATTTGCGATGACAGGCCTGAACGGTGCAGCACTATGGTTCACAAGCCCATCGACCGTAGCTGCCGTAGTTTTGGGTCGAAAGGCCAACGGGTTGGTTGAGTGGAAGACCTGAGCGGGAAAGCCCCTCAAGGCCGTGGAAGGTGGCAACTAAGACCAAATGTCGTCCGATTTGGGAAACGTGCATGAAAATTTAGCAGATTGACCCGTGGATTGATTTGATGGATATCATTACAGATGTGTTGATATCCAGTTTTGCTTAATCAATAGTTGGGCATAATTTCCTTAATGCCAAAATGTATAGAAATCTGCGGAATACTGGAAAATTGATCCTTCTAACGTAAAAGTTAAAAAAGTGAGTTCTGATGCAAAATCAACAGATAGATATTCCAAAGCCCCTTCTTGATGGAATTTTTGACGGCAATGTCATCCTTTTCTTAGGTTCAGGTGCATCATATGGCGCGATACATCCCAACAACAACAGAATCCCTCAAGGCCAAGAGTTGTCTGACCTTATTGCATCAAAGTACTTAGATGATACTTATAAAGGTAAACCCCTTCAGGTAGTATCTGAGTTGGCGATTAGCGAGAAGGACTTATTCGAAGTACAGTCGTTTATTGCGGAGCTATTTGACAAATATTATCCAACAGAACACCAAAAACTAATTCCAACCTTTGTATGGCATTCCATATTCACAACAAACTATGACCTTATACTGGAGCGCGCCTACCTTGATTGTAAAGACCGAATACAAGAATTAGCAGTATGTAAGCGTAATGGCGAAAAAATGGCGTCTAAATTT
>JAZDPP010000117.1:0-11118 GCA_043797445.1 Pseudomonadota bacterium
ACAAATTTCGGTCGCTTTCGGATTAATGGGATAAATGGCGCCCTTGAACTTGAAGTCGATCAGGTTTTTAATCACCCGGTTGCCGATGGAAAGGGGTTTACTGGAGGCGCCGATGACCGCTACGGATTTGGGACGAAAAAGAGAATTCAACATATTATTTGGCCTCCTCGAGTTGTTCGATAAATGCTTCGATTTTGGTTTGGGTCTGCTCGTCGGAAACACAGCGCAGATCGTTCAAATCCCCGTCGATGATGAGGAAGGGAACCCGGGTATTTTCCTCCAGCCGTTGCGGCAGGCCGTAGAGGCAGTTTGTGTTGTTGGGACAGGTCCGGGCATTGTGGTATAAAATACCGTCGCAATCGTAAAACTTCAGTTTGTTGGCGATGTATTGCTGTTTGTAGGGATCGTCCCGGACAATAAACAGTTCCGTGTAGGCCCGTGCCATGCTCTCGAAAGGTTCTTTCGGATCCAGGGCCGAAAAAATCCAGCTGCTGCAATAAGTGGAAGCGATCACATTGGCGTTTAAGCCCGCAAACAGGTTGGAATGCATTCCGAGGCGTCCCCATACCGGCATACCGTCCCAGTAGATGCGATGTTTCTCCCCCTCCACCAGGGCGCCGAGGCCCTGATCCACCCGCTCTTGCAGCTCTTCCAGCAAGAGTTTGTAAGTATCGATGGCCTTTTGGGTGCCGCGGCCCACCACCGCCGGCCCCATCAGGGTCGTGCCGTCAAAAAACGTCAACGGAGAGGGTTTGGCCGCCGCCGTCGCCAGACACTTTTCCCAAAGATCGGAGCACTCACGCGAGAGGGCCACAGCCATTTTAAACTCGTCCATGTCCAATTTGCGTCCGGCTACCTTTTCCAGCGGCTCCACCAGGTTTTTCAGCTGGGCCGAGATGGAAAGGATGTGTGAATCGGTGACATCCCCGACGTTGCGATAGGTTTCCACCCCCACCACCGGTACACCGAATTTTTTGCCATACCACAAAAACCAGTCCTGCACATCGCGGCACTGGTTGGTATTGTAAACCAGCACGTCGGGTTTTGGCGGGCCGTCGATCCCTTTGAAGGCCTTGGCCAGCGGGCTCACGCCCTGAACAAAGGCACCGACATCGGCGGTCAGATAAGAGCAGATCTCGGGCGAATAGCCCATGGCATTGGCCACCGGAATCAGATCCGTGGCCATGCGGGTCGTGCCCAGCATGGCGGAATGGGTTTCGGGAAAATAGGTTAAAAATCCCATTCCGCGCAGGATTTCAGCCGGCCCCACCGACGTGCACCAGGCAATTTTATGACTGCCCGATTTGGCGGCCGCGTCCAATTCATAGTAATAATCGGCCATGAACGCCCCCAGATCACGGGCCGTTTTCAATCGTCTCAGTATTTGTTTTTTTTCTTCAGCCATACAGGCCTCCATTTTCTATCTTCTCGAAAGACCGACTCGGTTTTGAAAACCGAGTCGGTCTGCCTCTGACAATCGGTTTAATGGTATTTTCCAAGGCAATTATGATCAGACACCGGACTATGGATCCCGGCGAGTCGGGATCAGGCAGAACAGGATATAACGACGATCGAGGATTCGTCCCCGGTCCAGGCGGAAGCTTAAAAAATGAAATCCAAAGCTTGAAATGTTCATGATATTGTTCATTGCTTGTTGAACAAAAAAAGTTTGTCAATCCCCGTTGATAGACGCCATCGCATAGAGGGCCGCCCCGATAGCGCCGGTCAATTGAGGATATTCGGGCACCCATATGTTACGTCCGATCTGTTGTTCGGCCATCTTGACCAGATACGGATTGTGGGCTACCACGCCGCCGGTCATAACCACCTTCTCCGTGAGAGAATCCATCTCCAGGAGTCGCTGTATAACAGATTGGAAAAGCCCCTTGATGATGTCCTCTACCTTCTTGCCGTGCCGTATATATTCCAGAACCTCTGTGGCACTGAAAACCGTGCAATAGCTGCCGATCTTGACGGTTTCGGTGGATTTTCCAGCCAAACCGTCCATATCGGATAGGGGAATATCCAGCCGGGTTGACATCTCTTCCAGGAAAGCACCCGTTCCGGCCGCGCATTTGCGGTTCATTTTAAAATCGGTGCGTTTGCCTTCCCCATCCATTTTGATAATTTTATTGTCCTGGCCGCCGATATCGATAACGGTAATCGCTGACGGGAAATAGAAATAGCACCCCTTGGCATGGCATCCGATTTCCGTTCGATTAAAGCCGGCATAGGCGACATTATGACGGCCATAGCCGGTGGATACGACACCGGCAATCCGGTCCCGGTCACACCGGGCCATTTCCAAAGCCCCTGACAGACAATGCTCGGCGGTAGCTGAAAAATCGATGCCGGATTTACTGACCCGATGACCTACCAGCTGACTATCAGCATCGATGACGGCGACCTTGGTGTGCGAAGAGCCGACATCAACCCCAATATATACCGGTGTTTTCGTTGATTTTGGATTAGACATGGTACTCCGCTCTCCATATCATTCAATACTGTCAGACATGAATCGCCTGATTATCGATAGCTCTCATTACTTCGATTGTGGCCTCGGAAAGAGTCGGATGTGCGTGAACCATGCCGGTGATATCGTCCGGGAGAAGTTCCGCGGATTTAGCTAAAAGGATTTCATGAATAAGCTCCGTGGCATTTTCTCCAACGATATGAGCCCCCAAAATCTCTTTTGTGTCTTTTTGATAGAGAACCTTTACATGACCATTCGCCTTCCCGATTGCGACCGCCTTTCCTAAACCACGGAAAGGGAAAACCGCCTTTCCATAATTGATATTTCCCGCCTTTGCGACGGTCTCCCTTAACCCAAAGCTGGCCAGCTGCGGTTCGCAATATATGGCGGACGGAATCGCGTTTATATCCACTATCGTTTCGGTTTCTTTCCCGGCCATATATTCCACGGCAATTTCACCTTCCCTACTCGCAACATGTGCTAAAAGCGGTGTTGTCTTCACAACGTCACCAATCGCAAATACGCCTTTGACCTCAGACTGGTAATATGGACCGACCGGAATGAACCCATTTTCGGTCCGCAACCCGATTCCCGCAAGTCCTAAGCTTTCGGTGTTTGGTTTTCTGCCAAAAACACAAAGTACTTTTTCCGCTTCAACCGTGCTCTGGATACCCTCTTTTTTTAATGCAACGGACACCTTTCCCGGGGTTTTGCTCAGCGAGAGGGCAACAGTTCCCGTGAGTACTTCAATGCCTGATTTTTTAAACGACTTTTCCAATACGGCAACCGTTTCTTCATCTTCAAAAGGAAGGAGGTGATCGGCCATTTCAACAAGCGTTACCTTGGTACCAAACGCTTTCAAGATGTAAGCGAATTCGCAACCGATGGCGCCGCCCCCCAGAATGACCAGGCTTTTGGGCAATTTTGTCAAAGACAAGATGCCGTTTGAAGAAAGCACCTGTGTTTCGTCAAACTCAAAACCGGGAACTTCAAGCGGCCGCGATCCGGTTGCAATCAAAATGTTTCTGCCGGCAATTTCTTTTCCGTTATCCAAAACAACTTTTGCCTTTTCGACGATTTTGGCTGTTCCGTTAATGAGCTCGACCTTGTTTTTTTTTAGTAGATATTCCACCCCCTTCATCAACTGGTCCGCAACTTTTCGTGACTTTCCTTGTACTTTTGCATAATCCAGTTTGGATTTGTCGACAACGACGCCCATTTCAGAAAGTTCGTCGCTTTCAACAAACACCTTCGCCTGGTGAAGAAGGTTTTTGGAAGGAATACACCCCCAATTCAAGCACACGCCACCCGCCTTATCCTTTTCGATAACGCAAGACCGCAATCCCAACTGGGCCGCGCGGATGCCCGCCACATAGCCGCCTGGACCGGCACCGATAATGATCACATCGTATTGATCCGCATTCGCCATTTTATTTCACTCCTCAGTTTTTTAAGGGTTTCCCGGTCTTCAGCATATGCTCGATTCTTTCCAGCGTCTTTTTCTCTTTCAATAAATCGATGAAAGTCGTTTCTTCAAGCTTCAGGATCAGTTCCTCTTCCACCTCGCTGTTCCTTTCCACATCCCCGCCGCTGATAACATAGCCGACACGACTTGCAAGAAAGGCCTGGTAATCCGTTATTATTTCGTTCTTCTTCATCTCCCTGAGGTAATCGTCGATCAACGGTTGCGCCGCTTTTCCCATCACCTTAACTTTCTGTTTAGTCGGAGGCACGTATCCATCGCCAACCATCTTCAGTACTTCTCTTTTGGCCTCTCCAATAAGATGCGCCCTGTCGAATACAATCCGGTCGACCGGACCCAAAAATCCGGTTGATCGAGCATCCGCCGCCGATTTAGATACTTTACCTGTAGAAATCGTTAAGAAAACAGCCATAAAAAAGGGACCGAGGTCTATATTTTTTACACTTTCCGGAATGGCGCCGATGACGCGTTTCCACAGATTTAAATTTCCGCAGCCGGAAGGTAAAAGTCCGACACCCATTTCCACCAGTCCCATATTGAGCGCGGAATGGACTACCATCCGATCAGATCCAATGCACACCTCACACCCGCCACCCAAGGCCAAGCCGTAAGGCGCAGCCACTACGGGAAAAGGCGAATACCGGGCCGACTGCATGGCACCCTGGACGTTTTGCAGCAATATACTGATCGCGGTAAATTTTCCTTCTGTCACCAGCGTTGCGACTTCCACCAGATTAGCGCCAGCGGAAAAAGCGCCCGGGGTTCCGCAGGCCTCATTACCGAAAACCATTCCTACCCCATTCTCGGCTACGTACGCCAACGCAGTGTGGATAAAATCGATGAGTTCCGAGTTCAATACATTCATTTTCGTGTGAAACTCGCAGCAAAAAACGCCGTCACTCAAGTCGATCAGAGAAGCTGAAGGGCAGTTTTTGACTTCATGCCCTGTCTCTTTCAAATCCCTTAGAGAGATAATTTTTTCGTCGATATTCGCGCCCTGTTCTATTTCGTTCATCCTCCCCCCCGGCATCGTCCTACCACACGTAAAAGTTCATCATCTTTAGTGCCTTACGGATTATTTTCTTGTTTTTTAACAAGAAAATAATCCGTAAGGCACTTATACCCCTCAAGGGGGTACTGAAAAAAGTCCCGTCACGGGGTTAGAGCATTTCAATAGCGCATGCCATGGCAACACCGCCCCCACCGCATAGCGTGGCAAGGCCGAGTGTATTTCCCCTGTTTTTCATCGCATACATCAGGGTTACTATAAGCCTTACTCCCGTTGCCCCGACCGGATGCCCTATTCCGATCCCCGATCCATTTACGTTTGTAATTTCCCGTTTGAGGTTAAGCTCCCTTTCAACAGCGATATACTGAGCGGCAAAGGCTTCGTTAACCTCAACAAGTTCAAAATCTTCAATCTTCAACCCGCTTCTTTTCATCAGATTTTGGGTGGCCGGGACAGGGGATATCCCCATAACGGACGGATGGCAGGCGCCATTTCCGACTGCTTTGATTCTAGCCAATGGTTGAAGCCCCAGATCTTTTGCCCGCTCGGCCGACATGATGATCACCGCGGAGGAGCCGTCATTGATGCCGCTGGAATTGCCTGCCGTAACCTTTCCCGTCTTGGGGATAAAAGCGGGTTGGAGTTTCTCGAGATCCGCCATTGTCAAACCGGGCCGAAAATGTTCATCTTTATTAAAAATAATGGGAGGCTTTTTCCCCTGTGGTATTTCCATGGGCACAATTTCTTCTGAAAACGATCCGTCGTGGGTGGCTCTCTCCACATTATTGTGACTCCGCAATGCGACCTCATCCATTTCCTTTCGGTCGATTTTTAGATGCTGAGCCACGAATTCCGCCGTATGCCCCATAATATAAGGCTTTCCGACAAAATCACACAAAGGCGGTTTGGTCGAGTCAACGGGTCCCTCAGCCGCATTCGGCAATAGAAATGATCCGCCGTAGAGTCTTCGCATGAGCGCATCCACCAATACACCATCCTGAATTCTGCACCCCCATCTGGCACCCGGAACCGTATAAGACACTCCGGACATATGCTCCACACCACCCGCTAATATGATGTCCGCCATACCCGCTTGTATCATGGCCATGCCGGAAATAAGCGCGTCCATGCTGGACACACAGACTCGATCGATCGTCACGGCTGGAACCGAATCCGGAATTCCGGCCATGAGCGCACTTACCCGCGCCACATTCGAGGCATCCTCATGCTCCATTCCGGAGCCGAAGCGAATATCATCTATTGTCCCCGGATCTATTCCGGAACGTCTCACCGCCTCTCTCATGCTGACGCTACCAATGGTAGGGGCATTGGAGTTTTTTAGCGTCCCGCCGAATGATCCGATGGCAGTTCTGCATGCGGAAACGATAACTACATCTTTCATGCTATTTTCTCCTCATATATCAATATCCATTAAACTTTCGTATTATTTTCATGCTTTCATTTGGAGGTGTAATCGTATACCCCTTTTCCGCTCTTTTTACCTAAATTACCAGCCGTTACGAGTTTTTTAAGCAGGGTTGACGGACGATATTTATCGCCCAGTTCTCTATGCAGTTCTTCTACTCCCTTTAACAGGGTGTCCAGACCGATAAGATCGGCCAACGCCAGGGGGCCGATCGGGTGGTTACATCCCAGCGTCATCCCCTTATCAAGATCCTCGGCACAGGCCACCCCCGTCTCCAGAGCAAAAAAGGCCTCGTTTAACATTGGCGTCAACACTCTATTGACTGCAAATAAGGGCGCCTCGTTAACGACGATGGGCTCTTTTCCAATTTTCAAAGCCCATTCCTTTGCGGTTTCAAGCGTTTCCTCGGAAGTATGATAGCCTTTTACAATCTCCAGAAGGCGCATGACCGGCACCGGATTAAAAAAATGGGTGCCAATGAACTTATCCGGTCTTTTCGTCGCGGCGGCTATTTCCGTTATGCTCAAACCGGATGTATTGGTGAAAAAAAAGCAATTTTCAGAAACAATTTTGTCAATCTCGCTGAAAATATCTTTTTTTATAGAAAGGTTTTCTATCGCCGCTTCAACGACGATGTCTACATCCGTTACCGCATTTTTCAATTCAACCGTGGGCGTTATTCTGCCCAATACAGTGTCGGCTTCTTTTTTTGTTTTTCTCCCCTTTTTGACATCACGATCGAGATTCGAAGCAATCGTTCCCATTCCTTTGTCAACAAAACGCTGTTCGATATCTCTCAGGCTCACCGCAAAGCCCGCCTGCGCACAAATTTGAGCGATACCGTTTCCCATTATGCCGGCGCCCAAAACACATATTTTATTTATTTTCATGTATCTTTCTCCCGGGTGCTGTTTACACAGTCCAATTTCAATCTCTGCACTTGAAAGGGATGTTTTCGGATTGCATTTGTGCGGCAAACCCTGGAGCACCGCTCACAACCGGTGCATGAATCCGAGTCTATAATTGACGGCTTTCCTTCCCTGGAGATTCCGATAACACCCCTTTGGCAGGCCTTTACGCAATCATAACACCTGACGCAAATTTCATTTAAAATCTCTAACCTATAGCGATAATTGGCGTATCTAAAAAACAACTGTCATCCATTATAATGTGTCCGTGGGATGATTTGGATTTTCAATCATCGCCACGGCCACTTTTCATATTTCTTTATTTTATAGATTTTGGAAATCCTGATTCCCCTTCGTGGAACATTTCGATCGGCAACCGGTCCGCCAAATACTCCGGTTCCTCGCATCGATAAACTTTGCACAACAGACCGCGATTGGTCCAGTTTCCGCACATGGGATCAAGATGGTCCGGATTATCATCGGTCAACACATTGACATTGGAGATGAAAGCCCCGCAAAGCCAGGGCTCTTCCACCGGCAATTCCGGGTACCACCAGCTTGGCTGTGCGATCATCGTCCCCGGTCTCAACTCAAACCCAAGCTTTGCCTTTTGGCGAATTCTGCCGCGCGGTGTTTCTATCCAGCACCAGTCGCCATCGCGAATTCCCAGCTCTCTAGCGGTTTCAAAGTGCATTTGAAATATCGGCCAGGGATGCATTTCCCGTGTGCCGGTACCCGGAACGCGGTGCTCTGAATGAAACATGGGCACAAACCGTCCACCGGTTGTCAGAATAATCGGATATTCTTTGGCGAGTTCCGGATTGCTAACCGGTGTTTCCGGTAGCTCTTTAAACGAAGGAAGTGGGTCATAATTCAAGTCTTCAAATATGCTCGGATAGATTTCCACACGGCGCGATGGGGTTGCAAAACCGCATAATTGACCATCTTCTCTGATCGTTTTATATTTTTCAAACCGCAAATCCCCTACCAATAGCCCATCATCAACAAAGTCCTCATAGCTGACACCGCAACGGGATAACCGGTTTGTTATATTTTCTTCAAAGGTCTCATCCGGCCAATACTCTTTTTGCCCCAATCGCATCCCGAGGCCTCGGAAGAAATCATAATCCATTCTCCGATCGGCTTCCGGCTGGACCGCACGATCCCCGCCCATCATAAAATCGAATGAGTCTTCGAATGTCGTGCACATCGGTCGCTCCATCCAGTCGGCGGCCGGCAAGACATAATCCGCCAATGCCGCGGTCGGTGTCATGAAATATTCGACCGAAACCAGAAGATCCAAAGACTTAAGCGCTTTATAAACCATCTTCGTATTAGGCGCCCACATCATCGGGTTCCCGGCCCAGGAGATGAGTGCGCGAACCGGATACGGATCACTGTTTAACATGGCCCGCCACAATAACGGCGCCGTTACAAGAAGATGATGAACCTGGGGACGGGGGATTTTCCACATCTCCCGGTAGCATTTGTCGATCGCCTCAAACCCCTTCCAGCTCATCATTCTGAAGCGATCGTTGCCTATAAACTTTGCTCTCGCTTCCGGAGTGACTTTTTCCGCGAGTTCGAGCTCGCTCTCCCGGACGGGGACCTGCCCATTGATAATGGGCCCCACCTCCGGAAGATAATCGCCACCCAGCGCATCCACATTCCCGGTAAAAGCTCTGAGCAATGTTTTTGCCAGTCCTGCATAGGTGGCATTCCATCCGGATTGGTCACAGGAGCCGACCCCCCAACTGATGGTTCCCGGCAATTCCGTGGCATACATTCGGGCGGCCGTTCTGATTTTGGGTGCCGGCACACTCGTTATTTCACTCACTCTTTCCGGGGTATATTCCGCAATTCGCTGCATCAGCAGCGTAAATCCGGTTTTGCATTTCACCTTGTTCCCGTCCGTCAGCTGAATCTCATACTCGCCTTCAAGAGCATTTTCGACCCCGTCGCGCCGAAACTTATTCTGGGCGGACAACCAAACCGCCGTCCTTTGCTCCTTCATATCCCAGGCTACAAAATTATCTCTGTTGCCGCCTTTTTTCTGATGTCGTTTTCCCGTTGCCGAAAAATCGACGTTAAAGATATCCGTCTCCCGCAAGATTTTCCCCGTATCCATGCGCACGAGAAACGATCCGTTGGACCACTGTTTAAGGAAGTCTTCATTATATAGTTTTTCGGTAAGGATAACATTACACCAGCCTAACATCAGGGCCAGATCGGTTCCCGGCCTGACCTGCAAAAAAACATCCGCATTCCGCACTGCATCGATCATCACCGGATCGATGACAATCACTTTTGTTTCCGGATTTTCCATGCAGGCTTTCATTACCCGATTCACATATCCCTTGGGAGAAAACCGTTCATTCGGCCGCTGCCCCCAGATAACCAGGCATTTTGAATTCTCGACCCCCGGCGTCAGCGTGGTCTCGATCTGATTTCCGACAACGGCCATATTCACGGCAAACATCCAGCACCAGCAAACGGTCCCCGGATCGGCGATGTTGCTCGGATTCCCCCAAAGATTTGAAAACCGGCATCTCGCCCATAAATGGTCCGATCGATAGGTTCCCTCGGTGACGGCAAGCGTCTCCGGGCCGTATTTTTCTTTTAGAGCGGTCAGCTTTTCAGCAATTTCATCCAAGGCCTGTTCATAGGGAATCTCTATCCATTTATTCTCTCCCCTGTCCCCGGCACGCTTCAGTGCGTGATTTATGCGTTTTGGATGGTAGTGAAATTTTATCGCGCGCTCTCCCTTCTCTCCAATTCGCTCGCAGAGCAACGTTCCATGGTCCTCATTGGGGTACATTTTCACAATTTTTCCATTTTTTGACCCCACCAGGATGGCGCAATTGATGCTGCAAAAAAAGCATCGACTCTTAACCCACTTGACGCCGTCCTCATCAATGAATCCGTTTGGTTGACCGTTTGGATCAGAAGCACCAGCCATTTTATTCCTCCTTAATATTATAGATACGTTTTGTGTAACACTGCATTTAATGCGTTATGTATGCGTGCAAGTGGTCTTTTTTAAGCAAAATGCCTTTTTGAGAATTCTATGGTTACAGATCTCGTAAAAAGCCCGCAGGGAAGATTTTTTTACGTAAAAGGGTCGTTTATAAATATACAATACAGTATAAACTTTTAGCATACCCAAAAGGCATAGCTAAATATCATTACAAAAGATAAATACTGTTTGTCAAGTTTTTTTCAACGCCATAGATGCGAGGAGAAAGAGGCTCCCGAAGTTCAATTTGGGCGTGATTTAAATTGTAAGTCCTGTACGATTGGGGAAAAGCAGCTGTTGGCCGATTCTGATCTTGCTGACAATATCACGCGCAAAAACAGATCGTAACATCATGAGGCAGGAATATTATAACTTCGCGTTATTCTATTTCGGGAAACGGCAGAATTTTTTTAAAGGCCAAATTCCGGTATGTTTCGGCATCCTGCCGGCACTGTGAGGACAGTCCCTGCGCGATGGGATGCCCCGCTGGCGCGCTTCAGTTTGGGACTGCCAACACCGTTTTCATCCGTTACGTCTGTTGAAGACTTATGTTGCGGTGAGGGCCTTATATTTTTTCGAATGGCACAAAATACTTCGTTTGCCGAAGAATTTTCGTCTGCCCCAGCGATTCTTTTTGTTTGCAATACAGCGGACAGGTGGCGCCCATGCATTCCTTATTCCGGTGCCGTTGCTCACAATTCATCGGAAGATTTGCCTCAAGCGAGATGGGCAGATACCGCCGGGATAATGTCACCGCTTTTGTCAGCGCAAGCCAGGAATCCCGCTGACAGCACCGGGCGGCT
>JAZDPP010000118.1:0-10468 GCA_043797445.1 Pseudomonadota bacterium
AGCGGCCCCCGGTACATCACGCGAACCGGCTCGGAGATTTTTGGTTTTTGGGCTGAATAGGTCAGTGAAAAAAAGGGATGCCCTTGAACCACCCGGTAGGCAAATCGCTTGATCAATCGAACACCGGCAAACCCGGTCTCCGCCAGAAGCGCCATTAAATGGTGTTGAATCATCGCCCCGGCGATGCACTCCCCCCGAAGGCCTTCATCGTTTCGAATCGCCGGATCCGGTTCCGTCTCGCAGACCACATCCGAAATCACCAGACGGCCTCCGGGACTTAAGACCCGAAAGATCTCCGCGTATGCTTTGCGCTTATGAAACGAAAGATTCATCACGCAGTTGGAGAGCACCACATCGGCGCTCCCGTCTTTCAAGGGCAGCGCCTCAAGATATCCCTTTTTAAATGTAATATTTGAAAACCCCAGATTTTCCGTTACCCCAGAAAGCCCTTCTCCCGCCAGCATCAGCATGGGATCGAGCATATCGACGCCCGTCACCCGGCCGCTTTTTCCGGTGAGACGGGCCGCCACAAAGCACTCCACCCCACCGCCGCAACCGAGATCCACAATCCGTTCTCCTTCCTGAATCCCGGCATCCAGCACCGGGCTACCACAGCCGTACCCTCTGAACCGATAGGCTTTGGGAATATGGTCGATCAACGCCTCATCGTAACAAACTGGATTGAGAATGTCTTTTTTCTTATCCCCGGCCGCATCGGCATAAAAGGTTTTAACAACGTTTAAACTGTTTTCATCCGCTGTCGCGAGCAGGCAATTGGAATGAGTCAGAGAGATCCTCCCGTGGCTCCCGCAGCTCTCCAGAATCTCCCCCATGCGCAACCGCATTTGCGGCGATGAATGATCGGGCTGGCGTTTGGCTTCTTCCGTCAACAGCCACAGCATTATTTTTTCATACAGCGGGTGGTAGGGATCATTGCCAAGGAAGGTTTGACCGTGGCTATAGCTGTGATCCATATCACCGCCGCCGGTAAAAAACCGGAACGGCGACGATAAGCTCGCAGCCGTCGCCTTTCGAATCGTATGGAGAACCGGACTCTCGCGCCAGGCGCTTTCAATGCCGGCCGTCATCTCGGAGGCCAGTTGGGGAATACCGACCAGCGCGGCCGATGGATAGAGCCGGCCGTCCGGGCCCACCGCCAGGGATTCCCACGCCCCTCCCGATCCGTCATGAACCGTCCCGCGTGGGGAAAAAATCTGTGTTCTCAATGACTCCAGATTGTCAATCGGGACCTGGCGCGCCACGGCAACCGCCACCGCCTCCATCAGAGACGCAAAAAGGGCATCGGTCGGCACCAGCCGGTCCTTGCCGGCCCGGCCGCGAATAAAATACCACATGAAGTGGACATTGAGCGCGCCCCTGTCGGCCGCGAAATCAACGACATCCGGCATATCCTTGACATTGGACGAATTGACGCACATCGAAAGCATGTAGGGCAACTTCTCCCGGTTCAACCAGTCCAGATTTCGTGCCAGCTGATAATGGGCGCCCTTCCCCCGAATGCGGTCGTGTGCCGCCGCCGCGCCATCGACACTGATCTGAAGATGAAACCGGTCCGAATCAAATCGATTCCGGTTCAATATCTCCGGAAGATTCATTCCGTTGGTCAGCACCACCACGTGGCTGTCTGGAAGCCGAAGCAGACCGGTGATAACGGCCCCGATATCCGGATAAACAAACGGCTCTCCACCGGTCAGGGCAAACAGGCGGGTACCCAATCGATGGGCGTCTCCGGCAAGGTCCAGAACCTGGCGCACCCCCAGCTCGGGACTATTTTTGGGAGAGGACGCAAAGAGGCAATGATTGCAGGTGAGATTGCACCGGTTTGTCACATGGAACCATAGCTCGCGCAATCGATCGAGTTTTAAATGGTCCGCACGTCCCGTATAAGGAATGGGGTCGTTATCCGGCAATGAAGCCAAAAACCGCATAGCCTCTATATCGGCGCCCGGCGGCGCCGTTGAATCCAAGTTTCGAATCACCTCATCGCCGCGGCTGTTGGGAATAAACCAATCCGGCCCATCCGGACGGATATAAACGGGTAGCTTTTGATATTCAAACCGCTGCCAGGATGCTTTCCGAAAAGTCGTTCTCGTGCTCATTTTTCTCCCGCAGGTAATGGTATTGCCACCGCATGATCGGCAAACCGATCCAATTGATATTGTCGCCGGTCAGTTTGGCATTCGGTATCCGGCACCGTTCCCGACTGTTTACCAAACGGAATTGACGTGTTTATAGTCGAGTATCTTATCATCCTTCGTCACGAGTGTGATATTATTCACTCTTGCCGTGGCGACGATAATGCGATCCGCCGGATCTTTATGAAACTCTCCCGGCAGGCTGCAGGCATCCAACGCGATCTTAGGGCCGATTTCAATGATTTTTATTCCGGTATTCCCAACCGCATGGGAAAGCCATTCTTCCGGTGTGATTTTGAGCTCGATTTTCTTCCGGAAAACCATCATTGCAAATTCCCAAATTGAAATAGCGGAAATGGCGCGTTGGTCGGCTTTTGTTCTTATTATTTTTTCAGCGACGAGCTTTGACAATTTTTCCGGCTCGCTGATGCTCCACCACCACACATGCGTATCGAGCAAAATCATTAATCAAGTTCCCAATCATTACTGTCGGCAACCGGCCCGGTCAGGTCCCCAACGGTGCGCCCCGCCCCAATGAGTGTGCCGATCAGCGGATCTTTTGAGTCGTCGGTTTTAATATGAACGAGTCTCGCCACGGGTTTGCCCCGTTTCGTGATGACAACCTCAATGTCCTTATGTTCCAATAAATTTAATATCTTGAAGCATTTTGAGCGAAATTCCGCGGATGTGACTTGCATTTTTATTACCCCTCATTAAGTGTACATTGAATCATGTACATAGATAACACAAGGATTTTTTAGGTACAAGACATTCAAAAGAGCGATGAACACAAAATTCAGCTCCTCTCCTTCAATATTCGCCAAAATGCCTCTATAACGCCATCCTCTTTCATAGCAGCTGGGCATTTCACGTGCGGCTTCGCTCCCGACAGGGGTCAATCATCCACATGCGGTTTCCCTGATTCAAGCAGAGGAATACGTTGACAAATTACTCTTTATACGGTACGAGCAAGACAATTCAACACCCATAAACGGATCCACATAAAAAAAATGTTTAAGGACCCGGGAACTTCGCAGCCTGCAAGGACACGAATGGATTCCCCCGGGGTCATCACTCAAAATCAAGGGGGCTTTCAGTCTCTTTAAGCGTTTTGCTTTTAATGGTGTGCGTATATATCATCGTGGTTCTGATATCGGTGTGCCCCAATAGTTCCTGTATCGTTCGTATATCGTAATTAGCATGCAGCAAATGACTTGCATAGCTGTGGCGAAAGGTGTGCGAAGTTGCTCTTTTACATATTTTTGCTTTATTAACCGCTTCCTTAAGCTCCTTCTGAACCCGGCTTTCATGAAGATGGTACCGTCGGTATTCCTTCGACCCGGGATCAAACGTAAGCGTCCTTGTGGGGAAAAACCATTGCCATATAAACTCCTTGGCGCAATTTTTATATTTTTTTTCAATTGCATCGAACATGAAGGCACCTGCATAACCTGCGGTAAGGTCTCTGTCATGCAGTTTTTTTACTCTCTCAAGGTGTGCTTTAAGATCCGGTATAATGACCTTTGGTATGGGAACGGATCGGTCTTTTTTACCCTTTCCATCATGAATGGTTAATATTTTATGATCGAAATTGAAATTTTGAGTTCGTAAGTTCAGACACTCGAAGAGCCGAAGCCCGCAGCCATAAAGAAGCTTAACGACTAAATTAACGGGATATTGCAGGTTTTCGACAATTGCATCGATTTCACTGCGGGAAAGGACCACCGGGATATAAGGTCTTCGTTTTGCGCGAACCACTCCGTCAATTTTCCCGAATTCTTTCTTTAGAGCATGACGGAAAAAGAACAGCAGCGCATTGAACGCCTGGTTCTGTGAGGAGGCGGAGACATGTTGATCAACGGCCAGGTGCGTTAAAAATGTTTTTACATCGTCCGTTGATAGCGCGTCAGGATCCTTGTTTTTCACGAAAGCCTGCATTTTCCGGGCCCACAACGTGTATGTTTTTAGGGTCTTCGGCGAATAATGCCGCAACTTTATTTCGTTTGCCATGCTTACCAGAGCGTGTTTCCATTTTTCGTTTCTGGTATTGCGGGCGTCCGCATCCGGCTTTGTTGGCATAGTGTCGGCGACAGGAACCACAAAGGGGCGTTGGACCTCTTTCACGGTTTCATGACGTTCCGGTCTAATGACCGCATCCATTTCGATTTTGTGGGAGGCCGATTGAATAATCGCATAATAGTGCCGGATAGCCGAATGGGCTTGCTTTTGTGAATCCTCGGTTTGTTTTTTCCCCTTAAGTTTTTCTATGAAGTGGGGGAGGCTGCTCGGGGTTGAATCATCGAACTGATACTTTTGGCAAAAGTCCAGGTAATATCGGAGCCATTTCAGATATTGATGTTGATATTCATCCGGTATGCCATTTTCATTCAGCAACGTTTTATATTGATGGGCCAAGTCTGGCAGAATATTTTTCATCGTATTTTTCCGTATTGGTCTCCAGTGATTTAACGGTGAGATGAACATATTTGAAACTGGTATCACCTTTTAAAACCAAATGTCAAATGTTTTTGTATAATCAATTTAAATGGTTATTGAGCAGATGAACGCCCATCATGCTAATAGACCGCACGGATAAAAAGGTGTTAGACGGTACGGATAACAAGCGTGATAGGCAGCATGACGGATAACAAGCATGATAGCCGCCGTGATAAACGTGAGATTAGCCAGCACGGATAATAAGCGTGCTGAACGGAAACCACTCATCATCTTGTTAGCGCAGCACCAAGAAGAGGGACCCTTAATAGGAGATCACTGTGGATAAAATAGGTGGATTAGGGCCACTTAGGTATGACATTGAAGTGTCTTCACCTCAAGTTGAAGCTGGCAAGGATTTGTCCCTTTTTGTCAAGGTTACCAACCCATACGGGATTCCTGTCATTATTCAAGACCTGACGACCCGGCTTCCCACAGAGTTTATTGATAGGACTGCCCAAGAAAGGCAAAGAAACAAAAAAGAGCTGTCAGAAAAAATGGCTGCTGTTTTACGTGAGGTCATAGGCGACAAATTACCCGACTTGCACGAAGTTAAGGAGGTTAGGAAGCAGAAGTTCATAGAGTTCGTTAAAGAAGTATCTATAATGTTACCATTCGGATCAATTTTCTCAGCTGGATACAGTCTCGCAGAGGCTGTCCGAGCGTCAAGCTTATCGCCGAAAGAAAGGATACTTACAGAACTCGACAATGTTTTGGACCCCTGCCAGGTGGAACGTATTGCTGAGGAGGTGGGCAAGGCTGATAAGCCAGCTGAAGCATTGAAGCGTGCAAGTGTGGCATTGTTAGACGAAAAGATTAAGCAGGTCGATAATGCTGCCTTGGCCACGCTTCAGCCTGGCGACTCAACAGTTATGGTTTTTACATTGAGGACTAAGCACTCCTTACTGTTCTCTCCTTCCGTATATAATCTCCATTTTCAAGTTCAGTACCAAACAGATGGAACGGCTCACCACGACGCAATAGACTACAAATTGAGTGTTCGGGCCTCTCTCTGGGCGATTATATTAGGTGCTGCTATCGGATCAACGGGCGGCTATCTCCTCAAAGACATCTTTCAGGTGAATGGCCTTATGTCCTTGGTGGCCAACCCAACATTGATCAAGACCGTGGAGTGGATTCTAAAACTTCTTGGGAGTGTGCTCTTGGGAATGGTGGCAGTCATTGCGTTTGCTCGAAAGAAGGACAGTCAGCCGATTTTTACCATTGAAGATTTCTGGGGTGGCCTCTTCGTCGGAGTCACTGCTGGGTATATGGGGAAGTCTTTTCTCGATCAAGTACTCGGGTCTAGTGCTCCACCTACACCAACGAAGTAAGGCTGGACGGCGCTAACTTTCGCTGGATCCGTCGCCCAAAGAGCTGGGCGCGGCTCAGCTGGCAGTTGTGGCATAAAAGGGTATAGGAGAAAGATTATGTCTTTAAGCAAAGAATGGCAGGAATATCACCTGACTCCTCACGGATGGATTGAGGGCTCTTTCAAAGGAGACTTTGGGAGTTCAACAGAAGTGGAAAAACCAAAAGATTGTGTGCTCACAATTGTGTGTTATGACGAGCGAACTTCAATACACTCTGAACCTTACTTTTATGATCGAATTGATTGGGAGACAGATGATAAAAAATTGGTTGGTCAATTGAAGAGAAAATTTGGCGAAAAGCCAGATTGGTTTGGATACAAAATGATGAAGAAATAGCTCAAGTGGAAAATAGCCACAACCCGTTTTTTCACAGGACGCCAAACGGCCGGCGACTGTGAAAATTTTGTGCAATACAATAAGGGGGGATACGGAATGTCCGAACCGCGATATCCAGAAGAAAAGGAATATGAAACCCTGCGCGCTGAATTGTTAGATGGCAAGAAATACGTATTTGAAAGGCCAATCCTAATTATCACTGCTGCTCTGGCGTCTGTCCAATTGCTGGAAAAAGGCCAAGCTATCTATTTGACCCCGATCGTGATCTGGCTGTTGTCATTTAATCTTTGGTTTACGGTTAATAGAATCGGGAGTATTGCTAGAATAGTCGCGTATATACAATTGATTCTTGAAGACAAAGACGCCCTATGGTTTGGCTGGGAGACATCGCTTAGAAAATACAGGAAATGGTTAAAGAATGGTAATCTTAATGTTAGGACGATACAGATTAACCAAGAAGCAGTATATGACAGCTTAGGTTATTATCCTGTAATTTTTTACGTGCATGTAGCCGCAAATTTTCTCACAGCAGGATTGAGTGTCGCATATGCGTTAGCTACACCTTCTGTCTTGGCGTGGCTAATTGTTGGTATAGTTTTACTTAGTGTGGGTGTATTTACGCTCTATGCTTCTAAAAATAGCCCGCGCATGATTAGGCCGCAAATTGAACAGAATAGGAAAATTTGGGGCGACGTTTTAGCAAATTGGGAAGCACTGTAGTTGCATGATTATCAGTATGCAATCGGGTAGCCGCGGGGATTTCCCCCCAGGTAATTCCGGGGACAATGTATTTAATTACAACAACAAAATCCACCGGAAAAAACCGGTGATTTTCATGTTCTGCTAACATTAACCATAATAAGACATAAAAAAATATGGGCGCAATTGAAGACGCAAGAAAAAAGCTAAACAGAATTATTGATAAGCCCGCCTCAGATGTGGCTATAAGAATTACTGTAAGTCCCGGCGGAAATCTGGAAATATCGGCTGTATCGGTGATTGAGGATTTATTTCATGACTATGAGTTTTTTATGGGTTTGGCGAACAAAGCTGAAAATGAAATGGATGCAAAAAGGTTTTTGAGGGCAGCTTGTTTTTCGTTGAATGCTTGGATCGAAGGTACTGTCAACTCTCTTTACGAGATTCGATGTAGAAGAGATGATATCTCAGAGAAGAATCGAAAAAAATCCTTTCATGACAAGTGCTGTGAATTAGAAACAAAATATCTAAATGAAGACAAGGGAAAATATTTAAATGACTCTGTCAGAAATGGGCTTAGAACTCTTCGCAACGAATTGACCCATTTTAGCAAAGGCGATAATTTTTTGGTCTGGGATAATTTGTCAGTACCCAACCTCGAACATCAAAAACAGCATTTTTCATTATGGCTTAACCATTTATACAAGCTCATGAATGTTAAGCCTATTAGCATGAGTGATGAGGTTGATTTTCTTCGATTAATGGTTTCGAAACTTGGTCTGAATACACAAGATTGAATTGCAGAACATTTAAATCCAGCGGACCCAAGGACCGGGCCGCTGATTTAATCGTTATGTTCTTAAAACCTTCCAACTAGTGAAAGGTAAATTAAATGCCAATAGATATTCGTGCTGGCGGACAAAAGAGAATGGAGGCCGATAAACTTCACGAGGCTAAAATTCTTCAAGACAGACAACACAAACTAAATCTTAAAATAAGTAGAAAAGCAGCAAGGTGGTCTATTATTGCTATTATAATTTCTCTTGTGTCACTTCTATTTGCTGGACTAACTTATTTTCAAATTTTTCCGAAATACGCCAACACAAGCAGTAATGCACCGATGCCAATACCTGCTCCACCAATAACATACCACCACCAACCTGATTCATCAGTGGGTTCGGGGAAAAATAAATAAATAATTTCTGGACTTTTTTTTATTTTTAATCGTTTCATATATAGATCCTTAAATTGAATTTTATAACCACAAGTTGGAGCGGATAAACCGCTCAACTTAGGTGTTCGGCTGCGCAAAATATAATTTCGCAACTTCGGTGGCTGAAAAAAGAGGGGCCAGAGCCCTAAAGGTGATCGATTAAAAACAATTCAACATGTTGGAGAAAACAATGCGATTTTTTTTATTGCCACTCTTGGTAGCACTCGCCTGTCTGGATGGATGTTCGTTTGTCAATAAAATAACCGGCGTAAGGGAATTCAGGATGGAGCCGCTTGTTGCCGTGGACCTTTCATCGTATTGCCGGCTTGTCAACCTTCCGGACATCAATGTTGTCAATACCGCCCAAATCGGCGACAGTATGGTATCTGCCTTCAAGGCGGCCGAGCTCCCCGCCCTTCGCCTGAAAGAGCCAGTGCAACATGCGGCGCAATACAAAAATGCCGAGAAAATAATAATAACGATCCCAGAAGGAATTCTTGAATTAAAGGGTCACAATCAACGGGGTGGACAATTTTTTGCAAACAAAACCCTCATCCACTATTCCATGGAGTATTCCGACGGAAAGTCCGGTGGCCCGTGGGAGGTCCCTGGCGGAATATTCATTGACGCCGATGGGACCCCATGGGTTTTTTGGGATTGGGGTGGAGGACCCAAACTCAGCGCTGACTCTTCGCTGAAAATTGAAAAAACAACCGTCACCCTTGAGCCTACGGATCTAAAATTCAAAAGAGAAATCCTATATTCCGGAAGAACCCGCTCCACCATCTTGCTTCATTACCGGGAATTTTCAAATGACATGGCGCGCCCCGCGTTCTCTCAGAACCTAACATACGATTCCGCAATAGGGGCCATTATAGGTTTCAGGGGGGGGCGTTTTGAAATCATTGACGCGGATAACACTTCAATTACCTACAAGGTATTGACCCATCTCAACTAAAATGTCATTAGGCGCTGGCCCGGGAGGCCAGGAGTCAAATCAGGGTTTGAGCTTGTGGCCCTATAAACCACCCGATATGTATCCGCCTGACGCCTTTGATAAGCCTATCGCTACTTGAATCCTTTGGGGACGATGGGAACGTTCTTCAGAAAACAAAGTCCATGTGTAGGCAATTGGATTGATAATGTGTGTGCTCTCTCAGTTCGAATCATGTCCTCTGTTTCAATTGTTGTGGATTTTACAATTAATATGGAGGGATTTACCATGGTAAAAACTATCTTTTTGATGTGCTTGGCGGCGGGGACAGCACTCCTGGGGCGGTCTGGTGACATGTTTCCAAAGCCGGGGGAGGAGACATCATTTTCATGAAAATTGCCGTTGATATATGGAAGCGAGTGCTGGGGGGTTCGATTCCCCCTCGCCCCGCCATTTACCGAAAGAATCAGAATTGGCTTGGCCGAACACATTTTTGCACAGGACGCCAAAAAGCCGGCGCCTGTGAAAATGGCGTTCGGCATAGGAGAAGCTCAGATTGAATATTCGGAAGGCGTTACCTGAAGACGCACTTGGTATTGCGAAGGCTCATGTAGATTCTTGGCGATACGCCTATCAAAGCCTGTTGCCCGATGATCGGTTGGCAAGACTGGATTACACCCGAGGGGCCGAGCGTTTTCGGGAGTCAATCGTCCAAGAAGCGGAACTCATTTACGTTGCAGAAAATGACACCGGCATTGTGGGCTTTTTCGCCCTTGGTCCTTGCCGTGATCTGGGCATTGATAGCCCGACCACTGGTGAGGTCTACGCCCTCTATCTTACCCCTGAGTACTGGCGGAAGGGGATCGGCCGCGTTATGAGCTGTGAGGCAGATAAGATTCTTAAATCCATGGGGTATTCCCACATTGTCCTCTGGGTCTTTGAAGGTAATCAACGAGCTCGCATCTTTTATGAAGCCATGGGGTTCATTGCTGATGGGGCAAGCAAGGTTCTAAACGTGGGCGCACCAATCAATGGTATACGGTATGGTAAGACTATATAAAGACTGCCGAACCAATGCATGCACCGGATCGGCAATAAAAGCGCTTGCCTCCCGGTGATGCTGGCGTTGGACTAAGCCGCTACGCGGCAGTTAACCCACCGTAATCACGAAAATATTTCTTCGACTTCCCTTCTTTTTCTATTTTTATTATATTTACTTCCGTCGGTATAACCATTTCATTTTTAATTTTATCAAACGGAGGTA
>JAZDPP010000119.1:0-91663 GCA_043797445.1 Pseudomonadota bacterium
TGCTCCGCTGCCGCCGGACGTTTTCAATACGCCGACAAGCGCATCGCTGCTGGTCACAGTCACCTGCAATGGACCGCCGGTGGCCCGGCCATAGGCATAATGAAAATTGCCGCCCGAGTTGATATAACCGCACTGGACATAGAAGGGATCATCCGCCGACAGGGAGGTGGTGGGGGTTGTCAGGTCATAAATATGAAACACCAGGGGGGTTACCGTGATGGTGGCTGCCGTTGGTGTAAAGACCGGGATAGTCACTGAAATCTGCGCTGTATCAACTGTGCCGCCAGGCACGGAAGCCTCGACGCCTTCAATATAAAAATCCGCGTAGGTCTGGCCGTTCGGCACCGTCACCTCGATAATGGGAGTGCCGCGGGAACCCAGGCTCGGGGACACCAGCAGAAGGGCTGGATCATTAGTTTTAATTTGTGCTTTAACCCCGCCGTGATTTCCGGTGCTGAGATTCATTCTCATCGGTTTTTTTACGCTGGTGCCGATGCGCCAGTCACCATGATGAATATCCTGAAAACTGATCGTGCCGATGTCCGGAGCATCGTTAATGGTAACCGGGATTACGTCTGACCCGAAAAGGGTCGATGTGGCGGTTACATTACAGGTGCACGGCGAAGTCGACACACCACCATAGCTTAAAGTGGCGGTGCCGTAGGTTTGGCCTTCCGCTATGGTAATGGGGGAAGTAACGGCCACGCAATCTCCATTTTGAGAAGTCAAGGCGACTTGCACCCCACCGGCGGGTGCCGGGTACGGGGCGCCACCGCTGATGAGCTCAACGTAAAGCGTATCGGTTTGGTTCTGGTCGAACTCGGAATAGGTTTGAACAATATTCAGGGCAGTGGTGACGGCAACGCTCATGGTATCCGGAGCAAACCCTGCATTGCTTGCCGTAATAACGGCTGAACCTGCAGCGTTTGTAGCCGCCTGGATTTGAACGGTTGCCTGAAATCCGCCTTCAGGTACGGTGACGGATGGAGTAAGAACCGAGACAACCGAGGGATTGCTGCTTTCAACCGCGAGAACAACACCACCGGCAGGCGCCGCATCCGGAGCAATCAATACCGGAATGCTGACGATCTCACCGAGAAATAGTTCCTGGGCCCCCGGCAAGTCAATCAGGCGATCCGTAACAGTGATATCCAGCGTTTTAACACCGTAACCGCTTCCGGTACCATTAGCGGTGATGGTGGCGAATCCCACACCGGTTCCGCCGGTGATCTGGAAATTCCCGGAAGACTGGCCCGCTGGAATGGTTACCGATGCCGGGGATACGGTTGCAACGCCGGTATCGTTCACCGAAAGGTTAAAAACGGCACCACCCGCGGGCGCCGGTGAAGTCAGATGAATTGAGGCCGTAACCGTCCGGTTGATCCCCACCAGGGGGCTTGACAGGCTGAAGTCTCGCGGTATCACCGTCACCGTGGCGGCATCGCCGGTAAGGCCCGTGGCCATTGCGCTAACCTCCACATCTCCCGTGGTAAGACCGGAAACCACGTCGAAGGTGGTGCTTAAAGCACCTTGCGGCACGGTTACGCTCGCCGGAACCGTCACCAGGGCGTTGGTCGCCGCCAGATCGATTACCTGACCTCCGGTCTGGGCCGGGTGGTCCAGTGTAACGGTCATGACCAACGTGGACTGTGTAGGCACCTGCGCCGGTGAGGGCGTCAGGGTGACGGATGTGGGCGGCACAGGAGCCGCGGTAATCGTGGTGGTGTTGGGTGCGCTGTTGACAAAATCATCATTGACAATAAGCTGCGCTACATAAGTGCCGGCCAGGTCTGCATCAAACGTTGGATTCGAGATAGTGGCGTCGGACAAGACAGCGGTGCTTCCGGCAGGCAGAGAGATCAGGGACCAGTTAAAGGTGAGCGGGTCACTGTCCGCATCAAAGGATGCCCCGCCGTTTAACGAAATCGTTGTCCCGGCGGTGACATTCTGGTTTGAGCCGGCATTGGCCACCGGTGCTGAATTGGTGGTGCTGATGCTGACGGTGTCCGGCGCACTGTTCACCGTTCCGTCGTTCACGATCAGTTGCGCCACGTAAACGCCCAGCACGTCGGTCGTAAAGGTCGGTTTCTGATCATTCGTATTCGACAGGGTTGCGCCACTGCCGGCCGGCGGAGTTAAAGACCAGGTGTATGTCAGTAAATTACCGTCGACATCCTGGGAACCGCTGCCGTCCAGGGCTACCGGGTCGCCCGCATGTATCGTTTGGTCCAGGCCGGCATTGGCAACCGGCGCTGTATTTTCCGTGGTGATGGAGACCGTGTCCGGGGCGCTGCTCGCGATGCCGTCATTGACAATGAGCTGCACTACATAGGTGCCGAATTTATCCAATGTAAACGTTGGGTTGACAAGAGTTGCCCCCGACAATGTCGCCGTACTGCCCGAAGGCCTTGTCACAAAGGACCATGCATAGGTCAACACGTTGCCGTCAACATCCGTGGAACCACTACCGTCCAACTGCACCAGATCGGTTACCTGCGAGGTCTGATCGGATCCGGCATTGGCGACCGGCGGGGTATTTTCCGTGGTTATGGAAACCGAATCCGGTGCGCTGTTCACATGACCGTCGTTGACGACCAGGCTGAGCACATAGGTGCCGGATTTATCAATCACAAAGGTGGGATTGACAATGCTTGGGTTGGAAAGGGAAGCGGTGCTACCGTCCGGAAAGCTTGTGAAAACCCAGGTGTAGGTGAGTGGATCGCCGTCCACATCACTGGAGCCGCTACCGTCCAACGTAACCGTTTGGCCGACGTTTTCGGTTTGATTTGGTCCGGCATTGGCCACCGGAGGAGAATTTTCCGTGGTGATGGTCACCGAATCGGGGGCACTGTCCACCGCGCCGTCATTGACGATGAGTTGGACGACGTAGGTACCGGGCTTATCGATGGAAAATTTCGGATGAACCGCGGCAGCATCGTCAAGGGTTGCGCTGCTGCCCCCGGGTTTGCTGGAAAATGACCATTTGTAGATTAGGGTATTTCCATCCACATCGCTGGAGCCGCTGCCGTCTAATGTAACCGTTTGGCCGACCAATGCGGTCTGGCCCGGCCCGGCTTCGGCCACCGGCGTTGAATTGGTTGTGGTAATGGTCACCGAATCCGGCGCACTGTCCAGCGAGCCGTCACTGACGATAAGCTGGACAACATAGCTGCCGGGCTTATCAAGGTCAAAGCTTGGATTCACATCCGTGGGGACACTCAGCGTAGCGGCGCTGTCCGCCGGAAGGCTGGAAAAGGACCATGAATAGGTAATTGGGTTACCATCCGCATCAAGGGAACCGCTGCCGTCTAAAGTGACCGTTTGGCCGACCGGCGCTGCCTGGTCCGGTCCGGCGTTGGCTACCGGCGCGGAATTTTCCGTTGTGATGGAAACCGTATCCGCCGCACTGTCGAGCGAGCCGTCATTGACGATGAGTTGGACCACATACGTGCCTGACTTATCGACGGCAAAGCTTGGATTAACCGATGTGGGATTGGTTAATACCGCCGTGCTGTCCGCCGGTCTGCTCGTAAAAATCCAGGAATAGGAAAGCGGGTTGCCATCCACATCACTGGACAAGGAGCCACTGAGGATAATCATATCTCCCGTCGAAGCAGCCCGGTCCGGCCCGGCATTGGCAATCGGCGCGGAATTCAGGGTGGTGACTGTCACGGTATCCGGGGAACTGTCGAGATCCCCGTCGTTGACGATTAATTGAACCACATAGTCGCCGGTCACATCAATGGTGAAGGTCGGGTTAACAGCCGCCGGATCATCGAGTGAGGCGTTGCTTCCGGCCGGCTTGCTCAGAATAGACCACACGAAGGAAAGCAGATCCCCGTCCACATCGCTGGATACGCTGCCGTTTAGCGTCACGACCTCCCCATTGTGTCGGCTCTGATCCGTCCCGGCATTGGCAATCGGCGCTGAATTAAGGGTGCTCACCGTCACGGTATCCGGGTCACTATTGAGTTCACCGTCGTTGACAATCAGCTGAATCACATAGTCTCCGAATACATCGATCGTAAAACTCGGTTTCAGAGCCGTCGGATCATTGAGAGCGGCAGTGCTCCCGTCCGGTTTACTGGTAATGGACCACAGATAGGTCAGCGAATCGCCATCCAAATCGCTCGAGCCGCTGCCATCAAGTGTCACGACATTGCCGGTATATCGGCTCTGATCCGGACCGGCGTTGGCCGCCGGTTTAAAATTGAGGGTGCTGATCTTTACCGTATCCGGGGCTGAATCAATATGGCCATCGTTGACAATTAACTGGATTTCATAATCGCCGGATACATCGATCGTAAAGGTTGGGCTAATGGCGGTCGAATTACTGAGTACAGCGGCGCTCCCGGCCGGCTTGCTGGTAAATGACCATGCATAGGTCAGTGGGTCGCCATCCACATCACTTGAGGCGCTCCCGTTGAGAGTCACGAGATCGCCGAAGTATCGGCCCTGATCCGGGCCGGCGTTGGCAACAGGCGGGGAATTGAGCGTGCTGACAAGGACCGTATCCGGGGCCGAATGAACGGATCCGTCATTTACAACCAACTCGATCTCATAATTACCGGGGATATCGATAACAAAGGAGGGGGAAAAGGTGTTGACGCCGTTTAGCGCGGCCCCGCTACCGACCGGCTTTGAAACAAACGACCAGGAGAATGTCAGGGAATCACCATCCGCATCGCTTGAGGCGCTGCCGTTCAGCGTCACCAATTGCCCCGTATATTTCGTTTGATCCGGCCCGGCATTGGCCACCGGCGGCGTGTTGCCCGATAACACCACAGCCTCGACTCTGATATCAAATTTAAATGCCGCGCGATTCGGATTGTTGAAATACCACGTTTTGATAGAAGTGGATGCTCCCGGAGGCAATATTTCTTCCGGATATTCAAAATAAGGAATTCCGTTTTCCTCATCATCCGCGTTGGCAACCGTAACATCGCCACGGCTGATGTTTTCAACAAATGCCCGGATGGGCGCCGATAGCGTGTTCGAGCCGATATTATGGAGACTCACTCTCGTGGAGCTTTGAAGAGTTCTTGGGTCCAGTCTCAGGCGGGTCATAACGACTTCGACGTCGTCCGTCACGTCTTGCCCCGTGGGATTTATTACCGCGTATACCGCAGCCGTTAAGATGAGAAACAAAAAGGCAGAAAATAAAATTGATGCCGACGAACTGAATGGCCGTTGAACGAGACCCCTCAAATTGACTTTCATCTTTTCCTCCCTTCTATCCGTAAATGAAAAAAAAAACCGGGCTGCGAAAAGTTAATTTCTTAACTTCTGGCAACCCGGCTGTTGTTTTGATAACAAACCCGTGGTTTTCCGTGCCGCCGATTTAAAAAACTTCCGAGCGACGTGGCTTTTCAGAAGATGGGCTTACTTATGATGGAGTTATCTGCCCCGTTTTCTTAGCATACCGCTGAAGGCAAATAGCCCAATGCCCAGCAGTAACAGGGTGCCGGGTTCCGGAATCGGCAGTTGTTCCCCGATCAGCTGGAGGTTACTGATGGTTACCTTGGATCCAACAAGCAAACCATTGTTTGTGCCTCCATATTCAGTAAGGGAAAAACTTAGCCCAAGCAGATTTGTAGATAGACTGGATATATCAAAACTATGAACGCCTGACTTAGGTGAATCAAGCTCAAGATAGGCAATTTCAGTACCGTTAATTCCATCAAAAAGTTGGGTGAAAAAAACAGTTTCGTTTCCAGATAGCTCGGAAAAATCATAAAGGAACGAAAGCGAAAAAGCGCCTGCAGGTACGGCAATGCCGGGGTCCCCTACAGACATTGCGAGGGGATTGTTCTCCAACAGAGTGTAACCAGTAGACGGATCTGTTACTTCGAGGGAAGCTGACGATCCGGAGATGATACTGCCACCGCCTTCCAGATAGAAATCGCGCAAATCAATGTCGATGGTGTAGGCACCTGCGGGCAAGATACCAACACTCAAAACCAATAAAAAACCCATCATTACGGCAAGTACTGTTTTCTTCATTTTATTCCTCCATTGCTGCTACTCTGCTACTCTGATATTAATAAAAAGCAAAAAAAAACTCCGTTAATCGTTTCCAATTTTCAACAGGGCAAAAGAAGATTTCCACGCTCTTGCTTCCACCCCCATGACGGAATAAATACCTATACAAAAAAAAATTCTATCAAAACGCAGATTTTTTTTCTAAGGCACTAATTTTTGTATTCTACAAATATGTTCAATAAATATGTTGTGTAAATAAAGGAGGAAAACGTACAATTGCCGATCTGAATTTCGCGTTTTTTAATTGGCGCCTTGGTGCTTATAACTTGCACTCATCATATTCGTTCGTAATCAGAGGAGGCAAGGAGCCTCTATTCGCGATCAATTATCCAAGTTGAAAGCAATATATATACCATAAAATCGATTTTTCCGCCGCCAACCTTCTAACAATCTGTAATTTTAATAAAAAACATCTTTTTAATAACTATTGCGGCGGGAAAAATCCCTGTCAAAGGCGACCGCAAACGGCTGCATATACCATGATATCAATTTATTATGAAATTTTGTCTCGACCGGAGCGAGGGGGGATTTCTTTAAATCGTTGCGCAAGGAAAATTATTCGTATTTATACCAATTTGTTATGGTAAGAATAAATTTTCATTCAAAAAAAGAAACACGGTTAAGAGATGACGGATATGTAAATTATGTTATAGTTTTAGGGATTTTATTACCGTATCCTATGAAATTGGGGTAACAATTTGACCGTCTGAATGCCTTCTCGCGAAGCGCCGGGGGGGTCAGTCCGTCACCTTTCCCCTTAATCGCTTGACGCCGCCTCTTTTAATTTTGCTGTCAATTCGTTTGAGCCGCGAGGTCAGGGTCGGCCGGGTGGGACGGCGATTTTTGCGGACAATGACCGCGCTGCGGATGAGAGATAGAAGCCGCCGTAACGCCTCTTCCCTGTTTTTTTCCTGGCTTCGGAATTGCTGCGCCTTGATAATGACCACCCCATCGGCCGTGATGCGGTGATCCCTCGTTTTGAACAACCGCTCCTTGTAAAATTCCGGAAGCGAAGAGGCCCGAATATCGAAGCGCAGATGCACGGCGCTGGCGACCTTGTTCACATTCTGGCCGCCGGCGCCCTGGGACCGGATCGCACTGATCTCGATTTCGTTATCCGGAATGATAATCGTATTGGAAATTATCAGCTGATCATCTCCGGCACCCGGCCCGGAACATGCGCCGTTGCATGATAGGAAAAGCTGAGGGCATCGTCCAGAAGATCCACCAGGATCTCTCCTCCCTTATCGAGCTTTCCGAACAGAATCTCGTCGGCAATGGTATCCTTGATTTCCGTTTGGATAATTCTCGCAAGGGGTCTGGCGCCATAAACCGGATCATGACCTTTCCGCGCGAGCCAGGTCCGAACGCCGTCTGAAATGGTGACGGTGACCTTTCGAGCGGAAAGCTGCCCGTTCAGCTCGGCGATAAACTTATCCACAATTTGCTTCATGATTTCCACATCAAGGGCATGGAAGGAAATGATTCCGTCGAGCCTGTTTCTGAATTCAGGGCTGAAAAACTGTTCGATCGCCTTTTTCCCCTTGGCGGCCGGATCATTTGTAACCTCCCGGAAACCGATGCTCTGGGTGCTCATTTCTCTCGCGCCGGCATTGGAGGTCATAATGATGACGACATTTCTGAAATCCGCCTTTTTGCCGTTATTATCGGTGAGCGTGGCATGATCCATCACCTGGAGCAAAATATTGTAAATATCCTGATGGGCCTTTTCCATCTCGTCCATGAGAAGAACGCTGTAGGGGTGTTTTCGAATTCCGTCGGTCAAAAGCCCGCCCTGGTCAAACCCGATATACCCGGGAGGGGCGCCGATCAGCCTCGCAACCGCATGTTTCTCCATATATTCGCTCATGTCAAACCGGATGAACTCAACCCCCATCTCTGCAGCCAACTGCCGGGCCACTTCGGTTTTCCCCACACCGGTGGGACCGGTAAAAAGGAAAGAGCCGACCGGTTTTCCGGGGGACCCCAACCCCGCGCGCGAGCGTTTGATGGCCGTGACCAGAGAATGGATCGCGTCGTCCTGTCCGAAAACCACCTGTTTCAGCCGATCGGCAAGCGTGTTCAGTTTGGTGCGATCGGAGGTGGAAACGCTTCGGGTCGGAATCCGGGCCATTTTGGATACGATCTTTTCAATATCGACCGGGTGAATTTTTTTTCGGCGGCCCCCGCCGGAGAGACGAATAAAGGCGCCGGCCTCATCGATGACATCAATGGCCTTATCGGGAAGATAGCGGTCATTCAAATGCTTTGCGGAAAGCTCCACGGCCGCCTTTAGCGCCGCATCCGTGTATTCGATATTGTGATAGGCTTCATACGCGGTCCTGAGCCCTTTAAGAATTTGAACCGATTCGGCAATGCTCGGCTCACAGATCTCTATCTTTTCAAAGCGTCTCGAAAACGCGCGGTCTTTTTCAAAATGATTCTTGTATTCCTCATAGGTGGTGGACCCGACGCAACGAATGTCTCCACCGGCCAGCGCCGGCTTTAAAATATTGGACGCATCCATGGAACCCGAGCTCGTCGCCCCGGCCCCGACAATGGTGTGAATCTCATCAATGAAAAGCACCGCATCTTTTTTATTTTTCAGCGCGGCAATCACATCCTTCAGGCGCTGCTCAAAATCACCGCGGAATTTGGTTCCCGCCAGCAAGGCCCCGAGATCCAGGGAATAGATTCGCACCTCCCGCAACAGATCCGGCACCAGTTGTTGATGGACTTTAATCGCCAGTCCTTCGGCCATCGCGGTTTTTCCAACGCCGGGATCCCCCACGAAAACAGGATTGTTTTTGCGCCGGCGGCACAGCACCTGAATGGTCCTTTCGAGCTCCGGCTCCCGTCCGATCAGCGGATCGAGTTTCCCCTCGGCGGCCCGGGCCACCAGCTCCACGGTATAGAGTTCCAGCGGATCTTCTTTCTTTTTCTTGGGCGCTTTTTCGATCTTGGTCTGATTATCGTTTGGTTCCGGCAAAACAGGCGTCTCTGAATGATGGGAAATATAGGTCAGCACATCGAGCCGGGTAACCCCTTCCTCGGACAGGAAAAAGGCGGCATGGGAGTCTTTTTCCAGAAAGATGGATGCCAGAATATCACTGATGCAGACTTCCTGTTTTTCGGCGGATCGGACATGGTTCACCGCTCTTTGGATGACCCGCTGAAACCCGACGGTCTGCTGAAGGACATACTCTTTTCCTTCGGGAATCACCTCCATTTTATCCTTAAAAAACTTTTCAAGCGTTTTTTTCAGGTTTTCGGTATCGCCGCCGCAATTCTCTATTATTCCGATGCCATCGCTATCATGCAAGATGGCAAACAGCACATGCTCCACGGATACATATTCGTGACGCCTTCGCTTGGCATCCCTTACCGCAAATCCAAGCGTCGCACTGAGCTCCTTACTGATCATAATATCAAACCTCCATGGTGCATCTTAGGGGGAAACCGTTTTCCACCGCCAGTGTATGAACCACCGCTACCTTGGTCTCCGCCACCTCATAGGTGTATACCCCGCACAGCCCCACTCCCTTCCGGTGAACATTCAACATAATCTGCACCGCATCCTTTTCGGACTTTTGGAAAACAGCCATCAGGATTTCGACCACAAATTCCATGGTCGTGTAATCGTCATTGTGGAGCAGCACCTTATACAGTTGCGGTTCACGAACATCCTCCCGGGTGCCGGTGAGGACGTGCTCTCTGATATCGGTCTTGTCTTCATTCATCAAGGCGCCCTCCCCGATCAACAGCCGGCCGTTAACAGAAGTGACGTAACAACCGGCGGCATATTGGGCAACTTCATTTGATTATAAGCGCACCTGCCGCGCTTGTAAAGTATTCCCATATGGAGGCCATGGCAAACGCATTGGGCGTTCAATATTTATTTGCCGCAGCACACCTTGAATTTTTTCCCGCTGCCGCAGGGACAGGGCGAATTCCGGCCCACCTTGGTATCCGCCCGCTTGACCGGTTTTTTCTTCATTCCTTCGCCACCGTGGGAAAACACCAGGGGCTGCTCCTTGGGCTTTTCAATGGCCTCCATCTCTTCGCGCGCCATCATTTGAACCCGGAACATGATGGCAAGGGCCTCTTCCTTGATCCTTGCGATCATCTCCTGAAACATCTCAAACCCTTCTTTCTTATAGATGAGAAGCGGATTTTGCTGGGCATATCCCCGCAATCCGATCCCTTCCTTTAAATGATCCATGCTCAGGAGGTGATCTTTCCACAGATTATCGACGGTCTGGAGCATCACAATGCGCTCCATGTGCCGATACGCTTCGGGGCTGACCGCATTGGCCTTCTCCTCATACACCCGTATGGCCGCATCCAGCACCCATTGCGCCAGCCCGTCCCGGTTCAGCCCCTCCAGGGCGCCGGCATCCGGTTTCTCCAGCCGGAAATTAAACTGCTTGAAAACGGCATCCTCCAACCCCTTAAAATCCCACTCTTCCGGCGACTGCCTTTCTTCCGCGAACTGATCTGCGATCTCTTCGGCTTTTTCCTCAATGAGCTCCTTTATAACGGGATATAGATCCTTGCCGTCCAGAGCTTCGCGGCGTTGCCGGTAAATGACCTCCCGCTGCTGATTCATCACATCGTCATACTCGAGAAGCTGCTTTCGAATATCGAAGTTGTGCCCTTCCACCTTGGCTTGGGCGTTTTCGATGGCCCGACTGATCAGATTGTGTTCAATGGGCTCGCCCTCCTCCATTCCCAGCCGCTCCATGATACCGGTGATGCGCTCCCCGCCGAAAATACGAAGGAGATCATCCTCCATGGAAAGAAAAAACCGGGAGGAACCCGGATCACCCTGACGGCCGGAGCGCCCGCGAAGCTGGTTGTCGATACGCCGGCTCTCGTGACGTTCGGTACCGATGATATGAAGGCCGCCCAGGTCCACGACCCCGTCGCCCAGCACGATGTCCGTCCCCCGGCCCGCCATATTGGTGGAAATGGTCACAGCCCCTTTCTGCCCGGCCATGGCGATAATCTCCGCCTCGCCTTCATGGTTCTTGGCATTTAACACGGTATGCTTCACGCCGCGTTTTTTTAATTTCTCGCTGAAGCTTTCCGACACATCGATCGAAATCGTGCCCACCAGCACCGGTTGCCCCATTTTGTGTTTTTCGATGATCTCATCGAGCGCCGCATTGAACTTTTCTCTCCGGGTCTTGAAGATGGAATCCGGCAGATCTTTCCGGATCATCGGCTGATGCGTGGGAATCAAGGCCACATCGAGGTTATAGATTTTTTTAAATTCGGCGGCTTCCGTGTCCGCCGTACCGGTCATGCCGGCCAGCTTTTCATACATTCGAAAGTAATTCTGAAAGGTCACGGTTGCGAGCGTTTGGTTTTCATTTTCGATTTTGACGTCTTCCTTAGCCTCGAGCGCCTGATGAAGCCCCTCGCTGTACCGGCGCCCGGGCATTAACCGCCCGGTAAACTCGTCCACGATGATCACCTCACCGTTTTTGACGATATAATCCACATCCCGCTTGAACAGCGCGTGGGCCTTAAGCGCCTGGCTGATATGATGCAATTGATCGATGTTTCTGGGATCATACAGATTATCGACATTGAGAATTTTCTCCGCCGTCGCAACCCCCTCTTCGGTCAAAACGACCGCCTTGGCCTTTTCATCAATGGTATAATCCCGCTCGTTTTTCAGCCTCGGGATAATGGCGTTTATGTCATAATAGAGGCTGGTGGACTTTTCCGCCGGACCGGAGATAATCAGGGGGGTTCGGGCCTCATCGATCAGAATGCTGTCCACCTCATCGACGATGGCATAATGAAGCGCTCTTTGAACCAGGGATTCCCGGTCGAACTTCATATTATCCCGCAGATAATCGAATCCGAATTCATTATTGGTTCCGTAGGTGATATCCGCATCATACGCGGCTTTTCGCTCCCTCTCATCGATTCCGTGGTGAATGCAGCCGATGGAAAGACCCAGGAATTTATGAATTTTTCCCATCCACTCCGTATCACGGCGCGCCAGATAATCATTCACCGTTACGATATGAACGCCTCTTCCCGTCAATGCGTTTAAATAGGAGGGCAACGTCGCCACGAGGGTTTTACCCTCGCCCGTCTTCATTTCGGCAATTTTACCGCGATGCAATATAATTCCGCCGATCAATTGGACATCAAAATGACGCATTCCGAGGGTTCGCACGGACACCTCGCGAACGGTGGCAAACGCCTCGGGGAGAATATCTTCGAGCGTCGCCCCCTGGTCCAATCGTTCTTTCAACACGCCGGTTTGACCGCGCAACTCCTCGTCACTCATGGCCTTTATCCGGGGTTCCAACTCATTGATAAGGCCAACGATCGGCTGAATGGTTTTAAGCTCGCGGTCGTTTTTGCTCCCGAAAATTTTTTTCAAAATGCCTGAAAACATTTAATTATAATCCTCCTGACTCAAAAATACAGGCGCCTGATCCGTCTTCCTTAAATCCGCTTGAATGAATCCGAAATGAATCCGAGAGGGCAACATACTATAAAATTACCCTTATTGACATACCTAACCCGGCTTCGCCGGCAGCTTTTACCTTTAAGGATTAAAATGAAGGACTTGATCATCGTTTCGGCCACCCACATATGAAGTGCAGGCCAGGCAAGGGCGTTTTTGTAAGCCCGGCAAGCTGTTTGAGCGACAGCGAGTTCTTGCCGGGCTGGAAAAAATGCCCTTGCCTGGCCGAAACGATGATCAAGTCCAAAATGAAAAAAGGGGCGGCATATTTGCCGCCCCCCAGGGCTGTCTTCCGAATGGGAATCACCGCACGGGGCGATCACCCGAATCGTCAATTAGATTCCGAGCTTGAATTTCAGGGACTTCAAGGTATTGAGCATCAGCATCGTGATGGTCATGGGGCCGACGCCGCCGGGAACCGGCGTAATGAAGCCGGCAATTTGTTTTGCCGCTTCAAAGTCCACATCACCTTTCAGCACGGCCACTTTTTTACCCGTCTTCGGGCTGACCGTTTCACCAACGCGGTTGACGCCGACATCGATAACGCAGGCGCCCGGTTTGATCCATTCGGGCTTGACGAGATCCGGAACACCGGCGGCCACGATCAGAATATCGGCGCGCTTGCAATGGGAAGCCATGTCCTTGGTGCGGGTATGAACGATTGTTACCGTGGAATTGGCGCCCGGGCCTTTTTGCAGCATCATGTTGGCTATCGGTTTACCCACGATGTTGGATCGGCCCACGACCACCACCTCGGCGCCGCTGGTCTGAACACCGGCCCGAACAATCATCTCCTGAATACCGGCCGGCGTACAGGGCGCAAACTTCACCTCGGATCCGCCGATCATGAGGCGGCCGACATTGACCGGATGAAACCCATCGACATCCTTGTCCGGATCGATGGCGTTCAGCACCTTCTTTTCATCGATATGTTTCGGCAGCGGCAACTGTACGAGAATGCCGTTGACGGAATCATCCTTATTAAATTTATCGATGGTCGCCAGCAGTTCCGCTTCCGTTATATCCACGGGAAGACTCTTGAGGTCCGGATTCGCTTCATCAAGGGGCTTTCCGGGCATCATCTCTTTAAAGCCCACCCGGTGGGCGGTCTGAATTTTCAGGGTGACATAGCTAATGGATGCCGGATTCGCTCCCACCAGAATCGTCACCAGCCCCGGAACCACCCCATGTTTTTCCTTGATCTGCTTTACTTCCGCTGTAATTTCCTCAAGGATCTGCTCTCGAATTTCCGTGCCTTTAATGAGCTTCGCTGTCATGTTCTCGCTCCTTTCAACTTTAAGGTTGCTGTGTTGGGGAAATACCCCGATTTATTTAGTTCCGCGGGTAATCCGCGGATAAGTGTTCAATCGATCAGCACAAAGGGCAACTGTCAGGAACATCAAATTTTCGCCGACCGCTTAATTTGATCATACGGGATACGGGGGAGATAAGAGCCCCAGCGTCTGATCAAACCCGGCCATGATATTCATATTCTGAACCGCCTGGCCCGCCGCGCCTTTGACCAGGTTATCGATCACGGAGATCAGAATCAACCGGTTGGAACGACCATCCATCCGGAACCCGATATCGCAGAAATTGGTCCCTCTCACGTTGCGCGTATCCGGAAGCCGAGTGTCGGGAATAATCCTCACAAAAGGGTGCGGTGCATAATAATCGCTCAGACACTCGCCTATCTCCTTCAGGCCGATGCCAGCTCCCAAATTCACATAAATGGTCGAAAGCATTCCTCGAATCATGGGAACCAGATGGGGAACAAAGGTCAGCGTGACCGGTTCACCGACCAGCCGGCTCAAAATCTCCTCGATCTCCGGATTATGCCGGTGCACCGCGACCTTGTAGGCTTTAAACGATTCCTGAACTTCACAAAAATGGGTGGTCATGGTCGCCTCCCGGCCGGCGCCGCTCACCCCGGATTTGGAATCAGCGATAACTGTTTTCGTATCCACCAGTCCCGCGGCCACCAGGGGCGCCAGCGGCAGCAAAATGCTGGTGGGATAGCAGCCGGGATTTCCAATCAGCCGGGCGTTTTTTATTTCCTCTGGATAGACTTCGGAAAGACCGTAAACCGCCTCTTCCAACAGAGTCTTGGCCGTATGGGGCTGGTAGGCCGCCTCGTAGGCCGAAAGGGTTTTAAATCGAAAATCCGCGGAAAGATCAATCACCTTTTTGCCGCGGCCAATCAGTTCCGGCGCGATGGACATGGGAATTTTATGGGGAAGCGCCATGAAAACCACATCCGCTTTCTCACAGATCAAATCGATGTCATTCGGCGAACAGGTAATGTTCACCACACCGGCCATGGAAGGGTATATTTCATCGAAGCCCCTCCCGGCATACTGACGGGATGTCAAAAGGGTCAGCTCCACTCCGGGGTGACCGGAAAGAATTCGCACCAGCTCAGCGCCGGCATAGCCGGTTGCACCGAGAATCCCCACTCGGATCATATTGTCACCTTTTTTGTCGGAAGCAGTCACGCTTCGGCCTTGATCATCGTATCGGCCACGCTTCTTTCCATTCCGGACCGTACCCCGATCCGATAGCAGTCCGAAAGTATCGGTTCCGCTTTTGCCTACCAGAGGCAGCGCTCTTTTTCAAGGGGATTCGGTCATTTCTACAGCGGACCATTTTTTTCTTGACCGCGGCGGGAATAATTCATATCCGGTGATGACGTAGCGTCCATTCACAATTCAATATAATGAACGGCAAACCGACTCGGTTTTGAAAACCGAGTCGGTCTTTCGAGATTGAATAACCAACATATTCCAAATGCCGGTCCGAGGTGAACGCGAATTCGGGCAACGGCATCCTGCCGGGAGGACATGCCATGAAAGAAATCAGTGAAATGAAATTCCCCGAAAACCTTCGCTATTCCAATGATCATGAATGGGTTCAGGCGGATGCGAATTCGATTCGAATCGGTATCACCGACTATGCGCAGTCACAGTTGGGGGATATCGTTTTTATCGAGTTGCCGGCTGTCGGCGCCATATTTTCAGCCGGGGATGAATTCGGTACCGTCGAGTCCGTCAAAGCGGCCTCGGAGCTTTTCACACCCATCGATTGCGAAGTCCTGAAGGTGAATCCGAAACTGGAAGACTCTCCGGAAATCGTAAACACCACGCCTTACGAGGATGGCTGGATGATTGAAGTGAAGGCCGGAAATCCGTCCCAAATCGATGCGCTCATGACCAGCGCTCAATATCAGGATCTGCTGAAAAACCTTTAACGGCGCTGGGAACAGGGAGGCCACGCCAGGGTGTTTTTGGAAGAGCGGCAGGCTGTTTGAGCGACAGCGAGTTCCTGCCGGTCTGGAAAAAATACCCTGGCGTGGCCCCTTCACGCTACATTTCCAGAGAAACGCCAATCATGAAATGGGTCCGGGGGGAGGGATAATACGCCCGCTCCGTGGGAAATCCCCCTAACACACCGTATTCTGAATACTCTTCGTTCAAAAGGTTGTTGATATCGATGAAAGCGCTCATCCCTTTCCATCCGTATTTAAGCTTTGCATTCACAACGAAATAGTCATCCTGATCGCTGAAACGGTTACTAAAGTCGCTGATAAACGGACGCTCCCCCATATAGGTTCCATTTAACGCGAGGGTAAACGGCTTCCAGATGTCCACCAGGGTCCTGACACTCGCCTGGTGTCCCGGAACATCGGGAATATCGCTATTCTCGAAAATGCCATCGTCTATCTCCGCGCGGGTATAGGTGTAGGCGACGCCAACGGCGCCCCATTTGAACTTTTCATCCAATGATATCTCAATCCCCTGCCGATGCGTGTCACCATCCATATTCTGGTTCGCATAACTGTCCAGATTGTAAAAAATCTCATCTTCCGTATCGATTCTGAACAGGTTGATGCCGGCGCTCAGCGAATCCGTCAGAAAATGCCGCAGGCCGATTTCAAAATCGTTTGACGTTTGTGGCTTAAGCCCGGAAACGATGGCGTTCGTATAAAAGTTGAACAGCTCATCCAGGGCCGGAAACCGAAAACTCCTGGAGAAACTGGCATAGACATTGGATTTGGGAGTCAACTGGTAGTTCACGCCAACCGTATAGAGTTCTTCATCAAAGGTGATCTGGTCCGGCCCTGAAATCGGCAAGGAGGAGCTGAACAGGAATTTTCCCCGATCGTAGCGGTAACCGGCGGATACCCCGAGGTGCGGCATCACCATGAATTCATCGTGGATATAATAGCCTTGATTTTTCTTCTCCATGCCCACAAGGGCCGTGGAAACGTCTCCGAAGAATTCAGACGTATTGATAATATCCTCTTCCGCATGACTGTAATCGAAACCGGCGGTGAGTTTATTTCCTCTTCCAAACACTTTTTCACTGACCACCATCTGAGGGGAAAGAGCAACGGTGTTAATATCAAATCCCCCCGTAAAACTCCCCCAGTCGCCGGATGCGTAATTGGTAACATCCCGTTGTCGATAGGAAACATCACATTTCAACAGGCTGTCCGTTAAAAAAAAGAACTCCGGACCCGCCTTGATATAATAATCCTCGGTATCGGCGAAATCTTTCGGCTGCACCGTATCGGTTCTGTCGGCGCCCGCACGGAAATTACTGGCTTTAAGCGCCCCCGGAAGACTGCTGTCGTCCTTGTGGTACCCGTAGTTCAAGTTAAAAGCGCCTCTATCCCCCAGTCCATAGCCCAAATTCATTCCGATATCTTTTGCTTCCGTATCGCTGTTATCCCGGTACCCCTCCGAATTCAGATAGCGGCCCGAGAGGGCATAAGAAAATTTCTTTTCCGAACCGCGAACAAAGGCATTCCCCTTATACGTGTCAAAACTCCCGCCGGCAATTTCCGCGCCGGCCTTAAATCCCTCACCTTTTTTAGTGATGATATTGATGACACCACCGGCGGCATTGTCACCATAAAGGATGCTGGCTCTTCCACCCCGGATAATTTCCAGTCTCGTGACCTGATCCAGCGGAAGCTGAGACCAGTCGGTACCGCTCAAATCCGCCTGGTTGGTTTTGCGACCGTCCACCAGTACCAGGGTGTTCATACCCGCCGTCTCACCGAACCCCCTTAGATCAACCGTGTATTTTCTTTGGTTTCCGCCGATATCGTTGACATGAACACCCGCAACCGTCCGAAGCATATCCGGGATATCTCTCGCGGTTGCATTCCGGATATCCGTTTCCGAAATAATCGTAACATTGGCGGGAACCGTCGAGATGGGTTCTTCGTACCGCGTGGCGGTCACCACAACCGACCCTATTTTATATGCCTCTTGTTCCGACGAATCGGCAAACCCCATGGGACCGAAACCCGTGCTGAGCGTTGCCGCCAAAAGTATGGTTGAAAAAAACACACCTTTTTTCATCCAGCTTCTCCTCTTCCCGTATCTTAATAGCAAAAAAAAATCCCCAAACCCGATTGATCAGGTTTGGGGATGCCGTTTTTCATCCATCAATAAATTGAGCCGATGCCACCATATCCCGGGGGCAAAAAAAGCCTCACAACCGGGCAGGTCTTCTGACTGTCCCGCCTTTTCAGCGGCCTTCCCACCCCAATGAAAAAGGGGCAGTGGCGCAACTTGCTAAAAAGGTTCCTTTTTTTATTGCTAAAAAAAGGCGGGGTCACAGCGGCGGGTCCGTTCCCGATTTTCACGGGATTCCCTATTAAACATCAAGTACCCAGTTAACGGAACCTTTAAGAAATTTTGCGCCGGATTGTCAAGAAAATTTTTCTGCTTATATCGGTTATTCTTTTCATCGTCTCGAACCTTGATTTACCTGATTAAAGGATTTCTTGATGAACTCTTTTTATCAAGCAATCCTTTAATCCTTCCCATCAAGGTTCAGACATGTTGAGATACAGGTGAGCGCCCAGAAGCCATTCACAGCTAATAAACCTCTATGCCCTCCAATTTCCACCGGCGAGCGCCGACCGGGGAGGCAAACGTCCAATCCTCTTCAAATTTAACCGGATTTTCGCGATCCCCCTTTACAACCGCATCGGTTTTCTCATCCACGGTGTAATCCAGGAGATTGGCCGTAAATTTCACCGTTACAAAAATCTCTCCTTCCTGCACACCGGCATTGACGAGATCGATCTTGCGAACAGCGATATTTTCCAGCCGGTTGATGTGACCTTTTTGTTTCATTTCTTCAAACCGTTGACCATACTCGGTCAATAGCTGATCGCCGACCAGGTCTTTCAGAACTCCGGTTTCCCGGCGTGTCCACCCCGCCTGGATCTTGAAAAACAGATCCTGGGCGGTTTCTTTAAAGGCATCCGGGTGGAACTCCCCATCCACGGCCCAAATCTGCCGAACGCCAGCCACCAGGGGGTCTTCTTCCGGATTTTCATAAGGCTGCGGCGGCGGCGGGGGCTGCACCTGGCCGCCAAGACCGGAAAAGAGCCGGTTCACTGGATTTTGATTCTGTGACGGGTCCGTCGCGGGACTGGCCGAAAACGCCCGGGGACGAGCAAACCGCCGGTACAGGAAGTATCCGATTCCCGCCAGAATCAGGATTTCAAACAACCCGAATCCGCTGCCGCCGACCCCTCCCATTCCCATTCCGTGAGCCGCTCCGCCAAAAAGCATACTTCCCAGCATGCCCCCCATGACCCCTCCGGCAAGACCCCGCATGAACGAGCCACCCATGGGGTTGGCCGAAGGCGATCCGGGCATCTGCTGGCCCATCGTGGATTGGCGAGGGGTTGAAGACGGCCGGGAAACCGAGGGACGGCTTCCAAAGGAACGCCCGCCGCCGGCCGATCTGGCTTCGAGCACCTCCAGGAAACCGGCCACAATGAAAAATAGCGCTATTACGAGCGCTGCCAAGGATATCTTTCTTTTGAATAGTGTTGTCATCAGGTATCTCCTATATAGGTAATGAATGTCAGTTTTCATTTATAGCATGATTCGCTGCCGACGCAACAGCGCCAATGGAATTTTCGGCAAAATATTCAAATACGGGTCGGAAACACCTTTCATGGAGTTTCGATATTCATGCGGCGGCATGGGGGGGGGCAGGGAACAATCGATTCCGCCGTCATCACGGTCTCATATCGGCTTCATTCCGCCCGGAGCGCCTCGACCGGATCGAGGCCGGCGGCGTGACGCGCCGGCAGCACGCCGGCGAGAAGTCCGATGGCGGCAGCCAGAATCTCCGCATATACGGCATACAGCCAGGGCGTGTGGGTCGGAAGCGCCGGAACAAAAGTTCCGAGGAGCCAGGCCCCGCCCGCTCCGACGGCAAGGCCAGCAAGCCCCCCGATACCGGCCAGTACCACCGCCTCTCCGATGAAAAGAAAGAGAATCTGATTCCGGCCCGCGCCAATGGCCCTTAGAAGGCCAATCTCCGGTGTCCGTTCATTAACGGCAATGGTCATGATGGTCAAAATACCCACGCCGCCCACCAACAACGAGATGGCACCCAATGCACCGACCGCGAGGGTCAGAATGTTTAAAACGGAGCCCAGTACTTCCAGCATTTGCTCCTGGGTTGTGATGGTGAAATCCTCTGCCCCGTGCCGGTCCTTCAGCAGCTTTTTCGCCCTTTCCGCCACCGTTTCCGATCGGATGCCGGCCTGATACAAGAGATCAATTTCCATCAGGCTTTCCTGATTGAACAGACTCATGGCTCTTGCCGTCGGGATATAAACCGCATCATCCAGATCCAATCCGAGCATCTGCCCCTTTGATTCCATTACACCGATCACCCGATATCGCTCTCCCCCGATCCTAATGCTGCCGCCAAGCGGGTTTTCGCCCCGAAAAAGCTCATCGTGCACCTTGCTTCCGATGACGGCAAAGGCCCTTGCGGCAACGGGATCATCCGCCGGAAGAAACCGCCCCTTGGTGACATTAAATTGCCAGACAGCGGTTGCCGAAGGCCCCACGCCGAAAACGAAGGTTCGCCGGCTCCTTTTCCCGAAATCAACCGGCGCATTTCCCTGTATCACGGACACCGTGTCGATGACACCCGGAATGCGTTTAAGAGCATCTTCATCCGAAAGGCTTAAGGGGCGGATATTATTTAGGATGGCGCCAGGCGCACCGTGGGTGGTGGCTCTTCCCGGATTGATGCCGATCAGATTCGTCCCGAACTGGGTAAATTCGGATAGCACGAACCGGTGTATCCCTTCCCCAATGGAGGTAAGCAGCACCACCGAGCCAATTCCGACGGCAATCCCCAAAATCGTTAAAAAACTGCGCATCCGCTGATCGATCAGCGCGCTAAGGGATATTTTGATGATGTCTTTTAGACGCATGGCTATTGGGTTCCGTGGATTTGTAGAGGACCTTTGGGTTATGGGACTTTTGGGTCATGGGACCCATGGGAGGAATAGGACCCATAGGAGGAATAGGACCAATAGGACCAATGGGACCAATGGGACCAATGAAGCGTAATATCAGTAGGACCTATAGTATAATCTATGAGTCATTGGCCCTATGAGTCCTATAAGTCCTATATGTCCTATGGATCCTATGGATCCTATGGGTCCTATGGGTCATGTATCCCATGGCTCCCCCCCCCCCTGAAATTCTTTATATCCTTTATACTCGTTAGCCTCCTTAGGCTCTTCAGACCTGTTCCCCATTCAGAGACTACCTCCGCGATAGCGAAAGCACCGGGTCAAGCCCGGCCGCTCTTCTGGCCGGCAGGACCCCAAAAATCAAACCGGTGGCAATTGATACGCCAACCGCCGCCCAGAGAGACCAGATCGGCGCAGATAAGGGAAACTTCGGAAAAACCAAAACAAGCACCCAAGTCCCCACCACCCCCAGAACCAACCCGAACACGGCGCCGATTAGAGACAAAACGGCCGACTCCGCCAGAAAAATAGCGACAATTTGCCCGTTCGGCGCACCGATGGCCTTTAACAGCCCCACCTCCGCCCGTCGCTGAGAGACCGCGATGAGCATCACATTCATGATTAAAATCCCCGCGACCGAAAGACTGATGGCGGCAATACCGGCCACGGTCAAGGTCAGCGCCGTAAAGATGCGATCAAAGGTGGAAAGAACCGCATCCTGCGTGATAACGGTAATATCGTCTTCCCCGTCATGCCGTTCCCGGAGAATTTGCAATATCGATGCCTTGGCGCGGGCAACGGCCTCCCGGCTGGCGGCCTGGACCATCACTCTGAAAAGGGAGGCGGTATTGAAAAGCGCCTGTGCCGAAGCGACGGGAATGACGACCATATCCCCCATATCCATTCCCACGGATTCCCCTTTTTTGCTCAATACGCCGACCACCCGGAACCGCCGGTCACCGATACGGACATGCTCCCCCAGGGGAGGCGTGTTCCCGAAAATCTCCTGTTTGGTTTTGTAGCCCAGCACACAAACGGCCGCGGCCCGGGAAGGGTCCCCCTCGGGAAGAAACCGGCCCTGGGCCATGGAAAGCTGACGGATATCGTAAAGGGGTGAGGTGGAGCCAAGAATCATCACCTCGCGCTCCCGCCCGCTCCAGGAGACGGGGGCCGCACCAATGATAAGCGGTGCCACATATCGAACCGCCGAAGATCGCGTGAGCGCCAGGGCGTCCTCCAGGGTCAGGTCCCTCGGCGTCACCCCCAGAAGCGGCGGCGGACCGCCCACCGTCTCCGACCGGCCGGGAAGCACGATCAATAGATTCGTCCCCAGGGAGGAAAATTCGTTCACGACATAGCGGCGCGCCCCCTCGCCCAGCGCCGAGAGCAATATCACCGATCCCACGCCAATTGCCATGGCCAGCAGCATCAACAGCGTCCGGGTAGGATATCCGACGGCGGCCCGAAACCCGAAACGAATAATATCGATAAATTTCATATTCCCTCGGGTGCGATACGATCTGTATCGATTTGTCCGTCCACCATATGAATCCGCCGTTTGGCCCGCCTGCCGATTTCCGGGTCATGGGTCACCATGATGAGCGTGATCTTCGCCCGATTCAGGTTTTCCAGAATATCGATCACGTCCTTTCCCGAAACCCGGTCCAGGTTGCCGGTGGGTTCATCGGCCAGAAGAATGTGGGGGTTCATAATGGCCGCCCTGGCGATGGCCACCCGCTGCCGCTGGCCGCCGGAGAGCTGATCCGGGCGATGGCGGGCACGATTGCTCAAGCCGAAAGCGGCCAGCGCCGCCTGAACCCGCTTTTTACGTTCCGACGGCTCAAGCCCCGCCAGCACCATGGGTAACTCGATATTGTCCGCCGCAGACAATCGCGGCACCAGGTGAAAAAACTGAAAGACAAAGCCGATTTTATGGCGACGAAGGGCGGCCTGCTCCTTGTCGGTCAGCACCGTCATATCCGCACCCTCCAGAAAATAGGTGCCGCTGTCCGGCCGGTCGAGAAGCCCGATCAGGTTCAACAGGGTCGATTTCCCGGATCCGGAAGGCCCCATGATGGCCACATACTCCCCGGCCTCGATCGTGAGATTGACATCCCGCAGGGCACATACGGTTTCATCCCCGACCTGAAATTCCCGATGAATCCCCAAGAGCCGGATCACGGCGTTGCCTCCGAAATCGCCGCCGGAACCCCGTCCTTCAACCCCGGCCGATCGACATTCACCACAACGGACTGGCCCTCTTTCAGCCCGGATAGGACTTCCGTAAACGCCCAGTTGGAAAGGCCGGCTGTAATCGCCGTTTCCCGGATAATTTTTTCCTCCGCCAGATAGAGAAACACTTTCCGCCCATCGAGAACGGCTTCGGTCGGAATTCGAAGCGTGTCGGCCCGGGCGTCCAAAATGATTTCCACATCCGCGCTGTACCCGGCCAGCAGTTCCGTTAAATCCTCCGGCCGGGAAAAGGCCGCCTCAATATCCACGGTCCTGGCCTGTTTCTCCACATCGAGCACATAGGGCGCGATGCGGCGAACCGTGCCTTCGAATTTTCGAAGTTTGAAGGAATCCAGGGTGATCCGGGTGATCATGCCGACCCGAACGGAGGCTGCGTCCACCTCATCAATGGGCGCCGACACGTAAAAGCAGTTGTTCTCGATGAGATCCACCGTCGGCGGGGTGGGAACCCCGATGGGAGAAGGGGTCACGAATTCATTCAACTCCCCGGTAATTTTTGCCACCACGCCATCGAAAGGGGCAATGAGGCGGCTCCGGGAAAGATTGGCCTTTGCAACATCGATCCTTGCCGCGTTCAGTTTAACCGTCGCCTGAGCGGCCTCGCATTGCGCCCGGAGAGATTGGGCATTGGTGACAATCCGATCGGTCTGCTCTTCGGATCCCACGCGATTGCTTAAGAGTTTCCTTGCCCGATCGGCCTGCCGGGTCGCTTCATCCGCCGAAAGGCAGATCGATCGGGCCTGGGCCTGCGCCACAACGGCCTCCCGTTCGGCCAGGGAGAGCTGCGCGGACAAATCCTCATTCCAGATCTCCAGCAGCAGATCTCCCGCCTTTACGATATCCCCCTCGCGAATGGGAAGCCGTGCGATCTGCCCCCCCATGCTGGGAGAAAGCCGCGCCCTCCTGCAGGCCTTTACCGTGCCGGCGCGGGTATTGGCGACGGTTCTTTCCACAACGCCCCGCGTCACCGGTTTAACGACGAGCTCAATCGGTTTGGGCCGCGTCTTATACCAGACAAGAAAAGCGAGACCTGCAACGATCAGCACCACCACCGCCCACCGAACCAGCTTGCGCATCATCGACACTCCTTTGCCGCACCTCATTCATCGACTATATCGACCTTCCGTCGTCGCACCACTATCTTAAAACCTGAAACCTATTGCCTATACCCTATTGCCTATTGCCTATTGCCTATAGCCTAAACCTTTAAACCGTCCGGAATCAATACAACACTCCGACCCGATTCTCAACCGATTCGATGAGCTTATCGCTGCGCATAAGGGTAAGGACCGTCTCAATGTCCCCGGCGATAATCCGATCCTTCTCCAGATGCGGCACCGCGGCGCGAACCGTCTCGTAGGCGGCAAGGGTCCCCCTGCCCGGCTTCAGGTTCGTGAATAAATCCATTGCCTGCGCGCCGCAAAGGAGCTCGATCGCAATCACGGTTTCGGTATTGCTCACTATCTGCCGGCATTTTCTGGCGGCGTATGCCCCCATCGAGACGTGGTCTTCCTTGTTGGCGGAGGTCGGAATGGAATCGACACAGGCCGGGTGGGAGAGCACCTTGTTTTCCGACACCAGGGCGGCGGCCGTATACTGCGCGATCATCATGCCGGAGTTCAACCCCCCGTCGGCAACCAGAAAGGCCGGAAGTCCGCTCAACTGCGGATTTACCAGCCGCTCGATTCGCCGCTCGGAAATATTGGCCCATTCCGCCGCCGCCATGCAGAGGGCATCCATGGCCATGGCCACCGGTTGCCCATGAAAATTCCCGCCCGCCAGAAACTCCCGGGTATCCGGAAAAATCAGCGGATTGCCGGTCGCCGAATTCATCTCCGTCTCCACGGTCCGGGTCGCATAGGTCAACACATCCCGGCTCGCCCCGTGGACCTGGGGCGAGCAGCGCAGCGTATAGGCATCCTGAACGCGGCTGCAATCCCGGTGGGAGGAGATGATCTCACTGTTCTGGGTCAGCCGAAGCATGTTGGCGGCCGATCGGATCTGCCCCTCGTGGGGGCGAAGCTGATGAATTCTGGGGTCGAACTCGGTCCGGCTACCCATGAGCACCTCCAGGCTCATGGCAGCCGCGATGTCGGTCAGCTTCGCGATTTGCAGAGCGTCATATACGGCAAGTGCGCCGGTTCCGGTCATTACCTGGGTGCCGTTCACGAGCGCAAGCCCTTCCCCCGGCGAAAGAACAAGAGGTGTAAGTCCGCATTTTTTAAGCGCCGCCTTCCCCGTCATCCGTCTACCCCGATACCAGGCTTCGCCTTTTCCAATGAGCACCAGTGCCAGATGCGCAAGTGGCGCCAGATCCCCGCTCGCGCCCACGGACCCCTGGGAAGGCACGACCGGGCAGACCCCGCTGTTTAAAAGCGTCACGAGATGCCGAACCGTTTCGAGGCAAATCCCGGTGTGTCCCAGCGTAAAGTCTTTTATCCGGAGCAGCATGGTGGCGCGAACAATCTCTTCCGGAAGGGGATCTCCCACGCCGGCGGCATGACTGAGAAGAATATTTTTCTGAAGCTTCCGGGCATCGGAAGGGGAGATGGGGACATCGCTGAGCGCACCGAAACCGGTCGTAATGCCATATATTCTTTTCTCTTCAAGAAGCCATTTATCGATGAGCGCCCGCGCCGCGCGGATCAAGCGGGTCGACTCCGGGCCCAGACAAACCGTCCCGCCATTTCGCGCTACCGTAACGAGATCGGAGAGTGTCAGCGCCTCCTTTTCAAGAAGTATTTCTTTCATGGGATAACGACTTTCTCTATTATTAGCTGTTAGCTGTTAGCTGTTAGCTGTTGGCTGTTAGCTGATAGCTGATAGCTGTTAGCTGTTAGCTTAAGAGGATGAATTAATGTGTTTTTTTAGCTAACTGCTAACAGCTTACGCCTCATCTATAATCCGATGGCGGCCAGAATACGTTTTTCTTTCTTCGCCGCCTCCGTTTCCATTTCTTCCGCCCGGCGAAGAGATTCCTGAACGTAGGAAACATCCGTTACGGAGCGCAAATTGAACTTCACGTTATAGAGGGCGCCACGAAGCGCGGCCCGCGATAGAAGGACCGCCACCACCGCATCGGTCACAATATCTTTCCTCCCCTCCCCGGCCGCCGTGGCGGCAAGATCGAGTACCTCAAGCGCACTGCTCGCGATCCCCATGGGAACATCACAAATCCTCTTTTTAGCCGCCTCCAGTTCCCGCCGCCACGCCTCTTTTTCCGCGGGAGTCGTTTGCGTAAGTTTCAGCGCCGAAAGAAACGTATCGTAGGCGATGGCATCCATATCCACCGCCTGCGTGAGCTCGTGCCGCAGGACGCCCGCCTTTGAAAGAAGCGCAGCCATCTCTTTTTCGACCGCCTCATATCCTTTTTTCCCGAGGGTAAGCGCGGCCACCATACCCGAGAGTGCCGCGGCCAGCGCTCCCGCCAGCGCCGAAACGCTGCCGCCGCCGGGAACCGGGGAAGCCGCGGCGGTTTGGTTCACAAACGCTTCAATCTTAAGATCTATCAACATGGGTATGCTTCCTTTTCAGCGAGAGTTCATTTTGGTGCCTTGATCATCGATTCGGCCAACCCGAGTGGCGAGCAGGTCACGCCGGGGTGTTTTTGGAAGCCCGGCAAGCTGTTTGAGCGATAGCGAGTTCTTGCCGGGCTGGAAAAAATACCCCGGCGTGGCCGGAACCATGATCAATGCCCATTATTCTTTAAGGAATGTTAATATCTACGAAGCTCCTTGCACTTTATTATAGACAATGCCTCCCCCCTTCACCACCATTTCAACCGAATTGCTCGCGGTATGATAGGCCAGAAACCGATAGGAGGGAAACGCCAGAAGAATCAAATCGCCTTTCTTCCCTACGTCAATGCTACCGATACGATCCGCGCGCCCGATGGCGGCCGCGGCATTGATCGTCAGGGCGCTCACCGCCTCCTCGATCGTCATGCCCATCTGGAGCGTTGCAAGGGCAAAAATAAGCGGAATCGATTCCGTAAAGGCGCTTCCCGGGTTTAAATCGGTGGCAAGGGCCACCGGACACCCCGCATCGATCATGGCCCTGGCTCTCGCGTATTCGGCTTTCAGGCAAAACGCCGTCGCCGGCAGGAGCACGGCTGCCACGCCGGCGGCGGCCACTCGCCGAATCCCCTCATCGGAGGCAAAAAGAAGGTGATCGGCGGAAACGGCTCCCAACTCCGCCGCCAGTTCGGCGCCACCGAGGGGTGTCATCTCATCGGCATGAAGTTTCAGTTTCAGTCCCAAGTCCCTTGCTCTTTCCAGAAGGCGCCGGGATTGCGCAATCGAAAAGACGCCCGATTCACAGAACACATCGCAGAACTCGGCGAGCCTTAGGTCCACCACCTTCGGCAACACCTCGTCAACGATAAACCCGATATAGGCATCCGCCCTCCCGCGATATTCTTCGGGAATTGCGTGTGCGCCCAAAAAGGTGGGAATAATATCGATCGGGTGGCGCTCATTCAAGGACGCCATGACCTGAAGCTGTTTTACTTCGGTTTCCAGATCAAGCCCGTAACCGCTTTTCCCCTCGACCGTGGTCACCCCATGGGCCAGTAAGCGATCCAGCCGGGTCATTGCGCCTGCCATCAGCTCTTCTTTCCCCGCCTTCCGGGTCGCCCTAACCGTGCCGAGAATGCCGCCGCCCCGGGCCAGAATGTCCATATACCGGTCCCCTTGCAGCCGCCAGGCGAACTCCTCCGCCCGGTGTCCGGCAAACACGAGATGCGTGTGGGAATCGATAAATCCCGGCAGAACCGCCTTTCCGGAAGCATCGATTACGGTTTCAAAGGGCTCCTTTATTTCCGCGAGGATATCCCGGGTCTTTCCGACCGCCGTAATCTTCCCCCCTTCTATCACCACGGCGCCGTCATCAATGATGTGAAGATCGGACATCTCCCGGCCCGCCTTGGCCGCAAACCCGCTGCACGTGACGAGCTCCGAAATGTTTTTTATCAGGATATTTTCACCCATTGCGATAAATGAACCTAAACTTGTGCGGTTACGCAATCAGCCATCAGTGTTCCGGTGAGTTGCAGCGATGGCGTATTCAGCCAATACCCAGCCACATAATTCGGTGGTCAGTGCGAGAATCGGGCTTATTCACCGGGCTCAATCCGTTTTACCCTGGTTAGCCGGTCAAAGTGTTTGTCGTAAGAATACAGTTCACTTATTTCGTGCAGCTTGAGTACAAAAGCATTATAGGCATCGATATAATCCATGTTTTTTTCATCATAAAGAGAAAGCGCGTTGATAATGATCTCCCTGTTGGGGCAATTCAGATTTCGGGTGTTCAGTATTTTTTCAACGCTTTTCCGGATATCGCATTTTTTCAGCTCGTAATACGACTCCAGAACCCATACGATTTCGGCAATTACCATTTCGGACGTGAAAAGGGTTTCCTCTCCGGCGATGGCACTTCGAAACATCGCTTCACAGGCGTCCGCTTTCGCGGGGTCATCGTTTACCAGAAATCGTAAAAAGATATTCGTATCGACAAATCGCATTCAATGACCTTCAATAATCCTTTTTGATACTTTTTTTCTTGTTATTGCAAGAACTTCATCATAATCCGTCAATCGATCATTGGAAAGAACACTGCCCCGAAGCTCGAGAATGTCGCCGTGTATGGGCTTTAGGACCACTCTGTCCTCCTCAACGATGTAAAACAGCTTATCATTGGGTTTAAGTTTTAAAAATTCTCTGATCTCTTTTGGAATTGTTGTCTGGCCTTTCCGGGTGATAACCGATTGGAGCATGGCATTATTCCTTTCATATTGATCTTTGAATTGCATTTTAGGTAATGCCTTACAAATTGTCAATGGTATGTCAACAATGAAGCCCTATTGCCCGGCCGATACCATCTGGGCAAGCGACTCGGCCATATGGTGAACGAAGGTCTCATCCGGCATGCTGATCGTCATTCTGAGGCTGCCGTCCTCGTTTCTTTCCATGCATTCGCTTAGCTTGGACCGGAAGGCTTCGGTCAGCGTTACGATCTTTTCGGTTTCATCGGCGCTCGAAAACATCTCACCGATGCGGCACTGAGCCATCCAATCGGACGTAATTCAGCCTTTGACGTCCGTTACGGTTTCAGCTTGTAGGTCCGCTCAATAACCGCTGCGATGTCCGGCCCCTTCCAGAACGGCGCGATCCACCGCATCCGCTGGTCTTTCCATTTTTGGGCCGCTCGCCGCCAGTGTCCGCGAACCATGAAGCGATGAAGAATGGTCCGGCCGCTGGGGATTCGCTCCAGCTGCTGAAACTGGCGCAAGCGAGAAATTTCGATGGCGCCCGGAAGGAAAAAGACGTCCTCATGGCTGAAAACCACCGCTTCGGACCTGGATTCCACCTTCCCCTCCCGAGGACCGGCGGGACGATTTCGCAGCTGCGGTTCAACGCCCGCACTGGTGGCGTAAAGGATGGCGTTGAGCGTGACCTGCAATAACCCCCGAAGAGGACTTGCGTCCGCTATTTCGAGACCATCGACCCACTGATTTGCCGGTTCCTCGGGCAATGGCCGGATGGGGGAGTCCTCCTCCAGCACAATCCGATGTGTGACCAGATGCGGCGGGTCGGCGCCAAGGGCATCGAAGGCAAACCAAATATGAAGACCGCGATGAGGGGCCGGATGCTCTTTTCTCACGTAAACCGTGGCGATACGCAGAAAGTGCCCTGATAGAGGACACTTTCGGTCTAGGGACAGCATCCGCTCGGCGAGCGATAGCACATAGCGATCCGTGAAAACGAATGCAAAGCAGGTAAAGGGCGCTTGCAGATCGGACCCGGGTACATCCAAATCCGTTTTGGCAAGCAGATACGCCAGGGATTCGTCAACCCAGAAGGTCTTCCTGCGATGCAACTCGAAATTAATCATGACCTCGAGGTGAATCGAAAGGTTATCCGGACCGGGAGCGTCCGGCCCCAGAGACGGGGTATCCGGGAGCTTATTCTCCCGCAAGAACCGCTGAATATCATGGAAACAGCATTTAAACTCATTCTCGCCTCCTAACCCCGATAAACGGGATAAGTACCTTTACGAAATAATTTTCTGCCAAAAGAGCGCGCGGAAAATTATTCTATTCCAGCCCACGCTGATCGTTGTATTCATATGTGTATGAATTGTATTCGAAAAATAAATAAACAACAACATTAATCTTGATCCGTATCAGGGTTTTTTTTGTTGAATGTGACCATTGAAATGACTATAGTCAGACATGCTGAAAAGGTGATAAATATGCAAACGATAAATGCATCTGTTTATAAAGCCAAGTGTCTCAGGTTGATGGAAGAAGTAAATCAGATATGAAGCCGGGTACCAAAAACCGGATACAATTTGCAGAAAGGGAAACCGTCACCGCGAAGTAATTTTTGGACACATTACTCAGGTCGGGAGCCAGACATGGAAAAATCAAGGATGCCCGGTTATCTTCTAAAAGCGACTGACGATTATAAATCCCTTTCTGACATGATCCTGACATAGCGCAAACGCCGTGGGGTTGGGATGCCGGACAGCCTGGCATCCTCTTTACACGTCTCATTCCCGCCGCCTTTTCGATTCTATCGGGGCGACCCAAGCTCGCCCCGATCATCTTTTCGGCCGGCGGTGATGCAAAGAACCATTAGAGAATTCGAAAAGCTCCATTTTTTGTACCCGCAGCCTGACCAGGCGATAAAGAACTCGGTTCGACAGCGTAGGAAAAATAAGGCTTCCCATCCGCCGTGACGCCATCGGCATTTGCAACGGTTACATTGGCATCGCTGATACTGCTGATGACCACTTTAATGGGGGTTAGCAAAACATCCTGAGAAATGTTTTTCACCGACACATTCAAATAGCTCGTATTGGTGCCGAGATCGAACATGAGCCGGGACTTTATCAGCTCAACCTTGGCGGTCACATCGGTTTCGGCAAATCCAACCGAGATAAAACCGCAAAAAGCCCACAGCGTCACCAGCCCTGCAATAAGGCTTTCCTTCCTCCAGAACCTTAACATATGAGTCTCCTTTCAAAACAGTTCGGCTATCAACGACGTTGAACCAATGGGGGTTATGATTTTTTGAGGTTTGTCTTCCTGCCTGCGCCCGCAAAACCGATCAAGCCGATGCCCAGGAGCAACAGCGTGGTGGGTTCCGGCACGACGGCGTAGTTGATCTGAAGATTGGAAAAGGTGCCGACGGAATCCAGCAAATCATCATTTGCTTCAAAGCCGAATGCCAGTTTGATGGTGGCATTCGGGTTCCGATAGGGGGTTAAATCGATGCTTCCCGAACCGGCCAGGAGGAGGGTTTCATAAGATGAAAAATCGGTGCGGCCGGCCTCGAAAACGTATTCGGTGTCGTTTATGACGACAACGAGATAATCATCATTTTCGGCGCCGATATCAAACGAATAATCAAAGGTAAGCGATGTGGCGGCGGGATCTACGACAAACGCGGAATCGTAAAAATAAAAAGCGACTAAAGGGGAGTCACTTTCGGTGAAGGTAATCTGCCCCCCCCCACCGCGACAACCCCCGCTTCAGCAGTAAAACCGCTTAAATCCAGCGGAGTCGCATACACTGCGGGAACCATTAAAAGGGATAATAAAACCACTAAAACCGGCAACCTCATTTTTCTCATCGATCAATCCTCCTGTTTATCTGTTTTTATAAAAGAAAAACCGTCCCTGTTCCCCCTTGAGAGGAGACGAATTGGGGACGGCCGATAATGTTTTAAAGTCTGCGGCATAACCGATTTCGAAAATCCATTGGATGAAACAACCAGCGAAAAAAACAAGACGATTTACCACGCCGACATAGGGCATCGCGTTATGCCTGAAGAACGAAAGCAATTTTCATGCCCGCGTAAAACGATTTCTTCTTTTTACGAAAAATACCCCTGAACCCGCTTGATTCGTGCCTCCGGTAAAATAATGGCAAGCCCGCCCCCTTACCCTGTAGAAAAACCATGCCACATATTTTTGGGTAACGTATGTAAAACATTTCCCAATGTTGAGGTGTTTGTTTAATACATGGCCAGGTGATAAGATGGGTTGAAGGGAAGCCCTTACCATTCTCTTGACATGACCACTTTATTTGACTATTCTGTAACTATAGAAAAAGGAGGTGATTCGATGCAAACCATGGGAGTAAGCCAATTTAAGTCTCATGCCCTGAAAATTCTTGATCAGGTAGCCAAGACGCAAGAAACGATTGTCATCACGAAGCGCGGCAAACCGCTGGCGCAAATCATCCCCTATCGACTGCCCCTCTCGAAACACATGCCAGGCAAACTTTCAGATACGTTGGTTTTTGAAAATGATATTATTTCACCCCTCGAAGTACAAATGTGGGATGCCTGCGAATGAAGTACATGCTTGATACACATACCTGGATCTGGTGGCATATGAACCCCCAAAAGTTGTCACAGAAGGTCAAAAGAATAGTCGGAAACGAAGAACGATATGATGAGATTCTTTTGTCTGCGATTTCTCCGTGGGAATTCAGCAAGCTGATTGAAAAAAAGAGAATCGGCATCTCTTGCGACCCAATGGATTGGATAAGCCGCGCGCTTGATATGCCAAAGCTTCGCCTGGTCCCTCTCAGTCCGGTATTGGCATACCGTTCGACAGTGCTGCCCCAGCCTTTCCATGATGATCCAGCGGACCAGATGATTGTGGCGACAGCGCGAGAGGAAAATGCCACCCTACTCACAAAGGACAAAAGAATTCTCACTTATAAAGATGTTCGCAGTCTTTGGTGATTAATTAGTATCCGGAATTGGTTTTTTTTCATATCGAAGGAAGCAGTAAAACAAACCCGTTTACCGAAATATTTACTAAAGTCGATGTTCATGGGAACGGAAGAGTTCTGGATGGTTAACGGTAAAAAAGAGAACATTATGCTTTGGCCGGAGATCCGAAAAGCATACCCCAAACAGTGGCTTATCGTCGAGGCCCTGGAAGCTCGTACAGCCCCGGCGAATCGCAGACGAATTGATCGCATGGCCGTCATTGAAAAGTCTGCTGACGGAAGCAATGCAATGAAACGCTACCGTGAACTGCATAAAAAAAACCCCTTTCGTGAATTTTATTTTGTGCATACCGATCGTGATGATCTTAACATAAGTGATCGGAATTGGACAGGAATCAGGAGAGGGAATGCAGCTGATACTCAGGGATAATTTGCCATTTACAACGGTTACGTTTGAATATCAGGGGGCTGTTGTTGAGGTTCAGAATGTGCTTGTTGATACCGGATCCGCTTCAAGTTATCTTTGCCGCTGATATAGCGGCGAGCTTTGCTCTTTTGAAAGAAGCCCCGAGGAAAATCCTTCTTAACGTGGCCCCCTAGCTGCCGCCGAAACAGTGAATCCCGCCAACGACATCCTTTTCCCCCTTCCGCCCTGAATCGCGCTCTATTGCCCGGCCGATACCATCCGGGCGAGGGATTTGGCCATATGGTGAACAAAGGTTTCATCCGGCATGCTGATCGTCATTCTAATGAACAGCCCAATGGGATTAGAAGAACGCTAACCACTTGAAAAAACGATGAGTTGATATATTTGGCTTGAGTTTTATATAAAAATATATATATTCAAATAATGAACGGGGCGAAAATTATCAAAGAGCTTGAGTGGATAGAATCAGCCTTGAAAGATTTACAGGCTTTGCCGCTGCCTGTTCGCCGTGTTTTTGGATATGCGCTTTATGCCGCCCAATTGGGCGAAAAGCCTCCCGAGGCGAAACCACTCAAGGGCTTTGGCAGCGCGGGGGTTTTAGAGCTGATCGAGGATTTTAAGGGTGATACATACCGAGCAGTTTATACCGTTCGGTTTGCTACGAAGGTTTATGTGTTGCATGTGTTTCAAAAGAAGTCAAAGCGGGGAATTGCAACACCAAATCATGACTTAGACTTGATCCGGGAGCGGTTAAAGCGAGCCGAGAAATTTTATACCGGCAGGAACAAGGAGGATTGAACATGAAAAACGACCATGAAAAAAGCAGCGGCAATGTTTTTGCCGATTTAGGGTTTCCCAACGCTGAAAAAGAGCTTGTTAAAGCCAAGCTGACGGTACAGATTTATCGAATTTTAAAAGATCGAGACTTAACCCAAGCCGAGGCCGCAAAACTGTTGGGGACCACACAAGCGCAGGTGTCCGCACTTATGCGATGTCGACCCGTTTCGGTGTCCATAGGCCGTTTGATGGGTTTTTTAACGACGCTTGGGCAGGATATCGATGTTACCGTTAAACCGGCTTCACGATCCAGAGAGGGGCAGCATGGGCTTATGTCCGTAACGGTGCATCCCGCGTGATGACCGACTGAAAACACCTTGTCTCCGCCGAAATGGTAATTCCGAAAACGCCCCCGATGCGCCTTCAAGGCCGGACGGAACGCTACGGGTTCTCGTTTCTGAAAAAACGGCACATCTCGAAAAAATCGCCCGGACTTTTTTCAACGGAAATGAACGGGATTCGTGATCCCTTGCAAGGAGTGGATACTGAGGATACGCGGATTTTTTGCTCAACGTTCCAGCTGGCCCCCCTCATCCGCCCTTCGGTTTTCTTGGCCAGCGTGCCTTTGCACGTTCCAGAAAAGGGGGCTCGACATACTTGGGGGCGCCGGGAAACGATATCCTCAAACCCGGCCATGAATCCCTTGTAATCGGTCCACAACTCCCGCGGACTCATGGACGTCAGGCGCATCTTTTCCCTGGGGCCCGAGCAGGTTAACGGCCTGCGAATAGGTCAGATGCGACAGTTTGTCCTTCAGCGTTCTCATGAAATCTCCCCCTGTTTCGATTTAGCGTCGGGATGTTATCCTAGCGATCAACAGTAGGAGCCGATTATCAGGTCCGGCAGGGAAAATCAATCCAATGTGCTCACCTGTCCCATGCCGGGACTGGTGGTGGATGTCCTGGTTAAAACGGGGGAGCGGGTGTTTCGCGACCAGAACGTCGTTATCATCGAATCCATGAAGATACAAAACGGCGTTGCCTCCCCCTGCGATGGGATTGCATTCGTTGACAATGCATTTCCGCCATGATACTTCTTGAACTACTTTGAAAAACTGGGAAATGGGCGGCGACAGTTTTTTTTTGAGGGAGTGGGAGCGATGGGCATTGCGGACTTGCAGGAAAGCACACGGCAATTTTTAGAAAAGCCTCTCATTGAGGGGCGGGATGTAGACACAAAGGTGCGATTGCTCCTCAGCTCGGAGTACCTGCGCCGGTTGGGCCGTCATCGCCATGTGGATCGTCTATTGATGAATAAATACGGGATGCAATTCGACGAGTTTGTCGCCTGCGAACTGGTCAAAGAGAAAGGCTTTACTTGGGAAGTGGAGTCTGACGCAATGAACTGGGAGGCAGCTATCGGTGGAATAAGGATGATGGAACGTAAGCTCAGAGAATTGCAGGAAACGGACCGTGTACACCCTTGATGATTTCCATGCCGAAGCGCTATAAGCAGCGGAGAAAGTGTGGTTTGTTCGGTCAATTCAGGCCGTGGATCGTACGGACCTGACTGTCTCATTGCGGCTCAGCATTCGGCAGGATCTCTTTGTTCACGTTTTGCTTGGTCAACTGACCGGTTCTCTCTATTTCGCACTCATCGAACGGGGGCAACGCATCTTCGGGATTGACCGCCACGCTGGTGAGTGGCATATGCATCCCTACGATGCCCCGCATGAGCATGTGCCATTTCCCGATGGACTTGGAACCGAAGCCACTGCTGAGTTTCCTCTCAAGGGTTGAAGATCTCCTGATACAGCATGATCTTTTATGAAGAAAATGGGTGGTGGGGACTGCCCCTGTCATTGTTCCTCCGAGTATGAGATTTGAATTGGCTGATTTCCATTGGTTGTATGGAATCCTCTCCTTTTTCAACGATCTAAAAAAAATGAAATGGGGTTGCACCAAGAGAATAGAATGGACTGTAAAAGTGTTACCTATAGCGGTCATGCGATCCAACGTATTTTCGAAAGGAAAATTGCCGAGGCGGACATTACCGAGGTGATCTGTTCCGGGGATGTCATTGCCGAGTACCCGCACGACATTCCCTATCCCAGTTACCTATTATTGGGCTTTCTGAGAAACACTCCGCTTCACGTGTTGATAGGAAAGGACGATGAAAACGGCAATTGGTATGTGGTGACAACTTATGTTCCAAGCAGGGATATTTGGAATGATGATTACAAAACAAGAAGGGCATGATTATGAAATGCGTTATTTGCAAAAACGGAGAAACCTCGCAAGGAACCACGACGGTTATTTTAAATCGAGGGGAAACAGCGGTTATTTTTAAACAAGTACCGGCAGATGTTTGTGACAATTGTGGAGAATATTACCTTTCCGCGGAAGTTACCGGGAAAGTGCTAAAGAAAGCCGAGGAAGCCGTCACTAAAGGGGTGGAAGTGGAAATTTGTCGCTATGCGTCATAACGCCGGAAATGCTGGAAAAGAGGGGGCAAGGCCCAGTAATACCACACCGCCCATTCTGAAAATGACATGTTTGATATTCTGCCGTAAGGGCTGGTTGCTGGCCGGGCACAACGGATTCGACTGAGCTTCCCTTCAATGCGTCTGTCACCCGGCCGGTATTACACCGACACCTCAACATTGGGAAATGTTTTACATACGTTATCCAGAATTTGAACTCCCCGGGAAGAACTCGCCGGCGGACAGATCCAGTTCCGCGTCCAGGGGAAAGGCGTGGGCGTGTTTGATCCAGGTTGACTCGTAGGCAAAGCGTACGCTTCCCCGATCACCCCGTGACAGCGTGCCGATGTGTTGAAGGGGTCCAAATGATGGGTCATCCAGCCAAATCCATATGGGTTCTCCTTTTGCTTTAGCCATTGTTATCTCCAGCCGGCGTTTTTTTTCGCGGCGCTCTTTTTCGATGGGGGAGGGACTCGTCCTGCAGACGACGCCCCAAAACATCTTCCTTGGCTATAAATGCCAAATCTTCAACCAGCCCCAATACGCGTAGTACCTGGACATAGATCCCGATTGCAACCGATGGATCACCCTTTTCGACCTTGTAAAGCGACGGACGTGAGATGTCGGCCCTGGAACAAACTGTCTCCATGGAAAAACGCCGGCGAAGCCGGGCATCCTTGAGGCGTTGCCCCAGCGCCGTCATTTCTTTCGCCGAAGAGGGGTACATGATCGCGGTTCTCTTGGACATAATGGCTCTCATTATTTACAAATACAGTGTATATTGTCAATTTAAATTATCATTAATGAGATCGAAACCGAACCCACCGGTTTCAATTGCACATCGACCGGTTCTTTATTTTCGCTTCTTTCAGCGGCATCTGTCCGTACTTATAAAGCTTTTCCGCAGCCAGACGGGGCCGGCGTCCCGAAATAATACAGCATCATCGTTTCAGTCAGTTACGGAAGGGCGAGGTTACGTCCCCGCCGAAGTCGGTTTGGAACTGATTGCATCATTTATTTTTCCTTCTTTTTTAAGCATTTTCGACACCTCGTACTGAAAAGTCTTTTCGAGGTCTTCGGCTATCACACCGGGCGCCATCTGGAAAGTGCCATCGGAAAGTAAGGAACCAGTCGATACGATGGCATGCAAATGGGGATTGAAATTTTAAAAATCACCCGAACTTTTTTGAACGGGGATGAACGGGATTCGTGTTTCTTGGCCAGCGTGCCTTTGCACGTTCCAGAAAAGGGGGCTCGACATTCTTGGGAGCGCCGGAGATGCAGTGCGCACGGTACACTCTGGCTGCAATATCCGGATGAGAGCGCTTCAGCTTTTGTGCCAAAGGCCCGGTCCGGTAGTGGCTAAGACCTTCCAGTTCCTCATCGGATGCAGTATCCTTTAACTTGACACGCTGTCCATATTAGTGCGAAAATCCACCATGATTCCCCAGCAGGTAAAAAGAGAATTACTGGATTGTCTTAAGGATAGCAAACTGCACAGGATTATCCTGTTCGGGTCATACGCGGATCAGTGTGAACATCCAGAGAGCGATATTGATTTGCTGATAGTGTCTGAAATTGAGGTGGTCAATAAAACCTACGAAAGCCATTTAAAGCATAAAAATGCCATTTCCAGGAAGCTGATTCCACTCAAAAAGCGTTACCCGATCGATATCATCGTCTACACGAAAGACGAATGGAAATTGCTGAACGCCTACAACACTTCGTTCATAAAAGCCATTTCAGAAAGAGGTATCGACCTGCTATGAAGCCGGGTACAAAAAATTGGATCCAATTTGCCGACAGGGATATCGCTGCAGCCAAGAACCTTCAAGATAATGACTATGTTGCCAATATTGTTCTTTTTCATTGCCAGCAGTGTGTCGAAAAGTGCTTAAAGGCTATTCTCGAAGAAAACGAAATTGCGGTTCCGAAAATACACAGCGTCGTTCGCCTCTATGGAATTGTTTGTGAAAAGGTTGCCCCAAGCATCAAACTCGACGACAACGACCTCAATTTGATTGATGATATTTATATTGAAACCAGATACCCAAGTGGCCTGGGATTACTGCCATCGGGCTTCCCCACCAAAGAAACAGCGATGGAAGTACTGAAGATTACGCAATCGATTTACGATAATACTTTAGAACTGTTAAGCAAATAGGCGATGGCCAAGGTATTTGACACTTTCATATCGCCCTATCCGCAGGAATTTTTGAGGCACCCCAGCCGAAAAACATCAGTCAAGTTATTGCATCCATTCCCAACCATCCCGGCGACATTCCTGAAGGTACGCTACGTGCCATCCTGAAACAGACCGGCATCGATCCGGATGATTTTGTCAATAAATAAGCGTCCGACAAATGAAGAGAGGCTTCCTTTTTTGGGGGAGCGGAGGGGCTCATCCGCCCTTCGATTTTCTTGGCCAGCGTGCCTTTGCACGTTCCAGAAAAGGGGGCTCGACATACTTGGGTGCGCCGGAAACGATATCCTCAAACCCGGCCATGAATCCCTTCTTGCGAGAGTGTCTTTCGCGCACGTCGGCAACCACCGCCTGCCACTCGGCATTCAGACCGGCTTTGGCGTAGCACTTTTTGGCTTGCTCAATGCTGTCGAGCGCCGCGTCGTAGTACTTGCTCTTGCCGGCATTGACGATCCGGATGCAGAGCGCACGGTACACTCTGGCTGCAATATAGCGCCTTTGCGGTCTCGTCCGGATCATCGCTCGCGGCCTGGCGAGCCTTGATCCAACCCCGAACCAGGTCTTCAACCAGCATACCGAAATTGCCGCTCGAATCGTCGATCTCATCGGCTTTTTCGTGGCAAGCGGCGATGAAAGTCTCGTAGAGTTTCGCTGCGCGTTCCGGTTCGTTCTGTATGATCTTCTCGATGTTGTTGGCGACATCCCGGACATCGTCCACGAACGACCATGCGGCATTGTAGGAGATGAAGCTTCCCGGAGACAGTGCCGTTTCGATGGCCTGTTCGAGCGGATCGATCTGTTTTCGCTTTTCGGAGTTCACCCTACTCCTTTGTTTTTTATTCATTTTTATGATCCTCCCAGGTCGTCTTTGCTTTCACCCAATCAATGAGAAACCTAGCTCCCTGGTTGGCCCTCGATCATCTCGTCCAACACCTCGATATCCTTGTTTCTCCTGTGGCTTCTTGGATTCATCAAATGTCCTCCATAAGCGGGTCACGACCAGCGTCATACCCCTGCAAACAAGACCTTACCGTGTGCGGTTGCGCAATCAGCGTTTCCGATGAGTTGCGACGATGGCACCAGCCCTTAAACCGCGCCCTATTGCCCGGCCGATACCATCTGAGCAAGCGACTTGGCCATATGCTGAACAAAGGTCTCATCCGGCATGCTGATCGTCATTCTGAGGCTGCCGTCCTCGTTTCTCTCCATGCATTCGCTTAGCTTGGTCCGGAAGGCTTCGGTCAGTGTCACGATCTTTTCGGTTTCATCGGCGCTTGAAAACATCTCCCCGATAAAGGCAAAGGCCGCTCCGACCAGCTGCCCGCCGGCGGCCGCCACTTTCTCTTTTCTCGCCAGGAGCGCCGCCTCTCTTTCCACCTGCGCCTTCATGCTCTCATCCTCGGCGGCATCGGGCTTGGCCCCCAGCAGGATCTCCAGTCTTCGCTTCAACTCCTCCATGCCGGTTGACATATCGACCTGTGTGACATCGGTATCCGGATCGAGCACGGCCAGCGCGAGCTCGTGCTTGGAGGAAAGGGTTGTTAGCAGACTTTCCTCCAGCGTATCCGTCGTCACCAGTAAGTACACCTGCACCGGGCGCTTCTGCCCCATCCGATGCGCGCGCCCGATCCGCTGCTCCAGTACGGCCGGATTCCAGGGCAGATCGACATTGATGACGGTATTGGCGGCCTGGAGATTCAAGCCCGTCGATCCGGCATTGGTGGTAATAAAGAGCCTGCAATCCGGATTCCCCTGAAACTGCTGCACGAGACCCTGACGCAGCTTTTGCGGCACGGAGCCATCCAATCGGACGTAGCTCAGCTTCCGGGCCTCCAGCAGCGGCTCGATCATATTGAGCATCCCGGTCCACTCGGAAAAGAGAACGACCTTACGATCCTCTTCGGCCATCAGCTGCTCCAGGAGAGAATCGAGCTCCGCCAACTTGCTCGAGTAGCCCGGTTCCTGCTTATTCACCAGGAAGGTGCTGTTCGCACACAACCGGCACATCAGCAGCGCCTTTTGAAGCCGCAAGAGATCCATCTCCGAAATGTATTTCTTCTGGAGGATAATCTGGATAATCCGGCGATGGGAACCTTCCAGCTCGAGCTGCTCTTCGGTGGGGGTGATGCGAATGACCTGGGTGGTTCTGGGGGGAAGATCCTTGATGACGGCGGCTCGCGTCCGGCGAAGCAAAACGGGTTTCAACCGTTCACGCAGCTCGTCGAGATTCTTGTATCCCAGAATTTTTCCCTTTTCATCGACCACCCGGTGCCGGTTAAAGAACCGGAACGCGGGCCCGAGACGCCGCTCGTCGATGAACTCCACCACCGAGAACAACTCGTCGATCCGGTTTTCAAGCGGCGTGCCGGAAAGCACCAGGGCAAACGGCGATTGCAGGGCCTTTATGACCCGGCTCGTCTTGGCCTCCCAGTTTTTAATCCGCTGCCCCTCATCGAGGATGATGAGATCCCACTTGATCTTCTCGATCGATAAAAAATCCCGCAGGACCTGCTCGTAATTGCAGACGGTGAAAAAATCGTCGCTTTCGTACTGCGCCTGGCGATCCTGAACGGCGCCGAGAATGAGACGGCAACTGCGATGGCTGAAGCGTTTGATCTCTATTCGCCACTGGGCCTTCAAGGACGCCGGACAAATGATCAGCACCTTGGAAACCGAGGCGTGGCGGGAAAGAAATTCCGCGAGCCCGATTCCCTGGATGGTTTTCCCCAGCCCCATGTCGTCGGCCAGAACCGCCCGGCCGGCCCCGGCGGCAAAGGCGATGCCATCCAGCTGATAGGGAAGTAATTCGGTTTTGAGCAGCGTCTGACGTAAGGGGTGATTTTCCGGATCCTTGCGGATCTCTGCGACCTCATCGGCCATCCGGTCCTGAAAGAGCCTCCGGTTGATATACTCTTCGGCATCCGGATAGATCAGAACTGAAGTCCCCGCATTTTCGACATGACGAATCCGGCCGATAAGATCCTTTAGGTTCTCGATCGGCTTTCCTTTCAGCGGCAGCAGGTGTTTGGAAACGGCGGAATCGAGCGTTTCCGGCATCAGCAGTCTCAGCTGCGTTTCGGTTCCATACTGAAGGTAAACGCAGAGATCCTTGATTTCGGCTGGGGTCTCCCGAATCTTTTTACTGAATTTCTTTCGAACGCTTTCCAGGGTAAACAGAATGTGCTTGCAGGTGCCGAGCGTATTTTTGCGAAAATCCGGGCATGAGCAATAGGATTCGCCGGGTTCCCACCCGCGCAGCGCGATCCGGTAACTTTTTCCGGAAGATTGGCTCGTGACGACGTAATCGGTCCACAACTCCGGCGGGCTCATGGACGTCAGGCGCATCTTTTCATTTTGCGCGCGCTCTTTTCGATCGGAGATGGCCTGTTGGATGAGTTCGGTTTCACTCAGGCTCTCAACGGGAACTCTTTCGGGCGGGGGAGCCGCCAGCCCCAGGGCCATCTTCTCCTCCAGAATCAACGACAGGGTGGCGCCCTGATGCTCGCAAATCACCGGGCAAGCACTGCAGCGCATGTGTATCCGCTGATGCTTCAGGGGATCGAGATGAATGTCAACGACCGCGTCCTCCAGTTGCAACTGAAAGTTATCGTTGCTAAAATTCACCTGTTCGGTGATATCGATTTCGAATTTGCCCCCCGTCATCAACAGCTCTTTTCCCTGGGGCCCGAGCAGTTTAACGGCCTGCGAATAGGTCAGGTGCGACAATTTATCCTTCAGCGTTCTCATGAAATCTCCCCCCCCATTTCGGTTTAACGTCACGATGGTACCCTATCGAATAACAGTAGGAGCCGATTATCAGGTCCGACAGGGAAAATCAATCCGTCGAGCTGCCCGGATTCACAAAAACAGGATATGAAAATGACGGCTCAGCCCATTTCCAGTGATTCGGATGCCGTTCGTACCCGGCGGTGCTGACGCTCCAGCTGCTCATTGCTGCAGGCAATTTTAAAATGGTCTTTGATACATTCTCTGACCTGTTTGGCTTGCAATTGCCAATGTTTTTCTTTATAAAAAGCAAGTTCTTATCTTAAGTGGGTTGCCATAAGGAGCGATACCATGTCCACAGATATTGCCAGAAAACTAGTTGTCAGACTCAAGGATGATGAGGCTTTCAGAAAGACCATCCGTTCCATGGACCATGAACAGGCATGGCGTCTGGTGAAACAGGAAGGTTATGATTGTACCGAGGAAGAAATCAGGGAAGCCTATGATACTTTCGGATGCGGAATTACCGGGCCGCGCTCGACCTGGCGGGAAGCGGTGAAACGGCTGTGCCGCAAGCCCTTGACCTTTCCCGGCTCCCATGTGAGTCGAAACACTTAGCGGCTTTTTCCGGAAACCTTATCATCTATCAAAATACTTTGTGTATGAGAGGGACGTCATACGGAACCATCAAGCAAGGGTAGGAAGGGCCCGCTACCGGCTGCCCAGATTGAAATGCGTAACGATAAAATCGGCTACCACCGGCGTATCGTGAGGGGAGAACCGGGGAACCCCCAAATCAAGCGGGGTGTCGCTGATAAGCGCCACCAGGTGTTCATCTCCGCCGCAGGCGGGTTTTCCCGATATTTCCGGCCGGAAAACCTCAATCTTCGGGCGTTTCACCTGCTTATACCCCTCCACGAGAATGACATCCACGCCGCGGATAAGGGGAAGAAGCTCTTCCAGCCTCATTTCCGTCACCACATCGCGAACCATTCCGATCCGGTTCGGAGACGAGATCAGAGTCGTTACGGCGCCGGACTGCTTGTGCCGCCAGGTATCCTTTCCCGCAATGTCCATTTCGAAATCATGGCTGTGATGTTTGATCGTTCCGACACGATATCCGCGCCGCGTCAATTCGGCGATCAGCTTTTCCAGCACGGTGGTTTTTCCGGAGCCCGAATAGCCAACGATGGGGACAACAGGAGGCGAAAGCGGACTTTTTATAGGGGGGGATGCCTGAACGTTCGCGTCACTCTCCGTCATTCTATTCTCCCGATATTGATATTCATTGTGATGCCGCCATGTTGGTCAATGTCCATTCATATCTATAGATCGTTCGGCAACCGAATTCCATATTTTTTTATTCGCTTCCAGACCGTCACCCGGCTCACTCCCAAAAGCCTGCCCGCCTCGGATTGATTCCAGCCGACCTGCCTCAGCACCTGCTCCAACCGAGCCTTTTCCTCCCGGAAATCCCCATTCGGCGGTATGAAACAAACGGCATTCCCGCCGGCGCCGGAAATTTTGGGTGGCATATGCGTTACATCGATATATCCCCCGGGGCAAAGAACGAACGCATATTCAATAGCATTTCTGAGTTCCCGAACATTGCCCGGCCAGGTGTGGGATAATAACAGGCTCATCGCATCGGCTGTCAAACCGATAATTTTCTTGATCCCCTTTTGGGAGTTACGCTCAATAAAATTTTGCACGATAATGGGGATATCCTCGCGCCGCTCGCCAAGCGACGGACAATATAGCGGAAACACATTGATCCGAAAAAAGAGATCCTCCCGAAACTCTCCTTTGGTCACAGACTCCTCCAGATTCCGATGCGTGGCGGAAACGATACGGACATCCACGGGAACCGGTTTGTGATCTCCAACCCGCTCAATCTCCTTTTCCTCCAGCACTCGAAGAAGCTTTACCTGCGTGGATAACGGAATATCCCCCACCTCGTCCAGAAAAATCGTTCCGCCGTGGGCGGCTTCAAAACGCCCGATGCGATCCCTGTCGGCGCCGGTGTACGCGCCCTTCACATGGCCAAAGAGCTCACTCTCCAGAAGGCTCTCATTGAGAGCCGCGCAGTTTACCTTGACAAACGGCCCCTCCTTTCTGGCGCCGGCCTCATGGATGGCCCGGGCCACCAGCTCCTTACCGGTGCCGCTCTGACCCTGAATCAAAACCGGCGCATTCGATGGAGCCACGCTTTCAATAAGCGCAAAGAGACGTTCCATGGCCGGCGATTTCCCCAAAAGACCATGGTATCCTTCCTCCAGTTGGAGCGTTTTTCGAAGAGATTCAATTTCCTGCTGCTTGCGTATCAGCTCGGAGACATCGGTAAGCGTTTCAATCGCCCCCGCCACCTCACCGTCAGGGCCCCTCAACAAGGTTGCACTCTTGTGGATATGCACCAGGCGATTATCCCTTCGGGAAATCACACACTCTTTCCCTCTGGACTGACCTACCGTAAAAAGTTTGCAGAAATCCTTCCCCCTTCCAACGCCGACTATCTTGCAGCCGGTGCAGTTCAGTATCCGGCAGGAACTTCCCAGCAGTTCCGCAATCGTGTAGCCGGTCAGTTTCTCGGCGGCCGGATTGGCCGCCTGAATCACGCCGGCGGTATCCACGACAATCAGGCCATCCGGAAGCGTATCGATTATTGTTTTCCAGTATTTTGAAATGTCCATGAGCGATCCCTGACAGCGAAAACGGGAGGGAGAAAAGTTACCTGTAAACTTGTTAAGTTAACGCCTGTTAACATATCGCGCTTTCCGGTGGATCGCAAGTGAAATGCCGATTTTTTTTATTCAAAAATTTTAAAAGGTTATAAAACAAAGCCGTCTTTTTCCGTTTTGGCACGGCGATTGCTCTAAGTTATCGCATCCTTCGATTACAAAAATTTCATGCGGGAGACGAGCCGGCCGCCCGAAGGACGGAACCGGTAATGAAAGACGTCCCTCCTGATATTCATAACCAATTGTTTTCGAATTATTTTTAACGTATTACCCACAACATAAGGAGGAGAAAATGGTGACGCAAAGGAGACCGGAAACCAAGCTCACGGCGATGATCGCCGGCCTGTTTTTCCTGGTAACAGGATTAGCACCCGGTATCGTCCTGGCTCAGACCGAGGTGGAAGCCCTCAAGCAACAGATGCAGCAGCTCTCGGAAATGATGCAAACGGTACAAAAAAAGCTTGAAACCATCGAAACAAACACCGAGAAAAAGGAAACCGAAATAAAGGAAATAGACCAACGCCTGAACAAGGCGGAAATGCATACCGCGTCCGATAAAATCGGGTTGGGGCTGGAACTCAGATCCCGGGCCGAATCGATTCACTACGATGATATGCGAACCGCTCCCAGTGCGCTGTTCAACAGCTTCTTCACACCCGCTCCGCAGGGGTTTAACGGCGCCACGGGGCAGCAGATTCAGCAAGCCATCGCCGGCATGGCCGCCGCGGGAATGGTCCCCCCGCCTCAAAAGGCGGATATCGATAACGATATCATTTACACCAATAAATTCCGGCTGAACATGATGGCAAAAGTCAACGACCAGCTAAATTTTGCGGGCCGTCTGGCAGCCTACAAGGTATTCGGAGACAGCACCGAAGTTAAATTCAATACCGGAAGTCTAGGCGATGTTACGTTTGACGGCAACACGGCGAGCCTTCCGCACGGCGACACCATCCGTCTGGAGAGAGCCTATTTCAATTACAAGAATCAGGCGGGCCAAATCCCCATCAACCTATCCTTCGGCCGGCGCCCCTCCACCGACGGGCCTCCCCTCGAATACGGCAATTACAGCCTTGAAGCGGGATCTCCCCTGGCGCATATCATCAACTGGCAGTTCGACGGCGCGTCTCTGAGCTTCGGCCTGGAGGAAATGACCGGCATTCCCGGGTTCGCCTTAAAGCTCTGTTACGGCGTCGGGTTTGAAAGCGACTGGGGGAATAGCGGGTCTTTAAGCAGCCAGTCGGATGTGGATGATGTTCATCTCATGGGGTTTATCGCCACGCTTTATGACGATGAGGTGTCGAGCGCCGAGCTCAATTACGCCCACGCATCCGATATTACGGACGGCTTCACGGGTCTGACCGTCATGCCGTTTATCATATCCGTGAACGGCGCGGGCGCCTATACCTTCACCCCCAACAGCGGCGCATTTATCAGCCGCATGGAACCCACCACCAACCTCGGAAATTGGGATGCCGCTACCCTGTTGCTAAGAACCAATCTCATGGAGCGCTTTGAAAAGGACATCGATCTTTTCCTGTCTCTGGCCTGGACGCATACCGACCCCGACACCATCTCCCGGAACCCGTTCTATAATCTTCTGGGATACGGACTTCTCAGCTCCAACGGAAAACTCGAAGCGCAGGATGGCTATGGCCTTTACGCCGGCGCCATCTTCCCCATGCCCTTTGATGCCCGGCTGGGCGTGGAATACAATTACGGTTCCCGGTACTGGTTTAACTTCACGGGCGCCGAAGACTCACTCATTGGGAGCAAACTGGCCACCCGCGGGCAGGTTTGGGAATCCTACTACCTGCAACCGATTTTTAAAGACAACTTCTTCCTGAAACTCGGCGGCCAGTACTATGACTACGAGTATACCGGAAGCGGCAACCCGCTCGGCAAACCGGTAAAAATCTCCGACGCCACGGCTCTGGATACCCTCTTTCCGGTCGTGGACAAGGTCTGGAACCTCTACCTCTCGGCGACGCTGAGATACTAAGGGAAAAGGAAAACATCATGAATAAAAAAATCGTTTTTTCTTTGGTCACTTCATTGGTCGTGTTTGGATTTGTCTCCCTCGGTATATCGGCGGACAAGGGCAACAGCCGCAAGGGCAAACACCTTTTCCGGAGCACCTGCCGCGAATGTCATCAGGACGGCGCAAAAGCCAAGGCCTTAAATCCGGACAGCAAAACCCAGGCCCAGTGGGCACGGGTGTTTGAGCCGGATAAGTACAAAGAGCTCGCCTGCAAGGCGGAGTGGGAAAAGCAAAGCGCGGAAGATCGGCTCGATATATATGCCTATCTTTACGAACACGCATTTGATTCCCCTTCTCCGGCAAAATGCAAATAACGGATCTAACCGGAAAGACCAGGGAGAGAAATCATGGCATCTGACATAACCCCCCGCATTTCACGTCGAGGTTTTCTCAAATGGTCCGGAGCGGCTACCGCGGCGGCAGCCGTCGGTAGCCGGCCCCCGGTGGTACACGCGCTGGTGTCAACGGAAAAGAAAAAAACGCCGGGCGCCATCACGCGCCATTATTCGGTTTGTGACATGTGCCTCAACCGGTGCGGACTGGTGGCGCGCGTGGAAGATGGGATTGTCGCCAAGCTCGATCCCAACCCCAAATTCCTCAAATCGAGAGGAATGCTGTGCGCCCGCGGCAACGCGGGCATTCAGCAGCTCTATGATCCGGATCGGTTGAAATACCCCCTGCTTCGCACGGGAAACCGCGGTGAAGGCAAATGGCGTCGTCTCAGTTGGGACGAGGCGCTGAACTTAGCCGCGGAAAAGCTCAAAACCATTGCCGAAAAATACACCCGGTGCGGGGTCCTCTTTACGCCGGGCTCCGATATGCAGTCTTTTTTCGTGAATCATTTTGCGGAGGTCTTCGGCTCCTATAATGTCACCTCCCATGAATCGAGCTGCCTTCTCAGCCTGAACCGGGCCTATGTGGACACCTTCGGCGAAATTCCCTTTCCGGATGTCCTGCATTCCCGGTACATCGTGATGGCGGGCGCCAACCGGTTCGAAGCCCTCATCACGCCGGACAGTATGGATCTCATGACCGCAAAGAAAAACGGCTGCAAACTGGTGGTCCTCGATCCGCGCTATACCAAGACGGCGGGACTGGCAAATGAGTGGCACCCGATCCGTCCGGGCACCGACATGGCGTTTTTCCTCGCCATAGCGCACGTTCTCCTTAATGAGGACCTGTACGACAAGGCCTATGCCGATGAAAAACTCTATGGTATCCCCCAACTGAAAGACCATGTTCAGCAGTACTCACCGGAATGGGCGCAAACAGAGTGCGAGATTCCCGCGGCCGATATTCGCCGTATCGCCAGGGACCTTGCCGCCGCCGCGCCCGCGGCCATGGTGTATCCGGGGCGTCGCACCTCCGATTACGTGAACTCCGCCCAGATCCGAAGATCCATGGCCATCGTGAACGCGCTTTTAGGCAACTGGGATCGCCCCGGCGGTCTCCTTCCGGCCCGGCAGGTCCGACTCAAGTCCCCCGCGCTGCCGGAAGCTCCCTTTTACGATGACAATCCGGAAAACCGGATCGATCACGGCAAGGCCCATATGATGTTTGAGGAGGAGGGCTCGTTCAAACACATACGGGAAGCCATCATCGAAGGAAAACCCTATCCGGTAAAAGGATGGTTTGTATATAAATACAATCCGTTACAAACACTTGCAAACCGAAATAAAACCCTTGAAATGATTAAAAAGCTCGACTTTATGATCACGGTGGACATCACCATGAGCGACACGGCCTGGATGTCCGACCTGGTGCTGCCGGCCCCGAGCTATCTGGAACGTCTGGATCCGGCATCCGGCCTTCAGGGCGCCTCCGCCTGCGCCTGCGTGGTGATGCGGGACCCGGTGGTTCCGGCTCTCTTTGAATCGAAACCGGTCTTCTGGATCCTTAAAGAAATTGCCGGTCGCCTGAACCTGGGCGAGCATTTCGACTTCACGCTGGAAGACTACCGGAAACAGCAATTGAGCAGTCTTCCGGATGCCGAACGCGCGCTGAAGGAAGAGGGTGTCTTTTACAGCCACGACAAGCTGTACGGCGTGTATGAAGGCCGTGTATTTCGGACCAAATCAACGAAAATCGAGCTCTATAACGAGCGCTATGCGCAGGAAGGCGCCGATCCCATGCCGGTCTACCAGCCACCCCGAAGCGCACCGAAGGGTCAGTTCCGGCTGGTGCTCGGAAGAGACGCCTACGCAACCCATGCCACCACTCAGAACAATTCGCTTCTCCATGAGCTGATGCCGGAAAACGCTCTGTGGATGCATCCAAAGGCGGCGGCGACACTGGGAATCACCGAGGGAGAAAGGGTCCGGGTCAGCAGTAAGGTAGGGGAAGTGGAAATCTCCGTCACCGTAAAAAACGGCATTCGGGAAGACACCGTCTACATGGCCAGCGGTTTTGGCGTGCTCTCAAAGGGACTCAGCACTGTTTTCGGCAAGGGGGCCTGCATCGCCGAGCTGATTGAAGACTATGCGGATGAAATATCCGGGAATATGGCCATGCATGAAACCTTCGTTCAAATCGCCAGGAAAGGAGCCGTATGAAAACGCAACTTGCCATGGTAATCGATTCATCCGTCTGCATCGATTGCAAGGGCTGCACCATCGCCTGCAAGGTGGAAAACCGGGTGCCGGAGGGCCACTGGCGAAACTGGGTAAAAAGTGAATCCCCCACTGTGGAGGATCTCTTTAAGAATCTCCGGAACGCCTCGCTGCATTTTCAACCCGGCGGCTGCATGCACTGTGAAAACGCCACCTGCGTGCAGGCCTGCCCCACCGGCGCAACGTATAAGGATAAAACCGACGGCACCGTTCGAGTGAATAAAAAGCTCTGTATCGGCTGCGGCAGCTGTATTCCCGCATGCCCCTATGGCGCCAGATACCGTCATCCGGAAGAAAAGGTGGTGGATAAATGCGATTTTTGCGCCGGCCGCCGCGGCCGCGGAGAGCAACCCGCCTGTGTGGACACCTGTCCAACCAAGGCCAGGACTTTTGGCGATATCAATGACCCGGAAAGTGATGTGGCAAAGCTGTTAAGGACCCGCCCGACGGTCCGGGTCATCAATGCCGCAACGGATACGAAACCGAATATGTACTATATCGCTCAGACCGCACCGATGAACTGGCCCCAAAAGGCAATAGCGCCAACACCCATTGCGTGGTTAAAATCCGTTTACCCGCTCGTCTGGGGAATGATCGGCCTCAACGCGCTCGGGGTCCTCTTCATGCTGGGAAAGCAGATACTTTTCCGGGATGAAGAAGAAACGCCGGACCACGGGGAAACCCCATCGGAAACAAAGGGGAATTAACATGATGAAACGACATACGAAAGCCGCCATGGCCTTCCACTGGTTCAATGCCGCCTGCTGGCTTTTTTTGCTGCCGACGGGGTTCGGCCTCATCGAAAACGAAGCGTTGTCCCTTACCGGCGGCGCATGGAGCCACTGGATGCGGACCCTCTTCGGATCCGCGGAGACCCTCCTGTCGGCCCATATCATTGTCGGCGCGATCTGGGCAGCCGTCTGTTTTCTCTATGGCCTCGCGGGGTTTAAAATTGCACTGCTGCCGTTTGTAAAGGAAATCCTCTCCTTCTCGCCGGCCCGGGATCTGACGTGGCTGGTAAAAAAAGGCGTACGGATGACCCTGGGCAGTAATGTCCTACGAAAAAAGGGAATCGATCCCGCATTGCCGGATCAGGGGTTTTACAATGTCGGCCAAAAGCTATTCGCCGTACCCTCGCTCTTTGGCGGCATTCTCATCGGCATTACCGGCATCGTTCTCGCGCTGTCAAACATCTGGTTCACCGAAACCGGCGTGGTGCAATGGGCCATTTTACTCCATTTCGTTTGTGTCGGTCTTGTCTTTGCGGGACTTCTCATCCACATCTACATGGCCGCCATCGCTCCGGGGGAGCGGCCGGCGTTTATTTCCATGTTTACGGGGACGGTTCCGGAGGATTATGCGGAACATCACCATCGGCTGTGGTATCGTGAGCGATCCGGGAAACTAGGGCCCCGGTAAGGAAAGCCGCCGGGGCATAGAGGGCCGAATCCGGCGCCTGGAAAAGACGTCGTTCGAACGCATCGATCCAGGCGCCCAATTCCGTTTCGGCAAAGACGGCCGCTTCGGCGATTAGGGCCGGATCTTTCTCCCTTCCCCCTTTTTCGAGAAGGAAGTAGAGATACTCCAGCTCCACTGCCAGGTGGTCGGGGGGTTCACAAGAGGCGTCCCCGGTCAGGGATAACCCGACGGCTTCAAGCCGCCGCTGCATCCGGACGGCGCTTGGCCCCATCAAGGGAGCGCCGTCAAAAGCATAGCAGGATTGATAAAGTGGTACCCCGATTCCCGCCCTGCTGCTGATAAAAAGCCGGACATAACTCGTCTCCAGCGCCTCAAAAAGCGCATTGGCATCGGGCATCGTTCGAAGATAACGATCAATCGTTTCCAGCGCGGCCACGGCACCGGATTCGCCCCCGCTATCCGGTCCGGCAAACGGCTCAAAGAAGCGACCGGCAAGGATTTCGCTGCATTGCGCGGGATCCGGTCCCCAAAAGAGCCGGCAAAGATGGCGCAGACCCGTCAGAATAGTGGGTTGCAGGTCCGAGTTAAGTGTGGTTGGTGATTTCATGTCGTCCTCGCGGAATGGAGCTGTTAGCTGTTAGCCGTTAGCCGTTAGCCGTTAACCGTTAACCGTTAGCCGTCAACTTTAAGCTTTACCAGTTGTTTTTTCTATTTTTTCGTTAACGTCGAACCGCTACGGAATAGGGGTTAAAAGCTTTCGTGAATATTTATTAATTATGGATGGCCGCTAATAAAAAACATCCTTTATTCTATTACTACAAATCAGTCCGCATGACCATCCGCAACCCGGCCTTGATCATCGTTTCGGCCAATTTCCCACGGCGGGGAGGCCGCGCCAGGGTGTTTTTGGAAGAGCGGCAGGCTGTTTGAGCGACAGCGAGTTCCTGCCGGTCTGGAAAAAATACCCTGGCGTGGCCGATATGATGATCAAGGCCCGCAACCCTGGTATTTTAAATAATGACAAATAAAATTGACAACCGAATGCAGCCCCCTTCAACCGCCGGAGTCTGTAAAAAGGACTTTCTGATGGCAATCGAAAACTTCCATGGCCGGCAAGCCCCGGGGTTGGTTCTGGGAGGCCTGATGGTGGATCTCGGGATAGAGTTGCTCGGCGGTTTTTCGGACCCGGCCGCGGTTGTCGAAACGCAGTGTTTCCTTCCGGATGCCGTTCAGGTGTTGACGCCTTGCACGATCGGAAACGGCCGGCTGGTAATTCTGGACTGGGGGAAAATGGCCCTATGCCTTTACGATAAAAACAAGCTCGCCGGGTACCGGATCTGGCTGGACCTGAAAAAAGCGCGGCCCTTTCCCCGCATCTATAACTGGCATATGCATCTATCACCCGAAAAAGAGCTGAGAGATGATCCGGTGATCGAAGACATCCTCTGTGCCGGAAGATCCATTCTCTCCTGGCGGGCCGTACCGATCACTCAGCCCCTTGGCGGCCGGACCAAACAAACACTCGCTGTTTGCCCAAGATGCGAGGAAGCGTACCCCGTAGTTCAGGGAGACAAATGCCTCTCCTGTCAGGGAGAAACCTATTTCGAACTTCCCGAAGAGACAGCTGGTGAAAGTTTGGAATCCTCATGTCCCGCTCCATGCAACCGATTCGAAACAGCCTGATGTCATCCAAACCGGCCTTGATCATCGTTTCGGCCAATTTCCCACGGCAGGCAGGCCGCGCCAGGGTGTTTTTGGAAGAGCGGCAGGCTGTTTGAGCGATAGCGAGTTCCTGCCGGTCTGGAAAAAATATCCTGGCGTGGCCGGTAAGATGATCACGGCCTCCAAACCATTTCGTGACTCTCCACAATTGATTCCATCCGGCTTTTTTGCACCCTGTTAAAAAGGCTGACACTTTTTCCGCCCACCACCCCGCCGTCCTCTCAGCGCACACCTAAAAATATTCCTTATTAATCAGCAGGATATTCAGAATAACCGTTTTTAACTCACCATGGCATGCTCATTGCGAACAATAAGAGTCGAGAAAGGTTCAGCTCTTTAAAAAAATAAACATCCAGGGGCGCGCCCCTCTTCGAAAAAAAGAACTAATTAACTATTATACCAAACTATTAGAGAGGAGGAACTCAACCCAATCAGTGACAAGTTATTTTTGGAAAACATAGCCACAAAGGTCGTGGTCCATGCACATTGTTCAGTTTCTTTTGTTTGAAAAAAATGGAGGAATGAAATGATCAAAAAACACTTCACAAAACTCTTGACCGCCATCAGCGCTCTGACACTTCTGATCCCCGCCGCGGTCTGGGCTGCCGGGGATAAAGCCACTGCCCTGATCGTCGTGGCCGACACCCGGCGAGTCACATCGGCTGTCGAACGTTTTTTTGCCGATGCGTATAACGTCGACCCCGTGATGTTTGCGGTGTATGCGGTGATTTTAACTGCCGTCTACGGCATGTTTTTAGGGGTCTTCATGGATTTCTTGATGTCGAAAACCGGGCTTGACCTTACCTCCCGAAAGATCGTGGAGCATTAAAATCAATTAAGAGAAAAGGAGGAATACGTCAATGGAATGGTTGTATTTGTATATGCCAATCGCGGGTGTCACCATTTTCTGGCCCGGACTCATTTTGATCGGTTTTTCGGTCGGGACCATCGGTGGTTTTTTCGGCATGGGCGGCGCCTGGATGGTCACGCCCGGCCTCAATATTCTGGGCTTTCCGATGGCCTTTGCCATTGGAACAGACATGGCCCACATCGCCGGTAAATCCATGATCTCCACCATGCGCCATTCAAAATTCGGCAATGTGGACTATAAGCTTGGGTTCATCATGCTGATCGGCACCATGGTGGGTATCGAAATCGGTGCGCAGCTGGTCATGCATCTGGAAAAAGTCGGAAATATCGAAAAAGTCGTCCGCTGGACCTATGTGGGATTTCTGGCATTGATCGTGTTCATGGTCTTCTACGACTATTTTAAGGCCGTACAGAAAGGCAAAACCCAAGGGGCCGCGGCTGAAGGGGAGCGCGGCGTGGAAGGGGTAACCTGGTATAAGACCCTTCACCGGATAAACATACCGCCGATGATGCATTTCAAGACGGCGGGAATTTACTGCTCGGCATGGCTGCCGATCCTCGCCAGCGGTTTCACCGGCGTTCTCGCTGGCTTCCTTGGCATCGGCGGCGGTCTTTTCCGCATGCCCGCCCTGATTTATCTGATCGGCTGCCCCACACACATCGCGGTCGGGACAGACCTTTTTGAGGTCATGATTTCCGGTCTTTACGGCGCCTTTACCTTCTCCCTGAAAGGAAGAATCGAACTGGTCGCCGTTTTTGTCATGCTCACCGGCGCCGCCATCGGGGCTCAAATCGGAACCGTTGCCACCAAATACGCCAAGGGCTACGGCATCCGGATCGCTTTTGGACTTGCCGTTGTCGCGTGCATGGCCTCCATTATCATGAAACAGTACAAGTTTGACACCTCGGCGGCTGTCTTGATCCTCGGTGCGATCGGCGCTCTGTGCATCTACATCATCCAGATTCTGTGGAGAGGCGCAGCGGCCGAGTTACGCGAAAAAAAGCTGCTGCAAAAAAATGCGGCTTAAGCCTAACCCGGACAAACCGGAACGAAAATTCGAAATTCGAATTTTCGGCCATAAAAAGGAGGAGTAAAAACAGCATGAAAAAGAAAAGCCTTATTTACCTTCTGGCGGTAATGGCGTTACTCTGCGTATCTTCAGTCTCGTTTGCGGGGGAAGTCAGCCAGGGAAAATGTACCGCCTATGACAAAGAAAAGAAAACCGTGACCCTTGACGAGTACAACCTCAACTTCAGCAAGGCAAATCCCTACGGCGAGCCGACCGGCGTTATCTCCGTTTTCGATGTGTCTTCGGCGCAGATCGGATTGCAGCCCGAGCCGGGCGATATCCTTCGACTCGCGTACAAAGTGGATGGAACCAAAAAAACCTGCGTTAAGCTCATGAATGTCTCAAAACAGGATTTGAGGAAAAAATAACGCTTGCGACGTAACATCAACAAGAAAGAAGGGATGGAGACAGTTATGAACATGAAACAAAGAATCGTGGTGATCATTGCGGATATTGTGTTGCTGGCCGCACTTACTTACAGCATATATATAGCCCAGCAGACACCACAGGAGATCGCCTTTGCGTTTATGAAAGCCTTCATCCCGATGGTGATAGTCACGCTGGTTCTGGGTCGCATCTTTATCAAGAAGTTCCGGACAGCGGATGCGGACGCTACCGATAGCAACCCGGCCTTGCAAAACAACGGAACGGACTTTCACCTCTTCGGTTGATGAGATGACGCTTTGGGGATGAGGCGCAGCGCTTTACCAGCGCCTCATCCCCACGCCTGCGGCTTTCGTTTTCTCGGCCTTGATCATCGTACCGACCACGCCAGGATATTTTTTCCAGACCGGCAGGAACTCGCTATCGCTCAAACAGCCTGCCGCTCTTCCAAAAACACCCTGGCGCGGCCTCCCTGCCGTGGGAAATTGGCCGAAAAGATGATCAAGGCCGTTTTCTCCTACGGAAGTTTTAGGTTTTTAGTTTTAAGAGTTGATATATTCGGAATAGATTGATTTTGAATATTTAAACAGCAAGACCTAATTTTGATACTCAAACTCAAGCTGAAACTTAAAACTTAAAACCAATCGACATCCAAATTATAAAGACATGAACCCCCCATGCCGATAATCCCCAGCACGCTTAAGAAAATTGTCAAGAGCCTGAACTTTCGCAACCATGGGAAAGACCCCGGCAAAAAAAAATCGAATGAGTCGGTGGATATCGTCTTTCAGTTCAAATACAGCAGTTTTAAGGAACTGCTCAATTCCAATGCCGAACTTCTTTCGATCATCACTTCCATCGAAGACAAGCTGCAGGGGTGGGACGTATTCGGAATGTCCTTTGTTCGAAGACAGGCCGTGCTGGCCGTCTTCCACGCGCTTCGTATGGTCAAAAAATTCGATGATCTCAGTAATTGCGCACACCCCAGCCTGATAGCCACCATTAGCGACATCAACCGGCAGATACAGGAAGTGATTGAAAGCAAGATCGACGTGCCCGCGGCCGACTTCACCCTGCCCCTCTCGGAGGTAACCCGAAGCATGGTGGACTGGGTCGGCGAAAAGAGCGCCAATCTCGGGGAAATCGCAAACCGGGCGGGCGTTCCCATCCCCCGGGGGTTTGCCATCACCACCAGAGCCTTTTATGCATTTCTTCAGCATAATGGTCTCCTTGATGAGATCAACAGTAAAAAGGCGGAAAAAGATCCGAAAAGTCTCGAAAGCGTCACCGCCGTCAGTGAAGAAATCCAGGGAATGATCCGGGCGGCAACGTTGCCTCCCGAGCTGGAAACCGCAATCCGGGATGCCCACGCCGCCATCACAGACCTCGACGATACGGTAAAAGTCTCGGTCCGCAGCAGTGCGTTGCGGGAAGACGGGGAGCTTTCCTTTGCCGGCCAATACTTTACGGCGCTCAATGTGCCCGCGTCCCGGTTGATCGAGGAATACAAGGCCGTCGTCGCAAGTCTGTACAATCCCAGAGCGGTTTTTTATCGCCTCAACAAGGGGATTCGGGATGATGACATTGCCATGAGCGTGACCTGCCTCCAGATGGTGGATGCCGTGGCCAGCGGCGTGATGTACACGCGCCATCCGACCGATCTGCTGAAAGAAAACATCCTCCTGATTACAGCCGTATGGGGCCTGGGGCTTCTGGTTGTCGATGGAACGATTTCCCCGGATACCTATCTCGTCGAAAAAGGCGCACCGCCGAAAATAATAAAAATTGAAGCCATCGATAAACCAATCCGGCTGGCCGGAGATACGATGGGTGGCCTCGTTCAACAGGATGTGCCTGAAGACATGCGGCACGCACCATGCCTCTCTTCGGAACAAATTCAGGATCTCGCCGGCTACGGACAGAAACTGGAAGCCCATTACGGCTCCCCGCAGGACATCGAATGGGCGCTGGACGAAACGGGCAAGCTTCTCATCCTGCAAGCCAGACCCCTTCACATCTCGGACCGGGGGAATGGCCGGGAAATTCCGGAAATAGCCGGTTACCCCCTGCTCATCAAAACCGGCGCCATCGCCTGCACGGGAATCGGTTTTGGCCCCGCATTTCATATCAGAAAAGAAGCGGATCTGGCCGATTTCCCCGAGGGGGGGATACTGGTTGCCAAACACTCGTCCCCCAAGTTTGTCAGCGTGATGGCCAAGGCGAGTGCCGTTATAACCGATTTCGGAAGCGCCACCGGCCACATGGCTTCGCTCGCCCGGGAATTTAGCGTTCCGTCGGTATTGGATACGAAGAATGCCACCGAAGTCATTTCGCCGGGAATGGAAATCACCGTCGATGCCTATTCCGGAAAAGTCTACGAAGGGAAGGTGGCGGAACTGATCTCTTTGAGGGTAGCCAAATCGCCCCGGATGAAAAATACGCCCATTTATCAAACGCTGCGGGCCGCCGCCGATCTGATCGTGCCGCTGAACCTCATCGATCCGAAATCGCAGGACTTTACCCCCCAGTCCTGCAAAACGATCCATGACGTCATGCGCTTTGTTCACGAGCTATCCTACAAATACATGTTCGACATCAGCGACCATGTCTCCAAGGGCGGCCGCACCGCGCTGAAACTGAATTGCCCCGTCAATCTGGACCTTTTCATCATCGATGTGGGCGGCGGAATAACGAACGTCCGGGCCGGCGCCAGCAGCGTCAACTTATCCGACATTACCTCGGCGCCGTTTTTGTCTCTAATGAATGGGCTATCGGATCCGATATTCAGAATCCATCAGCCTAGACCCATCACCCTGGATGGATTTTTTTCCGTCATGAGGCAGCAGATGCTGACACCACAGCTCTCCGAACGATTCGGTGAGCGCAGCTATGCCATCATATCCGATAATTATGTCAATTTCAGCTCACGGGTCGGATACCATTACGGCGTGGTTGATTCTTACGCCAGCCAGGCAATCAGCATGAACTATATCACCTTTTCCTTTAAGGGCGGCGCCGCCGATGAAATCCGCCGAAACCGAAGAGTCCGGGCCATTGGGGAGATACTGCAGCGTTACGACTTCTCGGTGGAAGTCGTAATGGACAGAGTCACCGCGAGATTTCAAAAGCACGATAAAGAATTAACCGAAGCGCGGCTCGTCATGATCGGTCAGCTACTGCAATTCACCCGCCAGATGGACATGCTCATGGATACCGAAGCCGCGATTCAGAAGGTCGCCACCTGCTTTTGCGAAGGTGACTTTACGATGTGTGCCATGAAAAATTCCGGACAACTCACTTCCGATCCCGCCGCTCCAGTCTCAGGGTAACCAGGTTTGCGCTGTCCGGGCATTGAAGTTCAATCGTATCGCCTTTCCACCAGGGGTAATTGCCGCCGAATTGAAAGGTGGAAAGGGCCGGAAAGATATCATGATAGAAGAAGCCGCACAGCCCGCCCGGGTTATGGCAGCAAATTTCAAATGTCTCTCCGACAACGTGTCCGGCATCGCAATGGCCTTTGGCGCCGATGACGGTCGCTATTATTTTTTTCCCAATTCCCGGATCTTTTGCCATTTTTTTTCCTCCGTCTATTCAATTTTCGCTCGCGTTTGGTTAATTTTGTAACCCATATCCTATCTTTAGCTCATTGTCGAGAGAGCGTCGCGGGGGAGCCAGGGCAATCGCATGTAGCAAGTCACTGCCGGAAGCGTAGGCCTTGAGGGGGATCAGATGGAGGCTGCGGCACTGTTTGAACGCGGTACGCGTGAGTTTGCCGCAGCTGGAATCTGATTCTCCTCAAGGCTGAAGCGGGGGTATGGCACTACATGCGATTGCTCTGGCGTGGGAGCGATTCGAGTGTTCGGGGGTTTGTCCTTGACATGATCCGCCCCTACCGATTATAGGCGGTTGCCAGCATTTTTTTTTATGGTCCGTTGACCCGGTAATTCAGGGCAGCGATGAGATTCGAACCCATCAGGAGGTATCCCATGGAACCATGCCCCTGCGGCAGCAACCAAACCTATGGTGATTGCTGTGAGCCCTTGATTCGAGGTCTTGAACATGCAAAGACCGCCGAAGCGCTCATGCGATCCCGCTACACCGCGTTTGTAAAAACCGAAATCGATTATGTTCACGATACGCTTCCCCCGGCAAAACGCTCGAGCTTCAACCGGGCGGAGGCCACAGCCTGGTCAAAGAATTCCGAATGGCAGGGAATCGAAATCCTTCAAAGCACGGAAGGGGGCCCCGAGGATGAAACCGGCACGGTGGAATTTATTGCCCGGTTTCTGGAAAAAGGCAGCCCTGTCGAGCATCATGAAGTGGCCGAATTCCAAAAAATAGACGGGCGCTGGTATTTTATGGATGGTCACGCACCCAAACCGGTGCAGTCCGTTCGCCAGGGGCCAAAAATCGGACGAAACGACCCCTGCCCCTGCGGCAGTGGGAAAAAATATAAAAAATGCTGTGGTGCGTGATCAGGGGCGCGAGGTCCTACCATGAAAGGAAGTGATGGCGCCGGCGAAGGGGCTTTCTCGCTCGAAGCAATCGAGGCCTGCATTCCGCTGCTGGAATACCTGGCCCATCACAGTGAGCTGCTGACTCACCTGTCCGAGGATCAACGGGTTTCACTTCTAAAAGCCGCCGGCCGGCTCTCCCGTCCCGACCGGGAAGAAATTAAAAAGCGCCGCAAGGACGTTACTCAAACCCGGCGACAGGCGGTAATCTCTCAGGATCGACGGGCCCGAGCGGCAACCGGGATTCGTAAAGCACGCAACGCCGCCATTTTCAAAGCCCCGGCCCAGTTGCCGGAAACAACATCGGTGACCGGGGAAGAGATGCCGGGTGAAGAACCGGAGCTGAGTTCTCCCCGCAATTGCTATATCTGCAAAGCCGAATACACCCGGGTCCATTTTTTTTATGACGCCATGTGCCCGAGTTGTGCCGAGCTAAATTACACAAAACGGTTTCAGACCGCCCCCCTTCACGGCAAAATCGCGCTCATCACCGGCGCCCGCGTCAAAATCGGCTATCAGGCCACCTTGATGATGCTGCGGGCCGGCGCCACGGTGATCGCAACCACCCGATTCCCCGTGGATGCGGCCATCCGATATTCCGAAGAAACGGATTTCTCCGAATGGGGGAATCGGCTACGCATTTACGGCCTCGACCTCAGGCATACACCCAGCGTCGAAATTATTGCCCGATATATCGAACAGCACTACGAACGGCTCGATATTCTGATCAATAATGCCGCCCAGACCGTGCGGCGGCCGCCCATGTTTTACACACATCTCATGGCCAACGAACATAAGAAGTTTCAGGAATTGCCAGCTCCGGTGCAATCCCTTCTATCCGGGCACGAGGCCTGCAAGAAACGGCTGAACGCCTTTTGCTCAAATGATCCGTCAACGCTATCCCCGCTTCCGGTTGGCTGGCACGGACAAGGCCCCGGCATCGGGCTTCGGGCTTCGGCGCAACTGTCACAGATCCCCTACAGCTCGGACAACTCATTGATCGCGGAAGAAGTCTTCCCCCAAGGGAAACTGGATGCGGATCTCCAGCAGGTCGATTTACGAAAAACCAACAGCTGGCGGCTTCGCCTCGGGGAAATCCAGACGCCGGAAATGCTGGAAGTTCAGCTGGTGAATGCCGTGGCGCCGTTTGTTTTGTGTAACCGGCTCGTGCCGCTGATGCAACGGGACTTCACCGGGCAAAAGCATATCGTGAATGTCACGGCGATGGAGGGAAAGTTTCTGCGCTTCAAACAACCCTCGCGCCATCCCCACACCAACATGGCCAAGGCCGCCCTCAACATGTTGACCCATACCGCTGCCGCCGATCTCGCCAAGGATGGTATTTTCATAAACGCCGTGGATACGGGGTGGGTAACGGATGAAGACCCGGCCGAGCTTGCCGAATTAAAGCAGACGGTCCATGATTTTCAGCCGCCGCTCGATATTGTCGACGGCGCCGCGCGGGTTTGCGACCCGTTTTTTGACGGCATTCTCACCGGGACGCACTGGTGCGGCAAATTTCTCAAGGATTACCAGCCTATTGACTGGTGAACGGAATTTCCCCAAACCGACCTTGATCATCTCTTCGGCCACTCCCACCCCTTTCATCCTCACCATATTTATGAAACCGTGCACTTAGCCGCAGTTGTCATGACTCGGTTGCATTCGGTTAACTCCCGAAAATAGCCGGATAAACCGTTTGACAGTGAATCACTTGCAAGTATAATATAAATTAATCTTGTCTTGGCAAGTTACGACACCTGACTGTCAAAAATCATTCGTGGGAAATCAGAGACCACGAAACGTGGAAGTGGGGAAAAATAACAATGGATGCCAAAGACCTCATGACCGTAAACAGGCTGAAAAGCCTGCTACAGCGAAAGTTGAAGTTGCATCAGGTGATCCTTTTTGGTTCCAGAGCGCGGGGAGACGCCGAATCCGATTCGGACATGGATGTTCTGGTTGTTCTGGATGAACCGGTTTCGCGGCAAGCCCGCAAAATAGTCTCCGACAATGCCTGGGAAACCGGGTTTGAGGCCGGTATCGTCGTGGTACCCGTCGTCGTATCCCGCGATAATTGGGAAAATGGACCCAACCGGGCATCCCTTTTGGCAATAGCTGTCCGGGAAGAAGGGCTGCAGATATGAAGGACAGCGATCAACAAGTTCTGATACAATACCGCATGGAACAGGCCCGTGCGGCCCTGGAGGAGGCCGATGTTTTGTTTTCCCTCGGCAAAACGACATTCGGCGCAATCAACCGGGCCTATTACGCCATGTTTTACTCGGTCCTCGCCCTTCTTCAGCAAATCGGTAAAATTCCTCGAAAGCATTCAGGCGTGCTTGCCCTGTTCGACTCCGAGTTCGTGAAAAAAGGCGTTTTTCCCAAAGCGCTTTCCCGTCATCTTCACAATGCCTTTGAATCACGCCAGGTATCGGACTACCAAGTAATGGAACCGATCTGCCGCGATGAGGCCGAAGAAATTATCCGAAACGCACTGACGTTTGTCCAAACCATGGAAGAATATCTCAAAAAGTCGCCAAACGACTGAAAGACGAAAGAGCAGATAGCCAGCGGTCCTTCCCGGCACAACCCATCTTCCTCCCTTCTCGGTTTAAAACTGGACGGGATCTCCTTTCATACTTACCTTAGCGGCATTAACGCATAAAACGACTGCTCCTGTTGCTATAAGAAAAGGATTGAGAAGAACGGTGAAGAGAAAAAAGAGATGCCGCCATCGGAAGATTATAATCCGCAGTGCATCTATCAACTGTTTGGATAAGAAAAGCAAATTGGGAGGACTTTCGCCATGGATTTCCAACAACAATACGGTTCACTGACCTCATTGGCCTTTGACAATCGATTTACCCGTGAGCTGCCCGCGGACCCTGAAACCGCCAACCGGCGCCGCCAGGTATTGGGGGCATGCTATTCCCGGGTGCAACCGAGAAAAGTCACGGCCCCCCGGCTGGTTGCCTATTCCCGCGAAACGGCGGCGCTTCTCGACCTCCCGGAGGAAGCCTGCCGATCCAGGGAATTTAGCGAGGTGTTTGCGGGCAACCGGCTGCTGCTCGGAATGGACCCTTACGCCGCCTGTTACGGCGGCCATCAGTTCGGTAACTGGGCGGGGCAGCTGGGTGATGGCCGGGCCATTAACCTGGGAGAAATTGTGAACCGGCGCTCGGAACGCTGGACGCTTCAACTCAAGGGCGCGGGCCCCACGCCCTACTCCCGGACAGCGGACGGTCTTGCGGTGCTGCGTTCTTCGGTACGCGAATTTCTGGTCAGTGAAGCCATGTTTCACCTGGGCGTTCCAACCACACGGGCGTTAAGCCTGGTATTGACCGGCGAACCGGTCGAACGGGACATGTTTTACGACGGCCACCCCAAGGAGGAGCCGGGAGCGATCGTCTGTCGCGTTGCCCCCTCCTTCACCCGGTTCGGGAACTTTGAAATTTTCGCCTCGCGGGGAGACACCGAGGTGCTGAAAAAGCTCGTCGATTACACGCTTCGAGTGGATTTCCCACATCTCGGTGACCCTTCGCCCGAGGTGTATCGTCAGTGGTTCGAGGAGATCTGCCGTACGACGGCCGACATGATCGTTCACTGGATGCGGGTCGGTTTCGTCCACGGGGTAATGAACACCGACAATATGTCCATTCTCGGGCTCACCATCGATTACGGCCCCTATGGCTGGCTCGAAAACTATGATCCCGACTGGACTCCCAATACCACGGATGCCGCCGGCCGCCGCTATCGTTTCGCAAATCAACCGCAAATTGCCCATTGGAATCTCGCGCAACTCGCCAATGCGATCTACCCGCTGATTCAGGAGGCGAAACCCCTGCAGGAGGCTCTCAACCTATTCGCGCATCGCTTCGAACAGGAGTGGAAAAAGATGATGGTGCAAAAGCTCGGGGTTACCTCTTTCGAGCCCGATACCGATAATGCGCTGATCGGTGAGCTTCTTGCCCTCCTGCCCGTCATCGAAACGGACATGACGATCTTTTTCCGCCGGCTTGCCCAGGTGGATTTCCCGGCCGGTTCCATCATCGGCCTCAAGGACGAAGCCCTCATGGCTCCGTTGATGGAGGCCTTCTACGTCCCGTCTCAAATAACCCCCGACTATATGGCACGGATGGGTGCCTGGCTGCGAAACTATATAAAACGGGGGGCCGGTGACAAATCGCCTCCGGCGCAGCGGCACCTTCGAATGAACGTCGTCAACCCGAAATACGTGCTGCGCAACTATCTGGCCCAGCTGGCGATCGACAAGGCCGAAGCGGATGATTTTTCGCTGGTAAACGACCTTCTTGAGCTGCTGCGCCACCCCTATGACGAACAACCCGGCAAGGAGGAATTTGCCGTAAAGCGTCCCGACTGGGCGCGTCACCGGGCCGGCTGCTCGATGCTGTCTTGCAGCTCTTGATCCTTGGCCCCCAACCTATAGCCGATAAAGGAGATGCCGATGAAGCTTAAAGGAAAAACGATAGGTCTGCTCGTGGGCCCCGAATATGAGGACCTGGAATTCTGGGTACCCTATATGCGCATGAAGGAAGAAGGCGCGGAGGTCAGGGTAATTGCGGCCGAAGCGGGTAAACCTTATGTCAGCAAGAGCGGAGGCCTGACCGTTAAAAGTGAAGTCGCCGCCCGGGATATCACAGCCGATCAGCTGGATGCGCTTCTGGTGCCCGGAGGCTGGGCACCGGATAAACTTCGCCGGAATAAAAATATCCTGGCGCTGGTCGGGGGCATGAATGCCCAAGGAAAAATTCTGGGCTTCATCTGTCATGCCGGCTGGGTGGCGGCCAGCGCGGGGATTTGCGGCGGCAAGCGGGTAACCGGCAGCGAAGGCATCAAAGATGATATGAAAAACGCGGGCGCCATATGGGTCGATGAACCGGCCTTCCGAGAGGGAAATCTCGTATGGGGCCGGGTGGTGGCCGACATCCCGGATTATTGCCGGGAATTGGTAAAAGCGCTTTCCTGAAACCTTCGCTCCGGTCGCTGAACGTAACAACTTAACCCGGTCAGGCTCCCATATCCGAGCTCGCGAGCCCGTAGCCGTGCTCGCTGTGAAGGGACTGGTCCAGCCCGATCTGTTCCTTTTCCGCATCGATTCGGAATCCCACCGACTTTTCAACAATAAAATAGATGACCGCGGTGCCAACGGCCGCAAGGGCGATGGTCGCGCCCATTCCGGTCAACTGAACTCCCAGCTGGTTCCAGACGCTCCATGAGCCGCCGGCGGCTTTGGCCGCACTCACCATCCAGCTGTCTCGAATAAAAAAGCTGAGCAGCAACACCCCGAGACCGCTGCCGATCCCGTGAATTCCAAAGCAATCGAGGCTGTCATCGTAGCCGAATTTCGATTTCATTTTTAGCCCGTAAAAGCAGGCAACGGAGGATGCCGCCCCCATAATAATCGCGCCGTACGGTTGAACGACGCCGGCGGCGGGGGTGATCACCACCAGACCGGCCAGAATGCCCGAAACAAAGCCAAGTGAGGTGGCCTTTTTAAAAATAAGGGCTTCAATGATCAGCCAGGTGAGTGCGCCGCTGGCAGCCGAAACCTGAGTCATGGTCAACGCGCGGGCGGTCGCAAGACCGCTTTGTACGGTGGAACCGGCATTGAATCCAAACCAGCCCACCCACAACAACCCGGCGCCCATCAGCGTCATCACCAGGTTGTTCGGTGACATGGCCATCTTGGGGTAACCGCGCCGGGCGCCCAGAAGAATGGCCACCACCAGCGCGCTGACGCCCGCGGATACATGAATCACAAGGCCCCCGGCAAGATCGATCACGCCGGCCGCGCCCGCTGTAAAGAGCCATCCGTCCGAGGCCCATACCCAATGACATAAGGGGCAGTAGACAAAGAGAAACCACAGGGTAATAAAAAACACATACCCTCTGAAATAGACCCGCTCGGCCAACGCGCCGCTGATGAGAGCCGGCGTAATGATGGCGAATTTCCCCTGAAACATGGCCAGCACGTATTCCGGAACGCCACCGGTAATCGTATCGTCTATTCCGTTTAACAGAAAATAATCACTGTTCCACCCGATAAAACCGCCCAGCACGCTCTTGCCGAAGGCCAGCGCATATCCACAGACAACCCACAAAACGCCGATCACGGCCATGGCGACAAAACTGTGCATCATGGTGCCGAGCACATTTTTCGTTCGAACCAGCCCGCCGTAGAACATGGCCAGCCCAGGCACCATTAATAACACCAGCGCCGTGGAAGTCAGCATCCAGGAAGTGATTCCCGTATCGACCGGTATGCTGTCCGCCGCCATGGCCGCCTGAGAAAATACCAAGAAAAAAGATGACCCGATTGCCAGTTTCGTCGATACAGGCTTCATGCAATTTCCCCCTCAACATTTTTGTATTATTTGATAGTCCGGAAACCCAATCGTTTCAGATAGAGCAAACGGTGTGCCAGAGAGGATAATAACTTATAATTATTTAATTTATCTATTATTAATACTATACGGTGAAGAGATGTGCCCTCCACCGAAAATTACAAATTTGTTGAAAGCGAGATTAAATTTGACATTTTTGTAATATGCGGGAAGACAAAAATGGTAACCGATTTTCAGCCGCCTCCCGGATCCCATCGGATGAGACAACAGGCAAATTGCAAAATTGTCCTGAAATTTTCTCTCCGGATGCTGTTGACACCCGAACACCGGATGGCTTAGGCTAAAAATCATTCATGTCGATCCTTGGGTTATACGGTTGTTGCAGAAGAAAGATGAGGGCATATGGCCCATAACCGCACCCGCCTGCTCATTGTTGCTGCGTGCCTGACACTCATTGGGGTGGTATCCCTGTCGATCGGTCTTTTCTTTTTGCCGGGATATCTCGAAACACGTTTGATCCCGGATCTTGCCCAAAAAGCAGGCATCGGCCCCGTGGCGCTCCATATCCGGAAGATGGGAGTATCGGGTGCGGATCTGGCCGATGTGACCGTGGGAATACCGGGGTCCCGGAGCTTAACCATCGATACCATCCGCATGGATTACTCGCTGACGAATCTTTTCAGAGGGCGGTGGATGGCACGGATTTGCGTAACCGGCCTGTCATTTCGGGTTGAGTCCTCATCGGGCGGGCTGACGGTTCAGGCAACTGGTACGAAACAACCTCCCGGTGGAAAATCCACAAAGGAGAAACCCGCTGCCGCACCGGAAATTATCCTTGAGGCAAGGGGGACCGGCGCGGCTTTTACCGGGTCCTGCGTCTTCAACCTCTCTTCCCTTGAGATCGGACCCGTGGCAGCACCCCGATCGCTTACGATAACGGATATTTCCGGTAAAATCCCCTTTCAATGGCCCCTTGCCGGAGCGGGTGCCGCGGGCGAATTCTCCGCAAAATCCCTGCAATGGCAGCATCTGTCCCTCGGCGCCATTGCGGCGGCGGTGCATCAGCGGGAAAAAGGAGTCGTCGTTTCAGGAAGCTATAACAGCCTGCTGCTGCCCGGCCTGTCCGTCGGGTTGAGCGGAAATGCCGCCCTTACGGAAAACGGATGGATCGCCGCCGGTCAAATTCTCCTTCCGGAATATCGGGTTAGGGAAGATGTCGATCTGGGTCAGTTTGTTAAGGAGGCGGCGGGAATATTTTTTAAGGGTGAAATCTCCCTTGCGGCGGATCTGGCCGTTTCGGAATCATGCCCTGCCGGATCCATGACCTTGGGACTCCGGGACGCCCGGGTAAAATTTGCTGATACCGGCTTCGCGGTGGACGGCCTTTCGATGACACTCGCATTTCCGGAGGTCACCTCCCTTCGAAGCGCTCCCCGGCAGGTTCTCCGGGTGAACAAACTCTCTTTGGGCGATATCGTGGCCACTGACTTTTCAGCCGATTTCCAAATCGAGTCCCCCACTACTCTCTTTATCGAACAGAGCCGCTTCAACTGGTGCGGCGGGAAGGTCGGCACGCAGGCGTTTCGAATCTCCCCCGGTGCCGATGACTACCGGCTCACCCTGTACTGCGATCGCCTGAAGCTGGCCAAAATTCTTGAGCAGTTCGGGGCGGCAAAAGCCGAAGGCGACGGAACGGTGAATGGCAGAGTTCCGGTCTCTTTTTCCGGAACGCAGTTAACGTTTCAAGACGGCTTTCTGTATTCAACACCGGGAGATGGCGGAAAAATCAAACTGGCCGATACAAAAATCCTAACCGCCGGCCTGCCATCCGGTTCGCCGGAGTTCCTGCAGATGGAAATTGCCGGGGAAGCCCTTAAAGACTTTGAGTACAGCTGGGTCAAAATGAATCTCGGAACCGAAGGGGATACGCTTTTGATGCAACTCAAATTCGACGGGAAACCGGCAGCCCCCCTGCCGTTTATCTACCAGCGCGATATCGGCCGCTTTATCCGCGTTGAGGCGGATGCCAAGGGATCGGTATTTCAGGGAATTCGGCTGGATGTCAATTTCCGGCTTCCCCTGGACGATATTTTGAAATATAAAGAGCTTTTAAACAAAATGAAATGAGGAGGGAATGAATGCGGGAAAAAGGGATGCTGTTGGCGATTCTCCCCCTTTTTTTCATGGGGCTCGCAAGCTGCCAGACGCGGCATACCGTGGAACTTGCGCCGGTGGAAATCAAACCGATTCACATTACGATCGATGTGAATGTCCGGGTCGATCGCGCCCTCGACAATTTTTTCGGCGACATTGATAATACCGGAAAAGGGATTCAAGGGTCAAAGGAAGGGAAAAAATAGTTTGTTACGGCTGTTCGGATAACACGAAGGAGTTGATTCCATGAAAAAACACCGTCTTTTTATTGTACTGATCATTCTGTTCGGATTCATTTTTTCGGCAACCGCCGGTTTTGGTGAAGACATTAAGGAGAGAATGAAAAACCGACTCCCGGAGATCGTCGACTTGAAGGCAAGAGGCATCATTGGTGAAAATAATCAGGGATTCCTTCAATTCGTCGGGCAGACCAAGGAAAAGGAAGCGCTCGTGGCCGAAGAGAATAAAGACCGGGAAAGCGTTTATGCGGCCATTGCCAATTCGCAGGGCACTTCCGCCGACATGGTGGGCCGGCGCCGGGCCATTCAAATCGTTTCCGTCGCCTCCCCCGGAGACTGGCTCCAAAATGAGGCCGGGAACTGGTACCAGAAATAGCGGGCTGGGAAAAGGAGTTACGGCCTTGTTTTGGCCGGAGTTACCGTTTTAATTCTTAGAGTTGAAAAAGGAGAATGCCATGAAAAAGAGTACCGTTCTGCTGACCGTTTCTATCTTGGCCATCGCTGCTTTTGCCTTTGCCAGCGAGCTGATGCATGCCCGTCAGGCATGGCTCGGCGCAATAAACAAAAACCTGGATACCAAGAATTTTGAAGTCGTTGCCAAGGATGCGGATGCACTGGCGGCCCAAACCCTGAAGTCCGGCGAAACCCATTCCAACCCTCTTGGTAAGGAAATAACGCTGGCCATTTCGACACTTGCCAAGGAGATCTCCACCGCGGCCGCCGCGCAAAACGGCGATACCGTAAAGGTTAAGCTGGGAGAAATCAAAACCAAATGCGGCGAGTGTCACGCAAAATTCCGTAACAAATAATTCCCCACCGCTGATTATGCCCGCTAACCCAAAATGGTACCCCGCGGCATGCCGAAAAAATCGTTGGGGCGGTTCACGAACCTGCAAGGGCGGTTCGCGAACCGCCCCTACCCCCATTTACCGAAAAATGAAACATCCGCGTGCTGGTGGTGGAAATACCGATGCGGGCTGGATGAAAGGTCCGTTCCGAAACGGATATCCGGCCCGAGGAGGACATCAGCAGCACCGAGGAGGAGCGGGTGCCGTAGTTGCCGCTGACAATGAAGAGGGGGCCGAGCCGTTTCTCCCAGCGGGGCCCGATGCCGGTATCGGGCAGCTGTTCGGGAAGCGGAGCGGTCCGATCGTGTAATAGCTGAAACAGGCTCTCCGGCTGGATATCACGCTCTTTGCGCAACAGAAGTTCCAGTTTTTGTTTTCCGCGTTCCACCTTCGGCCAGGCCGTGTCCAGCAGATGATTACTGAGACCATAGAGACCGGGGGGAAGCTTCACCACCCCGTTTCCCCGGTTTGAATAATAATAAAGCCCTTCCGCATCGCCCACCAGGAGATTGAAGCCGTTAAAAAGTGGTCCGTCGACCCGAATTTCATTTAGAAATTCCCCCGCCGGCATTGCCGAGGAGAGAAAGGCGGAAAGGAGAAGCCCCCGGGAGGGAGCCTTATCTTTCAGGGATGCGGGGTCTCTGTAGTTGGTGATAGCGGCAAAACGGCCCGAGCGCGTCACCCCGAGCCAGGTGCCGCCGCCTCTAAGATCCCTTCCCGCCAGGAGGTGTTCCCGATCCGACCAGAAACCGAGGGGGCGAGTGGCCCGATTATAAAATTCATCCCTGTTGGCGGCGAGTACGAGGTTAAATACCGGGTGAATTTTATACGCAAAAAGTATCAGACACATGGTTGTAAGCTATTTTTAACCCAAACTTTTTTTGATCCATTGACCTTGAGATAATGTTCAGGATATAATCCAAATCTTTTATTGTAAAGGCCAAACATCAAATGAGGACGCAACGGAATATCGGCGGATGCATTGCCTAATGGAGGATGGAACTATGAGGGAAGTCGTAATCGTCAGTGGCGCCAGAACGGCTATCGGGAATTTCGGCGGCGGTCTTCAGACTGTACCGGTTGTCGATCTGGGGGCGTTAGTGATGAAAGAAACGCTTAAACGCGCTTGCGTCAAACCGGTATGCAGCGACGATATGATGGCAAACGCGCCTGAAAAATTAAAAAGCCGGGGACAGGTCGAGCTGGAAAAAAAGGCCTATGATTATGACGCTGGCGCTATGCCCATCACCCTTGACGAGGTGATCATGGGCAACGTTCTTCAGGCGGGCCAGGGACAGAATCCCGGACGTCAGGCCATGATTCGGGCCGGTATTCCCAAGGAAACGCCGGCCTTTACGATGAACAAGGTATGCGGCTCCGGACTCAAGGCGGCCGCACTGGGCGCCCAGGCCATCATGGCCGGTCAGGCCGATGTCATCCTCGCGGGCGGCATGGAAAACATGAGCATGGCCCCCATGGCCCTGCCGAAGGCGCGCTGGGGACACCGGATGGAAATCACCGGTGTCGGCAATATCTATGATCTGATGGTCTTTGATGGTCTGTATGAGATCTTTTACGGATATCACATGGGCATGACCGCGGAAAATATTGCCGCCATGTACGATATTTCTCGCCGGGAGCAGGATGAGCTGGGGGTCCTCAGTCACCAGCGGGCCAGAGCCGCCATAACCGGCGGTATTTTTGCGGAGGAAATCGTTCCGGTCGTGATCAAGGGGCGCAAAGGTGATGTGGTGGTCGATACGGACGAGCGGCCCATGGATACGACGCTCGAAAAAATGGCCAAGTTAAGTCCGGCCTTCAAGAAAGACGGTACGGTTACCGCCGGAAACGCCTCCGGTATCAACGATGGGGCGGCCGCGGTATTGATGATGAGCGCGGAGAAGGCAAAAGCGCTGGGCTTGACACCGATTATTAAGATTAAGGCCTTTGCCTCCGGAGGGCTCGATCCGGCCTATATGGGACTCGGTCCGGTTCCGGCGATTCGAAAAGTACTAAAAGCCACGGGCATGACGTTGGGGGACATCGACACCATCGAATTGAACGAAGCCTTTGCCTCCCAGGCCATCGGCTGCATGCGGGAGCTTGGAATCGCAACCGACCGGCCCAATGAGCTGGGAAGCGGCATTTCCCTCGGCCACCCCATCGGCTGCACCGGCGCTCGTCAGCTCGTAACCTGCATGAACCAGATGAGACGGAAAGGGTATGGGACCGGCCTCATTTCCATGTGCATCGGCGGCGGCATGGGCATGGCCATGATCGTTGAACGATAGGGTCAAAAAACAGACCTTGATCCTCGTTTCGGCCAATTTCCCACGGCAGGGAGGCCGCGCCAGGGTGTTTTTGGAAGAGCGGCAGGCTGTTTGAGCGACAGCGAGTTCCTGCCGGTCTGGAAAAAATACCCTGGCGTGGCCGATATGATGATCGAGGCCAAAAAACAGCCCGCCGATACCCGTTCGGACGGTATTTTTCTCTTTACATGACGGACGGTTATTGGTAGGAAGAGACATTTTTAAATACGCAAATTGAAACGGGAGATCAAATTCAATGGATATCAGTCGAAAACTCGGCATTTTAATATTTACCGCCGTGCCGGCCATTGTCGGCGGCGGCATCGTTTATGCTATTTTTCACGATTTTTTTCCGGTATTCGTTTATGAAGCGGTGCTGATCGCGTTGGCCGGCGGAATCGTCAGCAAATAAGGTTTCCACCCGCTTCCTGTTGTACCACCCGGAACCGGCTGCTTCGGGACTGATGAATACCCGATGTTCCGGTTTTCCCATTTTTTAAAGGGGTAAGGTTTCATCTTCAACATTCCGGGAGGATCGTCCTCCACCGGCGCCGATGGGGGCATCCCGTTTGAACCTTTCACTCATGACCGACGGTCCGCCGGCCATGGCCGGATGAGGTTGAAGCACGAACAAGTCAGAGGAGAGAAATGACTGAAGGAGCGCAACGCAACTTGATTTTGTGGTTCTTCCTGTCGTTGTTTGTCGTTTCCATCGCATTGCTCGGCTGGCTCTTGCAGCCGTTTATCTCGATCATTGTTCTGGGGGCGGTGGTAACCGGTATTTTTTCACCACTTTACCGCCGGATGAGCGGTAAACTGAAACCTTCATGGGCGTCCTTGCTGACGTGCCTTCTTATTTTCTTCGTTCTCTTTGTCCCCACCGTGTTTTTTGTGAGTATTTTGTCCACCGAGGCCTATGATCTGTACGAGAAAGCCAAGGGGGCGGTATTAAGCGAAAATATGGCGGCTCTGTTTCAGGGTAGCCGGATGAATACCCTCATTCGAAAATCCGAACTTCTGAGCCGTTTCAAACCGCTTCTCACCTTGCTCGGATTTGATCCGGCCAGTGGCGGCATTCAGCGCGCCCTCTCCGAAATAGCCAAAACAGTGGGCTTTCTGCTGTATCAGCAAGCCAGCGCGGTGGCCACCAATATATTAAGCTTTTTGTTCAGCTTTTTTCTGATGCTGATGGTGATCTACTATCTGCTGATCGACGGTCATCGACTGCTCGCATTTATCGCATCCCTCTCGCCGCTTCCCCCGGATCAGGCACAGAAGCTGATTCAAAAATTCAAGGACATGGCCGGAGCGATACTGATCGGCAACGGCCTCGGTGGGGTGATTCAGGGAGTTCTGGGCGGAGGCTTGTTTGCGGTTTTCGGATTGAACTCCCCTTTCCTGTGGGGCGTTATTATCGCCCTTACGGCCTTTTTACCCATTGTCGGCAGCGGGGTCGTGTTCCTTCCCGCCGCCGCGATGTTGTTTTTGAAGGGCCGTACGGCGGCCGGTATTTTTTTCATCCTCTTTTTCATCATTCTTTTCGGCGGCATCGAGTATGTGTTCAAGCCCCGACTGGTGGGAAGACGGGTTCAAATGCACACGCTGCTGGTGTTTTTGTCCCTTCTGGGCGGACTCAATCTTTTCGGGGCACTGGGTATTATCTATGGCCCCCTAGTGGTGACGGCTTTTTTAACACTGACCGACATTTATATTTCGAGCTACCAGAGGCTCATCTCCCCGTCTTTAGGACGGGAAATTCAAGAACAGGTGGTTAAATAGCAATATGACGACAACAGAAACAGAGAATCTGCCGGGAATCAGCATCGAGAGCGAAATGAAAAAATCGTATCTCGATTACGCGATGAGCGTTATCATCGGCCGGGCGCTCCCCGATGTCCGGGATGGTCTGAAGCCGGTCCATCGCCGGGTCCTGTATGCCATGCAGGATCTGAATAACGACTGGAATAAACCTTACAAAAAATCCGCCCGCGTTGTCGGTGACGTGATCGGTAAATATCACCCGCATGGCGATACGGCCGTATACGACACCATTGTCCGAATGGCCCAGGATTTTTCCCTTCGCTATCCCATGGTGGATGGCCAGGGCAATTTCGGATCCATCGATGGCGATTCTCCGGCCGCCATGCGATACACCGAGATCCGGATGCAGCGGCTGGCGCACGAACTGCTCGAAGATATCGATAAGGAAACGGTTGATTTCGTTCCCAACTACGATGAGACACTGACCGAGCCGTCGGTGATGCCGGCCAAATTCCCGTCGCTTATCGTGAACGGTTCCGCCGGTATTGCCGTGGGAATGGCCACCAATATCCCGCCGCACAATCTCGGTGAGGTGATAGACGCCCTCCACGCCCTTATCGATAACCCGGAGATGACCTGGGCCGATCTGGCACGATTCATTCCGGGCCCCGATTTTCCAACCGGCGGCATCATCTACGGAACGAGAGGCATCTATGACGCCTACAAAACCGGCCGGGGGGTCATTCGTGTCCGGGCGAAAATCGAAATCGAAGAGGACAAAAAAAATCAATCCGAGACCATTGTCGTCACCGAGCTTCCCTATCAGGTCAACAAGGCCAAACTGGTCGAGGCGATTGCCGATCTCATCAAGCACAAGCAAATCGAAGGCATCCGGTATGTCCGGGATGAATCCGACCGCCGGGGAATGCGCATGGTCGTCGCCCTGAAAAAGGACGTTCCGGGCGTCGTCGTGGCAAACCAGCTCTATAAACATACGCGGCTCGCGGTGAGTTTCGGCATCATTTTGCTGGCGGTCGTGGAACAGCGGCCCCAGATGCTGTCCTTGAAGGAGATGCTGGCGTATTTCATTCGTCACCGCAAGGAAATCATCGTCAAGCGGACCCGGTTCGACCTTAAAAAAGCCCGCGCAACGGCTCATATTCTGGAGGGGCTTAAAATCGCACTGGACAATCTCGATGAGGTGGTGGCGCTGATCCGCCAGTCCCCCTCCCCGGGAGAAGCCAGGAGCCGGCTGATAAACCGCTTTGGATTGAGTGATCTTCAGGCCAAGGCCATTTTAGAGATGCGCTTGCAGCGACTCACCGGTCTCGAGCGGGATAAAATCATCGCGGAGTATGAAAGCATTCTAAAAGATATCGCCCGGTTTGAGGAGATCCTCGGCAGTGAGCAGCTGGTGCTCAATATCATCAAGGACGAACTGGCGGCAATAAAAGAATCTTTCGGCGACCCCCGGCGAACCGAGATCGTGGAAGCGACGCAGGAAATCACCATGGAGGATATGATCGCCGAGGAAGATATGGTGGTCACCATTTCCCAGAGCGGCTATATCAAGCGCGCGCCGCTCACCCTCTACCAGAGCCAGCGCCGGGGCGGAAAAGGGAAGACCGCCATGGGCACAAAGGAGGAAGATTTCGTCAAACATCTTTTCGTGGCCTCCACGCATCACACTTTCCTCTTTTTCACGAACCGGGGAAAGGTATACTGGTGCAAGGTTTACGACATTCCCCAGGCTGGGCGTGCCAGCCGCGGAAAAGCCGTGGTGAATCTGCTGGAACTCTCCGATGGCGAACACCTGACCACGGTTCTGGCCGTGCCGGAGTTCGAAGCCGGCTATCATGTGATGATGGCCACTCGCCAGGGCATCGTTAAAAAGACGGATTTGATGGCCTTCAGCCGGCCCCGGACCGGTGGAATTATCGCTCTCGATCTTCTGCCCGGAGATGAACTGATTGCCGCCCGTATTACCAACGGAACCATGAATGTGTTTTTGAGCGCTTCTCAGGGAAAGTCCATCCGATTCCATGAAGCCGACATCCGGCCCTCCGGCAGAGGCGCTCGGGGCGTGCGCGGCATGCGGTTAGAGACGGACGATCAGCTTGTGGGAATGGAAGTCATGAGCCATGGACAAACCCTGGTGGCGGTTACCGAAAACGGCTATGGGAAGAGAACCTCCATTGATGAGTATCCGGTCCATAAGCGCGGCGGCAAAGGCGTCATCACGATTAAAACCAACGTCCGCAACGGCCGGGTGGTGGACACGCTCCTGGTGGATGAGGAAGATGAGCTGATGCTGATTACCGACGGCGGGATGATCATCCGCATGCTGGTGCAGGGGATTTCCGTCATCAGCCGCAACACGCAGGGGGTGAGACTGATGGATCTGGCGCCTTCCGAACGGGTCATCAGCGCGGCCCGGCTGCAAGGGGGCCAAATCGGGGCGGAAGATGGGGAAGACCCGACAGATACCATCGATCCGAACGATGCCACGGATTCCTTCGATACAGGTGTTTCGGACAATATGGATGACATGGACGACATGGACGATAAGGACGACGGGACACCGGACGATGACGGGGAGGAAACGATATAGATCGGAGCCGACAGCTCAGCGGCATCGCATCTTCCAACATACCGTTTATCTCGTTATCTTGCTCTTGCTCTTATTGCCGGATCAAAAGCAAGAAGAACCGTGTTGCCGGTATGTGAACATTCGATGAATCCCGAAACAACCGGTGAATTATTTACTTTTACTGACAACAACGTGAGTTGATGGATTATGGATAACACAATGAACGCGGAAAATGCCCGTATTGCCGTCGTGGGCGCCGGCAGCTGGGGAACGACCCTGGCGAACCTTCTGGCGGATAAGGGGTATGACATTGATCTTTGGGTGTATGAAACGGAAGTAAGGGAACAAATTGAAACCTACCGGGAAAACAGAGTGTTTCTGCCGGAGATAACGCTTTCTCCCCGGCTTCGGCCTTCAAATGATCTGGCGGCCGTCATTGCCGATAAGGATCTGATCCTGCTGGTGGTGCCGTCTCATTTACTTCGAAATGTCGGAAAACAGATGGCCGGTAGTCTGCGGGAAGGGGTGATCCTGGTCTCGGCGGTAAAAGGAATTGAAAACAAGACGCATCTGACCATGTCCGGAGTGCTGCGGGAAGAGTTGCCACAGGTTTCCGTCGATCACCTTGCGATTCTATCGGGGCCAAGTTTCGCTAGAGAGGTTGCACGAAAGGTGCCGACGGCAGTCACCGTTGCGTCCAAAAGCCTTTCGACCGCTCAATTTGTGCAAACCGTATTTTCATGCTCCTATTTCAGGGTTTACACGCATGAGGATGTCATCGGGGTGGAACTGGGGGGCGCGGCTAAAAATGTAATCGCCATTGCCGCGGGCATCATCGATGGTCTGGGACTGGGGCTCGATACCCGGGCGGCGCTCATCACCCGGGGACTGGCGGAAATGCGGCGGCTGGGCGTCAGCCTCGGCGCGGATCCCCGGACCTTTTCCGGACTCTCGGGCGTCGGCGATCTCATCCTCACCTGTACCGGCAACCTGAGTCGCAATTACACCGTCGGAAAGAAAATCGGCGGCGGCATGACCCTGCAGGCGATTCTGTCCGAGATGAAGATGGTGGCCGAAGGCGTCAAAACAGCCAAATCCATCTACGATCTTTCCCGGGAAATCAACGTCGAGATGCCCATCTGTGAAGAGATTTATCGGATTTTGTATGAGGAAATCACGCCGGGCGAGGCATTGATCCGATTGATGACCCGGAGCCTGAAGGATGAGTTTGACGGCTGGGAACGATAGGAACGTGGGGCGTGAGGCGTGAGAAGTGAGGAGTGAGGAGAAAGGGGGAGCTGGGCTTTGGTGGAGCAGGAAGCGCATAAGGGCGAGGGGCATCGTCGTCGGCTTCGGGAAAAATTTCTTTCTTCCGGGCTTTCGGGGTTTCATGACTATGAGGTCATCGAACTCCTGTTGACGCTGGGAACCCCCCGAAAAGACTGTAAAGACATGGCCAAGGCCGCCATGAAGCGGTTTAGAAGCCTGCCGGGGGTCCTGGAGGCGCCGGACAAGGCCTTGCTGGAAATAGAGGGGCTCGGGCCCACGAATATTTTCGGGTTGAAGCTGATCAAGGCAGTGGCGGACCGGTATCTGGAAAAGCGCGTCCTTCACCGCGATCCGGTTCATAATGCCAGGGAGCTGTTCGATTATCTCTACCACCGGCTGCGCGACCGGCACCGGGAATGCTTCACCGTGCTGTATCTGGATGCCAGAAACAAGATCATGGAAATGGAAACGCTTTTTGAAGGAACGCTTACCGCGAGCGCCGTCTATCCGCGGGAGGTGGTCTCGGCGGCATTGAATCAACATGCCGCGGCGCTCATTTTTGTGCACAATCACCCCTCCGGTGATCCGGCCCCTTCCCCGGAGGATATCGATCTGACCCGCAGACTCGTGTTTGCCTGCAAGGTGTCGGGCGTTACGGTGCACGAGCATCTGATTGTCGGAGACAATTGCTACTACAGTTTTGCCGAGCACGGCCACATTGCAAGAATGACCGCCGAGTGTGAAAGAGTTACCCCATGAAGGAGCCGCACCCGAAATACCCCTCATGCTACGCCGATTTGGACAGGGTCTTTCCCATGGGGGAAAACGAGCTGAGAAACACGCCGGAAAGCTGCATGGCCTGCGCCCATAAAACCGAATGTCTTCGCGCCGCCATGGCCGCCGAAAAGGGCAGCCAAGTCCGGGAGGAGATGGTCGATCGGGCCTATGCTTCCGGCATGATCGGGTTTCTTCAACGATGGTCCGAAAAGAAAAAACTGCATACCAAACGCACAACGGCCGCGAAACCGGCCGATCCCAAGGAGGAATCATGAAAACGATCAAGGATATCGACCTCTCAGGCAAACGCGTTCTTTGTCGCGTCGATTTTAATGTGCCGCTCGATGATCACCGGCAAATCACGGATGATGCCCGGATACGGGGAGTTATGCCGACCCTGGCGTATATTCTCTCCCATGGGGGAGCGCTCATCCTCGCCTCTCACCTGGGTCGCCCCAAGGGGAAAGTGGTCCCGGAAATGAGTCTGTTGCCGGCGGCTAAACATCTGGAACATCTGCTCGGGAAACCGGTCAAAATGGCACCGGACTGCATCGGTGCCGAAGTGAGTGCCCTGGCGGCGGCCATGGCTCCGGGGGAAGTGTTGCTCCTTGAAAACCTCCGGTTCCATGCGGCCGAGCAGAAAAATGACGACGCTTTTGCCGCCGCGCTCGCCGGACTCTGCGATGTCTATGTCAACGATGCCTTTGCCGTGTCCCACCGGGCGGATGCATCGGTGGAAGCGATTACCCGCCATGCGCCGGTTTCGGCGGCGGGATTTCTGCTGGAGCGGGAGATGGCCTATTTTAAAAAGGCGATGGCGGCTCCGCAACGCCCGCTCGTCGCCGTAATCGGCGGCGCCAAGGTCTCCAGCAAGCTTGCGGCCCTGAACAATATGCTCGATCACGTGGATAAGATCCTGATCGGTGGCGCCATGGCGAACACGTTTTTGAAAGCAAAAGGCCTCGGTGTCGGCAAATCCAAGGTGGAAGAGGAGTTGATTGAAACGGCCGCCGCCATGATGAAGCGGGCCGCCGAAAAAGGCATTCATTTTTATCTGCCGGTGGACGCGGTGACGGCGGCCGAGTTCAACGAGAGGGCCACGATCCGAATTGTGCCGGTTCAGGAAATTCCGGTGGAGTGGATGATGCTCGATATCGGCCCCGCGACCTCTCTTCTCTACGCTCAAGCCCTCTATGACGCCAAGACCATTGTCTGGAACGGCCCCATGGGCGTCTTTGAGATGGCCCCCTTTAGCAGGGGAACCATGGCCATGGCGAGCAGTATTGCCAATGCCCATGCGTTGACCATCGTTGGCGGCGGCGACACGGATGCAGCCCTCCATCAGGCGGGGGAAACGGATCGGGTGAGCTATGTTTCCACCGGCGGCGGTGCCTTTCTCTCGCTTCTGGAAGGCAATTCCCTTCCGGCCGTTTCCGCGCTGGAGGAGGCCGAGAAAAGGAGTCCGCGCTGAGCCGAAAAGCCGCACTGTATATATTTTCGGGGTGCCTCGTTTTTATTATTACCGCCTATTGGCTGCGGGCGCCCCTCACAGCGCTCTGGAAGACGCTCTGGCCGGTCTTCTCGGACCGGGAGCAGTGTCGCGCGTTTATCGCCGCGTTCGGCATGGGGGCGCCCCTCGTCTTCATGGCAATTCAGGTGTTGCAGGTGATTTTTGCGCCGGTTCCCGGAGAGGCGACGGGCCTTATCGGGGGGTATCTCTTCGGCTCGTTTCAGGGGTTTCTCTACTCCAGTATGGCGCTGACGGCCGGGTCCTGGATCAATTTCGCCATCGGCCGGCTGCTGGGAAAACGCTATGTCCGGAAATTGATCCCGGCGTCCTATCTGGACCGGATGGATTTTCTGCTGCGCCACCAGGGAGTACTGGTCGTCTTTATCCTGTTTGTCATTCCCGGGTTTCCCAAGGATTATCTTTGCCTCTTTTTAGGAATCAGCGCTCTGCCGATCCGGGCCTTCATGCTCATCGCCGCCATCGGCCGGATGCCGGGAACCCTCATGCTGAGCCTTCAGGGCGCCAGCCTCTTTGAAGGCGATTATACGGTGCTGGCCGCCCTTCTCGGAGCCTGCCTCCTTCTCGTCTATCTGGCCTGGCGCTATCGGGAATCCCTTTATCGCTGGATTGAGAAACAGAACCATGGTGCATAAGGAGGTATGGATGGGAAAGCCGTTTTCAGGAAAAAAAGCCCTGTTCCTTGTCGGGATTCTGTTGATCCTTGCCGCCTCAGCCCAGTGGTGCAACGCCGGTGTTTACAAATACAAGGACGAAAACGGGGTCTGGCATTTTTCGGATGCGCCGGTGAGCCTGCCGGACGAGAGCCAGACCATGGACGGGATGGTGGAAAGAAGCACCGAGCTGACCGATCTTCGCGGAAAACTGACGGCCGCGCTCAAGCCCCGAAACGACATTGAAAAAGCGGTCATCGCCACCGTGGCAATCGAAAGCACCATCGGTTTCGGTTCCGGGTTTTTTATTTCCGGGCAGGGTCATATCATTACGAACAAGCACGTTCTCCAGTTCACGGATCAGCAGGAAAAACAGGTCGAGGGCGCCTTCAATGAAGCCGAATCGAATGTTCGTGATATGGAAGAAAAACTGAAAAAAGAGGCGGAACAGTTAAAAACCGCCAGGCGGAACCTGGAGGAAACCAAAGCGCTGATTGATTCTCAGCCAAACTCGGCCGCAAAGGAAGTGAACCGGAGCCGGTATCTGTCCGATTTGCAGTCAACCATTGCCTGGGAGGAGAATTTTTTAAAGCGGAAACAAGGAATCGAGCAGCGCAAAAAGGAACTGTGGGGAAAGAAAACGAGTTATAAAAGAGAGGCAAATGTCGCGGCGCTCTCGCAATCCTTCACGGTTTATCTGGCGGATAATACCAAAGTCAATGCCTACCTGGTGAAACGAAGTGATACCTGTGATCTTGCGCTCCTGAAGATAGACGGCTTTATAACCCCTTTTCTTGAATCGGCTCCATTTGATATTCTCGCCAAAGGAGACCCGGTCCACGCCATCGGCAATCCGGTAAAACTGAGAAATTCGGTTGCCTCGGGAACCTTTTCAGGCTTTGAGGGGGAATTTGCCAAAACCGACGCCCGGATCTACCCCGGTAACAGCGGCGGACCGCTGGTAACAAAGGAGGGGAAGGTGATCGGCGTCAACACCTTTAAAGAAATCACGCATAAGTTTGAAGGACTCGGCTTTGCCATCACCATCGAGCGCACTCTCACCGAGTTTGCCGCTTTCCTTAACTCCCCTGCCCCTTCACTCCGGTCACCGTATAGCCGGCTTCCCGAATCGCCTCGGTAATGAGCCCCTCGTCGATTTTCAAGGCGGATTCCAGCACTGCGTTTTTCTGCTCCAGGTTCACCGTTACGGCGCTCACCCCGGCAAGCTTTTCCAGCGTTTTTTTGGCGTTCGCGACACAGTGCTGGCACATCATTCCGTCGATGGTGATTTCAGTCTTCATCTGTTTTTCCTCCGATTTAAGGGAAATGGCCGGTTTGATCACGGAGACCTCATCGGCCGGGGTAAAATGACGCAGTCGCAGGGCGTTGGTCACAACGGATACGGAGCTCATGGCCATGGCCGCGGCTGCAAACATGGGATTTAAGGTCGGGCCGCCGAAGAGATACGCAACGCCGGCCGCAACGGGAATTCCGGCGACATTGTAACCGAAAGCCCAAAAGAGATTCTGCTTGATATTGCGAAGGGTGGCCCGGCTCAATAAGATGGCGGTAACAACCCCCATGAGGCTGTTTTTCATCAGCACCACCTGGGCCGAGGCCATGGCCACATCGGTTCCCGAGCCGATGGCGATTCCCAGATCGGCCTGGGCGAGCGCCGGCGCATCGTTGATACCGTCCCCCACCATGGCAATCTTCTTTCCGTTTTGTTGAAGCGATTGGATCTCTTTTGCCTTCTCGCCGGGCAGCACCCGGGCCATGACCCGATCGATACCGACCTGACGGGCAATGGCGAGAGCCGTACGTTCATTATCACCGGTCAGCATGACGGTGGTGATACCCATCTGGTGGAGACGGGAAATGGCCGCCCCGCTATCGGGTTTTACCACGTCGGCCACGGCCACAATGCCGGCAAGCGCCTGCCCGATGCCAAGATAAATGGGCGTTTTCCCCTCCCCGGACAGCGTTTCGGCCACGGGATGCTCCTTAGACAACAGACCGTTTTCCCGCATCAATTTTAAATTGCCGATAAAAACGGTTTTCTCTTCGAGCTCGGTGCGGATACCACAGCCCGGAACCGCCTCGAACGCCGTTGCCTTAAAGAGGGGAAGATTCCGGCGGGCAGCCTCTTCAACGATGGCGGCGCCCAGGGCATGCTCCGATCCCTTTTCCGCCGACGCGGCCCATTGCAGCACCTCATCGGGGGAAAGCCCGTTCAGCGGTATCACATCGGTAACTTTTGGTTTTCCTTCGGTGATCGTGCCGGTCTTATCGAAAACGATCGTGTCGATCCGGCCCGCGATTTCAAGCGGCTCCCCGCCTTTTATGAGCACCCCGAGCGCGGCGCCCCGGCCGGTTCCCACCATGATGGCCGTCGGCGTGGCAAGCCCCAGCGCACAGGGGCAGGCGATCACCAGAACCGAGATGAAGATCTTAAGGGCAAAGGCGGCCGGCATACCGCTGAAATACCAGCCGAGGCCGGAGATGAGGGCGATCCCCATGACGATGGGCACAAAATAGGCGGCGGTGATATCCGCCAGCCGGGCGATGGGGGCTTTGCCGCCCTGGGCCTCCTCGATCAGCCGGATGATCCGGGAGAGTGCCGTGTCTTTTCCGACCCGGATGGCCCGGTACCGGATGGCGCCGTTCCGGTTCATGCTGGCGCCGGTGACCGGATCTCCGGGAGCCTTTTCAACGGGCAAACTCTCACCGGTCAGCATCGATTCATCGACCGAGGTTTTTCCTTCCAGCACCACGCCATCGACGGCGATTCTTTCGCCCGGACGGGCCATGAGAACATCCCCCATTTCTATCGCCTCGATCGGGACTATCACCTCCATACCGTCCCGCAGCAGGAGCGCCGTTTTTGGCTGCAACCCCATCAGCTGTTTGATCGCTTCGGAGGTTTTTCCCTTGCTGAGCGCCTCCATATACTTTCCAACCTTGATGAGCGTGATGATCACACCGGCCGATTCGTAATACAAGTTCATCACCGGGTGGTGGCTGCCCATGAATATGAGGATTGTATTCCAGAGGCTATACCCCACCGCCGCGGATGTCCCGATCGCAATCAGCGAATCCATATTGGGATTGAGTTGAACCAGCGCCTTAAATCCGCTGGTATAAAAATGAAACCCGGCCGCCATGATGGGAAATACGAGCAGCAGTTGAATCAGGGCGAAATTCCGGGGTGATCCGGTTGAACTTATAACCGGCGGCAGGGACAGCCCGAGCATTTCGGACATGGCGATAAAGACCAGCGGCAAGGTGAAACCGGCGGCGATGAGAAGATTCCGGAGCTGCTTTTTAAGCTCGATTTCCCGTCGCCTTTCGTTCTCATCCTCCGCCGCCTCACCGGCGAGCTCGAGAAGATGATACCCCGCCTTTTGAATCGCCATCTGAAAGGCATCGAGACCGGTTTTCCCGGCCCGATAGGAGATCCGGATTTTTTCCGTTGCGAGATTGACGCTTGCGCTCTCCACCCCGGGGATATTCCGGACGGTCGTCTCAACCCGCCTCACGCAGGCGGCGCAGGTCATTCCCTGAACGCCGTAAGTTGCGGTAACCGTATTTGTTTCCGTTTGCATGATTTATTTCCTGAGCCGGTTTTGCCGGAGGTTATGGGCTATAGGCTATAGGCTATGGGCTATGGGCTATAGGTTATAGGTTATAGGTTATGGGTTATGGGTTATGGGTTATGGGTTATGGATTCTTACAAATTCAGGCCTTGATCATCGTTTTGGCCACCCCCAAAAGCAGTGAAGGTCACGCAAGGGCGTTTTTGTAAGCCCGGCAAGCTGTTTGAGCGACAGCGAGTTCTTGCCGGGCTGGAAAAAATGCCCTTGCGTGGCCGAAACGATGATCAAGCCCCAAATTCAATTTGAGAATTTATCTCTGACAATTGAAATTGTGTGGTTGAAAATAATGTTGAATGTAGGATAAGGCTGTTTTATCCAAAAACCAGTGGCTCCGGTTTTTTTATTACCGGGAGGGGATAAGGGAATCAGAAAATATTAAAATACCGGTAGTACCGTTCTTCTTGCTCTTGCTCTTGCTCTTAATCATGCTCTTGATTCAGTAATCATGAGAAAGATTAAGGGCCTTGATCATCGTTTCGGCCGATTTCCCACGGCAGGGAGGCCGCGCCAGGGTGTTTTTGGAAGAGCGGCAGGCTGTTTGAGCGATAGCGAGTTCCTGACGGTCTGGAAAAAATATCCTGGCGTGGCCGGTACGATGATCAAGGCCAGATTAAGAGCAAGAGCAGGATCAGGATCAGGATCAGGGGCAGGATAATCGGGAAGGCGTCTTTTGCCAGAGGTTATCTTTTAAAAAGACGGGCCATATCTTCGGGCAGGGGGGCGCTCCAGTGCATTTCGCGGCCGGTGACGGGATGACGGAAGTGAAGCGATTCGGCATGGAGGGCCTGGCGGGAAAGTATCAAGCGATTTCTGTCCCCGGCCGTCATTCGATCTTCGATGAAGCGAAGAAACACGGTGTCATCCGGACCGTAAATCTTATCGCCAACAACCGGATATCCCAGGGAAAAAAGCGTTGCCCGAATCTGGTGCAATCGACCGGTCAACGGCTCGGCCGACAGAAGCGAGAGGCCCTGGTTTCGCCGAAGCCGCTTAAAATCGGTCCGGCAGGTTTTGACGGGGTGAGGATACCGGTTCAGCAGGTCAAGCGGCAAAAAGCGCTGCTTTTTATGAACCGGACTGGCGTCGTCCCGGCAGATCCCCCCTTGCGCGAAAACGGTTTCCGGAGGGAAATCGCCAAACACCCCCACCAGATATCGTTTTTGAACCGATCCCTCGGCAAATTGCCTGCCGCAGTCCCTCGCGACCACGGGGGATTTGGCCACGAGCACCATGCCGGAGGTTTCCCGGTCGATACGGTTTACAAAATAGTGCGGCGCCGGGCCATACCGGGTGGTCAGAAGATGCCAGAGCGTGTGCTTGAAATACCGCCCGCCCGGATGACAGGGGAGATTTCCCGGTTTATTCACCCCCAGCAGTATTTCGTCCTCATAGAGAATCTCATAATCGATTCTGACGGGGGGCTCGGTCTCGTCAAACCCCTCGTAGGCCAGGATATCCCGGGGTGTAAGAGGCGTATCCGGCAGCGGAGGCTCACCGTTCAGCCTGACCTTCCCCTCCCGGATGATTTCCTCCCAGCGGATTCGGTCATGATAGGTGAATCGCCGGCATAAGAAATCCAGCACGGTGCGCCCCGCATCTTCGGCTCGAATTTGAATGGATGCCTTACGGTTCATCAATTTCCTCCGGACCGTTTCAACCCGCTGGCCAGGGCGCCGGCCTTGGTACTATCCCCCTCAGGTCTTGCGAATAATCCCCACGCATTTTCCGATCACCCGGACTTTCCGGCACTCCGCCCCCTTGAATACCGTGGCGGCGTAAGCGCGATTGGCCGGCTCGAGCGAAATCGTTTGCCGGTTGCGCCGGAGAATTTTCAATGTCGCCTCCGGCATCATGTCCTGTATGATGACAGCCGCAATCTCTCCGTTTTCGACCCGCTGCTGCGGCCGGATAATCGCCAGATCCCCCGCCATAATGTGGGCTTCGATCATGGAGTCACCGCTGACACGAAGCGCAAAGCAGTCATCACTACCGAATTCGGCGGATAAAACGGCTATTTCTTCGCCGGAAAACGAAACGGCCTCAAGGGGCCTTCCCGCCGCAATGACGCCGAGCACCGGAATCCCCTTTTCCGGCAATGGCCCGGCAGAGCGCCAGGAGCGCTTTTTCCCGGACTCGGCCAGAATAAAGCCCTTTTCCTTCAGCTGCATCAGAATACGATGAATTCCGCCGGGCGATCGCAACCCGAAGTGATCGCCGATTTCCCGCACCGTCGGCGCGATCCCATGCATCTGCTGGTATTCGATAATGAACGCCAGAACCCCTTGCTGACGTTCCGTAAGGTCAGACGGCTCTGCCATGGCATCCCCCGCCGGTTGGACCCTCTTGAAACAGCATATCACCCGGACTCCGGACGCCCCGCCCTCCCTTGTTGAGCACATGCGTATAAATCATGGTGGTACTCACATCCTTATGGCCCAGGAGCTCTTGTACCGTCCGGATATCGTAACCGGATTCAAGCAAGTGAGTCGCGAAACTGTGGCGAAGGGAATGGCAGCTTCCGGCCTTGTTAATTTCGCTTTTCCGGATAGCGGTTTTCACCGCGCGCTGGATGACGGCCTCAGAGAGGTGATGCCGGCGCTCCATGCCGGATCGCGGATCCACCGACCGCTTGGATGCGGGAAAGGCATACTGCCACGCCCAATCCCGATCGGCGTTTTTATATTTTCTTTCAAGCGCGTAAGGCAGGTAAACGCTGCCGAATCCCTCTTTCAGATCTAATTCGTGGCGCTTTTTCACTTTCTCAAGATGCCTCTGCAAATCGTCGGCAATCAAAGACGGCAGCATGGTGACGCGGTCTTTATGCCCCTTCCCGTCCCGAACAACAATCTGGCGATAGCCGAAATCCACATCCTTCACCCTTAGCCGGACACATTCCATCACGCGAAGGCCGGCGCCGTAGAGCAATTGCCCCATGAGCCAGTCAACTCCCTCCAGTTGCAACAAGATCTGTTTTGCCTCCTGCCGAGTGAACACAACCGGTAATTTTTCCGGCCTTTTCGCTCGAATCAGATCTTCGAATTCCCCCGGCTCTTTTTTCAGCACCTCTTTATAAAGGAACACTATCGCACAGAGCGCCTGGTTCTGTGTGGAGCTGGCAACCTTCCGGTCAACGGCCAGGTGAGACAGAAACGCGCTGATATGCGGGGCACCCAGCTGTTCCGGGTGTTTTTTATTGTGGAAAAAGATATAGCGCTTGATCCAATCGATGTAACTTTGCTCGGTACGGATGCTGTAGTGCTTGCAGCGGATAACGTTCCGGACCTGATCGAGCAGGCGAGGTTTTCGGTCGCATTGAGCGCTATCCCCCGGGTGAATAGAGTTGGGCGATTCAGACGATTCACTGGCCATGACGAAATCTCCTTATTTACAATTTGAACATCAATGCAAATCAATTCATTGACATATAAGGCGAAATACGTTAATTGTCGCAGAAAAAAGGCGACATGCGATAATATGTTTTAGTCGAACTATATCATTTAAAAAAAGGTTTGTGAACATTTGTTCATACAATATGATAGTGTTTACGAAATGTCAATTAATTAGACGACTGTTTCGTCGTATAACACCCGTATTTCCCGGATTAGACGACGAAACAGTCGTCTAATCCGATTTCGTCCAAAAAATAGTCGCTTTTTAAGGCGACTGTTCGGCAACCGAATACATGTTGGGCCTATACATGAGATACATTATTATAATATTCATAATATCGATGCCTACGTTTTTTGTGGATGAATTAAATAGCGCATCGCTATCTGAAAAAGATGCATGTAATTCTTTACTTGAAGTGGCCTTAAATCAACATCTAGCTATAGAAAATTCAAAAGGAAAGTACTATTGCGTGCCCCATTTCAAATCAAAAGAATATTTTGTTTTTCAATTGCATTTTGGGGGAGGCGAGCCTGAAGACTGGATCGGTAGCGATCTTGTTGGATACTATGCAATACGTAAAAGCGATGTTGTTGTATTGGAATGGGACGTAAATGATGATATCCCTGGAAAAGTAATTTTCAATAGTAAGCAGCAAAGCGGAAAATGAATTTGTTAAATATATACTACAAAGAAAAAAAATGCCCAACAAACTGCTGCACCGGACCCCGCAAACAGCGCGGGTCCGGTGAGCATCCTGTTGGGCATACATAATGGAGGGTAATAATGAAGATTGCGTGTCTGCTCGGTGTATCAAAGTACAAGACAATAAACGAATTGCAGGCGTGTGAGAATGACATAGCCTTGATGAACTCTGTTTTGGAATCCACAGGCGAGTATGAGCAAATCCTTTGCATAGCCGGAAACCAAGAAAGTTCAAAGGTTAAGCAACAACTGGTCAGTTTCTTTACTCAATTTCAGGGCCAACAAATCGACCAAGCCCTCTTCTATTATACTGGTCATGGGGATTTTAACGGAACGGAGTTTTCTTACTTATTAAGCGATTATGATCCCTCCCGAAAAAAGCAAACTGCAATTGAGAACACCGAATTGGACAATTGGATTCGACTTCTTAAGCCTGTATTGACGGTCAAGATTATTGATGCATGTCATGCCGGTGTTCAATACATCAAAGACCCGGACGTATTTGAGAAATTTATGCAGTCGACCCCTAAATCGTTCAGTTCATGCTATTTTTTGTTTTCATCATTGAAGGAGCAATATTCTTATCAAGACCAGAGACTGAGTGATTTTACAAAATGTATAGTGGAGTCTATTTCTGATTTTGCAGGTACTGAGATGCGATTTAAGGACATTATCGATTACGTCTCAGACTACTTCGTTGCCAACGCTAAGCAGACACCGTTCTTCATCACTCAGGCCACAAACACTGAACTGTTTACTGCTGTAGACAGTTCTCTTAGGGAGAAAATGCGTGGCTATTTGGGCATCTACTGCCCAACGCCCACTCCATCCGAAAAGGCGGAGGCTGATCATAGCATCACGTCGAGTATTTCGTTACTCGATTTAGTAAAAGCAGATGCAGAGAGATACTGTTCAAAAGACGAGGTACTCAGCTTATTGAAGCATTGCCAGACATACTTGGCAGAAAAGAAGTATAGCGATGATACATATGGGCTCTATGACATAGAGTTTATTGGTTTACCTAGTATAGAAAGCGAAGTGCCGAGGATAGTAAATATAGGCAAGTGGCTTTCGGAAAACAAGAATGACTATTTTGCGGAGCCTACCTACCGACAAGAAAACTACGATGAGGAAATCGAAGTACCTGTAAGACGCAACACCTTAAGTGCGTATCTTAGCGTCATGCAATCTCTATCACCACAATATGAAATAAGAACAGTAACTCGTACCCGATCTGTGATAACAGGTTTTCGGTTAACTCAGGAATCGGAAACTTCCGCCTTCAGAATCACAGCAAAACCAAGATTCCAGAATCTCAGTTGGCACGATTGTCATGCAGCCTTTGTCTTTTCCAAGATTGAAATTCGGTTCTTTTATCTCTTCAGTACGTTTCGGGAACAAAATTGGGATAAACGAAATCGCCAGCCAGAAGAGAATTGGAGAACTTTTGTGGCTTCACTAAAGAGCGAGAAGGCAGTTGACGACGCCCTCCGGCAAATCGTCGAGACATTTGAAGACCATGTCATGGAACCGATTAAGGGCAAATACTTGCAACAGAATAAGTGTTCTGAACAATAGAAGCGGGCTTAGCCATCACGGCGCAAAGGTGCCCAACGAGGCGTTCCACTGGATCGCCGAAAAAGCCGGCTCCCAGTGAACTCTGTGTTAGGGGTATTTATGGATATTGATCAAGCTGCACAAAAAATTCTCAACAAACTTAGAGATAAAGTTGAGGCCGGAACTGATGGTGTGATCTATGGTGATCGTTCGAGAGCACTAAATGATATTGATTCATTATTAGCTTCACCCTCAACTGAAGGTGTTAAGTATCTACTTTTACCAACTGCCAACCTTCAAGAGCTATCAATCGAGAATGGTTGGGGCCAAGAGTTCAATGACCTTGCTGATAAGCTTGAGCGTTTATTAGGGCTCGATGCTGAAAACGAAAAATGAATTTATTAAGAAAAATATTTGGACTACTTGCTGTGTTTATTGGTGGGGCAGTCATTATTTGGGTGATATTCAATTTAGTTGTTGAGCGGCAACCAGAATTTAATTGGCATTGGTGGCAAGGATTCGGAGTAGGAATTCCGTTTATCACAGTTGGCTGGTACTGGTTAAGCACTCCAGTTGGCGAAAGGGTGAACGCAAGAGATTCGCAGTAGAATTTTACAGCCTCTTTTCTATAAAAGTATCAAGAAAAACGGCCCTAACAACCGGCTCGTGGCGGACGCCGGGAGCAATGCCGCGAATTGTAAGGAACATTTTTACGCCGGCGCCGCACAGCCGGAACGTTGGACTAAGCCGCTACGCGGCAGTTAACCCACCGTAATCACGAAAATATTTCTTCGATTTCCCTTCTTTTTCTTTTTTTATTATATTTACTTCCGTCGGTATAACCATTTCATTTTTAATTTTATCAAACGGAGGTAAATCATGTCAGAGTTGCGCGAAAAAATGATTCGGATGATGGAACTGAAGGACTTTTCACCCCGGACCCAAGAGTCCTATTTGGCGGCGGTGGCGGGTCTTGCCAAATTTTACATGAAGTCGCCGGATCAATTATCCCAGAAGGAGGTTGAGGACTATCTGCTTCACCTCAAAATGATGGGGAAAAGCAGCAGTACGAGAAATGTCGCACTGTGCGGTATTCGGTTTTTACTTGAGCAGACGTTGGATGAAGCGCCAATACGATTGAACATTCCCAAGCGCCGGCAGCCCAAGATTTTGCCGGAAGTCCTTAGCCGCGGGGAAGTATCCAGCGTCATCGCCGCACCGGCAAATTTGAAGCATCGGGTAATATTAATGGCGGCCTATTCGGCCGGGTTGCGGCTCAGCGAAATCGTCAATCTTAAAGTCAGTCACATCGACAGCGCTCAAATGATGATCCGGGTGGAGCAAGGCAAGGGTCGAAAGGACCGCTACACGCTGCTTTCCAACCGTCTGCTCGAAGAGCTGCGGACTTACTGGAAAGTCTACCGGCCCGAGAGCTGGCTGTTTTTCTCAAAAACGCGCGACTGTCCCATGTGCGCAGCTTCGATTCAGAGAATCTATACCCGCGCCAAGCATGATGCGGGAGTTACAAAGGGCCATGGGATACATACGCTTCGCCACTGCTTTGCGAGTCATCTGCTGGAAGCCGGCTACGACGTGCGAAAAATTCAACTGCTTCTGGGGCATCGTTCCCTTTCCACCACCGTGGTCTATCTTCACGTCTCGCGAGGCGGGCTTGCAAAAGTGAGAAGTCCGCTCGATTTTATCGATGAGCCGGAAGATAAAGCCGTCCCGTGGGAGGCTGAACATGATAGCGACAAATAGTCCCTCTGCCCGTCCCAAAATAGAAGTGGCCGATATTTTCCGCAGCGCTGACGCATGAATATCGGAACTCAATGATACCAGTAATCCCGACCAGTGTCCGGAATTATTTTGTCGCAAAATAACTATAGACAGTCAGGTGGCCTTTTGATAGTGTGGCATGGGGGTGTGCGAACACACAGCCCGATCAAACGCTACGCTTGAAAAGGGGGTACACCATGATAGTCCAGTGTGGTCGGGAGATTAAATCCGATGAACTCAAGCAAATTCGT
>JAZDPP010000120.1:0-14341 GCA_043797445.1 Pseudomonadota bacterium
AATACAGCATGCCGAGTTTTTTAACCAGCTCAACAAAGAAATCCTTTTCGATATCTTCCAGCGGGTAGCCCGGGAGTGCCGTCCGGGATATCACATGATAGGCGGTTCTCTCGCCGGTTATCAAAATTCGGGGGATTCTGGTGTCCATTCCCTCCGTGAATTGACGGGCGGCGCACAGAAGCAGGTGCTCGCGTACGAGATGGGGCCGAGCGTGGAGGAGGGCCATCATGTCCTGCTACTGAACGCGAAATCCGGCAGAGGAAACAGGGGCAGGTAAAATTTGCTTTTAACCCATGGAAACAATTATTTTGCAACGCACGGGTTGTATATGAATGTGATGGAATAGCAGATAATTAGATTGCAAAATTTAAAACCATTCAACCCTTTATTTTTGGAGACATATTGAAAAGTAAAAATAATGTATTACTTTCACCCATAAATCCGAAGCCTGCAAGCAGGCAAACAAGCAGGCAAAAATTATCCAAGTACGGTCTGTGCAAAACCGGCAGGCAGTTGTTGAAGTACTTTGAGCAGTCGAGGTGTTGATCTCACCCCCCGTGCGCTTGGCTTCTGTTGCCGTCAGGGTATTCAGAGCAGCGGGTCAATACGCGAAAAGGGGCGTCTCTGATGAGGATTCCGGACAGCTACTCGAAGCGAGTCGTTTCCGTCGGCAAGGTCAAAAAACGGGGCGCGCGCTCGACAGTTGCGGCGGCGTCCGTTGACCACAACAGAGGAGGGGAAGATCATGAATCACAGACTACCTATCCGGAATATATCCCGTATTTTTCATAACTTCACGGCGGTGCTCCTGAAAGTATCCCATCTTTTTCATTACTCTACGGCAGTGCTCCTGTTGTTTGGCTGCTTGCTCCTTGCAGGGTTTGTAACACCTGCCCTGGCTGTTACCCCTTCGATAGCGGCGGGCGACTTTTACACCGTGGCCCTGAAAAACGACGGGACGGTCTGGGCATGGGGGGGGGAAACGGCTTCGGCCAGCTGGGTAACGGCACCGCCACCAACAGCGCCACTCCGGTTCAGTCTCTCATCAATCTTAGCACTATCCCTGTAGACGTCGAGCTCTCGCTGTTGACTTCGCAGCCATTCCTCGATTCCCTCCTCGCCGTTCAGGGTAACATCGCGCTTATCAACGTCGGCGGTCGTGACCTCTTGATCATCCCGAACCTGGCGAGCGTCGGCCTCGACGTCACCGTCACCGGCAACGATCAGCTCGTCGTCGTCGACTTGGGCGCCCTGCAGAGCGCTGGCGGCAGCATCGACATCTCGGGCAACCTCGCAATGACCACGCTCGATCTCGGCGCGCTCACCGACGTCGGCGGCAGTGTGACGCTGACCAACGATCCGAATCTGAGCGCGATCCTCATCTCCGGCGTTTCGACCATCGGCGGCAATCTGACCCTCGTCTGGACCGCGGCGACAGTGATCAACATGGCCGCCCTCGTCACAGTTAGCGGCTCGATCGACATCAGCGACAACCAGGGTGCGGGTGCCATCGACATGTCATCGCTTACGACCGTCAGCGGCGGCGTCACGATCGACAACAACACGGCCGCCAATCCCATTAACATGGCCGCGCTCACCTCAAGCGGGGAGCTGAGCATCAGCGGCAACACGGCCGTGGACGCAATCGACATGAGCTCGCTCGTCTCGAGCTCCGGCGGCGTGACTCTCGATGGCAACACCTCAGCGGCGGCCATCGATATGGGCGCGCTGACGACGGTCGCGGGGGGGCTAACGATCAGCGACAACACGTCGGCCTCCACGATCGACATGGCCGCCCTCACGACCGTCTCAGGTGGCATCGACATCATCGGCAACACGTCCGCCGGAGGTATCGACCTCGGTTCGCTCACGCAAGCCGCCGGTATCATTGACATCTCTGACAACGCGTCCGCGGGCGGCATCGACATCTCGGGCATGGTGTCTGCCGGCGAGATCGACATCGCAGGCAACGGCTCAGCGTCTGTCATCGACATGAGCAGCCTGACGACCGTCAGTGGCGACGTCGCGATCGAAAACAACGGTGACGCCGCGATCAACATGTCCTCCGGCACGACCGTTAGCGGGAATGTGTCCATCGAGACGACGGGCAGCGGAGCGTTCGACATGGGTGACGGGGTGATATCTGGTGGGCTTTCGCTCGACACCACCGGCTACACCGACGTCAGCGGCACCACCGCCGGCGGCGACACCAACCTCACGAACACCATGCCGGACGCTGTGATGCACCTTCAGATCCTCTCCGCGACCTTCACGGCGCCGGTGAGCTTCTCCGTCACCCACCTCGATTCGGTTGCGCTTGTCCCCGAGGCCGGCCTCACGGCCGACGGCGCTCCGGCGACAATCGATCCCATTGCCGGCTACCTGTTCACGTTCTCGACACCGGAGCTTAACCGCGACGCCTCGCTCTCCTTCGACGTCCATGTCGCCGGTCTCGATGCCGCGTCGCAGGCCCAACTGCTTGCGGCGGTGGCAACAGGCACCGCCACGATGGCAACGAAGTCCGATGCACTGGGCAGCGTTTTCCAGGCTTTCGATATCTGCACCGGCGGCGCGGTGCCATCGGTTGACGGCTGCGTCCTCATTGAGACCCTCGACGCGTCGGGTGTCCCGACGCTGGATACGCCGGCGATCGTGCGCTTCAGCAACGTCGTCGGCCACTTCTCGACGTGGGCCGTGGTCATCGCTACACCGAACCCCGTCGACGTGACGCCGCCGGTGTTCAGCAATGTGCCGGCCAACATCGTCGCCGCGGCTACCGGCCCTAACGGTGCGGTGGTGAGCTACGCTTTGCCCACTGCCATCGACGCCGTCTCCGGTGCGTGTCCGGTGATCTGCGTTCCGGCCTCCGGCACCACCTTTCCGATCGGCCCGACCAGCGTAACCTGTTCGGCCACCGACAGCTCCGGCAACACCGCCACGGCGGGCTTCAGCGTCACCGTTACGGCCCCGCAGCCGCCTCCGGCCAGAGTCAAGGTCCTGTACGCGACCCTCGTTGGCGGCCGGTTTCCGGACGTGGACACCTTTGCGTTCAAGGGGGTGAAGGGTGAGAAGGTTACCGTGCGGCTCGTCCCGGATTCCGCGGGGAGTTACACGAACGGCAGCGCGGTTCTCGTACTCATCGGCATCGGGGTCCTGAAGACCGACGCGACCACACTGCCGAACGTAGTGACCACGACCCTGCCAAGGACCGGGACTTACTACGTCACGGTTTCCGAGGTGCTGAAGAGGACAGGGAGATTCAGCGGGGCCTATGCCGTGAGTCTCGAATCGACTTTGGCCGCGTGGAGTACGTTCGTACCGAAGTAGCGAGGAGGGGTAAGGCTCTTGGGAGAAGATCCGCCCCGCGGACGAGCCCTCAACCGCCGGCAACCGGCATTTTCACCTCGGCCCTGTGTTCCTGATGGTGGTCAACCAGCGGGATGGGCCGATCGGGTTGCTCGATGCCATCGACGGTGACACGCATTTCGATGCGAATGGATTTGGAATCAAAGACAAGCCCGTCCGCTTCAACGTCCACAGTCAAGATGTCTCGAATCTGTGTGACGATATTCGACACTTCGTTGTTTGTTTTTCCGAGCATGTCGATGTCCATGGTCGGGCGAATTTCGGGCGATCGCCAAATCCTCAACGTCAAAGCGCCTTTAAACAAAAAACGGGTCAGACTCCTTTTCAGATGCCACTTTGTATTTGACAAATGCACCCAAAACAGACTAGTTTGACTATCAAAATCAATTAAGGAGAACCAAAATGGGAACAACATGGAAATTACAGGACGCTAAAGCAAAATTTAGCAAAATCGTTGAGGATGCTTTAAATATAGGTCCCCAATATGTCACTCGAAGGGGTCGGAAAGCGGTAGTTGTTGTATCCGTCGAAGATTATGAAGAACTTACTTCAAACAAACCCTCTTTCAAGGAATTCTTGCTGAATTGCCCAAAAACAGGAATTGAGTTTGAGCGTCAAAAAGATTTCCCGAGGAGTATTGAATTTTGAATTATCTTCTTGACACCTGCGTCATATCGGAACTTGTTAAACCATCACCGGATGTGAATGTGGTTGGGTGGCTGAGCGGCACGCCAAGTGAAAGACTTTACTTAAGTGTCATTACCGTTGGTGAAATTCGAAAAGGTCTTACAAAGCTTCCTGATTCAAAGCGGAAAGACTTGTTCACAAATTGGCTCAATTCACTTCTTGAGGATTATCAAAATCGTATCTTTCCCATCAATCTGACCGTTGCGGAGAATTGGGGTCTCCTTCAAGGAAAAGCAGAGAAAAGTGGAATGCCGATGTCTTCCTTTGACGGGCTAATTGCTGCCACCGCTTACACTCATAACCTGGTTTTAGTGACAAGAAATGTGAGTGATTTCGAAGTGAGTGGTATCCCACTGAAGAATCCCTGGAAACCTTAAGACTGCCGCTCATTATTTTTAATAATAATCTGTAGTAAGAGATCCGCTGGAAATCAGGTAACCGCTTTACCGTTGCCTACCCCCGCAACCGGCATCCTCACCTCGGCCCAGTGTTCCTGATGGTCATCCACCAGCGGGATGGTCTTATCGGGTTGCTCTATGCCATCGACGGTGACGATCATTTCCCCCTTTTTGGCGGGCGTTTGCACCACCTCAATGTGGTAGACTGTTTCGCGATAGCGGTAGTGCATCTTGAAACCCTTCCAATCCGCGGGGAGGCACGGCGTAAAGCGCAGTTTATCAACTTCAGTATTCAGCCCCAGGAGGGATTCCACGATCAGCCGGTACATCCAGGCAGCCGACCCCGTGTACCAGGTCCAGCCTCCGCGGCCGGTATGCGGGGGAACCGCATAGACATCGGCTGCAACGACGTAGGGTTCCACCTTGTAGGTGGCGATCTCCCCGGCGGATCTGCCATGGTTCACGGGGTTGATCAGGGTAAAGAGTTCCCAGGCGCGTTTGTTGTCCCCCAGACGGGCGAAGGCCATGGCCGCCCAGATGGCCGCATGGGTGTATTGACCGCCGTTTTCTCTCACGCCCGGAACATAGCCTTTGATATAGCCCGGATTCAGTTCCGAGGTGTCGAATGGCGGGTCCAGAAGCTGGATAAGTTTGTGCTCGCGGCGAACGAGACGTTTATCCACCGCCTCCATGGCCATGCGGGAGCGCTCGGAATCGCCCGCGCCGGATAGAACCGACCAGCTCTGCGCGATCGAATCAATCCGGCATTCGGTGTTACTCGCCGATCCCAGCAATGATCCGTCGTCAAAATAGGCGCGACGGTACCACTGGCCGTCCCAGCCGTGGGTTTCGATATTGAGGCGCAATCTTGCCGCCTCTCTTACGCAACGCTCGGCGAAAGGGGTATCGCCATGCCTGCGGGCGACATCGGTAAAGCGGGTTAGCACGTCATACAGGAAAAACCCCAGCCACACGCTCTCGCCCTTCCCATGTTCGCCCACGAGGTTCATCCCGTCGTTCCAGTCACCGGAACCGATGAGCGGGAGACCGTGCTCTCCGAATTTGAGGCCGTTTTGAATCGCCCGCGTGCAGTGATCATAAAGACTCGCCGTCTCTCCGGCGCGCACGGGCAGATCGTAATAGGAGTCTTCATCGGCGTTTACCGGGCGGCCTTCGATAAAGGGGAGGGGCTCATCCAGCACGCCGGTGTCTCCGGTGGTGAGCACATAGCGGCAGGTCACCAACGGCAGCCAGAGAAAATCGTCCGAGCAGTGGGTGCGCACCCCCCGGCCCGTCGGCGGATGCCACCAGTGCTGCACATCTCCCTCCGGGAATTGACGGGCGGCGCACAGAAGCAGGTGCTCGCGCACGAGATGGGGCCGCGCGTGGAGAAGGGCCATCACGTCCTGTAACTGATCGCGGAATCCGAAGGCGCCTCCCGACTGATAGGTGGCGCTTCTCGCCCACAGGCGGCAAGAGAGCGTCTGGTACAACAGCCAGCCATTGGCCAGCATGTTCACGGCCGGGTCGGGGGTTTCCACATGGACGGCACCGAGGGTATGCGCCCAGTGCTGCCATACCCGATCGAGGGCGCCGGCCGCGGCGGTTGACCCGCGAAAGCGTTTGACGAGATTCCGGGCATCATCGGCGTCCCGACCGACACCGAGCCTGAAAATGATCTCCCGTTCCCGCCCATCCGCCAGATCGAACCCCACCTGGATGGCGGCGCAGGGATCGAGGGCCGCCCCCACCTTGCCGGAAAGGCGCGTTCGCGTCATCGCCGCCGGATTTTGCAGCGAGCCGTTTCGTCCTATGAATTCAGTGCGATTTCCGGTTATGGTACGCGTCGTCTCGTCCACATCGAAAAACGCTGTCCGGTCCCGAAACTCGGTATTATAGGGGTTTTTCGCAAAGAAAGCACCGCTGCCCGGATCCATTTCGGTGATGACATGCATGCCCGTTTTCGTCCGCAGGTCGCCCAGCACCCATTCCACGTATCCGGTAGCGGAGAGCCGGCGGGATCGCCCGGACTCGTTTCGCACTTTGAGCACCGCGAACTTGACCGGTGCGTCCAGGGCCACGTAAATCCAGAGTTCGGAGCGGATGCCGCGCTCGGTGTGTTCAAAGACGCTGTAGCCGAATCCATGCCGCGTAACGTATGGTGTTGCGCCGCGGCAGGGCAGGGGGGTGGGCGACCAGAAGTGGCCGCGCTCCTCATCCCGAAGGTAAAAGGCCTCTCCGCTCGAATCGCTGACGGGATCATTTCCCCAGGGGGTCAAGCGAAACTCGTGGGCATTCTCGCTCCAGGTGGTGGCAAGACCGCCTTCCGAGATGACGGTGCCAAAGAAGGGGTTTGCGAGCACATTCACCCACGGCGCCGGAGTGACCTGGTCCTGTCCGGTGGTAATGACATACTCTCGCCCGTCGGGAGTGAATCCGCCCGGACCGTTAAAAAAGGTCAAATCTAAACGCGGCTGGGGTGCGACCGGCAGCGGTTCGGATCTAATTAAATTTCGACTGGGTCTATATCCCCCATGTTTTCCAGCCGGGCGCGGCGGTAATGCCGGGGGCGATATCGAACGCGATCTCCGTGGGGCAGGCGATATAGGCATGATCGATTTTGTCTTCCCCATAAAATTGTTTTAGCTTTTCAATGCCCTTGATGGATTTGTGATCCGGCGTTTCAGATAATTTGCATTCGATCGCGATGAGCCGTTGGTTTCTTTCGAGGAGCAGATCCACTTCATTGCCTCCCTGGTCCCGCCAGTACCAAAGTCCCAGGGAAGGGGCTTTCCAGTCCCGCCATTTAAGCCATTGGGTGACGACGTGGTTCTCCCAAAGCGCGCCGGCCTGGTTGGAAGTCCAGAGCGCATTTGCCGAACTGAATCCCATTAGAAACGAGACCAGTCCCGTGTCCGTAAAGTAGAGCTTTGGGCTTTTTGCCAGTCGTTTTCCCAGGGACTTAAAATACGGTTCCAATAAAAATAGCTGGTTTGATGCCTGGAGAACGCTTAGCCATTTCTTTGCGGTGGTCACTGAAATACCGATATCTCTTCCGAGCTCGGAAAGATTCAGAGTTTGACTGCACCGTGTGGCGCAAGCACGCAAAAAACGCTCAACGTCCCGAATGCTGCCGACATTGAGCAATCGTCTCACATCCCGCTCCAGATAGGTGGCGATATATCCCTGATACCATCGTTCCCGGGATGGGGAGGAATCCGGGCTTGACCATAGGGCGGGGTATCCGCCTTTCCATAGAAAGTCCCGCCACCGAAAGGGATGCCGAATTGTTTCCGCGCGATCCCATTCCGCCCCGGATAGTCCGAGAAAGGGGATAACCGCGGCCCGGCCGGCCAGACTTTCCGACACCGCTTCCATCAGCAAAAAGTTCTGGGACCCGGTGAGAATGAACAAGCCGTTTTTTCCGGCATGCGCGTCTACATAGGCTTTGATGTGACGGAAAAAGGACGGCGCATATTGGACTTCATCGAGTATAACAGGCGGCGGGAACCGTTCCAAAAAGTCGGCCGGTCTTGTTTCGGCCGCCTCCGCGTTGCTTCCGACATCCAAGGTGACATAATTGTAATCAGGAAATAATCGTTCCAGAGTCGATGTCTTGCCAACCTGCCGAGGGCCGATGAGTACCAACACGGGAAACGTTTTAACAATTTCCTGTAAATCTGATGTTATTTCCCTTTCAATCCACATAATTGACAACTTTAATTCCAAAAAACAAAAATGTCAAAGTTAAAAACGATACATAACAGAGACACCGATGAATCGTGTCACGATGTGCTGTTGAATCGGAAAAGCCTTTCCTTCGGGAACAGATGTGATATGGGACGGCTCTCAAGAAAGAAAAAGATAAGAACTTGCTTTTCATAAAGAAAAATATGGACAATTGCAATAGCAAATTGGGCTGAAGGCCACCCCAACATGTTGGGGTGGCCTTCAGCCCAATAAAAGAGAGCAGATAAATTAGAGAGGAAGTAAGGTGCTGTTGTGTGGATATTGCACATCGTTCTTGCATGGTTGATTTTGGGCGTAGCCTCCCCTTAATCCGCCAAAACTATTTTGAAAAAGACTTAGTTCCAATAGTCATAAGCAGGCAGCACGCCGGTGTCTCCGGTGGTGAGCACATACCGGCAGGTCACCAGCGGCAGCCAGAGGAAATCGTCCGAGCAGTGGGTGCGGCCGTCCCGGCCCGTCGGCGGATGCCACCAATGCTGCACATCTCCCTCCGGGAATTGACGGGCGGCGCACAGAAGCAGGTGCTCGCGTACGAGGTGGGGCCGGCCGTGGAGGAGGGCCATCACGTCCTGCAACTGATCGCGGAATCCGAAGGCGCCTCCCGACTGGTAGGTGGCACATCTTGCCCATAGGCGGCACGAGAGAGTCTGGTACAACAGCCAGCCATTGGCCAGCATGTTCACGGCCGGGTCGGGGGTTTCCACATGCACCGCGCCGAGGGTGTGCGCCCAGTGCCGCCCCCACCTTGCCGGAAAGGCGCGTTCGCATCATCGCCGCCGGACTTCGCAATGACCCGTTTCGTCCTATGAATTCAGTGCGATTGCCGGTTATGGTACGCGTCGTTTCGTCCACATCGAAAAACGCTGTCCGGTCTGCGCAGCGTTATTCATTATAGTTGAGTAGCAATCAACTTCCGTGGTTGAAAAACTCCCGGAAGATGATAAACTGAGAATCAATAAGCTATTGGATCCATTTTTTAGCCGGGAACAATTTAAGAAGCGGCAGCATGCATAGGAAGAGGCGTATTTTTTCCAAAGGGGGCACATGAAAAATAAATTCCAGAGCCTGGTAATACCCATAGAGCTTTAAAAAGGATGAAACGATGAATAAGGTCGCCTTAACCAGACACGAGATTTACAACAAGCTGGCGGGATTTTCAGAAAAGGATCTGGCGTCAATCGCCAATTTTGTGGACTTCATGCGGCATCAAAAAAATCTTAAAACCAAAAAGATACTCAAACTGCAAGGCATTCTAAAAAATAATGCCATCGATTTGAGCAACCTGGAGCAATTTAAGGATCAAAGCTGGAAGCACGTTGATCAAGAGTTTGCCGATGAATAGCTATGTGACCGATACCCAAGGCTTGGTAAAATTCATGATGGGTAAAAAGGTGATCAATGATACCGCCCATAACGCTTACCTATCGGCCGACAAAGGAGAAGCCACCATCATCATCCCGGCCATTGTCCTGATGGAAGTGATGTATTTGTTCGAAAAAAATCGCATCGAAGTTGGCATATTACAAACCGAAGCCCTGATGGAGTGCCAAAACTACCATTTTGAACCGCTCAGCTTTGAGATTCTCAAAACTGCTTCCCAGATCGACGATATCCCCGAATTACATGACCGGCTGATTGCCGCTACCGCCAGATACCTTGATCTGCCGCTGATCACAAATGATCCAGTCATCATCAGATCCAATTTCGTTCAAATCCTGGAATAGAAAATTACTGAAAACGATTGGATTCGATTGCATCATGGCACGATGATAAGTTTATTCAACCCCCCGCAACCGGTATCCTCACCTCGGCCCAGTGTTCCCGATGGTCGTCCACCAGCGGGATGGTCTGATCGGGTTGCTCGATGCCATCGACGGTGATGCGCATTTCCCCCTTCTCGGCGGGCGATTGCACCACCTCAATGTGGTAGACCGTCTCCCGGTAGCGGTAGTGCATCTTAAATCCCTCCCAATCCGCTGGAAGGCACGGCGTAAAGCGCAGTTTATCCACTTCAAGGCTCAGGCCCAGGAGAGATTCCACAATCAGCCGGTACATCCAGGCGGCAGATCCCGTGTACCAGGTCCATCCGCCGCGGCCGGTATGCGGCGCTACCGCATAGACATCGGCCGCAACGACGTAGGGTTCCACCTTGTAGATGGCGGTTTCCTCGGCGGATCTTCCATGGTTCACGGGGTTAATCAAGGGAAAAAGCTCCCAGGCACGCCGGTTGTCCCCCAGACGGGCGAAGGCCATGGCCGCCCAGATGGCCGCATGGGGGTACTGGCCGCCGTTTTCTCTCACGCCCGGAACGTAGCCTTTGATATAGCCCGGATTGAGTGACGAGGTGTCAAACGGCGGGTCCAGAAGCTGGATGAGGCCATGCTCGCGGCGAACGAGATGTTCATCCACCGCGTCCATCGCCATGCGGGAGCGCTCGGAATCGCCCGCACCGGATAGAACCGACCAGCTCTGCGCGATCGAATCGATTTGGCATTCGGTGTTACTCGTCGATCCCAGCAATGATCCGTCGTCAAAATAGGCGCGACGGTACCACTGGCCGTCCCAGCCGTGGGGTTCGATATTGAGGCGCAGTCTTGCCGCCTCTCTTACGCAGCGCTCCGCGAAGGGGGTGTCGCCATGTTTTCGGGCCAGCTCGGTGAAGCGCGTGAGGACGTCATACAGGAAAAACCCCAGCCACACGCTTTCGCCCTTCCCGTGTTCACCCACGAGGTTCATTCCGTCGTTCCAGTCACCGGAGCCGATGAGCGGCAGGCCGTGTTCACCATATTTGAGACTGTTTTGAATCGCCCGCGTGCAGTGATCATAAAGACTCGCCGTCTCTCCGGCGCGCACGGGCAGATCGTAATAGGAGTCTTCATCGGCGTTTACCGGCCGGACTTCGATAAAGGGAATGGGTTCATCCAGCACGCCGGTGTCCCCGGTGGTGAGAACATAGCGGCAGGTCACCAGCGGCAGCCAGAGAAAATCATCGGAGCAATGGGTCCGCACCCCCCGGCCCGTCGGCGGATGCCACCAATGCTGCACATCTCGCTCCGGGAATTGACGGGCAGCGCACAGAAGCAGGTGCTCGCGCACGAGATCGATATTGGCCGGATACTCAATCTGCAACAGCACAATCGGCAGATCGTAGGAGATGGCGTATCCCCAGAGGCTGGATTGCCCCCGGCGTTCTTGATGAGAATGCCCGGGTCGGCGCGAAGCGTTGCATTGGGATTTTTTTTAAATTCTTGACACCACGGTACCCCTCACATATATTCGGCCGGTAAAAAACCATGTCTCTCCTATCCGTGGTATATAACTATTTTATATGACTTACCGGCTCGTTACCATTTGAGGTTATTGCCGTGTATATTGAAGAAATAACCCTGGAAAATATTCGCTGTTTCGACAAAGCGACGCTACGGTTCAAAGACAATAAGTGGGTTACCCTTCTCAGCCAGAACGGATGTGGAAAGAGCACGGTATTGCAGTCTCTGGCGTTGCTTTTGGCCGGTCCGGAGGGTGCTCAGATACTGTCCCCCAGGCCGGTCGGGTGGCTTCGTGACGAAGAACAGACGGGCAAACTTTCAATTAAAATTCACCAATCGGAAAATGATCCCGGTCAATTCGGATCAGAGCGGGTAACCCGCGCATTCGGCTACACCTTTTTCCTTACCGGCAGTAAAAAACTAACCATTCGTAACAAAGTCCACACCGAGCCGGGAATACATGAATCTCCGGAAAAACGCCTTACCTGGTTGCGCCAGAATGCCTTCGCGTCAAGGGGAACGGGCTGGTTTGCCGTCGGTTACGGAGCCTTTCGCAGGCTTACCCGCAAGAGTGAAATCATCGTTCCCTCCCTGGAACCTCAGGCCCGATACACGAATTTTATTACTCAGTTCGATGAAGACCAGCCGCTATCGGCATTTGAAAGATGGATGGTTTATCTGGACTACCGGATCGTGAAAAGCAACGATACCGAAGCCAACCGCCAGAAAGAGCTGGGAATCGACGCAATTAACAAGTTATTGCCCGAAGGGGTCAAATTCGATAGCGTTACCGCCGAGGGAAGAATTTTTTTCGATGTTAACGGTGCCAAGGTGCCAACGATCGGGTTAAGTGACGGCTACCGGAGTGTGCTGGCACTTTCCGGTGATCTGGTCTGGAGATTGATTCAGGCCTTCCCGAACAGTGAGGATCCCTTAAAAGAGGAGGGAGTCGTTCTGATCGATGAACTCGATATTCACCTCCATCCGATCTGGCAACGGGATATCGCCCTCTGGCTCCGCCAACAATTCCCCAAACTTCATTTCATTGTTGCCACCCATAGTCCACTGATTGCGGCGGGAGCGGGCCCCGAAGCACTGACGCTCAAATTCCTGTTGAAAGACGGGAAGGCGGAAGTTGAAGAAGTGCCCGATATTTCCGCCATGAACGTCGACCGGATTCTTCAAAGCCTTGCTTTTGGCCTCGTTTCCCCTTATTCGCCGCAGACACAAAAGAAAATCGACCGTTATGACGAGCTGCTTCCAAGAAAAAGCCGGCTCACCTCAAAGGAAAAAGCCGAGTACAAGCAGCTTTCTATCTTTATGAAAGAAGTCAGGCCGATAGGGGGGCCGCCCGCCCCCGATTCCCTTCAAGCGAAAGTGGAGGCGTTCCTGGAGAAAAAACTCCCATGATCCAGGTCCACCGGTCATCAGAGCCGAAAATACTCCGGCGACATCGGACTTCATGGACTCATGCGCTTCTCAATGCCCCCACCCGGGCGGAAAACCGCAAGAGGGAGAAAAAATACCGGCACCGAGAAATCAAAGATGCGCTGGTTGAAATGTTCCATGGCAACTGTGCTTACTGCGAGAGCAAAATATCCCACATCGACTATGGGCATATTGAGCATTTCAGGCCAAAATCCCAATTCCGGTCATTAACGTTCGAGTGGACCAATCTTCTCTTGGCATGCCCGGTTTGTAATGGGCCGGAATACAAAGGGCAGCACTTTCCCGAAGAGGCCGAGGGAGGACCTTTGATCAACCCGTGTGAGGACAAACCCACAGAGCATTTCGATTTCGTTTTTGACTCAGAGGCAATGTTGACAACGGTTGTGGGCAAAACCACCAGAGGAAAAACCACGGAAAAGATGCTCGGACTGAATCGAAACGAACTGCGCGCCTACCGGACACGGATAATCGCCATGCTTTATGCACTGGCTTTCCATGCGGAAACTGACCCGTATGCCAAGCAATTGCTCGATGAAGCCCGCAAAGCCGATAGCGAATATTCAGCGTTCACTTCCGTGTTTTCGCTTTAAACAGAAGAGCCTTAATTAAACTCCCGCAACCGGTATTTTCACCTCGGCCCAGTGTTCCTAATGGTCATCCACCAGCGGGATGGTCTTATCGGGTTGCCCGATGCCATCGACGGTTCACGGGATTTATGAGCGTAAAGAGTTCCAAGGCGGCGAGGTTGTCCCCCAGACGGGCGAAGGCCATGGCGGCCCAGATGGCCGCATGCGTGTATTGGCCGCCGTTTTCTCTCACTCCCGGAACATAGCCTTTGATATAGCCCGGATTGAGTGACGAGGTGTCAAATGGCGGATCCAAAAGCTGGATGAGGCCGTGCTCACGGCGAACGAGGTGCTCATCCAGCGCCGACGTGGCCATGCGGGAGCGCTCGGAATCGCCCGCACCGGATAGAACCGACCGGCTCTGCGCGATCGAATCGATCCGGCATTCGGTGTTACTCGCCGATCCCAGCAAAGATCCGTCGTCAAAATAAGCGCGACGGTACCACTGGCCGTCCCAGCCGTGGGTTTCGATGTTGAGGCGCAGTCTTGCCGCCTCTCTTACGCAACGTTCGGCGAAGGGGGTATATTGTTTAGATAGTCAATCGTATTGCAGTTACCATTAGCATATCCACATCGCTGAAATCCGTATCCGGGCGCATGCGAGCGAGCAAATGGAAGTGGTTGCCCATGCAACAAAAACCGTGGATTTCGACAAAATACAGCATGCCGAGTTTTTTAACCAGCTCAACAAAGAAATCCTTTTCGATATCTTCCAGCGGGTAGCCCGGGAGTGCCGTCCGGGATATCACATGATAGGCGGTTCTCTCGCCGGTTATCAAAATTCGGGGGATTCTGG
>JAZDPP010000121.1:0-46906 GCA_043797445.1 Pseudomonadota bacterium
CTGCCCGCTTTCGTTGCCCTCCCATGTCCGAATGGAGCAAATACGACGAATCATTTTTACATCCGGCCCCAGAAACGTAGTCGAGCCGATACCAAAACCGCTTGGCGGATGCTCCTTTCAGCCTTCACCGAGAATTGCTGCTAATGTTAGGCTGCAGTTGACATTCGCATAAGGCCCCACAACACACGGGATGGTTACTGCGACGGACTTGATTCGGCGAAAGTTGTGCCCAGGGCAATCAAGGTCGAACAAGGCCTCCGGAAGGCGTACTTCGCATTTACCGGAACTCCGGAGTTTCAGTAGCTGCAAAGGGAACCAGTCACGCAGGCTGACGTGCTTGGTGATCTCGAACTCGCGCGTATTGAGTTCAGCGTAAGCTATCTCCATTCGCTTAAGATCGAGATATAATTTCTCTCCGGCAAAGAGACCTTCAAGACCGGACAGATAACCCGTCTTGATGAACGTCACATTGGGGTCCCCGATCTCATGTTGCAAGGCGCGTTCAGCTTTTTTCGAGATGTCGTAGGCGAACTGGAAGCACTGCGCGTGCAGTCCCTGCGCCTCGCGTTTCATCCAAAGATAGAAGCTCTGAGTGGTGGTTTTGCGTTTTTCATTGGTGAGGAAGTCTTCAACGTCCTTGGCCTGGGCGATCTGTTTCTGGTGGTTCTCATATTCATGTTTGGCGATGTGTTCCCGAAGTTCGGCTGCCCGATATTGCTTAAAGAGCTGAGTCAATTCTCCGGCCGCTGCCTTTCGCTGGAAAGCCCACTCCTGCTCGCGTCGGTCATACGACGCCATCTTGCCTGCCATATTTGCTTCGTGTTGTATTCGCCCTGCGACTCCTCTTGAGGTTGCTGCCAAACCCTGAAACATGTGGCCAATTTTTGTACCACCGGTCGAAACTGCCAGGCCAAGGCCAAGCGGTGTACCATGCCCGTGGAATTCGGGAATCATATTTAAAACCGCTCCAACTCCTTCAAGCACTGTTCCAATGTCCTGAACAATTTGCGCATCTTCTAATAAGGTGAGTTCACGCGCTTCCTTCGGATTGATCTTGTGCCCTCCGCCTCGGAAGCTTTCCCCTATATCGACATCCGGTTCTTCAGCGTCGACAGTCGGTTCATCTGATGAAAGACTGCGCTTATCGAGGGTGACTTCGTCGAGAGGCGAATATTCCGGCAGCTTGATTTGAGCTGCCTCTGTCCCTAAAAGGCGGTCGTAATATCGGAAACGCTGGAAAGCATTCTGAAGGCTTATTACTACACCCTCGCGATTTTTAACAGCTTCTTGCCACTGAGCGTACCGAACCACCTCAACCAAACCGAGGAGGTTCGACTCGTGTTTCGCGCGCAACACGCTCAGCGCTTCGTTGTCCTTTTTCTCGATCGCGGATAGGATCTGTCCTCCCAGCGACTTCACTTCTTGGCAAATCTCAACCGCTTTCTGCAGCAGGATCTGAAACCGAACGGGCGCCAGCGGGGCGGCAGTCCCGGCGATGATGGATGCCACATCAACACCAGCGGCAACCGCACGGGCGAGCATGGCGGGGTCGATCGGCGGAGGAAAGAGCGGGAGCTGCCTGAAAACGCCTTGTAAGTTTAAACTGTTGCGGATTTTAAAGAGACGATCGGCGACGGTGGTCCAATACCCCAAAAGCTTGTCGTTACGCGGAACACAGAAGTACAAACTCCGCCCTATGCTTTCCAAGGGCCCATCTTCGGGTGACCCCTCAATCGGTTGCGGGGAGCCCACCAAGTCGAATGCGATTTCAGGTTCCAGCTCTCGCGCTGTATTCCCGAACTCGTCGAGATCGTTGCGGAGGCTGGCATAAGTTTGTTTTACAAGAGAACCCCTCTTGGGTATGGCCTGGGGGTTTGGTCCAAGGATGTTTGCTGCGAGAACATAATACTGCATTGCCTCGTTAATGCTCTCGCGTGTGTCCTGACGGAACAGGGAATCCCCCCAGGCAATGAGATTATCGAGGTATGCCATAACCGTAGCATACATGTATGCGGTTGGTCGGGTTCTTGCGATGAGGTGAGGCCGAAATGGATTGTCCCGCCATGCACCAATAGCCGCGATCGTTCTTTTCTGCAGCTCAGGATCGTCTCCGGTCGACAAATTGAAAAGCGTGTTCTCGACGTGCTCAACCTCGTCGATTCGGAAGGGTTTAACTTTCCAGAAACGCTTGGGGGCTTCGCCGGGGCCGCTGGCTGTCGGGTCGAAGATGTAATGGAACCATCGTTGTGCTTCGGCAAAACGCTGGTTCTTGCTGAGTTGTACCCCGATCGTGTAAGGCACATGAAAAAAGACCTCCCAGTTGTATACCGCGTAAGCCCCCTCGGCGTAGTCAAAGTCGAGGTCTTTGACCGGTAGTGGATTACCTACGGAGACGAATCGTCCTATATTGTCGCATTGCTCTATCACATCGCCGAAGTAGTGTTGCCAAGTCTGGTTCTTGTAACGGATGGTGTGATTCATTCCTCCGACGTTAGTGATGCACGCCACGTGAAGCTCCTCACTCACTTCGGCGCAGCTTACGCTGATAAACTTTCCGGGGTTTCCACTTTGCCCCTTCACATCACCAAAGTAGTTCTGCCACTTCCCGTCAGCTTTCCTGATAGTGTGGAGCATCCCTCCACTGTCGGTGATGCTGCACACCTGGAGCTCGTTATTTACTCCGGCGCAGCTTATGCCAATGAACTTTCCTGAGGACCTAAATTTATTCTCTTTCTTCCCGTCATCTGAGAAGTTTTGCCAGGTCCCGTTGATGTTCCTGATAGTATGGAACATGCCTCCAGCCATGGTAATACCGCATACCTGGAGCTCTTTGCCTACGCCTGCGCAGCTAACTGTGGTGAACTTTCCGGGGTCCCCACACTTTTTCTTCACATCGCTAAAATCTTTCTCCCATGTCCCGTTGGCGGCCCGGGAGGTGTAAAACATCCCTCCGTTGTCGGTAATACCACACACCTGAAGCGTATTATCCACTCCGGCGCAACCTACGGCAATGAACCTTCCGGGATTCCCACACGTCTCCCTCACATCCCCAAAGACTCCCTGCCAGGTCCCGTCGGCGCGTCGGAAGGTATGAAACATCCCTCCGTCGTCGGTAATTCCGCATACCTGAAGCGCGTTATCCACGCTGGCGCAACCCACGGCGACGAACTTTCCGGGGTTTCCACTTTGTCCCTTCACATCACCGAAGGCGCTTTGCCAGGTTCCGTCGGCGTGCCGGATGGTGTGGTACATCCTCCCGTCGTCCGTAATGCTACACAGATGGAGCTCGTTACCAACCGCTACGCAGCTAACGGCGATCGGCGTGAAAGCCATCGTTGACTTGTAGTAGTCATCGAAGAATGTTTCTCGCAGCTCCGGGACAGCGGTATCGAGGGCTTCAAGCCCCTCAATGTCCTTGGCGACAAGCTCCTTGACCAGCCGTTCGGCGTATGGATGGAAGTGGTTGCGAAATTCATAGAGCAGTTGTCTGGAATGTGTAACGATATGCCGAGGGATGTTCTCGCGCTGTGTCACCCTCCAATGAGATAGCATCGCGTATTGAGTATCAAGCATCCCGTGGAATCCTCGAAAGCGGGTAGTCATCGCACACCTCCTTGTCGGAACATGATTTTCCTCCCAAGCTTGTCCGGATCCTGCAATGAGCCACGTGTCGTATCGAGAACGCGAACAGGGTTGCTTTTGCCGATCTGGATCGTTTGTGATGCCATACCCAATTCAAGGCCACCACGGGCACCGAAAACGCCTTTTGGGGTGCGCAGCAAAACGTCGTTGTCGAACACTTTATCCCGGTTTCTCCCAGACAGAACTCCCCACTTCGAGGGTACCACATCGATCCTTCCTGGGAACCAGGGGGCGATCGGGATCGGGATCGGGGTTTCCTTTTGAACATACTCCTCCGTGGTTAGCACATATTCCTCCCAATCTTGGACGGTTTTCTCAACCAGCGAGGGTTCCACGAAGAATGTGTGGGGCGCGGATTGGTCCTCGTAAAAAAATGGTGCAATCAGCGGGCCAATGGGGTCCAGATAGGGTCTGGTGAGATCATATCGCTCTGCATGCCATCCGCTCGGATCCCATCGCAACTCACAAAGTTCACCCCGTTGCGAGCGGTATACAACATGCTGTGTTCCATAGCGCTCGAAAGAATAACCCTCAATGTCGCCGTCGGCGACCGGAGCGTCAGTTGCAACCCGGGTAAGCACGTACTCCTTCCAGCCGGCGGTGCTGCCCCACCAGAGCTCGTATATCTGATTGTCTTTACCTCGATAGACAACATGCTGGGTGCCGGCAAATTCGGTGACGTACCCTACTGGGTTGCCATCCGCCTTTGCATACGAAGCGCCGATCGGGTTGTGTTTCCAACTGCCACTCTTTCCCCACAGCTCGTGCACTGTGCCGTCCTGGGTGCGATAGACCACGTGGATTGTTTTTTGGCCCAGGAATGCGTACGCGCTGGGGTGCGTATTCGCTGCCGGCTTTGGTGCCCCCGTCGTTGCAGTGAGGTTGGTGTGAATCCACTGCGCTCCGGCGGAGTCGCTCCGAAGCTCGTGAAGATTCCCATCGGAACCTTGGAAGAAAAGATGCCGGCTATGAACCGTGGTTCCCCCAAGCGAGGTCGCCGTCATGAGACAGCCGGTCGGGTCAACCACCGCAGCTGGGATGTCTCCCTCATTGAGATGAACTTGCTTCCAGGCACCGAGTGTTGTTTCTTCCACTGCCGCCCAGAGGTGACCGTCTTGGGTGCGGTATACCACTCCCCGTTTCGGGGAGAATAGTCCTCCGAATGGTTTGCCCACAGGTCTATCGGCATCGGCGCCCGCCTCGTAGAGGGTTTCCATTCGCCAAGCAGTCGCAACTTCCTCATCGGCGCCGGGACCGAGAGAATCCATCTGAGACCAGCAGATTTCGAGTAATTTGCAGTCCGAGACATAGGCTATACAGTAGAGATGCTGGTCATCCAAAGGGTACCCGTGTGGATCATCCGACGCGGAATCGGCACTGGCAGCCGCACTTGCATTGCAATGGAACCACCCGTTCGGTGTCCACCACACATCGTGAATGCTGCGGTCGGTCCCCCGGTAGACGACGTGTTGCGCGCCCTGCGGCGAGAAGATGAAGCCACTCGCCTTTCCGGCTGCATGGGGGATTGTTGCACCGCTGCCGAGCCGGATCTCATTGCTTGGGAATAACAGTTTATAGTCACCCCCCTGCCTTAGGATGGGAAATTCGTCCTTGGTTGAGGCGGTATTTGTCCCATCCTGGAGCTTGTATTCAGCTGTGAACGTTACCGAAAAGGGCGAGTTTCCCGCCCATTTGGTCGCACTTGGAGTTGTCGCGCTCATTGGAGGCGGCGCGGGAGCCTTTCCTTGTGGAAGTAATGCAGGGGGAGCGAGCTTGCTGAACATTACAAATTTTTGCATTCCGCCGTCCACATGGGTGATATGAAGCTCGAGAATATCATCTCCGAGTTCCTCCGTGTCTATCGGATCGACTTCCACATGGATGAAGAATTTCCGTTTCGATTCAGTATCCGAGGCCCGTTTGCCTTTGAAAATGGGCGCATCGAGAAATGTTTGCGTTGAGGAACGGTTCGTCCACTTCCCTTCGGCTTGCTCGACCCAGTTGAGCTGAAGCTGCACTGCACGGTCCGCTTCAAGTGCACTTGGCGTCCCACTGCCGATATCGTTGAATGACTGATTGGTGTCATCCTTTTTCTTGGGGATTTCTTTCCCTTCTGCTTTCTCGAAGAATGTCACCCAGAATAGGTGCATGCGCCCGCGCCACTCGGTGAGCGCAAGGTGTTCCCCATCGATTTCAACGTCCATGGGCTCCCATGGTGTCCACATGCGGTGAGAGCATTTGCGATAGAAATATTTGTGAGGGGCATTCGGCGTTCGGCCGATGACGTGAACAACGGAGCCATCGGCACTGGCACCCGGTTCAAAAAACATCGTCATCATTTCCAGGCGCGCCAGACCTTCAAGGCCTTTCAGATAGGTAAACAGCGCGTTTCGAACAAGATCATTTGAAACGTCCCCCTGAAGAAGTGCGCCCTCCAGGTCGCGGAAGAGATGCGTCTTGTCGTCGCGGAACTCGGGTTCGAGCCAGTTCTCGGGCCAAAGAAACATTTTCCGATTCACCTCCCACACCCGGAAGCGGCGCATCCATTCCCACCGTTTTGCATCGATAATGCTCGGGTCAACCGCCATTTCGAGGTTCATCAGGCATCGTTGTACGAAAAGCTGCACAGAAGAAATGGCTAACTGAATGCGTGATGCGAACACGGGGGGTTCCGTGCCGGGGTCGAGGAGAAGGGACTCGAAAAGTTGTTCTGGCGTTTCGCCATAGGGCGCGTCCGGCAGGTGGGTGAGATGAGCCACAAGCGCATCGCGCTGTTTCTTGCGGAGTGCATCGAAGATGGGTAGTGCCACCTGCCGCCATACGTCCGGCAGGTATCGCCCCTTGAGGGAAGCACGAAACTGGATTGTTACATCCGAGTCGATCGGCTTCTTCGACCACTGGGTTATCTTTTCAGGATTCAAACCCAGGCGTATCAGTGCTGCGATGGCATCGGTCACACGTCGCAGTCCGTCGCTTGTCTTAAGTGCGGAGACTTCGAGCTCAAGGGTTTCCGCTGTTGACTTTTCTGTGGTTGTCAGCCCTATTGCCGAAAGCGCATTTTTGATGAACTCCTCCTTCCAACCCGTGAGCGCCTTAAGGGCTCCTTGAAGATCATGATTAAATGTATTAATGAGTGTCGCCTTATCCGTATCCGTAGTGTCGAATTTTCTTTTTGCCGCTTGAAGCACCTCGACGACTCGGTCTCCTGCCCCGTAATGCCTCCTTGCGGCGGCAATTTGAATCAATTGCAGTAGGTTCACAAATGTTTCCTTTGCCGCCTCGTCGGTGGAAACCGGTGTGATAGGAAACACATCAAGACTGAATGCATCAGGGGTGGAATGGATGTAATCGAGTTCGGCCTGGGAGATTCCGAGTGAAGTGAGGACATCCACTGCTTTGCGCAGACGAGTGACCGCGGATGAGAAACGCACGTACTCGTCCACCGGGAGACTGGTCGCAGGGGCATTTCCTTGAATCGATAGGTTGCCGTCTGGGCCATTATCCGGCAGCGTTAGTTCGAGTCGATAGCGCCCTCCCGCGCGCACTTCTACGTGCACTGTTAAAGGCTCGTGAGCACCGGTACCATTGGTTTCTACCAGCTGCACATCGTCCTTTGGACCGAACTTCAGTTCTGCGTTATTACTTGGCGAGATCTCAATCTTGTACGTCCCGGTTGCAGGAAACCACACATACGTCATCCACTTTTTGCCTTTTGTTTGGATTTGATCACAACGCACCGACATAATCGTCTCAAGGAGGGGCTTTGTCGGGGCAACGTCCTCAGCTTTAAGGACGCTCGTGACCAGCGTTGTGACCAACGGCTCGGGGACGCCTATCTGTGCCGACAAAGTTTGAAGTACTGCGAGGCAGTGGCGCTGATTGGTATCATTGGAATCCGCTCCGGGATTCAGAGCTTCCACCTCGGGTAGTGCACTTAAAGCCATGAGGAGGCGATCTGTCAGATCGGACCAAGCGATGGTGTCAATGCTCGGCCCGCGATGACAGCAGAGGCCCTCTATCGTTTCAGCCCCTATGCCGGCTTCTCGGACAAGGTCTACCTCCCGGAGAAAGCTGATCGTCTGAAAGAACGGAACATCATCTTCGATTCCCTGAACCGGGGTGCGCAAAAGCTCTTGGAAGGGCCTTGTTTTGGAATGAGAGAGCAAGGTAAGCAGGTCAGGCACACTCATATCGATCGCCCTGGATAAAACTTTGTATCGCATCAGGATGGATAGGTTTTCAATGCTGAGTTTGGGTTCCTCTACCTTTGCATGTGCGAAGATCTCTTCTATCTCTTCGTATGAGACTTGCAGGGCCTGCCTTACCGTATCGACATGATTGACAACCGGTTCCGTGCATCCGACAAGGTAGCCTCCAGATTGATACTTGAACACGGGATTCTGTGCCCGTGCGCAGGGATTCAGAAAGAGCCGCTCGTATAGACTCGCTATTCCTGTCGTGGGAATGGGTGCCCAAAGGATGAGAAGTTCTTCCAACGCGACACGCTTTTTCGTGCGCTCCGAGATTTCCTGCAAATGAGAGATATATATTAATGCGGTGCGCATCGATTCCTGCCAATTAGACAGGCTGAGCTCTTCCACACCCGGCCGAACGAAGCAACGCAGGAGGCGATCAAGGAGTGGAGTCGACCAGCCAAGCTTCTTTTGGAGCCTGATGAACACATTCATTTTGAGCAGGGTTAAGGCTAGGGCGTCCAAAAAGGACAAAAATCAGCCCAGATTTTTCCCCGATTTTTGGACCCGATCAAATAGCCTCTTGAACCAGGATATGGCCTCCATATGACGGAATTTTAAGGGGTCCAAAAACCGGGCAACGGCCAGAGACCGCTTTAGACGCCCTATATTAGACCTGATTATCCTGAGCCCTCTGGGGTGGTGGTCTGACTGTGGCCAAAAGCTTCAGAATTTGCCGAAAATAGCCAAGGGTCACATAAAACTGCGAATTCGGCGCCAATGAGTTTCCTATGTAGTTTGTGTGCCATTGTGAAAAAAATCACTCAAAAATTGTGAAAAAAAGTTCACAATTTTTTCTACAACGATTATGAATATTTCATAACCCTTTGCAAACTGTGGGTTTGTTGTTTTTAATTAAAATGGCACTTGTTTTGCATGAAGATGTGTACCGAAGGTAGCATGCAGAAAATGTTGGAACTACGGATTTAAAATTAAAGAGGATTAGCCAATATGAAAAATTTATCTGTTTTGGTCGTGGTGGCTGTTTTGTTTTTTTTATCGGGAAATGCGAGCGCGGACATAACGCATACATACACGCCTACACCCTCAGACTTACGCGACCTAGAACATAATAAGTATTACAGCTGGCGTATTCAAATTGGAGATAATACCTTCCTTGACGGAGATATCATAAAATATGCGTCATTAACATTTAACTACATACGTAACTATGATAGTAATTCCCACGATCTGTTTGTTGATTTGCTAAATACTCCTCCGGTCAAAAACAACAATGGCTGGCGTCGTGTTTATGGTACGCCAACTTCGCTCGTAGATGGCCAAGTCTTGTACCACTCTGATACGGATAATGGTAGTGTTGATTCATTTGACCCCTCAGGATACGACGGATTTTACTCGCTTCTCCATTATGATGAGGATACAATGTTTATCCTTGATCCAGATAATACGGGCTCGTATAAAGCTGTCCCTGAAGGTGAAGACGCCCCTGAAGGCGCTGTGTCTTTTCCAGTAGGTGGTTCTAATCCAGCAACAAGCGATGGGATAAACATAACATATGTTTTTGACTCAGAGGACTTGTCAGCTCTCAATAACTTCTTATATAATGACGACAAAGTGCTTGGTATTGGCTTTGATCCGGATTGCCACTATTTTAATGAAGGTTTTGTTCTGACAATTAAAACTGGCCCCCTTGATTCTCCTAACGCGACTGTTCCAGAGCCCGCGACCTTGATACTGTTCGGCTCTGGCTTGGTTGCACTTGCAGGGATAGGCCGTAAACATCTTAAAAAGTGATATTTTAGAAGGCTGCTCAGATATCCAATTAATCTCCCTTACACAACGAATAAAAGACAGCGTCTTCTCGACGCTGTCTTTTATTCGTGTTACAGCATTGAAACTTCAAGTCCCCAACTCAATGTAATCAACCCCTTAAAAATGTCACTCGATCGACAGGAATGTAATTGCTTGCTTAAAAGCGGGCCTGTTAATCCGCCAAGGCTCTGGCCTCCACAGCACCCTCGAAGTCCGGGTTAAGTTTTAATGCTTTTTTAAGATGCGCACGTGCCTTGTCAAATTCCTTGTTCTGATAATAGGCGAGCCCCATATGGTAATTAGCCATGGCATTGTCAGGATTTATGGCGAGGCTTTTCTCAAGCAAAGTAATGGCCTGGTAATAATTACCCATCCGGTAATGAATCCAGCCCAGGGTATCCTTTGCGTTGGCGTCCTGTGGCATTTTCTTTTCAGCGAGCTGCGCGAATCCAAGGGCCTCGCGGACTTTATTGTCATAGGCGGAGAGAAGAAACGCAAGGTTGTTGGCAGCCGGGCCGTACCCGTTATTGATCTCAAGGGCTCTTCGGTAATATTTTTCGGCTTTTTTCTTATCTCCCCGAAAATAGCATATATCCCCTATTGCCATGCATGCCGGCAGGTGGTCGGCGTTGAACGATAACACCTTCTCGTATTGTGAAATGGCCTCGTCGTAAGCCTTTTCAATGGTGTGCATCCGGGCCAGGGCCAATCGGGGTGAAATAAACTCCGGAGCCAAGTCAAGCGCCTTTTGAAAGTGCCGGCGGGCCGTATCGGGTTTTCCATGAACCAGGGAAACGGTTCCTTCCATATTTTCAATCACCGCAATAGCTGAAGAGTTTTCACCGACCCGTTTTTTTTGCTTTTCGCAGGCCGCTAACGCTTCCGGATAGGCTCTATCCCGCAAATGGATGTCGATCATTATTTGTAGTGCGTCAAATTGCAGGGGCGTTATCTCGAGAGCCCGTTGACAGGAAGCCAAAGCATCCGCCGGCCGCTGCATGGTGGCGTACACCACTGCAAGCCGGGTAAGCCACTGGCTGTTGTCGGGATGGCTGGCCAGCGCCTTTCTGCAAACCGCTTCAGCGCCCTTAAAATCCCTTTCCAGTATTTTCACACTCCCCTGAAGGGCCAAAGCTTCCAAATGACCCGGGGCGAGCGCCAATGCACCTTCGATCTGTTGGCGGGCCTTATCCCGGTCCAGCGAGCGGAGATAAATTTGGGCCAGCGTCAGCTTTGGCGCCAGCAGATTCGGATTCAACGCTATCGCTTTCAGGAGGTTTTCTTCGGCAAGCTTGCCGACCCAGGCTTCGGCATCGTCATGAAACCCCGCAGCCGCCCTGAAAAGATCCCCCTCGGCAAGGTCGCGCGATCCTTTTCCGATCAGACACAGTGCCTTATAATAATAAGCCATGGCATTTTCGGGCGCTTTTCTGATTGTATTCTCAAACCGATCCAATGCACCGGTAAAATCCTTTTTAAAAAATAAGAGCGTCCCTTTAAGGTAGTTCGCCTGAACATGGTCGGAATTAATTTTAAGCGCTTTGCCGATAGCCTCTTCCGCCGCTTCCGGATTTTTCAGCTCCAGGTGCAAGCCGGCTATGTTTGCAAGAACATCGGGATCATCGGGATTGATATTAAGCGCCTGCCGCATGGTGACGAGTCCTTCGGCAAAGGCTCCCCTGCGAGCATAATAGGACCCCAGGTTCATCAGGGGCGCGGCATCGGACGCCTCGAAAGCGACCGCATTTTTATAGATTTTTTCAGCCATATCCCACTTTCGGTGGCCTTCACAGAATTTCGCCAGATCCATCAAGGCGTGACGCCCTTTTTCAGTTGGTTCCCCCATTTGGTCCAGCACCGCCTGAGCTTTGTCCCATTGGTCTTTGCTTCCATATAAGCGGATTAAATTGACATAGGGTTCGGTGGATGACGGCTCGACGGATATGGCGTGCAGGTAAGTTCTTTCCGCTTCATCGATATCCCCCATTGAACTCAGTAAATGCCCCAGAAAAAGCTGCGGCCGAGTATCCTTCGGATTGATTGCCGCGGCGCTTTGGAGTGTCTTAATGGCGCCCGCCACATTATTCTCCTGAATTTGAACTGCGGCCAGAAGTTGGTGCGCATCAATATCGTCGGGTGTTTTTTCGAGAATAAACTTGGCCGCCTTTCTTGCGCCCATTGTTTTATGCGCTGCCAGGAATATTTGCCCTATCTTCAGGTGGGCCTTGAGGTTCTCCGGATTGGCGATAATGGCATTTGAATAGGACCTGGCCGCCAATTCAACTTCCCCCATCTTCATATAGGTCTGGCCCAGCAGATAATGGGCAACGTCATTTTTAGAATCCATCTGTATGACGTTTTTTAATTCAAGCTCGGCCGCCTTGAATTCGTTTTTGGCAATATAAGCCTGCGCGTTTTCCAGGTGTTTATTTTTTATATCCTCCTCGCTTGCGCAGCCGGAAAACGCAATCGCAAGGGCAAGGGTAAAAATAATGAATCGTCGCAACCAATTCGCCGTGGGGGCGCCACGGAAATCGTTTTTAACCGGTATTGATGGAAAATTAATCACGCTATGACTCCCATGCTGTGGTAAATTGCCCGTATAGGGCAGCTATCATTTTCACAAATCAACGAAACGGGATTAGGATGCATTACAAAACAACTTCATCCATTATCTGGAAGAGCAAAGGGAAAGGGGTTGCCGGTATTTTCGCACCTGCAAAACCTCTTTTCCCCCGCCGTCTGAATCAGAATGGTCGAGGATTAAAGGATACTCGGGATAAAGGCAACCCGTTGCTCCGGATCATCCGTTAATCGGCCTTGATCATCGTTTCGGCCAACCGTTATGAAAAATAGTGGGGCGGGGTTACGTCCCCGCCGTTTACAAACCGATTCGGCGGGGACGAAACCCCGCCCTACCGTAAATGGCCGAAACGATGATCAAGGCCCGTTAATCCAGCCTGAATATGTATCAAAAGAATGCTCATATGACGAAATAACGCATCCTTACTTGACCGTATAGTGAATAGCCGTCGGCGAAACCGGGGTTCCCTCATTGCACAGATCGATCACACCGCTTTTATCGAGCTGAATTTCGTCTCGATTGAGAAGAACCGGCGCCATGCCCTGCTCGGCCACATACGTGCCGTTCGTGCTCTGATCGATGAGAAAATATTTTTCTTTTCTGTATTCGACTCTCGCGTGAAACCGGGACACCCGGCTGTCTTTAACGACAACGTCATTTTGATTCTGCCGGCCCAGCGTGGCAACGGGATGGGAATCGCTCACCTCAAAGGTGGTATCGTTAAATCTCAACTCGAGGCGGTGTTTGGTTGCGGGCTTTCCTTCCGCGAAAGTTTTAAGCATCACCGTCATCGTGTCCTCTTCACAGTTGACCTCGTAAATGAGCATCTCCGCGCTTTTGCCCTTAACCATCGTTTTGTCGATACAGCGAATGCAATCGGAATAGTCAGGCGACAACGCATTAACGGTTTCCTGAGTGGTAATGATTTGCCGCTGTTTGGCCAACCCCACCATTCTGGCCGCCACGTTCACGGCATCTCCAAAGATGTCGTTCTTTTCCAGAATAACCGGCCCATAGTGGATTCCCACGTAGATATTGGGCGCATGCCCGTCGGGCAGTTCCGAGGAAGGAATCTTTTCTATGGCGGATTGCATTTTCCTTCCCGCATCCACCGCTTCGGCGGCTGTGGGAAAGGTGCACATGATTTCATCACCGATCGTTTTAATTACCGTCCCGCCGTGTCGCATGCACACGTCCGACATGGCGCCAAGGCAGGTGGCAATCAGTCGCTGGGCCGCGCTATTACCAATTTTTTCATAGAGCTTGGTGCTTTGGGCAATGTCGGCAAAAAGAATGGCCAGGGTAGCAGGTCTTTGCGTCATAACGCCTCGCCCGGGGACACGAACGATTTGGAGTTAAAAATATCCATAAGGAAATTGGATGTTGTTAAATTCATATCTGAATTTTGCATAGTAGCGTATATGACGTCAATATGAAACCTTCATTCCCGACTTACTATTCTCGGTTGCGGTTAGGGACATCGAATTTACTAATGTACCGGCAATTGCGTTCTTCTTGCTCTTGCTCTTAATCATGCTCTTGATCCAGCAGACACGAGAACGATTAAGAGCAGGAGCAGGATAAACGGTATATCAGTGCCTTAAAGATTCATTCCTGTCGAAAAAAACAAGAAATTTTTAATCCCGTAACCCTGATTTCGGAGCACGTCGGTAGGGGTTGCGGGCATAGCCAGCGTTAGTATTTTCCGAGTCCCTTACGCAAAGTGATTCATGGGGTGATGTTGACATCGCAAGCCGCTGTGAGCGGGCCGGGAGCTCATTCCTCCTGATTTCGGGGCTCTTCTTCCTCTTTCAGCTCTTCCTCTTTCCGCTCCGGTGTTTTCTTAAGCAGCGTTTCAATGGCCGCCAGCCGGTCTCCGATCGCCGCCATTTCCCCGGAAAGCCGGTTCAGCTGATCTTTGGAAGCAAGATTCATCATGCCAAGAACCACATTTATCCGCTGATCCACTTTTTCGCTGATCCAGTCTTTGAGTTTTGCCGCATAATGCTTAACATCCGCTTTTGCAGCCGGATCCTCGCCACCACCGGAAAGATTCCTGTCCTTATAGAGCTGCCGTGCAATCCGCTCTATTTCTTCCTCGGCCGTGGAAACGGCTCCCTGCAACCGGGAGCCATACCGCCGCGCATAATCGGCAATGGTGGTGCCGCCGCGCCGTAACATCTCGGATAGAATATCGGAGAGCATTTCCGAATCGTTTGACCGTTTGTCCTTCGCCAGCAGCTGAGACAGGATCTGAACCGTAATGTCCTCACCGGTCTGGTTGTCCAGAATATTGACCGTTTCGCCTGCGCGGACAAGATCGGCCAGCTGCTCCATCGAGATATACTGTTTATCAATGGTATCATAGAGTTTTCGGTTGGCGTATTTCTTTATTTTTCGCATAACTTTCCCCAGCCTCCTTTTGTTACCGGCAGCCTTTCCGGGCAGCGGTTGCTTAATGACCGGTCTGTTTAACCCAATTTTTTAAATAGTATAACGCGATGCGTCATGATGTCAAGATATTGCGCGGGCGACTTTCAAAGCTTCCCCTTTTTTAAAATAGCGATCAGCAGCCAGATCCCCATGATCGCCGCGGCCAGAAAACCGATGATGCCGATCAGAGAGATGCCGAAAATAAACGGCGGGGTTTTGGAAATTACGATGAGCGCGGAACCAACCACCAGGGCGGCGATGATGATGGAGAAAGAAATCCGATTGCTGATCTGGTCATGGGTCGCCAGCATCTCTTCCAGTCCCTGGTGCTCCACCTTGATGAGAAGATGTTGCTGCCGGATCATCCGGATAACTTCCATGAATTCTCTCGGCAGCTGCTCGGTAACCCGAAGCAAGTCTGCAGCCTGATGGGTAAATTCCGAGAACAGGCGCCGGGGAGAAAATCTTTCCAACCGAACCTGTATGACAAAGGGGGCGGCGCTTGCCACCACATCAAATTCCGGATCCAACTGACGCGCCACCCCATCCAGGGTCGATAAGGCTTTTATCATTAGAAACAGATTGGGGGGGATTTGCAGCCGATGGCGGGTGGCGACACCAAGCATCTGCTGCATAAATTTCCCAAGTTCGATTTCCTTAAGAGGTTTAAAAAAATGCTGCGCCATGAAATCGGCCATATCTCTTTCAAGGAGCCGCATCTCCGGTTCACGCTCCCATTCCGTCAATTTCAGCAGAGAACGAACAACCCGTTCTTCATTTTTTTGGGCGATACTGTCGATAAGCTCCACGAACTCTTCCCTTGTGTCACGGTCGACCACGCCCACCATGCCGAAATCAAGGAGGCAAATGACATGATCCGGCAGAATGAAAAAATTTCCGGGATGCGGGTCGGCGTGAAAGAATCCATGAATCAGCACCTGCTTTAAAATCAAAGCCGCTCCGTGAATCACAATCAACCGACGATCCATGCCGGCCGCATCCAGCCGGTCGAGCCGGGACACCTTGATCCCCTCAATGAACGCCATGGTGAGAATACGGCCCGTTGAAATCTCAAAATAAACCCGGGGAACCAAAATCGTTGGATCATCCTGAAAATTTTTGCGAAACCGCGCCATATTGGCGGCTTCAAGGGTATAATCGAGTTCCTTTTCGAGCGTTCGCGCAAATTCTTCAACCACTTTCACTGGCCGGTGGAAGGCAATCTCCTCGATATGCCGTTCCATGAGCGTTGCCAGATGAAGCATGATCTCCAAATCAACTTCAATGGTTTTCTGAATATCGGGCCGCTGAATTTTGATGGCGACATCTTCCCCGTTTTTGAGCCGCCCACGATGAACCTGTCCGATGGAGGCCGATGCAATCGGCGTATCCGATACAAATGAAAAAAAATTCTCCAGGGGCGCTTTCAGCTCGACCTCGATAATGTCCTTCAACGCCTCAAACGGATGGGGGGCGACGGCATCCTGAAGCTTTGAAAGTTCCTGAATCACATCCGCCGGAAGAAGATCCGGCCGGGTGGAGAGAATCTGCCCCAATTTAATATAGGTCGGCCCCAACTCCTCCACTGCAAAACGCATCCGCTCGGCGCGCGTCAATCGCTCCTCCTTGTCCCGGGGTTTTCTCGAAATCATTTGAATGCCGATTTCTATGTACTGATCGATATTGAGAAGATCGACCAGATCCCCAAATCCGAACTTAAAAAGAATGGAAAGAATCTGCCGGTAACGATTCAAGTGGCGGTAAGTCCTGCCGATAACGCCTATTTTCCTGATGCTCAGCATAAACGCTCATCCCTTCGAAGAAACCCTATCCGAAGTTGCCGGAATTAGATATCCAACTGATTCAATAAGATATAAATACGTTTATCCTCATGACCGGAAACAAGTCAATCAAAATAAAAGTTACTTGACGGCGAGGCGGATCAGAACATATTATTTCAAAAAGCTTTTTTTTTGATCAGGATCCATGTTCTTCAACAAAACCATTGGGGTTTCCGAAGATAAAAAGAGCAAGCGCGGTTAAAGACTCCCGCGTGGTTTCTTTAGGGTCATAACAGGTTTTCAGAAAGGAATGCACAGAGATGCCATTTTCAATCGCCCTCGCCGGAAAAGGGGGCACCGGCAAAACGACCGTGGCGGGCTTTTTAATCAAGTATTTGATAAAAAAAGGAAAGGTCCCTATTCTGGCGGTTGACGCCGACGCCAACGCGAACCTAAATGAGGTTCTGGGCGCCACCGTCGAACAAACCCTCGGCAACGCCCGTGAAGAGATGAAAAAAGGTCAGGTTCCCAGTGGAATGACTAAAGATGTTTTCATGTCCATGAAGATGGAGGAGGCGATCATCGAGGCCGATGGGTATGATCTCGTCGTCATGGGTCAACCGGAAGGCGCCGGATGCTATTGTGCCGCTAACACGCTGTTAACCGGATTTCTGGAAAGGCTTTCCGGAAATTATCCCTATCTGGTAATGGACAACGAAGCGGGGATGGAACATATCAGCCGGTTGACAACGCGCAATGTGGATATTTTGCTGCTGGTATCCGACACCTCACGAAGAAGCCTCCAGGCGGCGATCCGGATTTACCACCTGGCAAAGGAACTGAATATCGGCTTTAAAAAGAGTTATCTGATCGTCAATCAGTCCAAAAACGGATTGCCGGAAGCGGCGCTGGAAATGATTCGACAGGAGGGAGTGGAGCTGGCGGGCCTGATTCCCGAGGATTCGACGATCTATGAATTTGATGTCAGCGGGCGCCCCACCCTCCATATGCCGGAAAATGCGCCCGCCGTTAAGGCGGCCTTTGAATTGTTCGAAAAAATAATAGGTTAAAAACGGTCCTTTTCAGCCGCCATGAACATACCGATGTTACCCGATTACACGAAGGGAAATCCCTACCAGGAGCTGTATATTTATTATCTGGCCGGCCGGATGCAGGCGGCGTCAAGCCAGTTGCTGATGGATTTCATCGGCAACTGGGAGGAGGACGGATTTTCCTTCCTCTTCTTTTCAAAGCCGGCTCGCGACCAGGTGGAAGCGCTGTTGGGCGCCCAGCCACAGCTGGCGCTTCTGGACAATTTTCATATGCGTTATGAGGAATGGCAGGGAGCGGGAATGCGGCCGATGCAAATCGGACCCTTTCACATTCGCCCCCCCTGGTTGCCCCCTCCCGGTAATGGGGACGGCGCTTTCGGCGACTTGCCCATTCTTCTCGATCCCGGCGTTGTGTTCGGAACCGGCACCCACGCCACCACGAAAGATTGCCTCGCTGCCGTTTCCGCCGCCATGGACACGGGCGAGTGCGAGACCGTCCTGGATCTTGGCACGGGAACCGGGCTTCTCGCCCTTGCCGCCGCCCGATGCGGATGCCGCCGCTGCCTCGCCGTGGATCTAAATGCCTTGGCCGCCACGACCGCCGGCATCAATGTCCGGTTGAATCATTGGGAAGACAGAATACTGGTCGTTCGCGGCCGGGCGGAGAATTTCATCGATACACCGGCGGATCTGTTGATTGCCAATATTCACTACGACATCATGCGGCAGCTCATTCAATCTCCCGGGTTTTTAACCAAAAAGCGGTTTATCCTGTCCGGCCTGATGCGAAGCGAGGCCTGTGCCGTGCGGGATTATCTATACACCGAACCGGTGACAATTCTGCGGGAATGGTCCGGCGACGGCATCTGGCACACGTTTTTAGGCACAACGGCCAATGAACACAGGATACATTCGTTTTAGGGAAAATGCGATGTCCCTTAACGTCTCAAAGGACGATTATGATCATCACCTGCTGGGGGTCCAGAGGCTCCATCCCCGTTTCGGGGAAAAATTACGTCAAGTATGGCGGCGATACCACCTGTATTGAAATTCGGACCCGTACGGGTGAGATCATTATAATCGATGCCGGCACCGGCCTTCGCGAACTCGGCAATCAGCTTATGCTGGAGACTCCAACCCCCTTTCATCTTCTGCTGACCCATGCCCACTGGGATCATGTTATCGGATTTCCATTTTTTAAACCGCTATATTCAAATCTTCATCAAATCGTACTGCATACAGGCCCCTTTACCTCCTCGGGAATTCAACGAATCTTGTCCTATACCATGATGGCGCCGCATTTCCCGGTTCCGTTTTCCCATATCAACGCTCAAATCGAATACCGGGTGACCCCGCTGGAAGCATTTCACATCGGTGGGCTTACCATCGTTCCCATCCATATCAGCCATCCGAATTCCGGGTATGGCTATAAATTGATTGAAGACGGGAAAGTATTTGTTTTCCTGACGGACAATGAATTGGGATTTACCCATCCCACGGGGCTTTCCATGGATGCCTATATCAATTTTTGCGCCGGAGCCGATCTTCTGATACATGATGCCGAATATACACCGGATGAATATAAAAAAACAGTTGGATGGGGTCACTCCGCTTATACGGACACCTTGCGTCTGGCCGGAAAAGCCGGTGTGGCGACGCTGGGACTCTTTCACCTGAACCAGGATCGAACGGATCGCCGGATGGACGTCCTGGTAAAATCAGCCCATCGCTACATTGCGGAAAAAAAATATAAATTCGATTGCATGGCCGTGGGAACCGGCATGCGGTTCGAGGTTTAACTATTTCGGGGGGAAAAAAATGGATCGTTTCATTTCAGAATCCGCCGATATGCTGGCAACCTCCAAAATGACCATCGCATTGACCGGCGCTGGTATTTCAGTGGAAAGCGGGATTCCCCCGTTTAGAGGCAAAGGCGGAATTTGGGAACGATACGACCCGTTTGAATACGCCCATATTGACAGTTACCGGAAACACCCGGAAAAAGTCTGGCAAGTATTTCTCACGGACCTGGTTCAAACGTTGAACCGCGCCAAACCGAATCGGGGGCATAAGGGACTGGCGCAACTCGAGGGACTCGGCCAATTGAATACCGTGATCACCCAGAATGTGGATGGCCTGCATCAGGCGGCCGGGAACACAGATGTTATCGAATTTCACGGAAATTTTGCATGGCATCGGTGTATGTCCTGTGGCAACCGGCTGGAAACCCATGATCTGGATCTCTCTGTCCTGCCCCCCCGGTGCCGTTGCGGTGGAATTTTCCGCCCGGAATGCATTTTCTTTGGGGAGTTGATCCCGCGCAATGCACTGGAACGATCCCACCGCCTGGCAATGCAGTGCGACGTCATTCTCGTGGTGGGAACATCCGCCTCCGTTCAGCCCGCCGCCATGATTCCGGAAATGGCCAAAAGCGCCGGCGCGAAAGTGATAGAAATAAACCCGGAGAGGACCCCCCTGACGGGACGAATCACCGATGTTTTCCTTCAGGGCTCCGCGGGCGAAATGATGACGGCGCTTGTTTCAGCCCTTAAGGCCATCGGTTAGTCCCCGCTCCCGGCCCGCACATATTCGTATAGGTCCGGGTGGGTGCAAACTTCGTAATATTTTCTATCGGTCCATCTGATGAAACTCAAGGAATCCGGCGTCACTTCCGGCACCCGGGCCTCACGAACAATCAGACGCTGATACTGTCCGGTTACCGTCGGAAATTTACCGGTGTAAAGCAGTGTCTTTATCCGCTTTGGCCCGGGTAATGTATATTCCACCGTTTTGAGCTTAATTTCTTTTGAGAGTTTGTTAAATCCCGCCGCATTCAATTCAATGCCGTTCACGTTGTAGCGGATACTCAGATCATCCAGGGTTTTTTTCTGTTCCCTGACATCCGCCGCCTGTAACACCCGCAAATTGAAGGGGCCGCCGCGCATCCTTTTTTGTCCCCGAAGCGCCCGGGTGCATCCGGACATGCGGTCGGCATAATTGATGGCGGGAGAAATCATGATCCGGCTGTCTCCGTCAAACAGGAAAGCCGGCGGGCTGTCAAGATAACTGATCCCGCACCCCACCTCCAGCACCGGCAAATCATTTTGCTGACTCCGGGCGTTATAGCGCGCAATAATCATGAGGATCTGAACCGCAAGCCCGCAAGCCCTGGAAACGGCATACCAGTGGGTGGGGTCGGCGTCTCGCTCCATAATGGAGAGGATAACGGCATCCCCTTCGATAAACACCTTCTCCGCACCATATCCGGGTAAAATGTTCGATATGGGCTCAAAAAAATTGAGACTGAAAAAAGAGGCCGGATTCAGTCGCCGATCGATCATTCGGTGGGTCAAATCCGTGGCCCCCCGAACATCGGCCTTGAGGATCACATGACGGATGATCGATTTTTCCTCGGATGCCGCCTGTTCGTGGGAAAGAAGAAACTCATGAAGGGTCTTGTTGGCCCGCGAGAGTTCCAGGTTCTTTTTCTCGCCTATCAGATGAATTCGGCTCATTGCGCCGGAAAGAAGTCGATAATTCCCCAAATCCCGGTGATACCGCACAAAATCTTTCAGGAATTGAATCAACGTTATTTTCTGTTGCGATCGGGAAATAAACCAAAGCATACGGGCTTTTTGATGAAGCGGGCTCAGAGGGACACCTTTCCCATAAGCTTTTCGATATACCTTAAGGCGGCCGGCGATAAGCCGCCTTGATTTTCTAACAGTTAAAAACTGCAGTATTTGCATCGGCTGCAACGGCGGACAGTAATCCGGGCATACCGACTTTATCTCATAGGCGGCACATATCCGCTTCATAAGGCCTTCCCGGCGAAAACGGCGATAAAGAAAGTTAAGCCGCCGCGCCTGGCCCTTTGCTATCTGTTTGAGCCGCTCTTGATCCTCTTTGGAGCCCCCCTCATCCTTCAGTCGCTTTAATGCCTTTTGGGATGAGGGCGCATTGAAAAGCCGCTCCACGAATCCCTCCTGGGTAAGGACCCGGTCGATCTCTTCGACACCTCCATCCGGGTCTTGGGACGCCCCCGCCGCTGGATTGTCGCCATCCGGATGCAACGCCTTACCGATCAACTCTTGCAGCAACGCCAGCAACGCATCGTAGCGATCCGGGTCTTCAAGTCGATGCCCCAACAGCACATACATCTCCAGCATGAGCTCATCTTCCGGAGGGTGCGCCACATGCAGTAACGGATTTAAAAAAATCTCATCGGGCAACAGAGCGTTCGGCCCAAAGCTGGCGGTGCGAAGCGGAACCAGAAGGTCCCGATGAATCTCCCGCAGATGCTGAAAAATCTCCAGGCCGACCTGGCGGATAATAACCGCTCGATTCTCCCGGATACTGTTCAACCGCTCCTTCAGGCGAAGCGTTTCCTTGATATCCCGTTGGCCCGCCTGTTCACCGGCAAGGATTCGTTGCTGGTATCCTTTTGTGATTTCATCGTATTGCTCCCGAACCGATTCTAAGATCATTTTTATCACACCCGCCTGACCTAATAAATCGATCTGGATTTCCCCATGCGCCTTCGCCGAATGGACGCCCGCCTGAAGCACTTCGCAACAAATACGCCTGAATTCGTCTCTCTCCTTGACCGCGGAGCGGGGATTCCTTATATTCAAAATTTCTTCGGCCTGAGCATATTTTGCCACGGAGTGACGCGCCACATTCCGGGTTATCCGGCGCAATTCCGGGCTCAGAAAAACATCAACCCGCAGATTGTCGACACCCGGCACCAGTCGATCGAAGCGCATCTCAATCGCGTACGATGGCGCGGTGGGAATTTTTTGTTTGGTTTGTGTCGATGGCGGCATAGAAATTTTAACCAGTGAAATTTCATTTACCTTCACATTTTTTTAAAAAAAAGGCAAATTTTTGTGGACGCCCGGGTGCGGCATTTTCACACCCGGGTAACACCCGCCATAACAGTTTGTAATATATTAATATTATGAATGAAAAATCGTTACAGGGGTGGGTTACGACCCTTTCCATGGCTCCCCCCTGTCTTGAAAATAATACGGCTGACGCGGATCGCCTTCTATCGGCGATTAAATCCACACTGAAGACTCCGCGGGTCGACATCGATCTGCCCCTGCTTCGGGTTTTGGCGGACCGGCTTAGAAAATACAACTATCGGGTGGACTGCATCCTGTTCCAGGACCGCCATCGGCATATCCTCATTGACATCACGGACGCAAAAGAAAAATCGACCGTTGCCGGTCTCGCGGTGGATTTGGGTACATCCCGGGTGGTGCTTCGCCTGCTGGATCTGGTTTCGGGCCGGATCCTTTCCGAATCGGCATTTGATAATCCGCAGATTGCTATCGGCCCCGATATCCTCACCCGCGTGCATCATGCGGACTCGGAGGCCGGCACCCGGGAACTGCATCATCTGATCCTCAACGGGCTAAACGACAGAATCGCGGATATCTGCAAAATCTCCCGGATTCCACCGGAGCGGATCTATTTCCTCAGCATCGCCGGCAACACCGCCATGACCCATCTTTTCCTGGGACTCAACCCCCGGTGGATGATTCGGGAGCCTTATATTCCCGTGGTCAACACGCCGGGGGTCTTTTGCGCCGGAGAACTCGGAATTTCCATTCATCCGGCCGCCCGAATATTCGCATTTCCCAATGTCGGCAGTTATTTCGGCGGAGATCTGATTGCCGGTATCCTTTTTGCCGGACTGCACCGGGCCGAAGAACCGGCGCTTCTGCTCGATGTCGGCACCAACGCGGAAGTTGTGCTCGGGGATAAAAACTGGCTGATTGCCTGCGCCGGCGCGGCCGGTCCGGCTCTCGAAGGGGGCGTCACCCGCATGGGGATGATGGCGGGTCCGGGAGTCATTGACAGGGTAACCATCTGCCCCGATACCGGATCTTTCACGGTCCATACCATTGATGAGGCACCTCCCCGGGGCATCTGCGGCTCGGGCGTGATCGATCTGGCGGCCCAGATGTTTCTGTCCGGTCTTTTGGATATTCAGGGCCGTCTGGTAGTCGATCGGTGCGGCAATCGCTTGAAAGAAACCGATGGAATGCGCTATCTGGTGCTGGTACCGGCCAAGGCGTCCGCCACGGGAGAGGATCTCGTCATTTCCCAGGCGGATTTTGACAGCCTGATCCGGTCGAAGGCCGCCATGTATACCATTTTACGGACCCTCACGGGAACCGTGGGCGTCGAGCTGGATTCCCTTTCTACGGTCTTTGTGGCCGGAACATTCGGGTCCTTTATTAACCCGGCCTCCGCCGTAGCCATCGGCATGCTGCCCGACCTGCCGCTGGATCGATACCATTCCATCGGCAATAGCTCCCTTGGTGGGGCAACGATGCTTCTCACCACCCCCGGGTGCCTGTCTGAAATCGACCGGATTCGAGACCGGGTGACCTATCTTGAGTTAAACGTCAATCAGGAGTTCATGAACCGGTTTTCCGCGGCAAAATTTTTACCGCATACGGACCGCGGCCGGTTTCCGTCCGTGAAAATTTTCGGTAGCCCTGACCTTACTTGATGTGAAACAGAAAAATATATCGGGGATCGAGATCTCTCATTCCCACGGCGCCCAACTCGGCGTCCACCTGGTCGAAAAGTGCCTCCAGTGTTGGTCCCAGACGGTCGGTGAGGAGTGAAGGGCTGTCGCCGGAGCTCTCCGACAACCAGGTCAGAAAAGCAACTTTCATGGCTTTAACGGTTTTTCGGGGCGTTTTTGGGATCTTTTCTGATTTGATGCCGAAAAGATCCTTGAAAAACCGAATGAATTCATCCCGTGTCAATGGCGTCAGCCGGCGGTTGGCATCGATTGCTTGGGAAAGGTTCAGATAATGACGGGCCCATCGTGTCAACAGCAGGATTTCATAGGTTAGAAGCGAATTGGCGTTGATACGACAGGGAACATCCATTCTCGACAACAACTCATCCACCGCCATGATTTGAGCCACCGCCTTTTCCGTGGCGTCAATATCGGCAAGAGATTCAAACTCCCGATACAACCGGCCCGATTGGTAATTATCGAAAAATTGCGGTTTTTTTATTAACAGTCCGCCCAATAGCCCCATCCACTTTTCGCCCCAGAAACTCAGCGGGAGGTGGTTCGCCGTAAACCAGGCTTTTTTCCGCCATCCCTGGACCAGCCACTTCGAATGAAGAACCCGGCCGTATCCGACCCGAAAAATCTGAGACAGGGGAAAGCGCGTAACGCAGGCCGCCCAGCGTGAAGCCATGCCGTCCGAATCTTTCGAAGACCCGGAAGCGGCCGCAAGCGCCTCAAGCCCCAGACTTAAGTATCCGCACGCCTTTTGCACAATTTCCCGCAACAGGGTCTTGTCCCGAATCAGCCGCTGGTCAGCGGCAATAATCTGATTGCACAGGAGGGCAAACTCCATCTGAAGTTGCTCCAGCTGCTCATCCGAATCCACCAGGCGCAAGGCATCCGAAAAAGGGGACTTTTCCCCGAGCATCCCGACGGGGTAGTGGGGCACGGGCAATAAGGGCGCCGCTTCGCGCGAACGGCTGAAAACCTTGCCGGGCTGTCGAATCAGATCGTTTGCGGTAAGGGGTTGGTACACGCCGATGGCCTCATCAAACGGCAAAAATCCTTTTTCCGCCATTCGGACGTTTCGAAGCCGATAGAGCTCTTCCTCCGCTTCAGCCGGTAACACACCGGATGAATTCATCATCAGCTGCTGGTACCAGACATGATCATTGTCGGCAATGCGGTTGAGGAATCTTCTGAGAAAATTGAGACGACGCTCCTCGGCCTCTTGAAGGATAATCCCGTCGTCTGTCTCATTCATTTCAACCGGAAGCCGGTCCCGAATGAGGCGCACATAAAACACGTCATCGAACGTGAAAAAGTCATCTCCGAAATCGGAGGGGTCTTCATCATGCTCACGAATCACGACCTGAACGGTTTCATGCAGGAAAAATTCCGTGAATTCCGTTTTCTCTTCCACCAGCCAGGAAACAAAGCGCTGGGGTTGAGCCTGCATCATCAGCTCCAGCCATTGGGTGAGAGCGGGCACTTGGATGCGGTCCTGGCGCCATCCCTCTATATCCAGGATATATTCGAGTTGCGCGTCCGAAGCGAGGGCGAGAAGGGGCAGGGAGTCATCAAGGCCGATGTCATGAATCAGAAAATAGAAATCCTCCTCCGGCAGGGAATGAACGAGGGCCGCGGGATGCGGCGCTTCCAAAATTCGATCCAACGCCTTTTCAGGCGGCAAAGAGAGCAGTTGCACCCGGTCCCGATGAAGGGTGCGGAGTTGGTTTATCATCCTATTATTATCAATATCATTCATAAACTTGTTTCCCGTTGAAAGCTTCCGTTTCGTTGCGGAGGGAATTCCCCGTTTGGATCGCAGCAGATCCCCATTAAAGAGTAAACCCGATGAATAATCAATGGCGATTCATTTGTTTTACCATAGGGGCTTGATCATCGTTTCGGCCACGCAAGGGCATTTTTGGGAAGCCCGGCAAGAACTCGCTGTCGCTCAAACAGCTTGCCGGGCTTACAAAAACGCCCTTGCGCGCCCTTCACTCCATTTGGGGGTGACCGAAACGATTATCAAGGCCTACCATAGTTTTCAGCAATACGAGTCCGGGAATTGCAATTACCGTACAGAAAATAAAGAACCATCCCCATCCGGCAAATTCGGCAAGATAACCGGTGGTGGCGGCGGCAAAGACCCTGGGTATCCCCATGATACTGGTCAGAAGGGAATACTGGGTGGCCGTGTAGCGTTTATGGGTCAAACCGGCTAAATAGGCGGCAAAGGCGGCCGTTCCCATGCCGCCGCTCAGATTCTCAAATGCGATCACGCAGGCGAGAGCGGAAACGCTGGGTTCAATTTGGGTGAGTATTGCAAAACAGCCAGTGGAGAGGGCTTGAAGGATACCAAACCACCAGAGGCCCCGATAAATCCCAAGCCGAAGCATCATCACCCCCCCCGCAAGCCCGCCGCCAATGGTCGCCCAAAACCCGAATAATTTTACGACCGCGCCGATCTGAGTCTTGGTATATCCGATGGCGAGATAAAAGGGCGTGGTCATGGCGCCGGCCATGACATCACCGATTTTGTACAAAATAATAAACAGGAGTATCCAAAGCGCGCTGTCCCGGCTGAAATATTCGCGGAGGGGGTCCAAAACCGCCTGGCGAAGGGTTTGAGGGGTTCCAAAGAACACGGGCGGCTCCGGTGCGAGGAGAGTCGTCACCATACCGGGAATCATGCAGGCGGCCATGATAAAATACACCAGGGAAAACGTGATGCGGTCGGCGAGAATCAACCCGCCGCCGCCGGCCAACAACATCCCGACCCGATATCCGCTCACGTAGAGAGAGGAGCCGAGACCGAGCTCCCGGTCGGAAAGATCCTCCCGGCGATAAGCATCCACGACCACATCCTGGGAGGCACTGAAAAAACACACCCAGAAGGCTGCTAAAATCACCAGGGACGGACGGTTGCCGGGATTTGAAAGCGCGATTCCGATAATGGCGAACACCACGAAGATCTGAGATAGAAGCAGCCATCCCCGGCGCCGGCCGAATATCGGCGGCGCATATCTGTCCAAAAAAGGAGCCCACAGAAATTTAAAGGTATAGGGAAGCCCGACAAGGGAGAGAAGACCGATGAGCCCGAGATCAACGCCCGCATCACTCATCCAGGCCTGAAGCACGGAGCCCGTCAGCAGCAGCGGAAGACCGCAGGAAAACCCCATGAGAAACGCAACCAGCATCCGGGGGCTGAAAATCAGCCGAAAAATGGGTGCGGATTCAGGGGGTTCCAACCGGTTCGCTCCGGGAAGGGTCGGCATAACGGGTCGCCCGTGTTACTGAATGAGGTGCGCTGTCGGGGGCACCTCATTTTCCCGAATTCCGAAGTGGGTCAAGATTTTACCGCTATCTGGAACGGCGAAACGATCGGCCCAAATTTTTGTTTCAGCACCGCAAGTCCGGCCTTCGTGTTGTTCAGGATCTCGAAAAGCCGGGGGGGAATATTCGCCTCTTTGCCGTAAGCGTCGATCTGCAAGTCGAGCCGACTGGTGATGTTATCAATGTAAAGAGAAAACTGCTTGATGTAGAGGGATTCGGGATACTCCTTCTGGAGAATCGATTGAAAGAGGACCTTTAACTCCTCATACTTCGGCAAAAACCCGATGGGCGTCCCAATGACCGACACATCCCGATGGGCCAACCGTTCAAGCCAGGCGAGCCAGACCTTGACATCCCGCTTTTCACCGAGGAGTTTAGGGGAATTCCCCCCTCTGGCCGCCTCGGTCAGGAAATAATTGAGGCCGGCCATAATCGGACGATTAACATCGGCAATTTTCTTGCTGCCGAAAAATTTAAACTGCGCGTCCATATAATCCCCAAGAGCGCCGGGAATGAAGGGGGCATTGGCCCAGGGGGCCCGTTTGACACCGGTGGCGCCCACTTCGGTGGCCGTTGCCGCCGATAAGATGCAGGCGCCGATAACAACCCCGTGCTCGGTGCCCTGGGCAACCCGGACCGGTGGCATGGTATCGCTGTCCCGGCCGCTGTACGTAATGACACTGGTGGCAACCCCAGCCGGATTTTCCGACTCCGGGGAATAATTTGAAAGCGCACTCGATCTGAGGGTACACCGGGCATTAGGGTGAGAAACAGGCACTGGTTTTCCCTTTTCATCGACCATACCCGGATGCCACACCCCCTGAAAATTCTTCCCCCGCTCGGGCTGCGGTTCACCGTCACCGGTCCAGCGAGGCTTCCCGTTTTCATCGATAAGAACATTGGTCCAAATGACTTCCGTACCGGGTTTTCTCAGCAGCGCCATCAGGTTCGGGTCGCCCTCCCAGTTCACATCCTCTACAATGCCGAAAATCCCCCGTTCGGGATTGATGGAACGTATCGCACCTTCTTCATCGATCCACATCTGGGCCAAATCATCTCCCACAAAATAGTCCCCGGCCATGGCGGTGGTGGTTTTGCCGCACCCGCTCGGCGCCGCGCCGGCCACCCAGGTCACCCGGCCGCCGGGGCCCGCGATACCGGTAATGAACATGTGTTCGGAGAGTTCCAGACCGCGCCGCTCGTAGACGGCCTTATCCACCGCAAACCGGTGATTTCCCTTTTTCATAAGCAGGGTATTGCCGGCATAGGTACAATGGATGCTGTAGGTGGTCCGATAACTGCGATCCATGAGCACCCGGGCATTGGGTAGATCTTCCGCCCGGTTGAGCCCCTCGCTGTGGACGTTGGTGAAGAAATGCCCCAGGCGTTCAACCTCCGCGTCAAATTGGGCAAACGCATTGCGGTAAAGCAACTCGGCGCTGTGCATGACATATGTGCTGCTGCTCATCTCAAGCGCCGGGTTTGAAGCGGGAGCACCAATGGGGCCCCGCATATAAAAGCCCACGATCATCACCTTGCCGGCCATGATGCCGGCCATTTTATCCCGGATTTCCGTCAAGGCATGGGCGCGCTCCATGTGGTTTGCCAGACTGCTGACCTTCTCATCCGGGTTATTTATATAATAGGTCCGATCGACGATACGCCCCTGTTCTTCTTTTAAGTCATAGTGGATGGTGTGATTTTCCATGGGAAGCGGCGCTTCTTCCCCTTTTTTAAGAGACAATTCCCGGATATATTGCTGATCCGCCTCGGAGCCGGTGTTGACAAATACTGAATCCGGTTCACACATGACAATCGCATTGGCTATTTTCAGCAAAACCTTCTCGTTTCTTACCCGGCGGATTTTGGAATAATTCTCCGCATCCATTTTCTTTTCAAAAATCTTCAGTGCTTCTCCCATGGAGTTGACACCACCGATCCCGGTGATGATATCGATTCCTTTTTCCAAGACCAGGCTGTAACCTGCTTTTTCCGTCAACATGAAAATTCTCCTTATAGCGCCGTTGTCTGCTACCTTTTGTCCGTCAAAGAAATGACATTCATGGCCTCATTTCCGTAATCCTGTCATAAGTCGCCATAATCAAATCTGAAAACACCTCACCCCCTCTGGCAGCCGATTTTCTCTGGTGCCGGCATATGCCGGGAAATCCATTTCAGCACCTTATCAAATTCACTTCTTAATTCGTTAAGGGCTTTTCCCCGGTGGCTAACCTGGTTTTTTTCCGCGGGTGTCAACTGGGCAAAGGTTCTGTTAAAAGGGGGATAAAAGAAAACCGGATCGTAACCAAAACCTTGGGTACCCGAAGGAAACTCGGCTATCATCCCTTCACACCTGGCCTCATAGGTTAGCGCCACCCCCATGGGAACAGCCAGAGAGAGGACGCATTCAAAGGCAGCGTTCCGGTTGGATTTTCCTCTCATTTCGGACAGTAAATAATCGCATCGCTTTTCATCCGTGGCATTTTCTCCGGCATAGCGCGCGGAAAAAACACCCGGCGCACCCCCCAACGCCTCAACACAGAGTCCGGAATCATCGGCGAGGGCCGGAAGTCCCAAAATCCGGGCGGTGAAACTCGCTTTTTTAAATGCGTTCTCCTCGAAAGTGAGACCATCCTCCACCACCGGGGGAATCGGTCCGAAGTCACTGAGGTTTTTAACCTGAACGGGAAAACCGGTTAACAATTCCCGTATTTCAGCCGTCTTTCCTTTATTGCTGGAGGCTATAACCAGCTGCAAGACCGTCATCGCAACAGCTCCCGATGATTTGCTTTACCGTATGACCTATAGAGGGTGTGTGACATTTAATAATATTATTCTTTCCAAAAAACAGGCGGCAGAGCGCTGCTTTTCGCTTCAAAACGACAGCCTTGGAGAAAATGCGATTTTTTTACGTAATTCATCTCCTCTTTTTTGTAAAGGATTATTGTATCGACGCGTTACCGAACATCCCAGTATGTCAAAGGAAATTAGGAAAACGAATCGGATTTACCGGCTTAAGTGTCGGGCCGTATCATATTGAGGACCTCACAAACGGTTGAGGTGGAAAACCCCCTGGAGCTGAGAAACCGGCACAATTGATCCTTTTTTTTGCGGCCTTCAGGGAGATGGCTAAGCGTTTTTACCTTTTTCACCAGTGCGGCCTCCGCAACCGTTCGTTCATCCGCCACCATGTCATAATCCGTAAACGAGGCCGCAATATCCTGATCCGATAACCCCTTTTTCTTCATGGCCACTTTAATATACCGTGCCCCATACCCCTTTTCCGTCATTTGTTTTCTATACATTCGGGCAAACGCTTCGTCATCCAGATAGGTTAGCCTCGCACATTCGGCCACAACCTGATCAACAATCGCCCTTTCAAACCCGCGCTGATGAAGTTTTAAGCTCAATTCCCGGCACGTATGACTCCGCCGCGACAAAAGCCGAAGGGCAAGATTAACCGCGGATCGGTCCAAGGCCTGCTCCATCTCGGGATTGGCTTTATCCCTGAGTTTTTTTTCCAAAATTTCCTCCACCCTGTTTCCCGGCTCTTTTTCATGGAAATAATTTTCACCCTCATATTGTCGATAGTCAGGGACTTCGCATTTTCTGATTCCCTCAGCGTTGAACCACTGAAAAATGCTCGACCGCTTCCCGCGTTTTCGATATAAAACATCTCTGGGGTACCCTTTACCCTCCGAACCACGGTAACAAAATCCAGCCTTGATCATCGTTTCGACCAATTTCCCACGGCAGGGAAACCGCGCCAGGGTGTTTTTGGAAGAGCGGCAGGCTGTTTGAGCGACAGCGAGTTCCTGCCGGTCTGCAAAAAAAAAGGCCCTGGCGTGGTCGGGAAGATGATCAAAGCCCAAAATCCCCCCAAGGAGAATAAAAATGCGGATTAACGTACCGGACATTCCAGCGGAAGGAATCATTATTGAAATGAATACCCCCTCCCAAAACTTCCCCGAATTGAAGCAATTGGCCGCGGATGGGGAATGCCAGTTTAAAGGCGATATTTTCACACACCTTGAAATTAGAAAGGTGGCCGACATTGTCGAAGTCACGGGGAGAATCGAAACGAAAACCATTTCGACCTGCAGCCGTTGTCTCGCAGTGTATGAGGCCCCCGTGGCACACCATTTCTCCGTCGATTTCACTCACGAATCGCCTGAACCGGACGTAGCGGGGGGGGAAATCGCCCTGAGCGAGGAAGATCTCGGACTCATTTATTATAAAGGAGATACCATCGATTTTCACGATGCCATCCAGGAGCAGGTGATCCTGTCGCTCCCGTTGCGCCCGCTTTGCCGGGAAGACTGCAAGGGGCTGTGCCACAATTGCGGTGAAAACCTCAATGAAGGCAATTGCCGTTGTAGCAGCGGTGGTATCATCGATCCTCGGTTTGCCGTTCTGGGCAATCTGAAACTTCCGCCGGTAAAAAAATAAAAAAGAGGCTCTGAACTACCGGATGACCCGGTACCGGGCAAACACCGTATGTTCCCCAAGAATTCCGGTTTCAAGCAAAGCCAGATCCATTATGATCTTATCGGAAAAGAGGGAAAGACCGGCGCCGAAAATCTTAGGAGAAAAAGTAACCAGAATTTCGTCAATGAGACCTTCGCATGCAAAAAGGAAATTGATGCCGCCGCCGCCGCCCAGCACCGCTTCGCCATACCCTTCCATCTCCAGGTCCGCTAAAATTTCCGCCGGTTTTTTCGATGTAAAAACCACCTGCCCCCCTTCAACCGCACGGTCCGCATTTCGGGTTAATACGACATGTTTTCGGCCGGGAAGCGGGGCGCCGAAGGTATCAAAGGTCTTGGATCCCATGATAATCACCCCGGCTTTTTTTGAAACGCTCATAAATAATTTTTTGTCCGCCGGTTCGGTCCAGTCTGGAAAATGATTCGAAGTGAGGCCGGTTTTTCCATCTACCGTGAGCGCCATAACGAGTATGACTTTCATAACAAAATTCTCCGGTTTCGATATGCCCCCCTTTAGGGCGGCTTTTTTCTTGAATTAGAGCGATGTCATCACGTTCGCCTTCTGTGCCGCACGGTTTTTTATGGAGCTTTTCTTTTTAAATCGATATCATAATCGATGTGTTTCTGCAAACGGGGATTCCACGCCCCGGATACAACACGTCGCCGCATCGGAGAGCGGGCGCGATTTGCCGGGAAGTACCGATTTGGATAGGTTCATGTTCTTGGCGCTTGATCATCCGCTGGCAGTGGGGTAAGTTTAAAAACCATAAACCGATTATTAACGACCTTCCGAGGGGGACTATGCGTGCTAAATCCAAATATTGGGCAGACAGTTATGTGGAAAAACAAAGGGATGGCCATGACGCCATCGCCATGATCAAACCCGGGCAACGTATTTTTATCGGCTCTAACTGTGGTGAGCCGCAATACCTGGTAAAACTGCTTGTCGGATTGGCCAGCCGGTTTACCGATCTGGAAATTGTGCGCATGATGGGCGGCGCGAGCACCTTATTATCCACGATCACCAATACCGCGGGTGGCCAGAGCTTTAATATTCGATCCCTCTATCTCGGATCGGCGGCACCTCAGTCCTTTGCCGAAAACCGTCGTTTTTTTACCCCCATCAACCTCAGCTCCGTCCCCCGTCTCTTTAAAAGTCGCAGGATGCCGATTCACGTGGCGTTAATTCAGGTCAGCCCACCGGATGATTTCGGCTGGATGAGCCTGGGGGTCTCGGTCGATATTACGCTGGCGGCGGCACAGTCCGCGGATCTCGTCATCGCCCAGGTCAATCCGCAGATGCCCACCATCATCGGCCGAAGCTTTGTCCATGTCAATGAGGTGGACGTGATCGTCGAATTCGAGGAGCCGCTCCTGACGGTGCCCCCCCCGCCGGAGGTCCCGTCGGCTGATGCCATTGCCCGCATCTCCGCGCGCCTGATTGAAGACGGCTCAACGTTGCACATCGACCCGGGCGCCGCGCCCCAGGCCACCCTTCTTGCCCTTCGGGATAAACAAGACATCGGAATACACACCGAATACATTACAGACGGCATCATGCGACTGGTGGCCGAAGGGGTGATCACCAATCGGAAAAAAGGCCACAACGAGGGTCGTCTGGTAGGATCCAGCGCCATGGGTACAACCGATCTGTATGAGTTTCTCAATAACAATCTGTCCATCGATTTTCAACCATCGGACTACGTTAACGACCCATTTATTATCGCCAGCCACCATAAAATGGTGGCGATCTGCGTGGCCGAAGCCATTGATCTGACCGGCCAGGTCGCCGCCGATGCATTGCGGCACAACCATTTTATCGGTGTTACCGGAATGCTCGACTTTGTCCGGGGCGCCGCTCGTTCCAGAGGCGGAAAATCGATTCTGATGCTCTCCGCCACCGCCAAGCAAGGAACCGTCAGCCGAATCGTCCCGAGATTGGATGACCTTGCCGTGGTGGTTCCCCGGGGCGATGTGGACTATGTGGTGAGCGAGTTTGGAATGGTCCGGCTTTTCGGAAAAAGTCTTCAGGAAAGAGCCGTTGCCATGATCTCGCTTGCGCACCCCGATTTTCGGGATGAGCTGTTTGCAAAAGCCAAAGAGATGGAACTGCTGAGCCCGACTCAAACGCTTTCGGAATCCCTGCACGGTGTCTATCCGGTTCACCTGGAGGAGGTTCGGGAAATTAAGGGGGAGCGGTTGACCATCCGGCCGGCCAAAGCGGTCGATCAGCGGCGAATCCAGGAACACTATTATGCGCTGGACCGAAAAGACGTGGTCTCCCGATTCTTTCACGAAAAAACCAGTTTTCTGAAAACCGAGATGGAGGGGGTCTCTCAGGTTGACTATATCAAGGATCTAACCCTGGTGGCGCTGGTGGGAGAAATCGGCTTTCAGCGCGTGGTGGCGGTAGGCGTCTATTTGTTTGAAGAGTCCAGCAACACGGCCGAAGTCGCCTTCTCTGTAAGCAAGGACTGGCAAGGCTGCGGCCTGGGTAAAATTTTGATGATCAAATTGTTCAAGGCGGCAAAGGACAACGGAATATCGGGACTGACGGCCTATACGTCCCCCGAGAATACCGGTATGATTCGACTGTTCAACGCCCTGCCTTACAAGGTGCGTAGCGTCTACGATGTGGATATGCTGAGGTTAACGTGTCTCTTCAATGATCCAAAATAGAAGCGGATGTCGGAAGCGCGAGACTTTTTAACAGGAGCTCATTCAAGTGGTCAATAGAATTGGTATTGTCGTTAAGGCCGATAGCGAGGCCGAAAAAAAAGCCGATGCGCTTGTCGAATGGCTGGAAAATCGGCGGATCGCGGTGGTTCGAAAAGAAAGCCCGGGGTCAAAGCGTCCGTTGTCCGGTCAACCAAACGCATCAACGGCACCGGCGGATTTGCACTTCATCCTTGTTCTGGGAGGAGATGGAACCTTTTTAAGCGCTGTCCGATGGATCGGGGATCAGAACATACCGATCCTCGGCATTAAATTTGGCGAGGTCGGCTTTCTTGCGGAAATATCGGAGGACAGACTATTTTCCGCGGTTGAATATATTTTGGCCAATCCATTTACCACCGAGCCCCGCATGCGGCTGCTGGTACATGTCGAACGGGGCGGCCAGGAAATTGCCCGTGAAACGGTTTTAAATGACGTGGTCATCAACAAGGGCGCTCTGGCCCGGCTGGCCACCATGAAAACATCCATCAACGAGCGATATCTGACCACCTACCGGGCCGATGGGTTGATAGTGGCCACCCCCACCGGCTCGACAGCCTATTCCCTTGCAGCAGGCGGGCCGATTATTCATCCGGGTGTCCCCGGTATCATTCTCGCGCCTATCTGCCCCTTTACCCTGACGAATCGACCGCTCATCGTTCCGGATACAGCGATCATCAAAATCGAACTTGCCAAAAAGGCCGCCAATATCATGCTGACATTTGATGGTCAGGCCGGTATCGAAATCAGCGACCAGGATACCATTATCGTCAAAAAGGGTCCACATCCGATTCAGATGATCGCCATGCCGGGGCAGAATTATTTTGATGTCCTGAAAGCCAAGCTCAACTGGAGTGGCTATAGAGTTTAATCCCTCTCCGGAGAATAACGAATGGACGGAATAAAAAGGGGGGCCATCCGGCTTGTGGCAATATGCCTGGTATTTCTGGGCTCCACCGTTTATGCCACTGAAAAAAGTCTTGCGGATTTTGAAACCGCTGCCTGTTTATTAACCAGCGGAAATTACAAGGAGGCCTTGGATCTTTATCAGGCAATTGCGGATCAGGCGCAAGTCCCCGACACATCCGCTCAGGCGTTGCTGTTAAAAGCCGTTGCAATCAGCCAGTATCTCAATAAACCGGATATGGCGATGGCGCTTCTGAATCAAATCGAGGTCAATTACCCCGGAAGCAGGGTTTCACCGGACGTTCTCTTCCACAAGGGGATGCTGTATTACGGGCAGCAAAATTATAATAGCGCCGCCGCGACTTTTTCTCAATACATAAGCCAATACCCCGATGGGATTCGACGCCATTCCGCCGAATCGTGGCGTGAAAGCGCAACCGCGCGAACCAAGATTGCGGCACCCGATTCCGCTCTTGATCTCAGCACGTTCCGCCGTGACGAGGAGATTCGGGTATTAATATCAGAGGGCGCCGAGCGTCTCGAACTGGGAGCTGCGGGCAGGGTGACGGTTCGAAATGCCGGGTCCGGAAGTCTTCTTTATCAGGGCAAGAGTCCGGTAGTTTTTACGAGAAACCGGGGGAATCTGATCCTGAATGGCCAAAAAATCGCCCCCCTGAAATGCCGCGTGGAAACAACAAGCGAACCCCTTTCGCTCAAGGATATGCGCCTTCGCGGCTTTTTGATCGTGGCCCTGGAACCGGATGGCCTGCAAGCCATCAACCATGTTCCCATCGAAGCGTATCTCCTTGGCATCATTTCCAAAGAGATGCCCGCTTCCTGGTCCGGCAATGCACTAAAAGCACAAGCGGTTGCATCGAGGACCTATGCGCTCTATATTAAATCAAAAAACCGCTTTATGCCTTTCGATGTCGAAGCCACTACGGAGTCTCAGGTCTATGGCGGCTATAACGCGGAAACGGTATCCACAAACGCAGCCGTCAATGCCACCCGGGGTCAGGTCATCACCCGCAATAACCAATTAATTATCCCCTACTTTCACTCCAATAGCGCCGGCCACACGGAAGAGGCGCGCTATGTCTGGCAGGTGGATCTGCCCTATCTGAAAGGGGTTGCCGATCCCTTCAGCAAGAGTCTTCCCAACAGCAGCTGGCAATACACGCTTCCCTACGCCGTTGCTACCAGCCGGCTCAATCAGGCCGGGTTGAAAATGGGATTCATCAAATCGATAAAGCCCAATTCCCATACACCCTCCGGCAGGGTATTTGACATCGCCATCGAAACAGATACGGGAAGGGTTGTTGTTTCGGCAAACCATTTCAGGTGCCTGCTGGATGCCAAGCAAATAAAAAGCACCTTTTTTAAAATCATGCCACAGCCCGCCGGGGTCATTTTGGAAGGATACGGACAGGGTCACGGCGTGGGAATGAGTCAATGGGGAGCCAATCAGATGGCGACCTCGGGCCATTCGTATCAGGAAATTTTGAAGCATTATTATTCGGGCGTTGAATTGTCCACCCTCTCTAGTACATGATGCCGACAGATATTCCAGCAGCCCCGGCAAAGGAGACCTCATGAGAAAAACATGGATCATATGGTTTTTTATTCTTTTCTGCTTTCTGACGAAAAAGGTGGCCGGCGCCGATACCTCGGAACAACAGCTGGTGAACCAGTTGGCATCCGGGACCATCAGCTGGAGCAAAGGCGTCGTTGAAACCAAGGGAACCGCATTACAACTGAAAAACGTTCAGGGCAGCAGAGAGGGGCGATCCAAGGCTATTAAAGATGCCATTGACGTTTCCCGTCGCAATCTTTTTAACATTCTTCAAGAAATCCCAATCAATGCCGATACAAAAATATCTCAAGTGGTAGCAAATAGCGGAGAGCTCGCAAATAGACTGAAAGCCATTGTCAAAGAGGCGACGGTAACCCGCCGCCAATATCTTCCGGGCGGCATGGTGGAGGTGACCCTTCAGATGAGCCTCCATGGCGGATTTGCCCAGCTGATGCTTCCATCTGAAATCAAAAAGATCGAAACGGTCCGACCGATACGGGCGAACAAGGCCTCTGAAGACTCCCTCTCGTTGAACGAAAGCGAACGCGACTGCGTTCCTAAATGCTATACGGGAATGGTAGTGGATGCCAGAGGCACCCAGTTTGCGCCGGCTCTGGCGCCCAGGATTGTCGACGAAAACGGCGATGAGGTCTTTGGAGCAGCGTTTGCCAGCAGGGAATTTGCGGTTCAAAGAGGCGTGGTCGGGTATGCTTCCGACATGGGGAAAGCCTTAAAGAATCCACGTGTCACGGATCACCCGATGACGATTAAGGGATTAACAACCAAAGGGCGCGGCCGTTGCGAGATCATTGTCAGCGTTTCCGATGCCAACCGGCTGAGAGCTAATTTCAACCACCTGGTTTTTCTAAAAAAATGCCGGGTCATGATCGTGCTGGACCCGCCCGGAACTAAAAAATGAGAACGGACATATCCAACGCGCTATCGATTATCTGCCGCAGCATTTCTTATATTTATTCCCGCTCCCGCAGGGACAGGACTCATTGCGGGATACTTTAACGGGGACTATTTTCGGCTTTGGCGGATTCAATAAGGTTTCTAAATCCGTAATATCCTCCGGCTTATCCGGATCCAATTCAACGATATATTCCCAGCAGTTTTCCTTAAAAACGGGAGCGATTTCTTTCCGTCTTTCTTCCGATTTTACATAGACGACAGCCGGCCGCTTTTTCGTACCCAATTTTGCATTTTTATCGCCTCCCAGCGTTGCAATTTTCTCGGTACCAAACTTCGCCTTTTTTTCATTATTAAAAATTCTTGGCATTTTTCACCATTAAACCGTCAAAAGAGATAATCACAACATTGAAATACCACCAACGGCATACGGCGCCGCAACGAAATCGTGAGGAATGCTATGGTTATGTCGTAACGGCTCCTTTTTATTGTTTTATAAGAGGATTATCTTTTTGCTCAAAATCAAGCGATCATTTACACGCTGTCGAAAAATCGCTTTCCATGGCCTATTTTTACGTGAGCTTATCACCATACAACGACAAATCCTATTAAAACTTAAGGCCTTGATCATCGATTCGGCCAAACCCGAGTGACGAGCAGGTCACGCCAGGGTACTTTTGGAAGCCTGGCAAGCTGTTTGAGCGATAGCGAGTTCTTGCCGGGCTGGAAAAAAATGCCCTGGCGTGGCCGAACCCATGATCAAGGCCAAACTTAATAAGGAGGAATGGACTGAGGGATCTTCGCCAACGACTATCCGTTGAAAAACCTCATGCCGGGAGGGTAAGGAAAATCAGAGCGGAAAAATGGTGATGCCCAAGAGGTTCCAAAATGTTACAGGGGGCACCAATCACAAATGATAGAGGTTATTTGCTCTGTCGGTCGGCACAATACGAGTCTGTTTTTTCCGGTTTTTGGGATTCCAGGCGGCGTCGTTATTTAACAGGGCAAATTCTACCTGTTTTGCCTCATTGTAGTCCCAAGCCGCTTGATGGTCTCGCCAATTTCCATGCAGGTCTTTTGCCTGAACAACAAATTTTAACATGTGATTTGAATCCCGTTTCTTTGATACAGGCCCATTTTAATATAATTAAACACCACCCTCTTCATGTAATTGGCGTACTGATACGTCAAAGACAGTTGTGTGTCAAACGCCATTTTTGCCGTTTAAAGGCGTTTTATGCGGCCTTCTTCGAATTATATTTTTTTGTTTTTCAAATAGTTAGTAAAATATTGGGCATGGAATGAGAGGGCTCAGGCTTTTGGTGGAACTATCGCTTTTTTGGATGTATTATCAGTGTGATATTGAGCTTTTTGGCCCTTTATAAAAACCGCTGATTTCTTTTATTCTCGATTTTTCTCTGCTTCTTTTCAGTTTATCGGGGTTGGAACCTCTCGGGCAAGCTCACACCAGAAGGGAATGCGGTCAGCACGACCAATCCTGAAAAGATAGGCCATATCCAAATTTGACTCCATCGGCTTTTCTCCAACAATCAAATTCCGCGCAAGATCGATTTGATCGGCAATATAAACCGCCGCGAGCACGGAAAAAGCTCTCTCTGTCGTCCCTCCGGGTGTGTGGTGAAAAGCGATGGCTGCTGTAATTGCCGAAGGAAGCCCCCAAAGACCCAAAAGATAAGCGCCCACCTGAGCATGAGTAACACCGAAGGTGTGGCGCTCCAGTTCCGGAACACTTCCCGGTGAATTGTTGCTGTTTGTAAGCACCGCTTTCATTTGCTCGGGAAAATTGGATAGAAAAACCAGCTTTCCGCAATCGTGCAGTAAGCCGGCCATAAAAGCATGATCGACATTTTCCGGTGACAACCCTTCCTTCTCTGAAATTAATTTGGCAAGACGGCCCGCGTTAATGCTATGCTGCCATAGTTGTTTGATGACCGAAAAAAAACTTTTGGGAATATTAAACCGGGTAAATAACTGAAGAGAAAGAACGAGAGATTTCACGATATCGATCCCCAGCAGTAAAACCGCCTGCTCGGGACTCGTGATGCGCTGGCGTAGCCCGAAAAAAGCGGAATTGACCAATTGCAGGATTTTCGATGCCATTGCAATATCTCCGGCGATAATCCGGCCTATTGTTTTTATTGAGGCCGTTGGAGATTTTAATTCCGCCAGAACGTCTCCATAGAGCGCGGGAAGACTGGGCAACGCATCGATTCGAGAGACAATGACGCGAAGCGCATCATCTTCAAGAATTTCTCGAAGGGAAATGGTCTGCTCTATTCTTTCCTTCAACGTGGCGGCACTGCACGGTTTTGAAATAAACTGGTGGGCCACCCGAACCGACTGCATGATCAAGGCCTGATCCACCTCTCCGGAGAACAATATCCGGATCACCCGGGGATAACGATGCTTCACTTCCCTCAACAGGTCGAGGCCGCTCATTTCCGCCATCCGGAAATCCGTCAGAATAACATCCACCGGTATCTGCGCCAGCGAAGACAAGGCTTCCCGAGCACTTTTGGCAAAAGTCATTTCCCACTCATGACGGTGGGGCCGGAGTGTTCGCTTCAGTCCCTCAAGCAGATTCGGATCATCATCCACGAAAAGAATTCGACTCTTTTCAGACGCATCCATTTTTTATGGTACCTTGTTTTCCGGCCTTGATCATCGTTTCGGCCAATTTCCCACGGCAGAGAGGCCGCGCCAGGGTGTTTTTTGAAGAGCGGCAGGCTGTTTGAGCGATAGCGAGTTCCCGCCGCTCTGGAAAAAATACCCTGGCGTGGCCGGTACGATGATCAAGGCCTGTTTTCCAAAGGAAGGCGGATAATGAAAGTGGTGCCAATCTCCTGCCGGGTTACGAATTCTATTGCGCCACCGTGATTGGCCATTACAGCGGCACAAAGGGCAAGTCCCTGCCCCGTTCCCTTGCCCAGCGGCTTGGTGGTAAAAAAAGAATCAAATATTTTCCCCTGAATGGGTTCCGGTATTCCCCGACCCGTATCGCTGATACGAATTTCGGCCCACCCGTCCACCGGTTCCGTGGAGATCCGAATGATTCCCTTTTTATGGGGTTTGTCCCCAATAACCTCTTTTATGGCATCCGCGGCATTTACAATCAGGTTGAGAATCACCTGATTGATTTCTCCGGGTTGGCAAAACACCCGGGGCATATTTTCATATAGAACCGTCTCCATTTCACATGCATATTTCCATATATTCCGGGTAACCGTCACCGTGTTGCGAATCGCCTGGTTGATATCGACCGCTTTTTTTTCCATAAGTCCCGGGTGGGAAAAATCCCGTATCGCTTCGATGATCTGGGTAATACGCTCCATTCCCTGAAGGGACTGCTGAATGGCTTGGGGCACCTCTTCAATAAGATACGCCATGTCCATGCCCTCAAGCGCCTCCTGCAACTCCCGAAACATGTCGGAAGTTGCGGTTCCGGATTTCACGGACTGGCAAAACAGTTGATACCGACCGAGGGCGCTCAGGAAGCCATCAAAAGCATCCCGAAGGAAGTGGATATTGTCACTGACATATTGAGCCGGCGTATTTATTTCATGCGCAATGCCGGCTGCCAGTTGCCCCATGGCGGCCATGTTTGATCCGCTTTGGCAGCTGCTCTCGATATTTTTTTGAAGTATTGCGGGGCGTTTTTTTTCATCGGCCGAATTGTCCGCTGTTTCCCTCGTCATTTTGCCTCTTCGCTTTTGGGGAGTTTCCTTTTTCGCTCAACATAGGCTTCAAAATCAAGCGTGATAACCGGCGGAGATTGAGAAGCCATATCACCGTCCTCGGTTTGGACCATGCTCCCCGGAGCAACCGATTTTTTAATGGTTTGCCGGAATTCGCTCAACTCCCGGGAGATATCCGTGGTGGCGGACACCAGCCGATTCAGGGATTCTAAAATCTGATGAGAGATTAAATCCGCTGACACCGACTGACGGGGCAACGAACTCGCGGTTGTGGATTTTTGATCGAGCGGGGGGGGAGTCGGTTCGGCGTTTTGGACGCGTGTCCTTCCCTGGGGAAGTTCAAACGGGCGTTTAACAAAAGTGGAATATCTTTCCCAGAAAGTATTCATTTTTCCGTATTGCGGGTCGGATACGGGTGCCGCAAGCACATGTTGTACCAGACGGGTAATACCAAGGGAAGCTCGTCCATTTGGATATAGACAGATAAAAGGTCGTTGTCGGGTGACAGCCTCCGCCACACTCTCATCCGCGGGAAGACATCCGGCATAGGATATTTCCAAGGGAAGATATTTCCGGACGGTTTCTTTGAACTTATTAAAGACCGCTTCGGCAAAACGCTCGTTTTTTGCTTGATTCACAATCACTTTCACCGGTTCGCGATAACCGTTCAGGGAAAGGACTTTAAGGAGAGAATACCCGTCGGTCAGTGATGTCGGTTCCGGAATAACCACCAGCATTACCTCCATGGACGCCATACAAAAGGAAATCACCTCCCGGGAAATACCGGCGGAGGTGTCAAAAAGAAGGATGTCATACCCTTCGAGACAGGAAAACGCTTCGATGAGTTCCGAAAGCCCGCCGGACGCCAAGCCGGCCAGCTTCTCCACACCGGTTCCACCAGGAATGATATCAATGCCGGTCTCATGGTGTACCAGTATCTCCCGTAAGCTTTTTTCACCGGAAATCACGTCCTCCAGATTATACTCCGGGCTGACACCGAGCAGAATATTAATATTGGCAAGTCCCAGATCCGCATCAAAAATGCACGTCTTAACCCCTTTACGGGCCAGTTGGATCGCGAGGTTCACAGTGATATTGGTTTTGCCCACGCCCCCTTTTCCGCTTGTAACGGTTATTACCCTTGCCATGTTTTTTTCCCCTATATAAGCGTTACGCAACAGGTGATGCCAAAAGGCGGGTATGATTTTCTTTTGCTTCAAATCGATAGAGAACCTGGCGGCATCCAAACTCCTGACAAATAGTCTGATAGCTTTCTTCTATGAAATCATAAAACCATGATTCTTCCTCATTCCCCGGCGAGGCCCCAACCGTGCGCTGATGGTACCGGTAGTCCTCATACAGCTTCTTTATGAGCAGTTGTTGTGTATTGGGATCACGGATCATCACCATTTCATCAGGGGAAACCCGCTCTTGCCCCGTTTTCGAATCCCCCTTCCGAGCGGATAACAGCTCACCATACAAGATGGCGTAAAGCTGTTCAAACTTTTCATCCGTAATGAGAACACAGGCCATTTGGAGATCCGGATAGCGGGATTTCAATCCCTGCATCCCCCAGATGTTAGCCGGATTGGATACGGCCAGCGTCAGGTTATTCCCGATTTGAAACAGTGGCAGAATCTGATTTTCAAAAGCATATCGTTGCCCCACGATATTTCGAAGCGCCACCTTTTGCTTTTCATAGTAAACATACCCATCGAGTTTCTGAAACGGGGTGTTGTACTGAATCGAAATGGCAAAATAGAGCTGCTCTATGGCGATCCATTTTTTTTTCAAAAGAATTTTCCCCAGGGAGTGGCTGCTGGCGGCCTGGTCGCCAAGTGCTTCCTGAATCTGCGCCTCCGTCACCAATTCCTGCTGACAAAGAATCTGACCCAATTTGAGTTCGCGATTAAATTTTCGAAACACGTGGTTCAGCTCGGTCAGGGTGATCAGATTTCCCTCATAGAGAATTTCGCAGGTTGATTTTCGATAAGTTTTCAGCTTGAGCGCCGCCTCAAGGTCTTTTTCACGGATCAGGTTGATCTTGATCGCAAGCTTTGCCACCCGGATGTCTTCAAGCTTGAGATACAAAAGTTTTTTCTGATCGGCCTTGGAAAGATATCCTCTTTTGACCAAAACCGAGGTCAACGGCTGCATTCCCTCCCGGAAAATATCGTCGCATTCAGAAAGTTGCTCCTGCGTAATGAGACCCATCTCAAGCGCGTCCTCGCCGATCCAGCTCTGGATTTCCGGATGCGTCAGGAGCACCTTTAATTTGTCGGGGGTAAGCGGCCCCATGTCAACCAGGATCATTCCCAGGCTTTTTTGTCCCAGGGCCATGTTCTTATTCCTAAAATCGTGGGCGACCGCCAACTCTTCCGCTGCTGCAAACCCCTCTTTTAGCAACTGTTCTTCAATCGCTAAATACGCTATCCTGGACTCCATTTTTTTTGCAGCCCCCCTGTTTCGCTTCGTAAACCGCGCCTGTCTGCTTTATTCGTTCAGATCCGTTTCGTCCCGCAGTCGTGCAGCTTCCATCAAAATGTGCATTAACGGCCGATTTATTCCGACCTCTCTTTTTGAACCGATATTTTGAATTTCGATGGCAGCCTGTCTCCAGTTGATGATTTCAATGGCAGCGGCCTCATTTTTCAGGTTACCTGTTTCTGCTCCAATCAATCGCCCTTTTTGAAAAAAAAGCAAGCCCAGTAAATCCCCGGCCCTAACCTGAAGCGTGCAGGTTTTTTCTTCTGTTTCGATCATCTGAAGAAAACCCGCCGTACTAATGCCGTCAATTTGACCACGGGGGCCGGCGTGTGAAACACTGCGAATGGTGTTGATAACATCGGCCAAAACCAAAGGTTTTTCGAAAAGCCCCATCGCTCCCATCGCTTTTATTTCACGTTCCGTTTCGGGTGTCGGCTGCCAGGACATGAGGAAGGTATAGATTCCCGGATAGCTTTGCCGGATGGAAGAGAGAAGCTTGATACCGCCAAGGTCCGGCATTTCCTTATCGGCAATCACCATATCTATTTTCAATAGATTCAATATGGTCAGCGCCACATTGCCGTTTTCCGCGGTCAAAACATCAAATTGGGAAGTTGCATGGAGTGTTGCCGACAAAACCGTCAATACTTCAGGATCATCATCCACAATCAGTATCTTGCTGTGGTATCGATTGTCGGCCGGCAGCTGGCGGGTCCGGGAAATGAGACTGTTTTTATCATATTGTTCCAATCCAGCCTGAATCGCCTTTTCCAGGACGTGCATTTTGCAAGGCTTGGTGAGAAAGCGAAAAACGTGTCCTTCGTTGAGGGCCTTGATGGAAACCTCGAGATCGGCATGACCGGTTAACATGATAAAAATACCCGACGGTGCGAACTGCCGAGCCTTGTTAAGGAATTCGAATCCATCCATCCCGGGCATCATGAGATCGGAGATTATAACGGCATAAGGTCCCCTGCTGGAAATGGCGGATAATCCCTCCTCCCCCCCTTGGGCGATATCGACGTCAAACAGTTTTCGCAACCGCCGCTGACTGGCTTTAAGCAAATTGGCGTCATCATCTACAAAAAGTACTTTATTTAAACCATCCGGATACACGCGGGTTCTCTCCGATACAGCAAAATGATCAAGAGCGGAAATCAAATCCCATGAGACCTGAAGCCGTTATGCAAGTCTGTTTTTATTTAGTGAATCGCGTCAAATTATATATTATATAAACCGGGTAAAAAATTATAACAATAGCGGGAATAACCCCGAACAAGCGGAATCAATATAAAGAAAGAGTGCCTTATGCGACACCCCAACAATGAATACATTCAGGAATTGCTGCGGTTGGTGAATAAAAGTCCCTTTCCCGCCCATATCGCCATGAAACTGACATCGATCGACATGGATCATGCCACTTTGGAATTATGCCTGTCAGACCGTCATTTGCAGCTTTACGGTATTGTTCATGGAGGAGTTTTGGCGACCCTTGTCGATACCGCAACGTTCTGGGCCGTTTTTATGCGGCAACCAGAAAACGCGGGCCTGGTAAATGTGGATATCAAGCTCAATTACCTCAAATCCGTTGCTTCCGGAACCTTGTTTGCCGAGGGTCGTTGCATTCGCTCCGGCAGAGCCCTTAGCTATGCGGAAGCAATCATTAAAGATGAAAAAGGAGATTTGATCACCCACGGAACATCTACACTCATGGCGTTGCCAGGAAAAGGACTTCGCCTAACCGCAAAAAAGTTCTTATCCTAACGGAGGGAAGATGACGTTAGCCAGGCTCAAGGAGATTCATTTTATATTTTTTCGAGCCCGGTTCAGATGGATATAAATCTTTATAGAAATGTTTATGGATCGAGCATGATTAAAACGTTATCAGCAGCGATTAGAGTTGTTGAAATAAAAAAAGAACCAACTGAGCTCCATAAAATTTTAAAGTTCGAAAACATGGTTCAAAGTGGCGGCGAAGCAAAATTTGTCATTTCACAAGGGCTTGTTCGCGTCAATGGTGACGTCGAAACCCGAAAAAGAAGAAAGATAATGTCGGGTGATTTTATTGAATTTGAGGGGAATATCATCCGGGTGCTCATAGCGCAATAGCCCGGTATGGGTATACCCGGTCCTGTTTTTAACTTGAAAAATAAAGGATCCAGCGATGGCCCTGAAAAAAAATCCATCGGATATCAATCGGCAGCGGCAACTTGTGACCGAGGCACGGCAACAGCAGGAGAAGCTCGAGAAAACCTATAGAATTCAAGCGCTGAAACTTTTTCCCAATGTTTGCGGACGTTGTGGGCGTGAATTCAGCGGTAAGAAGCTTCGTGAGTTAACGGTTCACCACCGGGATCACAACCACGACCATAATCCGCTGGACGGCAGTAACTGGGAGCTTTTATGTATCTATTGCCATGACAATGAGCACTCACGGCTTGAAGTTGCCGACGCCTATGCGGGAACCACCCCGCAAAGCGATCCCGTCCCAACCGGTGGTTATCAGCCCTTCGCGAATCTGGCTGACTTGCTGGCGGGTAAACTGAAAAAATAAGCGCCTAATAAAAAAAACCCGGTTCTCGAAAAGAGAACCGGGTTTATAAAAGTTTTTTCGGCAGCGTCCTACTCTCCCGCACGGCTGCCCGAGCAGTACCATCGGCGCTATAGAGCTTAACTTCCGTGTTCGGGATGGGAACGGGTGTTGCC
>JAZDPP010000122.1:0-74926 GCA_043797445.1 Pseudomonadota bacterium
TAAGTGCGTCTAAAATCGACGGTTCTTACCCAAAATAGTACTATTTACTGCTAAAAAGCATGCTGAAAAATATTTATAAAATGAGCCCGATTCATCCCCTCGGCCGAGAAGTTAAATTTGCCGATTTATGGATGGGCACTAGATAACCTACAACGTGTTTCGCTTTACGGCGGCGTGCATAACGCCGCGTGTCTGGGGCGGCATGCCCCTCGCCGTCCCCAGCACACGCAGGTTATACCTTGCTTTCTATTATGAAGTTAATTTGAAACCCAGCCTCACCATGGCGGCCACCAGCCCAAGCAGTGTAGTATATGCGAACTGGACGATGACAACCTTGACATAAGAAATCCAAAAATGAATTAGCGGTCCCTTTGTTTAATGTGTTAGCAAAGTTATCAATTTCCTTGGCCGTGTCTTCACTCAGATTTGTATACTCTGATAGACTATGCTTTTCTAAATCCTTGAATGATACGGACAACCCTTTTTGGCAAAATGGACATTCATAAACAGATCTTGGATATGTATCCCAATCGCTGTAGTTGTTATATTCAACTTTGCCTAATCGCTCTTCAGCTGGAACTGTTTTCATATCTTTCATGAGGTATTCGGTTGCCGAACAGTCGCCTTATAAAACGACTATTTTTTGGACGAAATCGGATTAGACGACTAAACAGTCGTCTAATAATTTTGCATTTAGTATGACTTAGCGTAGCTGCATTTCCCAAGCTGATCTGCATCCTAAGAAGATGTTTAAATTAAAAAAAGAGTCGGGATGCAGCGGCGTTATAAATCGCGACGTTGTGCAATGTATTCCCGTTATCCTTAGTCCGAGTCTCATACTTTCCTTCCTTTAGCCCCACAATAGAATCGTACATAAGTCAGGTTTCCCCGGGATGCTTCAACAGCGACATCACCTGTTTCCTTTGAAAAGAAACCGCTGTCATTGATGGCAACCGGGATAGGAAAGACGTCTTAAATTTACCCTGCGACAAATCGATGGGAACGTTTTAAAACAAAATAGGGCGCATGTCAAAGAATCCTTGTATCCCCCCAATTTTTTAAGACTTTTATTAATAAATGGCGCTTCACAATATTTTGGAAAGACAAAAATAAAGCAAAAGCCATGCCTAAAATGAGCAAAACAAAAAAGGCCGATATTACAGCTGGATAGGAAATTTTAAAAAATGGCGTTGGGTAAAAATGTTACAAAACCGCCTTTTGGTAAGCCACGGGCTGTAACAAAATGTGCCAAAGGGATAGACGTGGGAGCAACCGGTTAAGCTTAAGCGGAAAAATTAAAAATGCCCTATTGGGTCCCTCGCGGTCCCTCGCGGGTCGCCCATGAATGGGTGACTCCGGGGGGAGAGGGGTGTTTCCAGCTGTCCGGCCTTACACCCGGCCCCGGGCTACCCAGTTTGGCCGCATAAGCCTCACGCAAGGATATGATACATTCTCCGCGCGATCAGTAAGAGCGGCTCCACAATGAATTCCCCGGCCTTGAAGCGCATCTTTCGTGGACCGGAACACTTCTCTCTGATAGCACCCCTGTGAAGAAAGAAGGAGAGCTCGCTCCTTTCTAGAAATCAATTCCCGGGTCTGCGGCCGGGAAAAGTAAGGATGAATTTGCCTGCATCGACGAAATAGACCCGGCGGAACTGGAAAAAATGATCCGAAAGGAGATTGGGTAAAACATGCTGAGCAGAGAATACCCGAACTGTCAGACTCAGGGTCAGTTCGGTTACCCTTGCTGGAGCGCCTGGTTCTTTTTTGCCTCAAAATCTTCCCGAAGCTTGTCCAGATGCTTTTCAGCGGCCGTCACGGCAGCTTCCGCTTTTTTCTTTTCATCGGAAGCCTTTCGCTGATCCTCAATGGCCTTTTGCCGGGCCCCCTTGAGCTCCTCAAGCTTCTGGGTAAGATCAGCAATTCTGGTGGCATCCCGAACATTTTTCGCCTCCGCCAACTTCCCTTCCAAAAGGGTTAGATTTGTCCGGGCGGTTGCCATAGCACCGGTTGCCTTGTTCACAGACTCGTCCCATTTTGTGGCCTCATCTTTTAGTTTTTCAAGGGTTTCCCTGGCATTTTGCCGTTCTCGATCTATCTCCGCAAGCTCCTCGAACGCTGTCTTGGAAGAAGCCTTCGCGGTGAGGTACACGCCGTTACTCATACCGATGAGTGTCAGGAGTCCCGCCGGCAATATAGGGAATGTCAAGGTCGAATAGATCTCCCGGGTTACAAAAACCGCGGCCAGCGTCGTGAAGAGCGCCATCTGGAACTTGTAGAGGTCCGGGCGGCCCTCTGATTTGATCAAATCCAGCCACTTGGGTTCTCTCTCCGTCTCCCCGGCGAGTGCTTGCCCTTTCCCGTCTTTCGCGGATGCCGTAATTTTGGCGATCACCGATGCACCGCCGGCAATCCCCAACAACATTAACACATCATTGGTGAGGTCTAAAAGTTTTCCTGAAACCACCCATACATAGAACGAGGCGGAAAAAACCAGTACGGACCAGAGCAGAATCTGGGCCAGTGACAGGCTTGCGCCTCCCACCTTGCCGGAAACGATCCAGACCGGATTTAGTTTGGTCTTCCAATCCTTGCATAGGGTTTCGGAAGATGCCGTGGTCCTTTCAAGGACCTTCTTTCGCTCTTCAAGCTCTTGGGTAAGCTCGGCGATTCTGTTGGTATCCCGAGATTGTGTCGATGCCTCCAGCTTCTCCGCCGTAATTTTCAGCTTTATCCGGGCAGCTTCCATGGCGAGTGTGTTTCTCCCCGTACGCCCTGCGACAAGAGCCGCAATGAACCAAGGGATGAAAAAGGCAAGAATCCAGGTCAGGACCGCCATCGGTCGAGATGAGACTGAAAATTCCTGCGTTGTTACTTCGGCTCTTCTGACCCCGTCTCCGGGTATATGGGCCACCACCAGCAGGTCAGCCGGTTTGGCCCAATACAATCCCCCCAGTCCGTCCATTTTCTCGGGAATGCGAATCCGCAAAACCGCTTCTCCACGCTCTGCTTTTTGCAATTCAACATCATCGCTGGCGAAAAATTCCTTTTTCCCCGCCGCATCCTTGCCGTGCAATCGCAGACAAACATAAAAGTCGGCCCTGGCAAACTCAAAGTCTCTCTTTTTTACAGCGAGCCGGATGTATCCGCCCAGAGGGGCTTTCTTAGGTTCGACCGTGAGGGTGGTTCCCATACTGCCGGCGCCGGGAACGGTCACCCGCTCAACGATTGTCTGGGGATAGAGCTTGAGCGTGATCCGGGAATTTTTCTGAAACGTAACATCGGCTGTCAGATCCTCGGCCAATTCATATTGTTCCGGCGCAATACCCTCTTTTTTTATGAGCTTCTCACCCTCCGGTATTATAACCTTAAAGTTAGCGGCGGATGCGTTACCGGGTGGGAACACCAACTGGAATGCCGTTTCGGGTGCGAGCGAATATCTTTGGCCGTTTTCCGCCTGGACCACGATCGGATTCTTGAGTTCATACCCCTCTTTGTATTTTCCGGAGGGCAGCGGGTATAAAAAATTCTCTTTAAGAACGCCCTCCTCATTTAGAACTTCTTTGGGATTGGAAATCGGGATCAGGTCATTTTCCTTCTTCAACTGAAGACCAAACGCCGGATTACCGGATACAACAAATGCCGTTGTCTCTTTATCCAGCACCTCCGTCACACAGCCACCCGCCCCATAAGCGGTTACGTCAAAGCCACAGAGAAACATCAGTCCGCATATCATGCCGATTATGGTTCTATAAAGACCGGCCATCACCGTATCCCTCCTTTCCTGATATGCAATCCGCCATGGATTCCTGACGGGTTATCCTTATTGAAGTCCCTTTCCAGTGCTTTCCATGCTGGATTAAAATTATATCAATTGGTTATTCTATAGCACTTTTTCCATCGGAGGCCAACTTCGATACCGGTTTTATATTCGCAGCCAAAATCAATCAAAAAACCAATCATTGGAAAACCACAAAAATCTTGCTATTTTCATTGCCAAGGCATTGCGGCAGAAGATGTCTTTGCGGACGCTGACCGGATCCTAAAATGACCTCTGTTATTTTGGACGCTGATGCCGGCGTTGTTAAGAGATGCGGCTTTCAGCCGGCCAGTCACGCAATTTCCGTTTCAACACCTTTCCGGAAGGAGTTCGCGGCAGCTGCTCGATGAATTCCACCTGCTTGGGAACTTTATACCCGGCGAGCTTTGAGCGGCAATGGTCGATGACCGCCCGGGCCGAAATGGGATAGCCGGGTTGAATTTCGATGAAGGCCTTGGGGACCTGGCCCCAGGTGTCGTCGGGAATGCCGATGATCGATACGTCTCCGAGGCCCGGAATTTCCCGGATGACCCGCTCGATTTCCGCGGGATAAACGTTTTCGCCGCCCGAAATGAGCATGTCCTTCTTGCGATCCACCACATAAATAAAGCCTTCGTCATCCAGGTAACCCAGATCACCGGAGTGCAGCCAGCCGTCGCGAAGGGTCTCCGCCGTGGCTTCCGGCCGGTTCCAGTAGCCTTCCATGACATGGGGGGCGCGCACCACGATTTCGCCCACCTTCCCGGCGGGGAGCTCGCTGCCGTCATACTCCAGGATCTTGAAATCGACGTTGAAATAGGGCTTTCCGGCCGATTCGGGTTTTCGTAAGATGTCCTCCAGATTCATAAATGACCCGGGTCCGGACAGTTCGGTCATGCCCCAGAGGTTCTGGCACAAGACGCCCATCCGCTCGTAGGCCTCCCGGACCATCGTTCCGGGAAGAGGGGAGCCCGGCAAAATCGCGTATTTCCAGGCGGGGGTGGGGTAGGAGGCGATATCCGGAACATCCATGATCATTTTCATGATGGTGGTGACCCCGAGCATCAGGCCGATCTCGTACCGGCCGATCAGCTCCAGGGCCTTTCGGGGATCGAATTTTTCCACGATGACGGTGGAAATCCCTTTTATGACATGGCCGAGAAAAGGCGTGATGGAGCCGGAATGGAAAAACGGCCCCAGGAGGAGACAGCGATCGGGATACTGGTAGTGAAGGCCGATCAGCATATCGACCGCCCCGCTGTACATGCCCCGGTGGGTCAACATGGCCCCCTTGGGATGACCGGTGGTGCCCGAGGTATACATGATGACGTTCAGGTCCTTCTCGTCGATGGGAAAATCCGGCTCTTCCCCGCGATTCCGGCCGATCAGCTCCTCATAGACCAGGGTCCCCGGGGGCGGTGACGCACCGGTTGAGATCATTACCCGGCCTTTTTGGGAAAACGCCATCCGGGCGACATCCGCCGAAAATGCCTCCCCATAAATAAACAGGCGGACATCGCAATCGTCCAAAATGAAGTCCAGTTCGGGCACCGAGAGCCGCGTGTTCAACGGCACCAGCACCGCGCCGATTTTGGAGAGGGCAAAATAGGTTTCGAGAAAGGGGTTGCTGTTGTGCATCAGCAACCCCACCCGGTCACCGGATGAAATTCCCAGGGACAGAAGTCCGTGGGCCAGCTGATTGGACCGGTGGTTCAACTCTCTGAAGGTAAACACGCGATCGTTAAAAATCAGCGCTTCCCGATCGGGGGAAACCATCGCCCGTTTGGCCAAGACCTTACCGATAATCATCGCTGCTCCTTTCTAATGTTGGTTATTGGGCCTCCCCCAATATCGCCCTTTGGACAAGCGTTTTGGCGATCTCGATCTTATACCCGTTTCCGCTCAAGGGCTTGGCTCCCGCCAATGCGACATCGGCTGCCAGAGAAGCGAGCTCGGCGGAAATCGGCTGACCGATGAGTGTTGCCTCGGCCGCCGTGGCCCGAACCGGCGCCGGCCCGACCGCGCCGAGAACGATGCGGCCATCGGTGCAAATCGCGCCCTCAAGGGTCAGGACCACGGCCACGCTCACGATGGCAAAATCGATCGGCTTTCGAAGCGTGAATTTGGAAAAGATCTGCCGGCCGGCCGTCGCCCGCACCGGAATCTCGACCTCCCGCACCAGCTCATCTTCCGCCAGACGGTTTCCGAGGGAATGGTAAAACTCCGGCACCGAAAGCGTGCGAAGGCCCTTCGATCCCGCGATCACCAGCCGGGCATCGAGCGCCGTCAATGCCACCGCCGTGTCCGAGGGGCAGACCGCAACGCATTTTTTAGCGTTCATAATGGCATGATAGCGGTTATCTCCCTTGATGGCAAGGCATGCCCCACTTCCCTTTCGCAAACAGGTGATCGGACCGCCGATGCTGCGCGGATAGCGGTAATACCAGCAGCGCACCTCCTGACAGAGATTCCCGCCGAGAGTGGCGACATTGCGGATCTGTGGAGCTGCCACCGAATGGGCGGCTTTAGCCAGGACCGCATAGCGAGAGGTCAGAAGGGGCGAGCGCGCCAGATCGGCCAGAGTCGCAAGGGCGCCTATTTTAAGGTATCCCCCCTCCTCGCGGATCCCGTCCAGGCCGGGAATCGGTTTGATATTGATCAATAGATCGGGATAGTGGGGAGTTACATCGCCTCTTAACAGCGAGAGGAGATCCGTTCCGCCGGCATTGAGTTTTGCCCGGCCGCCGCTGTCGCGCAGCAGCGCGATCGCCTCGTCCACCGTCTGAACGCTTATATGTTCGAAATTTCTCATCGCACACCTCCTTTTTGGCCGTGAGCTTTCTTTCCCAGGGCGGCCAGCACCCGTTGCGGGGTGACGGGGTACTCATTCAGCCAGGTGCCGATGGCGTTCGATGCCGCCATGAGGACGGCCGAGGGCCCCGGAGAGGTGGCGATTTCCCCAACCCCGACCGAATGAAACCGGTGCGAGGGAATCGGTGTCTCCAGCACCACCTGATCAATGGGCGGCAACTCCGCAAAGGTCCGCCACTTGTAATCGATCAGATTCGCATTGAGGATGTGCCCCGAGGCGGGATTTAAAATGGTCTCCTCGAAAATCGCGCTATCGATGCCGGCGGAGCCCAGGCAACCGTTCAACTGGCCTTCGAGCCCCAGCGGGTCCATGATCTGACCGACGTCGGTGGCGAGCACCACGCGCAGCAGGGAGACCTTTCCGGTCTCCGTATCCACCGCCACCTCGACAAAGCTCATCATGCAATTGCAGAGCGTAAAATCCGGCTCAAAGCGTCCATAGCCGAGAATCGTGCGATCGTTTCCCAGTGTCCGCCATTTCAGGCGCCGCTCGGGAGCGCCTTTTACAGAAATTACGCCGTCGGCCGTTTCCAGTTCGTTCGGGTTTGCGCCCAGCTTGGGCGCGACGAATTCAAAGAGCTTTTTCTTCGCATCCTCGGCCGCGTTGATAACGGCGCTCCCGATGGCGTAAGTTCCCCGGGAGCCAACGGGCCCGAACTCGAAAGGCGTTACGAGCGTATCGGCGGGACTCATGGAGATCCGGTCCGGCGGAATTTGAAGCACCTCCGCCGCCATCTTGGCATAGTTACTGGTCTGGCCGGTTCCGTGCTCCGCCGTGCAAAGAAAGATGGTCGCGGTGCCGTTATAGTCGAGCTGGACATAGGCCTCGGCCGTATCTTCGCCGATATCCGCGTTTCCATGAACGCCTACGCCGATCCCCGTCCGCATCGTTGCGCTCACGGCTGTGGGCGTCAGCCACCCCTTCCATTTCTCCTTCCAGCCGAATTTTTCGGCCCCTTGGTCCATGGCCTTCGAGAAGTCGATGCCCCGGTAGTCATACCACTGCCCGTCCCGCCAGAAATACCCGCCGCCGGGCTTGACGTAATTTTTCTTCAACACCTCGAAGGGATCGAGGCCCGCTTTTTCCATTGCGAGGCTCAATAGCGGGATGAACGCGCATTTGAGTTCCTGGCCGCCAAACCCCCGCATGCTGCCCGAGGCGTTGCGGTTGGTGGCAACAACGATGTTTTTCAAATCCCAGTTCGGGCACTGCGCCATGATCATGAGTTCCCCCGAGCCCACGGCGACTTCCGCCTGCGTCGTGAAGGAATAATAGCCGGTATCGACATACCAGGCGCCCTGTATGGCGGTGAGCGTGCCGTCCTTTTTCATGCCGACCCGTGCGTGCATGCGCGAGCCGACCCGGAGGGTGAAGCAGGCCATGTGCTCTTCCTTTGTAAACATGACCTTGACCGGTCTGCCGGTGGCCCGGCTCAAGAGGGCGGCATAACTCTGAACCTGCCAGCACATGATCTTGGTTCCGAAACTGCCGCCCACATGGTTTCCGATGCTCCGGATCTCGACCTGCCGGTTAAAGACATGGAAGAGCGTCACCTTGTCCATATAGGGGGCCTGGCTCGTACTCCACACGGTGACCTTATTCGGCTCTTCCCACTGGGCAACGGCGCCCACCGATTCGGGCGGCAGGGCACTCGGAATATTCTCGTATCCGAACTCGCCCTCGGCGATCACGTCCGCCGCTTCAAATCCCTTTTCGACATCCCCCTTGACGACACCTCTTAAACACTCGGGGCCGAAGATGATCGTGCCGCCGGGGATGATATTGCCGGGGCAATCCTCGTGAACGAGCGGCGCCCCCGGTTTGAGCGCCGAATCGATATCGAGAACCGCCGGCAAAACCTCGTAGTCCACGTCGATGAGCGACAGCGCCATTTCCGCAATTTCCGCGGTATCCGCCGCAACAAGCGCCACGGCATCGCCCACGTATCGCACCTTTTGATCGAGGACCCGCACGTTACGGGGAGTCCCTCCCTTCCAGTCCGGAATGTCTTCCCAGGTGAGAACGGCCTTTACGCCGGGAAACGCCTCGGCCCTTGCCTTGTCGATTCTTTTGATGATCGCATGGGCGTGGGGGCTCCTCAGCACCTTTCCGTGCAGCAGGTTCTGAAAGCGCAGATCGTCCAGAAACATCGCCGTTCCGGTCACGATATTCACGGCGTCCCGGCGTGGCATGACTTTACCGATGTACCTGTAATTACCGCCCATTGCTGTCCCCCTTTTCCACCACCGACATAACGGCCCGGACCACCTGATAATGACTGATGCACCGGCAGAAATTTCCGGAAAGCGCTTCCTTTACCTCCCCTTCCGTGGGGCGAGGATTTTCACCGAGAAAGGCCTTTGCGGTCATAATCATTCCCGGCGTGCAGAAGCCGCACTGAAAGGCCTGGTGATCGATAAAGGACTGCTGAAGGGGATCGAGGGCTCCGGTCTTCGCATCTTTCAGACCCTCGATGGTCGTGATGCTTCTGCCGTCGCACTCGATTGTTAGCATCTTGCAGGAGAGAATCGATTTCCCGTCCATGATCACGGTGCAGCAACCGCAGGCCCCGTCGTCGCAGGAGATTTTGGCGCCCGTGAGCCCGAGATCCTCTCTGAGCGTCTTTGCCAGGGTATCGGAAGGGGAGATGTCGCCCGTCCCGGTCCCCACGTTGAATCGATATGAATTTCCATTGACCGTGAAACCGACCCGGCTTGCGCCCACAGGTTTGGAAATGGTAGGGTCCAGCTTGTTTTCTGTCATAATTCTTCCTCCGCTTATAAGGGACTCGGCATATGCTAAAATACCGGCCACGTGGTTCTTCGTGCTCTCGCTCTCAATCCTGCTCCTGCTCTTAATCTTGCTCTTGATTTCGATATAGCGGATGAGATTAAGATTAAGAGCAAGAGCAAGAGCAGGAGCAGGAGCAGGATAAATGGTACATTTGAAAATACGACGTCCCTAAGATGATTTCCCCAATGCCGAGTGGCTGACCGTCCCGGCATGGCGTTCTTCCCCGCTACCGGGGCCCAAAACCCCGCTACTTCATCAGCGCATTCGGCAAAAAGAGAGTAATCTGCGGGAATATAAAAAGGAGCACCCCCAGCCCGATCATCGCTATCAGAAAGGGGTAGACCCCGGCGTAGATATAGCTGATGGGTGCATTCGTGATTTTTTTGACGATAAACACATTCATGGCAACGGGGGGAATCACGCCGCCTACCATCACCGTGAGACAGATCATGACGCCCGCCCACAGCGGATCATATCCGAGCTTTAAAATCACCGGGAAAAATATCGGCGTCGCGAGAATCATGAAGGCCAGATCATCGATGAAAGAGCCGCCGATGAGATAGATGAACGTGATCAACGCCATGATGACGGCGCGATGAATGGGCAATTGAACTACCCATTCCGCCGTCATGGCCGGAATATTCGTTACCGCGACGAAATGGCCGAGAATGGTGGAACTGGCAATGAGCATCAACACCAGGGTGGAAAGGCGCAGGGATTCCCGGACGGATTCGACGAAACTTTTGAAATTCAGATCTTTTTTAAATAGGGTGAAGAGAAGAACGGCCAGAGCCCCCACGCTGCCGGCCTCCGTCGGTGTAAACACCCCGCCCATGAGGCCACCGATCATGAGCACGAAAATAACGACCGGCCATACGATCTCGGGCAAGCTTTTGGCTCTCTCTTTCCAGCTGTAACGGGAGCTTTTGGGACCGACATCGGGGTTTACCCGGCACCAGCCGACAATGACGACGGCAAACAGGACGGCCAGCAGAATTCCCGGGAAAAAGCCCGCCAGAAAGAGCTTCCCGATGGACTGCTCCGTAATCATGCCGAAGATGATCAAAACGACGCTGGGAGGCAACAGAATCCCGAGGGTGCCGGCAACGGCAACGACGCCCGTGGAGAGTTTGCGCGAGTATCCGAAGCGGTCCATTTCCGGCACCGCCACCCCGGCAAATGTCGCCGTTGTGGCGGCGGAGGAGCCGCAAATGGCTTTAAAGACCGTTACGCCGACTACCGTTGCGAGTGCCAGCCCGCCCGGGATATGTCCCATGAAACGGTGAGCGCTGTTATAGAGACGCTTTGCGATTCCCGCATTGAAGGCGATCTGCCCCATCAGGACAAAGAGCGGAATGACCGTCAGGCTATACGAAGCGAAGGTCTCGAAAAAATCCTTGGAAATTACCGTCATCGCCCCTTTCAGGGAAACCAGCACCGCGTAGCCGACGAAGCCGACGATGGCCATGGCATACGCGAGTTCGATTCCCGTCAGGAAGAGAAGTAACAGAATGACGATTGCGATGATTCCGATAAGTACTTCACCCATGATCTTCTCCTTTGTCAAAGCCCCTTACGAGATCGGCGAGCAGCACCACGCACTGAACGATGCTGCAGACGCCGAGCGCCAGGGCGACGGGATAGAGCGGCAGCGCCAGCGTCAACGTGCTTTCTCCGGTTTTCGAGAAATCGAGTCCCAACCGGATGAGGTTCCAGGAAAGCAGCATGAAAAACAGGAGGGCGAGGATACGGGTGATCACGCGAAACGTATTTTTTGCCCAGGGGAACCGGTCCACCAGAAGATCGACGGTGACATGCGTTTTATCCCAGGCCGTCTTCGGAACCGCAAAACCGACGGCCAGCGCCGCCATCATGGACACGATATCATAGGCCCCGGGAATCGGCCTCCCGAAATACCGCAGCACCACATCGAGAGACGTCAGCAGCATGATGCCGACAAGGGCGATCCCCGCAACAATATCCATGCGCTTTGCCAGTGAATGGGCAAAATTCAGAAATAGGCTCATTTTTCCTCTTTTAGCTTTTAGCTGTTAGCTTTTAGCTGTTAGCTGTTAGCTTTTAGCTTTTAGCTGTTAGCTGTTAGCTGTTGGCTGTTAGTGCCTTAAAGATACATTCCTATCGAATAAAACAAGAAAATTTTAATCCCGTAGCCCTGATTTCGGAGCACGCCGGTAGGGGCGAACCTATGTGTTCGCCCTTCGTAATCAGGGCGAACACATAGGTTCGCCCCTACGGGTTGCGTGCATAGCCAGCGTTGGCTGTTAGCCGTTAAATTTCCGATGTCGGGCATTAGCTTAAGATTTTCTTTGAACCAATTGGTAAAGCTAACAGCTAATTGCTAACAGCTAATCGCTAACAGCTAATCGCTTCAAACAAAACGCCGTTATTTATGAATGGACACCCGTTGACACCCTATTTGTCATTAGCCGCCAAAAACTCCTGGCAAAATTTCAGCGCCTCCGCAGCCGGAACACCCTTTGCCGCCGTGGCCTTTACCCATTCATCAATGACCTCCCGCATATTTTCAGCCCAGCGCGCGTTTTCCTCCGCGGGAAGAACCGTGATCGTGTTGCCCTTTCCGGTGAGATTCGTTTTTCCCATGACCTCCCAGTCGGCCCACTTCTGCTGAATTTTCCCGATCCACTCCTTATCGAGCGCGTCAATGATCGCCTGAATATCGGGGGGAAGACTGTTCCACTTGTCCTTGTTCATCACCGTATAGAAACTCGTCGTGTAGGCAATGCCCCGGCAATCGATATGATTCTGGACCACATCTCCCATCTTCCAATTGTAGAGGCCACCCCAGTCCAGCATCAGACCGTTCACGACCCCTTTTGAGAGGGCATCGTAGGTATCCGTAATGGGCAGACCGACAGGCGCCGCGCCGAGGGCCGTTACGATTCTGGCGGAGACGCCGTGGGCGCGGATCTTCATGCCCTTCACGTCTTCAAGCTTGGCAATGGGGGTTTTGGTGCTGAGAATTCCGGGGCCGTGAGCCTCAAGGAAGAGCACCTTCACATCGTCGAGTTCTTTCGGTTTGAATTTGTTGTAGTACTCGTTGATGAGCTTTGTGGGCACCGTCGGGTCCTTGTATCCGAGGGGAAGATCCATCACCTCCGTCAAAGGGAACCGGCCGCGGTGATAGGCAAAAATGCCGTAGCCGATGTCGGCGACCTCCTTCGTTATCCCGTCGTAGGTCTGCTGCGGGGGCATGAGCGTTGCGCCCGGATAGATCGTCACTTTCACTCTGCCATTGGTTCTCTTTTCGACTTCGTTGACCCAATCCTGCATGGTCTTGCCTTCCAGCGTCGTGGAGGGCACGAAATGGGCAAACTTGAGGGTGATAACCTTGTCCGCGGCCTGGGTGTTGACGGCTGCAAGGAAGCCGGACAAAATAAACATTACCGCAACACACCTTAAAACGAGCGTTTTTTTCATAACGACCTTCTCCTTTAGTTTGTCAGTGACGACCAGTAAGTGCCTTAAAAAAACCGGCGGGGTATGGATGTGCCGAAATTGGTGGTGTTTTTCATCCCTCCTTTCGAGATCTTATTCTTTCACCCGGGAGCCCAGCAATCGGGACAGCTTCTTTCCGGCCGCCGCAACTATAGGCCCGCACTCCCGAACAGCGGCGGCGGACACCAGCCCGAGAACGGCGATATATCCGATCGGGTGCTCATTCGGGCCGAGCACGGGCGCCGCGACAACGTTCAGCCCGGGCACCGTCTCTTCAATGTCCGAGGCGAACCAGTTCCGGCGGCATTCGGCTATTTCTTCATTCAATTTTTCTCTATCAAACTTCGACGGGTCCCCATGGAAGTAAAGCCGTTTCTCGCAAAGCAGCTTATCGAGCTCCTTTTCCGGAAGGAAGGCGGCAATGGCCTTGCCATGACAACCGTAGGAAAGGGGAAACCGGTGACCGACCCGCATGGTAATGCCGAGTACCCGCCCGCCTTCGTTCTTGGCCGCGACAAACACATTCTTATCTGCGATCATCCCCAGCGCCGATGTGGCCCCCGCCTTTTCCGCAAGCTCGGATAGCAATGGCTCCGCCAGCTTCGGCGCACTCAGCGTGTCCAGGAATTTGCGTGAAAGCCCGATGAGGCCGGGTCCGAGCGTATAGCCCTTTCCCCTGCCGGCCGTTTGAACGAGACCGTATTTTCGAAGCGTGTGGAGAATACAGAACGCGGTGCTCTTGTGCAGTCCCACCGCCTCGCAGATCTGGGTCAGGTTCATGTGGGCCGATTCGTCCTGCGCGATTCGAAACAGCACTCGCAGCGCCTGCTCGACTGCGGGCACCAGGTATTTATCGGTGGAATCGGGCTTTTTGGGAGTCGGCATCAGTTCTGTACTCCGAACTTTGGTTTGTCATGTGTGAACTGAGAATAGCGCTATCATTTCTAAACGCAAACTGTCAAGAAAAATATGAGGACCCTTTTTGCTTTTGGATTTCACGAGACAATAGCTGATTAAACTATTTGAAACCATTATGATTATGATGGGAGAGACCCCATGGGAATGGGTCAAAATCGGAAAGGGAATTTAAAAACGCCGGGTCATGATAATTTGTAGGGGCGGTTCGCGAACCGCCCTCACGGTGGGAGGTAAAGACCCAAAAACCATTCGTTTTACATGATCAGGTGGCGACATGGGCGATGGCCGCCATCGCGTTTATCGCCGAATCGATTTCGTCTTTCCGGTTGAAAAATCCCAAACTGAAACGGACGGTGCCGTTTGGGGACGTTCCAAGCTGCTGGTGAACCAGGGGGGCACAATGGAGACCGGCACGGACCGCGATATCGAAATCACCATCCAGAATAGCCGCCACATCCGCCGGATCGATTCCTCCCACATTGCAGCTCAATAGCGGCAACCGGTTTTCAAGGCGCTTCGGGCCGTACACCTCGACTCTCTCCAGGTCACTCAGCCCATCCCGCAGCGCCATGAATAAGTCCGACTTTTGCCGATGAACCTCCTCCGGCAGCGCTTTCACGTATGCCAGCGTTTCGCCGAGGGCGAGAATGCCAAACAGGTTGATGGTTCCGGCTTCCAACCGGAACGGAAACTCCCGGGGGTGAAACGGATTGCTCGAATCGACACCGGTGCCGCCATACCGGGAGCTTTGAATGGCAAGGTCCGGGTTGAGAACAAGACCGCCGATACCGGTGGGCGAAAGAAGCGATTTATGACCCGTGAACGCAAGCCCCGCGACATGCCACGCCTCCATTTGAACCGGCGTAAGTCCCGCGCTCTGCGATACATCCAGAAAAAAGGAAATTCCGCGTTCGCGGCATAGCGCGCCGATTTCCGCCACCGGCTGAATGGCGCCGGTCACATTGGAGGCGTGATTCAGCATGACATAGCGGGTATGGGGCCGAAAAGCCGCGGCGATGTCAACCGGATCGACAAGGCCTTCGGCGTTAAACGGCACCAAATCGAACTCTATCCGTCCCTGAGCCCGCAAATGATGCAGGGGCCGAAGTACGGCATTATGCTCCAGCCGGGTGCTGACGATATGGCAGCCGGGTTCCGCAACCCCCTGAAGGAGGGAGTTCAGGGCTTCGGTGGCATTATAAAAAAAACAGACGGGATTGCGCTCCTCCCCTCCGAAAAACCGGCGGACATCGGCCCGAACATCGCTGACCGCTCTTTCCGCTTCCACCGCGAGATCATAGCCGCCTCTTCCGGGGGAAGCCCCGAGACGCAGGTATTTATCGAGGGCCCGCTGGAGGCATTCGGCCGGTTTGGGATGGGAGGTCGCCGCGTTATCCAGGTATATCATCGGAATTGCCGTGTTCCTGTTGGTGCCGGTTGATGAAAGCCGGCTATTATTCCCGAAACCCCGTAAGGGCGAAAAATTTTTCGCCCCTACAATGCCATACTCCTACTTTCAGCTGAAGTGATCAAGGACAGGATGTCAAATTTTTTGTTTTTTGGTAAAAACGAATCGTTAAGGCATTAATTACATGTCTTGGGATTGGGAAGGCCCGCCAACCGCCGGGCGCCTTTTTTGATCCCCTCCGGGAAGAGACGCTCCAGTTCCAGGATGCTCATGGCGATTCCCTCCCGGACTTCCCGGTTCATCGGCGCCCGGCCATTGCAGGCGTAGTAATCCCGAAAGAAACGAACCACCCGCCGGTGAGAATCCGTCAGCGGTGAAATACCGCTTTCCGCGGCCAGTACCGCGAACACCGCCTCCGACCAGTCTTCAAAATCCGTAAAAAACCCCTCATCGTCAAACAAAATCCGCCGTTCAAGAATTTCACGGAAGCGCGGGCCGGCCGATGATGCTCCTTCTCCGGAAGACTCACCCATCTGACTTCCCGGCCATGGCCCCCAGGCCCGCCTTTATCTTTTCCGGAGTCGCCGGCAAATCACGAATCCAGACGCCGGTAGCGTTGTTGATGGCATTGATGACCGCCGGCGCCGTCGGCACCAGACACATCTCTCCGATTCCCGTGGCCCCCAGCGGCCCGAGGAGGCGGAAGGTTTCCCGAATGATCGTTTCCATATTAAAACTGTGCCGCATGCGCGGGAATTTGAAGGTGACCCAATCCTTTGTCTTGCCGGCGATATACTCCTCGCGCAAGGCCCAGCCGACCCCCATGTCGATGCCGCCCTCCAGCTGACCGGTCAGATTTTGCGGATGAATCACCGTTCCGGCATCCACGGCCGTGGTCATCTTTCGAACCGTCACCTGTCCGGTTTCCGTATCCACATCGAGCTCCGCCATCTGAACGGCATGCACCTGCGACTCGAAAGAAGGCCCCTGGCCGGTTTGGGGATCGAGGGGGCCCGCATCCTCGTTCTTCTTTCGCCCCAAATAACGGGCGGGCCGCCCGGCGGACGACAACTCGTCTCCGGTCTTCGTGCCAGTCTCGGTCATGGCCTGTTTCAACTGCCCCAACCCGTTGATCAGGGCGCCGCCGATCATATAGGTGATCCGGCTGCCGGCGGCGGGCCCGCTTGCGGCCGTGTTTTCGGTGCTTCGAGTATGGATGCGGATCTTTTCCAGCGGGAGGTCCATGAATTTTGCCGTCAGTTGGATCAACATGGAGTCATTGCCCTCCCCCGGGTCCGCTGCCGCCGCATAGATACTGATGCCGCCGTCGGCATCCAGTTCGACGGCAACCACCGAGGCGTCTCCCGGGCCCCCGATACCGAAAGCGCCGGTTCCCAATCCGACTCCTCGCTTTACGGTTCCGCTCCGATGGGCGTTTGCCTCTCTAACGGCCCGTTCGTAGTGCGGACGCAGGGCTTCCATCAGCCCGGGAAAGGGCCACTGCTGAACCACTCTACCGGTGGACTTGCACTGGCCCGGCTGAAGGGAGTTTCGAAGTCTGAATTCAAACGGGTCGATGTTCAGCTTATTCGCCAGCATGTCCATCGCGCATTCGAGCGCAAAATTGACCTGGGGCGGGCCCGCACCGCGCGCCGCGCTTCCCCAGGGGTTGTTCGTGTAAACGAGTCTTCCCCTGGCTTCGATATTGGGAATGTGATACGAGCCGGAAAGCATCAGCATCGCCCGGGCCACAACGGTATGCCCGATGGAGTAATAGGCCCCTTTATCGACCAGCATATCGTTGCAATAGGCGGTCAGATGCCCCTTCGCGTCCGCCCCCATTTTCACCCGCATTTGAAAGGCATGCCGCTTGGACGTCATGAGCATGCTTTCAGCAAGACTCGGAATATAGCGCACGGATCGATTGAAGTGAATCGCGGCGGCGCCAGCAATCCCCTCCGAAATGACATCGACTTTGATGCCGAACTGCCCCCCGGAATGGGCTTCGATATAGCTCATGTTCTCCCATCCGAGCGCCTCCTGAAGCATTCCCAGATGGAAGTGAATATTGATGCTTCGGCCGGTGATGACGAGCTTCCGGTCCTCACCGTCTCCTTCCCAGCAGGCAAGGCTCGCTTCGGGTTCCAGCGGCGCCTGATGGTTGATCTGAGTGGTAAAGACGGCATCGATTACCGCCACCGAATTTTTCAAGGCGATTTTTGCATCTCCCTTTATCTGGGGCTGCTCGAAGCAGAGGTTGGGCCTATCCTCGTGAACCGCAACGGCATCCGCGGCCAGCGCCGCCTCCGGACCGCTCAGAACCGGCAAGGGGTCGAGAACGACCTTTACCTTTTTTAGCGCCGCCGCCGCCTGCGCCTTTGTGTCGGCCGCCAGAATCAAAACGGGATCACCGATATAACGAACCTTGTCCTTGCAGAGCACGGGGCGGTCCGGCACGAGATACTTCAGCCTGTTGCTTCCGCGGATATCCGCCGCCGTCATGATCCCGGCAACGCCGGTCACGCGAATCGCCTCGGCGGCGTCGATCGACAAAATCCGGGCATGGGGAATATCGCTTCGCCACACGGCGAGTTCCAAAGCGTTTTCCACCGGAATGTCCGCCGTGAACCGGGCGGTCCCGCAGGCTTTGGAGAGGCTTGAGGGGCGGGGATGCGAAACGCCGAGCGGGCCCTCGGAGACCTTGGGCCGAACCTGCTCCGGCGTCAGTTCACCTCTTAAAAAACCGGCCGCCAGCTTTACCGCTTCCACGATTTTCTTGTATCCGGTACACCGGCAAATATTTCGGGCCAGCGCCTCCTTGATGGCCGCCGTATCCGGATCGGGATTGATGTCTAATAGCGCCTTGGCGGCCATGATCATGCCGGGTGTGCAAAACCCGCACTGAATGGCGCCGGAAATCACAAAGGCCTCCTGAATCAGGTGGGGGTTTTCCGGTGTCCCCAACCCCTCAACGGTCATCACATCCGCACCGTCCAGCGTAACGGCTTTGGTCAGACAGGAAAGAACGGCCTTTTTGTTGACGATGACCGTGCAGGCACCGCACTGCCCCTTTTTATCGCAGGATTGTTTGGCGCCGGTGAGTCCCAGGTCCTCTCTTAAAAGATCCAGCAGCGTGCGATCGGCATGAACGGTAACCTGTCTCAATACCCCGTTGATTTTCAGATGGATGGGTCTCATGGCCTCCCCCTCCCCAATTGTGTATCAAAAGATGCTGATGAAAAATCCGTTTCGTTCCTCAGCCCTGCTCGCAAACAAAGAGGTGAAGCTCTCTGGGCCCATGCGCCCCGTGGATTAAAGTGGCCTCGATATCGGCCGTCTTGCTTGGGCCCGTAATCAAACTCAGGCAGTCGGTCAACCCTTCGTCCCGCTCGGCCGAATCCCAGCGCAACAGGGCGTAGAGCTCCTTCAGATCGGCAAGAATCCGGTCCTCGGTAACGACGGCCACATGAATGGAGGGTACGAGGGACACGCTTCGGGGTTGCCCGGGGCGGGTGCGCAATACCAGGGTGGCCGTTTCCGCGAGGCAGAAATCCGCCGAAGTGATCCCAACGAAACTCGCCTCCATTTCGGCTTGAAACCGGGCCCGGGCCCCTTTGTCGGTCAATCCGGGCTCGGTTATGATGACCGGAATGCCGTCCCCGGCGAGCCGATCCGCGATCCCCGTTTTTTCAATCAGCGGGTGGCGCCAGGAGATTACTCGTTTTTCATCCCCCCATTCTGGGTCTTTTTCCAGCACGAGCCGGGCGATCGCCTCGCCCGCGAAAGCCGGATCGGCCACCCGTTGCACAACCAGGCGAAGCGGTTCAGCGGCCTTAATAAGCGCCGCCCATAAGGGTTTTCGGCTGCTTGCATCTCTGGATCGGACCCGATCGAGTGCCGCCTGGCTCTCTGGCGGCGGAGTCTCCGGAAAAAGATTCCGGGATCTGCCGGTATCACCGATCGCGTCACGGATTCGGGAAATGAACACCTCTTTTTTCATCGGTTGTGAGTCCTTCGCCATTTCCGGTTGAAGCTCTCCTGCGCGAGCTTCGGCAGATCCCGGCTGTATGTCCAGCCCGAAAAGGGGGGCGGCAGCCACCGGAGCGGCCCGCCGTCCTCCGGAACCAGTGCCCGGCCGATGGCCGCGATTCTCATCGCTGTTTCATAAACCGGCCGGTTACCATTCATCCGGGACCAGGCGGCAAAGATGCTCTTCTCCATGAAACCTTCGGGTGTAACATTCCACCGGCTGTCCCCTTCGGCCAGGAGGCGCCGCAGGGCAAGCAGCATCCGGGGAAGATCGATGGCCACCGGGCAGGCATTCTTGCAGGCGCCGCACAGGGTTTCTCCCCGAAATAGGTCCTTTGCCCGGTTCACTCCCACCAGCAGCGGCGTCACTACCGCCCCCACGGGCCCCGAGTAAGGGTATCCGTAAGCATGCCCGCCGATCTTACCGTAAACCGGACACACGTTGAGACACGCCCCGCACCGGATGCAGCAAAGCATCTCCCTGAATTCCGGATCGGCAAGAATCTTCGAGCGGCCGTTGTCCAGGATCACCAGGTGAAACTCGTCCGGGCCATCGAGCCGATCGGGCAATCTCGGCCCGCCGATATAACTCACGTATCCTGCCATGTTCTGAACCGAAGCGCCCCGGGCCAGAAGCCGGAAGAGGATGTCGTGGTCCTCTATCCGCGCAATGACCCGTTCCATGCCCATAAAGGCCATATGCACCCGGGGCAGCGTGCTGGCCATCCGGATATTCCCCTCATTGGAGACGGTGGTGATATGACCGGTTTCCGCGCAGGCGATATTGCAGCCGGAAGTCCCCATGTCCGCGGCCAGAAACTTTTCCCGGAGCGCCTTTCGGGCCGCCCGGGTCAGGGTGGCGGGATCTTCGATGTAGGAAATTCCGAGCTTTTCGGCAAAGAGCCGGCCGATCTCTTTGCGGGTCTTATGAATGGCCGGAGCGATGATATGAGACGGGTGCTCGCCTGCCAGCTGAATGATGTATTCGCCCAGATCGGTCTCGGTCACCTCAATTCCGGCATTGATCATGGCCCGGTTGAGTGCGATCTCCTCGGTGACCATCGACTTTCCCTTGACCACGCGTTTGACGTTCAACCGATCCGCCACGTTGAGGGCATAGGTGACCGCTTCGCCCGCGTTTTCGGCAAAATAAACGTAGCCCCCGCGACTCTCGATGGTGTCGGCGAGGCGGGTGAGAAGCGTGTCCAGATTCTCGATGGCCTCCATGCGAATCTCGTGGGCCCGATAGCGAAGGCCGGGTCCCTCGGGCAACTGCCGGTAGGCTTCGGCCGTCCCCCGGCCGAAGCGGCCCTGGAGGTTGGCAAGTGCCGTTTGGAGCACCGGGTTTTCAATTCCCTTGACGGCTTCGGATTTATACTTTTCGGTGGCAATGTCCGGATTATTATCGACCGGGGCCGTGGAGAAGAGAGATTTCATTTGGGGGTACCCGCCAGTATCTGGGCGATGTGAAGCGTCTTTACCGGTATCTCTTTCCGGCTAAGACGCCCCTGAATATTCATCAGGCAGCCCATGTCGCAACCGGTGACCGTGTCGGCGCCCGAATCGAGGATGTTCCGGATTTTCTCGTCCACCATGGCAGTGGAAATTTCCGGGTATTTGACTGAAAAGGCGCCGCCGAACCCACAGCAATGATCCGAGTCCTTCATCTCCACCCGCTCCACCCCCCGGACCTTGTCAAGCAGCGCCCGGGGCTGCCGGGCAATCCCCAGGTGGCGCAGCAGGTGGCACGAATCGTGGTAAGTGACTTTTCCCGGAAACCGGGCACCGAGGTCTTCCACTCCGAGAACGTCCACCAGGTACTCGGTGAACTCGAAGGTTTTTGCGGCAACGGCTTCGGCACGCACCCGCCAGCCCGGATCGTCCCGAAACAGATCCGGGTAGTGATGCCGCACCATGGTCACGCAGGAGCCAGAGGGGCATACGATGACCTGCGCCTCCTCGAAGATATCGATAAACCGGCGCGCCGCCGTCCGCGCCTCGTTCCAGTAACCGGTATTGAAGGCCGGCTGACCGCAGCAGGTCTGATCCACGGGATAGTCCAAATGGACACCGAGGCGCCGGAACACCGTTACCACGGCTTCGGCCACCTCGGGATAAATTCCGTCGATGAGGCATTGGATGAAAAGCGTAACGGGTCTGGATTTTTTCATGCGGGTTGCCTCATGAATTTGAAATGGAAAAACAGGCGCCATGCAACCTGACGACTGTCCAGTATCAGCGGATTTTCTGATATTTTATTTCCTTATTGTCAAGGGATAAAATCGATGCCAACGGGGCTCAATCGTATACTGGCCTTGATAATGGTTTCGGCCACGCCAGGGTATTTTTTCCAGCCCGGCAAGAACTCGCTATCGCTCAAACAGCTTGCCGGGTTTCCAAAAACACCCTGGCATGGCCTGCTCGTCACTCCGGTTTGGCCGAATCGATGATACCAGCCCGTATATTCTATGCATAGCCTTCATCGTTTCGGGCCGGAAACAAAAAAACCGGCCGGCACTGGAAATGCCGACCGGTTTAGTTGAAACTTATGGATGCTGGATAGGCGGCAACAGGGCACTGCTCTGCCGACACCCGGATACCGCCGTAAAGGGAAATGTTCTAATTCTTTATATCGCCATACCCTTTCTGCTGAAGCGCAAACCCGATTTCCTCCAGAGTGGTCGGATCATCGATGGTGGCGGGGATCTTGTACTCCTTGCAATCCGCAATTTTCTGAATGGTTCCCCGAAGGATTTTCCCCGATCTGGTTTTAGGGAGTCGCTTTACCACGATGGCGGTCTTAAAGGTCGCCACCGGTCCGATGCGATCCCGAACCATTTTCACCACCTCTTTTTGAATTTCCGTTTCGTCCCGGTTCACATGGGCCTTCAGGACCAAAAATCCGATGGGAACCTGGCCCTTGAGAGCATCCGCAACGCCCAAAACCGCGCATTCGGCGACATCCGGATGATCCGACAACACCTCTTCCATGGCGCCCGTCGAAAGACGATGACCGGCGACATTGATGATGTCATCCGTCCGGGACATCACGTAAGCGTAACCGTCTTCATCAATGAAACCGGCATCGGCTGTTTTGTAATATCCCGGATATTCAGTCAAATATTTCTCCACGAATGCCTTGTCATTATTCCAGAGCGTCGGCAGGGTCCCCGGGGGCATGGGCAGCTTCACCACCAGGGCGCCCGTTTCGCTGGGTTTGACCGGTTGGCAGAGTTCATCGACTACCCGTAGATCCCACCCCGGAACCGCTTTGGTGGGGGAGCCGTATTTTACCGGGTAATGGTGCAGTCCCATGCAATTGGCCGCAATGGCCCAACCGGTTTCCGTCTGCCACCAGTGATCGATGACCGGCACCTTCAAGTGTTTTTCCGACCACTGAATCGTGTCCGGATCGGAACGTTCCCCCGCGAGAAACAGGATTTTGAAATCGGAGAGATCATAATTTTTCATCAGTTCGGCGTTGGGGTCTTCCCGTTTGATGGCCCGGTATGCCGTGGGCGCGGTGAACATGCATTTGACGCGGTGCTGTGAAATCACGCGCCAAAAAACGCCGGCATCCGGCGTTCCAACCGGTTTTCCTTCAAAAAGGACCGTCGTGCACCCCTTCAGGAGGGGGGCATACACGATATAGGAATGCCCCACGACCCAGCCCACATCCGAGGCCGCCCACCAGACATCTCCCTCGTCAATGTCATAAATCGCCTTCATGCTCCATTTCAGTGCGACCATATGACCGCCGTTGTCCCGGACAACCCCCTTGGGTTGCCCCGTCGTGCCGGACGTGTACAGAATGTAGAGCGGGTCCGTTGCCGCCACGGGAACGCACCCTTGCGGCTTGGCCGTTGCCATGGCCGTTTCCCAGTCGACATCCCGGCCCGGAATCAGGGTAGCGTCCACTATCTGCCGCTGAAAAATAACGCAGTGCTCCGGCTTGCTCTTAGCCAGATCGATGGCGGCATCCAGCAACGGTTTGTAGGGAATGACTTTTCTCACTTCGATCCCGCAGGAGGCGGAAATCATGACCTTGGGCTGGGCATCATCAATGCGGGTGGCCAGCTCGTTGGCCGCAAAACCGCCGAAGACCACCGAGTGGATGGCGCCAATCCGGGCACATGCCAGCATGGCAATGGCAGCCTGCGGGATCATGGGCATGTAGATGATGACGCGATCCCCCTTCGTCACCCCCAGGGAAACCAGAACCCCGGCAAATTTGGAAACCTCGGCCAGCAACTCACCGTAGGTGAAGGTCTGAATGACGCCGGTCACCGGGCTGTCGTAAATGAGCGCCGGTCGATCCGCCTTCCCGTTTTCGACATGGATATCGAGCGCGTTATAGCAAGTATTGAGAACGCCGCCGGAAAACCAGCGGTAGAACGGTTTCCGGGTATCATCGAGCACCCGGTCCCATTTTTTGTACCAGTGGCAATCTTCCGCGATGGCTCCCCAGAAAGCATCCGGGTCTTTGAGCGATTTTTCATGTGCGTTCAGGTGAAAATTTGACATCGTCTATAACCTCTCATGGTGGATCACAAAATCGATACCGTTCACGCAGCCGATTTTGTCATCTCCTGGAAACGTTGCACCGGCGCGGGCTCTGAAGTAATCCAGGGTTTTCCCATGGGCAGAATCTCTCTGCCGAACACCTGGTTATAAATGACACTTGCCATCATGTACCATGCGTTCAGGGCGCAGAGAATGAGCACAACGGCCGTTGGCTTGGTAAGCTCCGGAAACCCGAAATGGGCGATGTCGAGGCCGATAAACCCGATGACCAGGAGGGTGAAGGTGGAAGCCATCGCGCCGTGAATGCGCATGGCGCCAACCCACATAATCATCGTGTAGAGTGTCCAGACAACGAGGAAACATCCCACATCGGTACCGCTCAGTTTATAGATGTTGAAATTATTCAAGAGCCAGATAATTCCCAGTGCGATCCAGAAGGCGCCATAGGACACGAAGGCGCTGTAGCCAAAATTATTACCGCATTTAAATTCCTGAAACCCCGCGATCATCTGCGCGACCCCGCCGAACACGATCGCCAATGCCAGTACCGGTCCGATGCCGCACCAGCCGAGGTTGTGAAATTGGAGAATGAGTGTGGTCAGACCGAAGCCTGCCAATCCTACGACCGCCGGGTTACCGTTGTTTGCTGCTGCCATGCGTTCCTCCTAAGTAGCTTGGGTTAAGGATGAAATCCGGGAGCGATTCTTGACGATGAATAAGAGCAACTGTCGTGCCACATGGCTGAAAAGACTGATAACCATTTGGAATGAAAAATAATGATAAACAAATATGATCTATTTCTAAAACCGAATGGAATTTATTAATGGGATATATTTGTCCCGAATATTCTTACAAATCAAACCTATCTTTCTTGATATATTATTAAAAAAGACAATGGGATCTTTTTGTCCCATAAAGGGATTTATCCGCTCGTCAATAGCGATTGGCCTCTATCCCGGCGGAAACGGCGGGGTGAGGTTAATCAAGGTGGTAGGTCTTCATTTTCCGGAATAGGGTTCGCCGGTCAATATCGAGAATATCGGCCACCTTGTTTCGACGCCACCGGTTCTCTTTCAGCAGCCTTTCGATGTATTTTTTTTCAAACTCTCCCAGAGCGGCCGCCAGGGGCAGATTGGCCGGCACATCGGTCATCAGGGGAGCTTTCGAGGCGGCCCCCGGCGTTGGAGACGCGAGCTCAAGATCCATAAAGTCGATCTCCTTTAACGTTATATAGCGGTGAATGGCGCTTTGAAGCTCCCGGACATTTCCGGGCCAGTGGTAGTGCTGCATGGCTTTTATGATGTGATCCGGAATGGAGAGAATGGGACCTTCCCCGCTGAAGAGTTGCAGGAAATGATGAATCAGCAGGACAATATCCTCTTTTCGGTTTCGCAATGGCGGCAGGTAAATTGGGAAGATGTGAATCCGGTAAAAAAAATCCTTCCGGAAAAGACCGCTTTGAACACTTTGTTTTAAATCCCGGTTGGTCGCCGCAATAATCCGCAAATCCGTGGGCCGGGCCTCGCTTTCACCAATCGGGGTGTAGCCGCCTCCTTCAATGGCCCTGAGCAGTTTCACCTGCATGGCCGGGTTCAATTCGCCGACCTCATCCATGAAGAGGGTGCCGCCGTCGGCGGTTGCCAGATATCCGGGTTTATCGAGTACCGCACCGGTGAACGCTCCCTTTTTATACCCGAAAAACTCGCTCTCCATCAGGTTTTCGGGGATGGCCCCACAGTTGATGGCGACAAATTTTTTCCCGCCCCGGCTGCTCAAATTATGAATCGTTGCCGCCACCAGTTCCTTTCCGGTTCCGGATTCGCCATAGAGGATGACATTGGCCGTGGATTCGGCCGCTTTTAAAATCGCCTCGTAAACGGTCTGCATGGCCGTGCTTTTTCCGATGATACCACCAAATCGAATCGTACCCTTCAGGCTGCTTTTGAGCCGGAGGGTCTCCTCCCGCAGATGCGCCTCGCTCACTCGAAGCGTCTCTTCGGCTTGTTTTCGGTCCGTAATATCGATAAGGATCGACTGACTCTTCAGGACCGAGCCGTCGGTTCCCCACAGGGGGGAATGAATGGTATAATACCACCTCCCGTTTTGGGGATTGAAACGTTCCGCGCGGACGGTTTCGCCCTTGAAAACCCGCTCCTGAACGCACCCCGGACAGGGGGCGTCAAAACCGAAAAGAACCGTATGACAGCGCTCTCCGGTCGCCTCACGACCAATGTGATCGATCAGCTGCCGGTTCATGAAATCGATGTCGTAATCCGGAGTTACCGAATAAATGAACCCTTCGAAAAGACCGATGATTTCCGAGAGACGCGATTCGCTCTGGCGCAGGGCGTTTTCGGTCCGCTCCCGCTCCTTTATTTCGACAGTCAACTGATTGTTGGCGGTTTCAAGCGCTTCGGTTCGCCTGGCGAGATCGGCGGTGCGTGACGCGACCTGAATTTCTAAAAACTCGCGGTACCGCGTGTTCTCGGCCCGAAGCCGGGATCGCTCCAGGGTAATTCGGACCGTATGCTCCAGCACCGCCATATCCCGAATCGGTTTGGTAATGAAGTCCGCAGCCCCGAGCCGCAAGGCTTCGACGGCATCCTGCAGCACCCCCGCCCCGCTGATCACGATGACCGGAGTGTCGGAAGATTCCCGGGTTACCACCGTCAGCACCTCAAGCCCGTCCATCACCGGCATGCGCAAATCCAGGAGCATCAGATCCGGCTTTTTCTCCCGGAAAACGGCGAGACCGGCCTTGCCGTTATTTGCTTCGATCACCTCAAACCCGCTGTCCTGAAGGTAGACGGAAACACTTTCCCGAATGACGGGCTCGTCATCGACGATGAGAATCAGGGGGGGCGCAGGGTTCGTTGGGTTCATGGGGTTCGTTGAGTTCATGGGGTTCGTTGGGTTCGTTGAGTTCGTTGCTCCTCACTCCTTACTCCTTATTCCTTTCCACGGCAACCGGATCACAAAGCAGGTGCCGTTGCCGGGAGATGAGTCAACGCTCATAGCGCCGTTATGGTTGTTCGTAACGATAAAATAGGAAACAGAGAGCCCGAGCCCCGTGCCGATTCCAACCTCCTTGGTGGTAAAAAAAGGCTCAAATGCCCGTTTACAGGTCTCTTCACTCATGCCGGGCCCGTTATCCGCCACCTGGATCACCGCGTAGTCCGCATCGGCGCAGACTCGCAAGGTAATCACCGGGGCAGGTGTGCCCGCTAACATCATGGCCTGGGCAGCGTTTCGAAGGAGATTCAAAATCACCTGCTCTATCTCCGTTGCGACGCAGGAAACCTCATCCATATCGGGGGAAAATTCCCGAATGATTTGAATGCGCCTGAAATCGAACTTTTTCTTCAGATCATAATCGTGTGTCGCCAGTTCCACTGTTTTGTCGAGCAGGGAAGCGAGATCAACCGGTGTTGCCCGGGATTCACTACGGCGGCTGAAATTGAGCATGTCTTCCACGGTCGCGCTGGCCCTCTCTCCGGAAATCCGAATACTATCTATAAATTTTAGTATTTCGCGCTCTTCCAGGTAACGGCGAACGGCGCCGAGATCGGTGCCGCAGGAGACGGCCGCCGCCACATTGGCGGATAGATCCGGCGATAACCGCCTGAGAATATTTTGAAGACTTTGGAGAATACCGCCCAGCGGGTTATTGATTTCATGTGCCATCCCGGCGGCAAGCCCGCCCACGGAGAGCATCTTTTCGCTTTGAACCATGAGCTCCTCCATGCGAACCCGCGCCGTGACATCATCCACCCGAATGACCGCACCTTCAACGCCGTTGACCATCAGGGGGTAAACCAGCATATCCGCATATCGGGTGGCGCCGTTCACCGGATAGGCTTTTTTTTCGATCTTTTGGGGCGTTTTTTCGGTGATGGCCCGCTCAAAAACCGGCTTTAGAATTATAAGCTGCGGCATGACCGACAACACATGCTTTCCCAGAGCGCTTTCCTCCAAAATACCGGTCACATGCTCCGCTTCGCGGTTCCATTGCGTAATCCGGCCCTTCATGTCGACCCCAACCAGGAGCGAAGGCATCGAGTCGACCACATTCTTGAGGTAAAGCCGCATGCGGTTCATTTCGTGCTCGGAGGCCCTGACCTCGGTCACATCGGTGCCGATGCAAAGGTATTCCGTTATCGTGCCGGCGACATCGCGAACCGCTTTGTTGGTCCAGGCAACCCAGGCCTGCTCCCCGTTTCGGCGCAAGGTTTTTAATTCGTGATACCGGTATTGTTCGGGGTGACGGTTGACGGTTTCAATGATGCGCTTAAGATCGGCTGAATTCAGCTGGGTCTCCGGAACGAGCGTGCCGATGATGCACCCGCCCAGAATTTCCGCTTCGCTGTAACCGAAAAATCGCTGGGCATATTCATTGAAAAAGGTGATCGTTCCGTTGGTGTCAATTCGCAGGATGATACTGTTGGCGTTCTGAACCAGCTCGCGATAATTGGCCTCGCTCTTGCTGATGGCGGCCTCGGCTCTTTTTCGAACGGCGATTTCGGTTTTGAGATTTTCACTGTAAGCCTCCAGCCGTTCCATGAACAGATTGAAATACCCGGCCAAAAGTCCCATCTCATCGCCGGACCGGCATTGCATCCGAACGGAAATATCGCCTCCGGCGCCTTCTGAAAACCGGCGCATCAGCTCCCGGAGCGGATTGGTGATGGAGGCGCTGATACGAAAAGTGAGCGCGAGCACCAGCATCAGGGAAATCAATACGGTGGCGACAAAAATCCTCCGGACGGTTTTAAGGGGGGCATAAAACTCGTCCATATAGCTCGAGGACGCCACTATCCAGTTAAATTCGGGGATATCGTTAAAAATGACAAGCTTTTCCCGTGGCACGGTGCTTCCCGGGTTGACCCAGGTATAGAAAATCTTTCCGTTCTTTTGGGCACAGATGTCCCGCACAAACATCCGGCCCTTGGAATCCCTGGCGTCATGGAAATTTCCCTCCGAGGTGGGATGAATAATAAGGTTTCCCAGCGTATCCAGCAAAAAGCAATATCCGGTCTCGCCGAACTGAAGAGAGAGGATGCTCTGGCGGAAATCTTCGGGATTGACCAGCTCATTGAACTCGCTGCGATATGAGGAGGCGGAGATAATCCAGTCCCAGGGAGCAAAATAGGTCATGTAGAGCGCCTTGGGCCGGGTCTCGGTTTCGCCCGGGTTCTTCCAGTCGTATTCGAGATACCCCACCTTCTCCTGTTTTTGCTTGATGACGAAGGCATGCTCGGAAATATCGACGCCAATCAGGGAATTCTTGGGGTGAATAAGAACCATCCCCTTGCTGTCGATGCAATAAATATAGCCGGTTTTTCCGATGGTCTGAGTGAGAAAAACGTTTCGCGCCGTCTCCCGGGCGAGTTGATCCGTGATGAGACCCTGCTGGGCCTGCTGATAAAAATACTCCGCGATTTCACGATTTTTTTCAGCCACCGCCCGAAGGTGGTTTTTGATGGAAACATTGGCCGCTGTCCGCACCATGTTGAGGATGGTGGCGGTGGAGTTTTTAAGCTCGCTTTCGATGTTATTTTCGATGGTTCGGCGGACAAAAGAATACAGGATGGTGCTGCAGAGGGTAAGAGAGAGGCAAAATACCAGGGAATAGCTGATGAGCAGCTTAAAGCGAATACGCAGATTTGAGAACCAGCGAAGCAGCGTCATGGATGTTTTCCCCGGCCCATTGCATTTGATCATGCCGGGCACTGTAGTTGTCCCTCTTTTGACAGGCATCCTAACAGGAATTCATCCCGATATCCAGTCCGCTGATGGTAGAGGGTGTCCCCCCACGAAAATGTCCCGGCGTGGCCGAAGCAAGGATCAAGGTCGAACGATTTAAGGTTAACGGGGAGAATGGGTTGAAAAGAAATGGGGGCCACCCCTTGAGATGTGATTGAGCAGCAGCCGCTCATCAATAGATCAAGGGGTGGCCCCTGAACGCCAATAGCATGTCCCGGCGTTGGAAAGAGCCTTTTTTCCGTGCCTTTTTGTCGTCTCAGACCACCGTCGACAACAAACCATTTGAAGTCAAGCTATTTGCGGAAGAAAAACCATTTTGCCCCATTGTCGAGGTATATTGTTTGATAGCGGTCAACAGGGCGTTGACCAATTCGTCGGCGGCGGTTCCGGTGACTTTGGACGAAGCGGATAATTCCGTTACGGCGGATATATTGGTGTCGTCCGGTGTTTTGCCTCCCATTGGCGGCGGACCCGGAGGCGGTCCCGGCTTTTCCATGGATAACGTAAACTGGCTTTCCGTCAAGCTTCCGCTATTTTCGGTGTCCAGTTGACGCCACATCTCTTTGGCCTGATCTTCGTTGACATCTTCCGGACGGTTGGATATGAACTCCTCCGCGCTGACAACACCATCCCCATTTGTGTCGATTTTATTAAATAGATCACTCAACGAAGGGTCCGTATCATCTGATGCGGCGGAATCGTTTTGCCCGACCGTGGATGAATACTGTTTGATCGCCGCCAACAAGGCTTCCATCAATTCGTCGGATGCACTGACGGCATCGTTTGACGAGGCGGATGAATCCGTTGCGGAGGCTATGTCCGAACTCCCACCCGCTGGGGGGGGCCCGGGAGGGGGGGGTTGGCTTTCCATGGCGGACACGAACTGGCTTCGGGTCAGGCTTCCATTGTTGCTCGCATCCAGCATGCTCCACAGCTGTTTCGCCTGATCCTCGGTGACATCCTCGGGACGGTTGGATATGAATTCATCCGCGCTGACCGATTCATCACTGTTTGTATCAATTTTTTCAAAAAGATCTTCGCCGTTTCTCTGTTGTTTCCCGGGAACTTGTGAGATATAGGCTGAACTCATTGCCCCCATGCTGTTAACTGAACTTACCATGGCATGCCCCCCTTCTCATTTGTATAGGTTATTTTATTCATTCATTCATTCAGGGGAAACATATATAAGGGATGTAAAGAATTGATTTCGATATCCGTGAAAATTGTTAAGGTTTTGTAAAGGTGATAAAATAACCCGCGCTTCCCTTCAGGAGCCAGGAGCGCAAGGACCCGGGATTTCGGGCTTTGATTCCGGATCATCCGGGGCATGAATTTAAATACGATTGACAAATATCGGCGGGACTGCTAAAAGGATAGACTTATAACATTTTGATTTTTTTGTTTTTTATCATACGGATTCGTATCGAACAATTACCCATGACCCTGCATCAAAACCGGTTGGCACAAACCGTTCGGATTCGAAATGAACTGGGCCTGCATGCCAGATCCGCTGCCATCATCGCCAAAATAGCGCAGCGCGCAACCGCCGCGGTCTGGATTATGAAAGGCAATGAAAAGGCGGATGCCTCAAGTGTCATTGATTTGCTGACCCTGGAGTGCCCTAGGGACACCCTGATAACCATAACGATTGCCAATCCTTCGGATCACGCACTTTTAAATGAAATTGCAGCTCAAGTAGAAGCTGGCTTTGGAGAATAAAACGAACATGATGGGAACAGCCGCCAAGGAAATCAAACTGACGGGTATCGGTGGTTCGCCGGGGATCTGCATCGGCAAGGCGTATATTGTTGACAAGGAAGGCGTTGATGTCGTCGAAAAATACGGCATTGATGAAACCCTGCTGAAAGCCGAGATTAAACGCTTCAAAGGCGCGGTAAAATCGGCCAAGGATGAGTTATTGTCGATTATCGAAAATACGCCCGAAGCGATGCGTCACCACGTCTATGTTCTGGAAACCCATCTTCAAATGTTGAAAGACAAGATGCTCTACGGAATGACCCTTGAAACCATTGAAGAAGAGCGCGTCAATGCGGAATGGGCATTTAAAAAATCCGTCTCCCACGCCAAGTCCATGTTTCACGGTATGACCGATGCCTATCTGAAGGAGCGCGCAGACGATATCGGTCATGTGGCCGACCTTATCATGCGTAACCTCACCGGCGCCAAGGAAGTGAACCTGAAGCGGATTGATTTGAGGGTGATATTGGTTGCCTCGGATCTTTCCCCCGCGGAAACGAGCCAGATCAATTTAAAAAAAATAAAAGGATTTGTGACCGACCGGGGCGGGAAAGCCTCTCACACGAGCATCATCGCCCGCACTTTGGGAATCCCCGCGGTGCTCGGGCTCGCCACCGCAACCAGAACCATTAAAAATGACGATCTTATCATTGTTGATGGCACCACCGGCGCCATTGTCATCAATCCGACGCCAAAAACGCTCAGGGAATATGAAGACCGTAAAAACGCTTATGCGGAAAATCAGGCCGTTTTTATTCGGGAAAGCCATCTGGTAGCTCAAACCGAAGACGGGGTGCAATTGAGGGTCATGAGCAATATCGAACTTCCGGAGGAAACACAACTCGCTGTTAAATACGGCAGTGACGGCATCGGGTTGTACCGGACCGAATTTCAGTATATGCGCCGATCCGGCTTTCCGAATGAAGCGGAGCTGTTCGCCAACTATAAGGAGGTGGCGGAGGCACTGGCCCCTCGGCCGGTCACCATTCGAACCCTTGATATCAACGGCGACAAGGCGGTGGCAAAAGAGTATGAGCTGGATGAAGAAAATCCCGCGCTAGGGCTGCGCGCCATCCGCTACTGCTTAAAAAAACCGGATATATTCCAAACCCAGCTTCGTGCCATCCTGCGGGCGGCGGCCTACGGTAATGTGCGGATGCTCATCCCCATGATATCAAGCTATGAGGAAGTGGTAACCGTCAAGGGGATCATTAAAAAGGTATCAGAAGATCTTCAAAACGAAGGCGCTACGTTCAATCCGGATATTAAAATCGGCATCATGATCGAAGTGCCATCGGCGGTGATAATGGCGAGCGCCCTGGCGGAGCTGGTGGATTTTTTCAGCATCGGTACCAACGATCTCGTGCAATACGCACTCGCCATCGATCGAAATAACAAGGAGGTGGCGCATCTGTATCAGCCCCTCCATCCCGCAATCCTTCAAATGCTGAAACACGTAATGGATGTGGGGAAGAAAAAGAACGTTTCGGTCTCCATCTGTGGAGAAATGGCTGGAGATCCGCTCCACTTGCCGATTTTGCTCGGGCTTGGCTTTAGCGTTCTCAGCATGACCCCGAAATCGATCCCCGCGATAAAGAGCATGATCCGAGCCATGAACGTCTCCAAAACAAAAACATTTCTGGAAAAGGTGCTCGAACAGAACACCGCAGGGGACATTTTCAACCTTCTCCATGCCCGATTCGGCAACATATTGGACCACTATACGACCATTGAAAAAAGCGACACAACGCATTGAATCATATTACTATGCGCCACCTCGAATGGCATGACATAAAATTCGATAAAGCAGGGGCGGGAAACGGCGCAATCGGTAACTATTTGCGATGACGGCGCATTAAGCAAAGGATAAAACCAATTTGAAATCCGAACAACATATCAAAAAGATCTCTGAAAATAGAAAGGCCAGACACGATTTTTTTATTGAAGACACCTTTGAGGCGGGAATGATCCTGCAAGGAAGCGAGGTCAAATCCTTGCGTGCGGGCCGGGCCAACTTAAAGGATGCGTTCGCCAGAATCGTGAACGGCGAAGTGTTTGTCTATCAGCTTCATATCAGCCCTTACCCGTTTGCGAACTACGGCAACCACGACCCCTTGCGGCCGCGGAAACTCTTGCTGCATGATTACGAAATCAGAAAACTCTATGCAAAAATCAACGAGCAGGGTCACACGCTCGTACCGTTGCAACTTTATTTCAAAGACGGGAAGGTAAAGCTCGTCATTGCCGTCGCCAAGGGGAAACGCAAGTTCGACAAACGGGAAGCCATCCGCCAGCGGGATGAAAAAAGGGATCTGGATCGGGAAAAGAAAAACTGGTAGCCTTGACACAGCCCCGGTGCCTGCTGTATATTAAAGACAAATAAAAAATTGTTCTTTTACATTTTTTTGAGTTTTCACTCCGTACCCATCAATCGTCTTTTTACTTGGGGGGCGAAATGGTTTCGACGGGGATAGAGAAGCTCAGGTTGCATACCGAGTTCCTGCCGGCTCGTAAAATCGGTTGGAAAAAATATAATCGCAGACGATTATTCTTACGCCGTAGCCGCTTAGGCTACCGTTCTGCCGGAGAGCACCCGCGACTTCGGTAAGGGCGTCGACTAGCGGGATAGCTGGTTTTTGATGCTTGCTACAAAACCGGTGAACCATTTGCAAGATAGCGGATCAGGCATCGCGCCCGGGGGAGACCTGATCGGCGAATTCTAAAACCTGGGATATGTATGTAGATGCCTGTGTGGAATGTTCTCGGACCCGGGTTCAACTCCCGGCGCCTCCACCACTACCAAACAACAAATTCAGATAGTTACAGTTCAAGAACATGGCAAAAAGTCTTGCCATTTTCTTGCCACCCTGTTGTTGCCTACCAGTCACACCTGGTGGGCTTTTTGTCGTGGGTTATAAAGGACAGCAAAAAAAAAGATTGCGCCCTCGAACCAAGAGAAACCGGAGGCGAAAACTGCCACTGTGATGAGTGCAACGCGAATTGTGTTCATTGCTGTGGTGGGGAAAAATATCCGTATGATGGGTTGGTCCCACGTCACCATCGGGACGCCTGGAACACCCGAAAATTCATAGGGTCAACCAAACTTGAACCGCCTGAAAAATGGCCTGAAAATTTTACAGAAAGATCCCTATTGCAAAAGGCTGGGTATATGGAACTACCCGGTATGCGGCAAGGGGAAAGATTTCAAGTTACGCAGCTGATTCGTAATCAGCAGGTCGTCGGTTCGATTCCGACCGCCGGCTCCAGAAAAAATATAATAGGATCAAGCGATTATGCTTGGTCCTATTGTTTTTTGATCCCTTCAAAAACTCGTCAAATCTCGTCAAATCAGGCCGTGTTTGCAGTCAATTTGCATACAGTGCAAACAGAATTGACCGGGCCTGCATTACATCCCGGGCCTATGGTCAAACCAGGGAATCCGATAATTTTATCGGACCGACTCCCTTTACCAATTGCCGTGACTTTAGACCAGAAATTTCGTCTGTGGTCAAACCGAATTGTTTTGAATTTATTTTAGGGGCGAATCATGAAACACGACCCGTTTTCAATTGCCGACAAAATGGATTCCGAAGGTATCAACCCCGTTTGTCAGAATATGGTGAATCTCAGGCTGGCAGGGAATGTTACCCCCATTACTTGGTTCAAGTCCATCCTGACAAATTCCGGAAAGCCAGATATCGCGGCCATTATGATCCTGTCCGACATCATGTACTGGTATACCCCGACCATCACTCGGGATGAGATTACAGGCGAGGTCGTTTGTCTTCAACAAAAATTCAAGGCCGATAAACTTCAGAAAACTTATAATGTATTTGGAGCCAATTTTGGAAAATGTAATGGAGGGTGTTCCCGCAATATATCAAAATCATAAGGATATTTTAACACAAAATTCGCTTTTGTACAGACGTTGTCTGTGTTATGGTGCTGTTGAGATATGATGAAGGAAGGAGGTCTTATGAAAGCGCAATTGAAACCAAAAACGGGGCGGCTTGATATCCGAATTACGCCGGAAACGCGGCGTCTTTTGCAAACAGCCGCCAAAGAACGTCACACAACCGTCAGTCAGTTTGTGCTTGAAAGCGCTATTCATTCAGCAAGCACCGTTCTTGCCGAAAGAACCCGGCTCAGCTTGAACGCTGAACAATGGACAGCTTTCATGAAGGCTCTTGACGAACCGCCATCTCGTCATCCACGGATGGAGCGCCTTTTGAATGAGCCGAGCATCTTTGACTGAAACAAATCCATGGATAATAAACTCACCATCTCAAAACTGACGGTTTCTCATGACCCTTCCGCCCTCGCCGTCAATGAATGGAGCACGAGGTTCTTTGCCAGGGCATACGCCACCCGATACACCTCCTTAAAATCGGCGGGGGTGATATCGATATAGCCTTCATGGCGTTCAACACATCTTTCTCGGAAATATCCACCTGGCTGCATTCCATTTTGACCGATTCCTTCATTGACTCATTCTCATGTTTTTATAGACCGGCGCCAGCATGGCGGATTTATCAAAGAAAAGCGCGTGGGCGAAACGGAGCGTTCGGTAGGGGGTGTGGTCCAGAAGTTTTTCTTTCAAACCTGCCGTTTCTACCGATTCATCCCCGTTCGGAGGGATTTTCTCATAATAGTGCGACGTTTTCTCTTTTCCCGTTGTCAGGTCATTGAAATAATCGAGCCAATTGTCCTGTAGTTGCGCCATGCGGTCCAGAATGGCGGCAACGGTTTGAAAGCTCCTGTGAATCCCGCCGATATGGATGCCCCGGTATCCCATGCCTTTCAGGATCACTCCCAGTCTGGCTGCCCGCTCCACGGCCATTTTAAGGCCATGCCGGGGTTCCTGCCATTTGGAAACGACGGTATCGTAGAGAGGGTCCGGGACATAGGCGCCGGGAACCCGGCCCCGATTCATGGCCCGGGCAGCGCGGGGACTTAAGAGGTAAACCGATGCGATCACGGGAACATGGGCGTTTTTTTGGCGGTGATACCGGATGAGTTCATCAAACTTGTGCACATCGTATCCCAGTTGTGTAATCACAAACGAAGCGCCGGCGTTAATTTTCTTATCCATTTTTTTGTATTGGGCGATGCATTCGGCCTTCCGGGTTTTAAACGGGGATACGGCGCATCCCGTAAAAAAAGGCTCCGGATCACCCGCGTCGCCCATTTTTTCGCTCAGGCCTTTGAGCATGCGGGTTAACAAAACCGAATCCAGATCGAACACCGGTGCGCCTCGGCCGCCGAATCCCTTGCCGCTGTAGTCACCGGTTAGGGCCAGGATGTTTTTCATTCCCATGCGCGCCAGCTGAAGAGCCCGGCTTTCCATCCCAACCCGGTTCATGTCCCTGCAAGTAAAATGAACAATGACATCCATGCCCTGCTTGAAGATTTCATACCCCAGCACATCCGGACTTAAGGAGGGATTCCCGCCGGGATTGTCCGTAATGGAAACGGCGGAGATTCGCCCGTCCGTAAAGGCATCCCTGGCAATCCCCACCAGGGTATCCGTGCTCGGACCAAAGGATTCCCGGCCCGGACCCAGTTCCAGGGTGATCACAAAATCGTCCGGGGTGATCAGATCATTCTTGAAAACGCTCAGCATGTTTTTCCCTCTGAATATTTTTTTAAACAATAGAATATAACTTCAATAAAATATTTGATTTAAGTCAAGGGGGAACCGTCGCTGAAAGTCGAAAGCGCCGTTAATTTCGGAAAAACCGACCCAATCTTCATTTTTTTTGACTTAGATCAAAGTTTAATCCGTACCTTTTTGATAGGCATTATCCACGGTCACTTCGGATGAATACCCTTTGCCGGATAAGGGAGACGATGAGGGTCGTTTTTAGCGCATTATCTTAAAGCATTTTTCCCGGAAATTATAAGCGAGTTGATTCTCCATCTTATCGGATTGGCCACCTATTTGGCAATGAATCCATCGGAGGGTGATTATGCAAGCATACGTCTTACAGCATGTTCCTTTTGAAGGCATCGGCAGCATGGAGTCCTGGCTGGTTTCCCATGGGGCGGACATCGAGTACACGAAGTTCTTCGAGTCACCTGCCCTTCCGGACGCCGGCCATCCGGATCTGGTGATCGTCATGGGCGGCCCCATGAGCGTGAATGATGAGACGGAATTTCCCTGGCTGAAAGCCGAAAAGCAATTCATTCGGGACGTGGTTCAAAGGGGAGTGCCGCTGCTCGGCATTTGCCTCGGCGCCCAGTTGATTGCAAATGCGTTGGGAGCGAGAGTGTATCGCAACCGGAAAAAGGAGATCGGGTGGTTCGAGATCGAAGCTGTTTCCCGGACCGAAAAGACTTTCCAATTCCCGGAAAAAGCCCTGGTCTTTCACTGGCATGGTGAAACCTTTGATCTTCCGCAAGGCGCTCATCTGCTGGCCAGAAGTGCGGCCTGCGAAAATCAGGCGTTTCAAATCGGCACCCGTGTTGTAGGGCTGCAATTCCATCTGGAAACAACCCCGGATAGTCTGAACCTACTGATCGATAATTGCCTGGATGAACTGGTGACGGCCGACTTCATTCAGGACGAAGCCGCCATCCGCAGCACGCCGCAATCGGCGTTCACGCATATCAACCATCTGATGGGGGATCTGCTGTCCTATATTACGAGGTAGTGCCCATCCATAAATCGAAGATTTCTGGATAGAGCCATTAGCTATTAGCCATTAGCCATTAGCCATTAGCCATTAGCTATTAGCTTAACGGCACGTTTTTTGTTTTTAGCTAACAGCTAACAGCTTTCGTCCAAACTTTTTAATTATGGATGGGCACGAGGCAGAACCAAGCCCCTCGGATATTAACCGTGTAACGGCAACTTTTTGATGACCGTGGCGATTCCGGCCCTGAAAATTGGAATGGATCCGGAGGAATGATGGAAGATAAAAAACTCACGGTAGTGCTTCCCGATCTGGAGTATTGGAAAGCGCAGGTCAAATGCCAATATGCCTGCCCGGTTCACACGGATTCGCGAGGGTATGTATGTGCGATCGCAGCGGGTGATTACGAGAAGGCCTATCTTATCGCCCGGGGGCCGAATCCGCTGGCTTCGATTTGCGGCCGAATCTGTGGCGCCCCCTGTGAAGCGGCCTGCCGCCGGTCGGATCTGGATGAAGCGGTTTCCATTCGGGCGCTCAAACGATTTGTGACTGAAAAATTCGGCGTGGAATCGGGGCAATACGATGCGCGCTCCTTGCAGATCATCGAGCGTCTAACGTTACTGCGCACCGATGATTGCCGGGATACCGAAGATATCGCGCATCTCCTGGCCCATTTCAAAAATCCGGCCCTTTTGGCGCAGTCGCCCTCCGTGGGCATTATCGGATCGGGACCCGCCGGGCTTGCCGCGGCCCATGACCTTTGCCTCATGGGGATAAGACCAGTTATCTACGAAATGGAGCCGGTGCCCGCGGGCATGCTTTATCTGGGTGTGCCCGAATACCGGCTGCCGCGGGAATTGATACGAGCCGAAGTCGCGGTCATTGAAAAAATGGGAACGCAGATCCGGTGCAACTGCGAAGTGGGAAAAGATGTCACCCTGTCCGAACTTCGTTCCCGTCACGCGGCAATTTTGATCGCCGTCGGGGCAAAAAAATCGCGTAAAATCCCTATCCCCCATATTGATGCGCCCGGCGTTTCGGGAGGCGTAGAATTTTTGAGAGAAGTGTCCCTAGGACGCAGGTTGCCGCTCGGCGAGAAGGTCATCGTCATCGGCGGCGGAAATGTGGCCTATGATGTGGCCAGAACCCTCGTGCGTCAAACCGAATATGACGTGTCCCGCACGGCGCTGCGCCAGAAAGGCGTTAAAGAGGTTCACCTGGTCTGTCTGGAATCTCTTGCGGAGATGCCCGCCGACGTTCAGGAGATCCATGAGGGGGATGAAGAAGGGGTTATCCGGTACAACTCCTGGGGTCCCCGGGAGATCCTGGTGGATGAGCGGGGAAATGCCAAAGGTGTGGCTTTTAAGCGGTGTCTTTCCGTGTTCGACGAGCAGAAACGCTTCGCGCCGAGGTTCGATGATGCCGATATCCTGACTCTTTATGCGGACAGCATCTTTCTGACCATCGGGCAAACGACGGATTTAACCTTCATCGATTCGGATGATATTGCCCTCGACGGTCGCGGTCAGTTGAAACTCTCCGCCACGTTCACGGAAACGGAGGCCGAAGGGGTGTTTGCAGCCGGTGATGTGGCCCACGGGCCGAAGTTGATGATCGACGCCATCGCCGGCGGCAAGCGGGCGGCCCGCAGGATTTATACCTATCTTACCCAAAAATCGCTCACGCAGCATTCCGCGGAGCATCATTGGGTGATCGAAACCTACGGACGGGAATGGGGCTATGAATCGTTACCGCGGGTGGGGGTTCCGGCGCTTTCGCCCGAAGAGCGGAAACAAGCCATGAACCGGGAGATAGAAACCGGGTTCAGTGATCACCAGGGGCGTTGTCAGGCGAGCCGGTGTTTGAATTGCGGGGTCAACACCATTTTCGACAGCCGGAAATGCATTCTCTGCGGTGGCTGCGCGGATATCTGCCCGGAGCATTGCCTGAAGCTGGTTTCGCTGGAACGTCTGACCGGGAACACCGATGTCGCGGCGCTGCTTTATCGCCACAACGGGGATGAGACTTTTACGGAGGGCGGCGCCATTATCAAGGATGAAACGATCTGTATCCGTTGCGGGCTTTGCGCCGGCCGATGCCCAGTGGGCGCGATTACCATGGAGCGCTTTCATTTTGAGGAGGGATGGCGGGATGAAGGATGAGACTACTGCGAAGGCCGGTGTGTCCCGGCGGGATTTTTTAGGGCTGGCATCTTTGGGGGCGATTCTGCTGTCTTCGATGGTAACGCTGGCCGGGGTGTTGCGGCTGACAAAAGCCAATGTGCATTACGAAGAATCCAAAGTCTTCAAGATCGGCGTTCCGGATAATTTCCCCGTCGGCAGCGCAAAGCTGGTGGAGGGTAAAAATGTGTTTATTTTTTCCGATGCCGAGGGACTTCACGCCATCTCCAATGTTTGCACGCACTTGGGCTGTCTCGTTTCGGCGAGCGCGGATGGATTTTTATGCCCCTGCCACGGCTCGAAATACGATCGGGAAGGCAAGGTGACGGCCGGGCCGGCCCCGCGCGCTCTTCCCTGGCTCGAAATCAGCCGGCGGGTGGACGGTGTGCTGTTGGTGAATGCTGCCAAAGAGGTCAAAGCCGGTACGAAATTCAGGGTGTAGCTAATAGCTCTATCAAAAAGGAGAAACCATGCGTCCGTTGAACCGGTCGGGCCTTGCCGATTTCAAGGCGAATCTGTTGTCCATCAAGGAGTCCGCTGTGCGCTCTTTCCTGCGCGGTGGCCGTCCGACATCCGACAGATCCAGAACCGCTGCGATCGTCAATAATTTTTTTCTCCATATTCAGGGGGCCAAGACCCATATCCATTCGCTGCGGCCCCCATATACCTTCGGATTGGGGATGATCGCGCTTTTCCTTCTCATCATCACGGTGGGATCGGGCAGCCTGCTGATGATCTATTATCATCCCTCCCCCCATGAGGCTTACAACAGCGTCAAGGACATCACCTATGTGGTGTTCGGCGGAAAGCTGCTGCGAAACATACACAAATGGGCCGGCGAGGGGATGATCCTTTTCGTGCTGCTGCATATGGCCCGGGTGTTTTACACCGGCGCCTACAAGCGGGGCCGGGAGTTTAACTGGGTGGTCGGCATCGTTTTGCTGGTCCTGACCTTCGTGCTGAATTTCACCGGATACCTCCTGCCCTGGGATCAGCTGTCTTACTGGGCGCTGGTGATCGGCTCCAATATTGCCCAGGCGCCCAAAGAGATCACGGACATCTTCGGAATCACGAATCTCTTCGACATCGGCGGGTTTCAAAAAGAGATTTTTCTGGGCGGAGAGACACCGGGGGAGGCCACGCTGACACGGATCTACTTCCTTCACGTGATGCTGCTGCCGCTCGCCATGGCCGTTTTTTTAGGCGTCCATTTCTGGCGCATTCGGAAAGACGGCGGACTGACGGCGCCCGACCCGTTTCAGCCCACCGAGAGTGAACGCCGTTTCCTGTCCATCGGGCAAAAAAAGGCGCCACTGTTTGTTCCGGGCAAGACCTACGGCCTGATGGCGATCGTGGCCGGCAAGAGCCCGGCCGTCGATAACGACCATACGGAATACACGGTGACGAGCTGGCCCCATCTGATGCGGGCCGAGGTGGCGGTCTTCATGCTTTCGCTGGCGGGCGTGGTGGCCTATTCCTATTTCATCGATGCGCCGCTCAAGGAGATTGCCAATGCCCTGATTCCCGAAAACCCAGCCAAGGCGCCCTGGTATTTTCTGGGCCTTCAGGAGCTGGTGTCCTATTCGGCCTTCATGGGGGGCATGGCCTTGCCGCTGGTAACGCTGATGGGGTTGGCCCTGATTCCCTATCTCGATCGGGAACCGGACTCTGTGGGCATCTGGTTTTCCAACCGGCAGGGAATACGGGTGGCCGTATGCTCGTTTCTCGTCGGAGCCGCGGTATTGGTCGGGATGCTGGCGTTCGTGATTCAGTGGGGCTGGCTAAGAAGCTGGTTTCCGAATATTCCCCAACTGATCATTATTCTGATCAATCCGGGAACGATCTGGGTGGGATTCGTCGTGGTTTGGTCCCTCCTGTCGATCCACCTGACCGGATCGACGCGGATGGGGGCCATTGCGGTCTTTAGCCTGTTTTTAGTCAGCTTTCTGGTGTTCACGTATGTGGGCACCGAACTTCGCGGACCCAACTGGGAGTTTTTCTGGTCAAAAAGCCAGTGGCCAGTACATTGAAAAACACCAATGGCCGGTTACCGGGGCAGACCGACTCGGTTTTTAAAACCGAGTCGGTCTTTCCAATAACGAGGCGCATATGAAAGAACATGACGAGGGGACGATGACGGAGAACACGAGCGGAAAGATGTTGACGAGAAGAACGTTTTTGAAGCTCTCGGCCGGCAGCGGCGTGGGCTTATTGCTGGCCGGATGCGGGTCCGATCTGGCGACATTTCTCACACCGAACATGGACAGCCCCCTGGAGCACTATCCCGACCGGGACTGGGAAAAGGTTTACCGGAATATTTTCAACACCGACAGCGATTTTCATTTCCTGTGCGCCCCCAACGATACGCACAACTGTCTGCTGAAGGCGCATGTGAAAAACGGGGTGATCACCCGGATCAGCCCGTCCTACCGGTACGGCGAAGCTACCGATTTGTACGGGAATAAGGCATCCTCCCGCTGGGACCCGCGCATTTGCCAGAAAGGCATCGCACTTGTCCGCCGCATATACGGGGACCGGCGCGTCAAAGGCGCCATGGTGCGAAAAGGCTTTAAGGAGTGGGTGGAAGCCGGATGCCCGCGGGACCCGGAAACGGCAAAGCCGCCGGTGGAATACTTCAAGCGGGGGGAGGATCAATGGCTGAAACTTCCCTGGGACACCGCTTTTGAACTGGGCGCAAAGGCCCTTCACAATATCGCCGTCACGTATTCGGGCCCAAAAGGCAGTCAGTACCTCTTGAAACAGGGCTATGATCCGGCCATGGTGGACACCCTGCACGAGTCCGGAACACAGACCCTGAAATTCAGAGGAGGCATGGCGCTTCTGGGTGCAACCCGGATCTTCGGGTATTACCGCTTTGCCAATATGCTGGCGCTCCTGGATGAGGGCATTCGGGACGTCCCGAGGGAGAAGGCGCTGGGCGCCCGGGGATGGGACAGCTATAGCTGGCATACGGATCTACCCCCGGGTCACCCCATGGTGACGGGGGCCCAGACCAATGAGTTCGATCTTTTCGCGGTGGAACGGGCGAATCTGCTCCTGGTGTGGGGAATGAACTGGATCGCCACCAAGATGCCCGATGCCCACTGGCTTACCGAAGCCCGGCTGAAGGGGACCCGGGTCGTGTCCATTACCGTGGAGTATCCGGCGACCGCCTGCCGTTCGGACGAGGTGATCGTCATTCGTCCGGGCACCGATCCGGCCCTGGCCTTAAGCGTTTCCCAGGTGATCATCAAGGAGAACCTCCATGATGCCGGGTATGTCAAACGGAATTCAGATCTCCCGTTCCTGGTGCGGACGGACACCCTCGAATTTTTGAGACCCGAAGCGATCATCGACGGCTATAAGAAAAAACCCCTTACCCGGAATGTGCGGATTCTCTCCAAAGAGGACAAGGTGCCGCCCCTCCTGGCGCACGGCGATCAACTGATACCGGCGCAACTCGCCGATGAATGGCAGGATTATGTGGTCTGGGATTCAAAAACCGGCGCACCGGCGGCCGTGGGGCGTGATGAGTTCGGAGACCGCCTTACGCTCGATCCCGCGCTCAAAGGGACGTTTGACATCAAAACCCTGAAAGGCGAGATTCTAAAGGTCCGGCCGGTGTTCGATCTCATGGCCGAATACATCGACGAGAACTTCACGCCGGCGCAGGCCTCCCGGGTCACCTGGGCGCCCGAAGCCGCCATTGTTTCCCTGGCAAGACAGATCGCCGCGAACAAGGAGAAAACGCTTTTTGCCACCGGCATGGGATCGAACCAGTATTTCAACGCCGACCTGAAGGATCGTGCCATTATGTTTCTGGCCGCTCTGACCCGAAATATCGGTCATATCGGCGGAAATGTCGGAAGTTATGCCGGCAATTACCGCACCGCGATCATCGGCGGCGTGGGGGGATACATGGATGAAGATCCCTTCGAGGCCGAAACGGACCCGGGCAAGATGCCGAAAGCGAAAAAATACTTCAAATACGAGTCCGCGCATTACTACAACTATGGGGACCGGCCGCTGCGGGTCGGGAATCATCTCTTTACGGGTAGCACCCATTTGAGTACTCCCTCCAAAGCGATGTTTCTGTCCAACTCCAACTCGATTATCGGCAATACCAAGGGGCATTACGATGTGGTGTTCAATACCCTGCCCAAATTCGAGATGGTGAGCGTCGCGGATTACTGGTGGACCGCCAGCTGCGAGTATGCCGATATCGTCTGGGGGGTGGATGCGCCCGCGGAGTTCAAACAACCGGACTTTACCGCTTCGTGCACCAATCCGTTCGTTCAGGTCTATCCCCGAACGCCCCTGCCGCGCGTGTTCGACACCCGGCCGGACCTTGCGGTTCTGGCGGGAATGGCCGGTGCGCTGGGGAAAATCATGAACGACAAGCGATACGATGCGTACTGGAAATTTTTCCATGAAGACAAAATGGATGTCTACGGCCAGCGAATTATCGATGCAACGGCGGCCCTCGTGGGCTATAAAATCGGGGATCTCGAAGCCGAAGCGGCAAAGGGGAAACCCGCCCTGATCAACTGCCGGACCTATCCGCGGGTGTCCAGTTACGAGCAGGCGGCGGACGGCAAACCGTATCATACCCGCTCGGGCCGGCTCGAATTCTACCGTCCCGAGACGGAGTGGCGGGAGCACGGCGAGAACATGGTCGTCTACCGGGAGGCGATCGACTCCACTTTTTATGAACCCAACGTCATCGTCGGGAAACCGCACCCGGCCATCCAACCCGTAAAACCGGAGGCATGGGGGTTTTCTTCTTCCGATCTCGATTGCGAGTCGCGGCAGGTGCGAAATGTTCAGCTGACAGTGGACGAATTGCTTAAAACCCAGCATCCCCTGATGAAGGATCCGGAATATCGATTCATCCTGCACACTCCCAAATACCGGCACGGCGTGCATACCACGCCGGCCGACACGGATATGATCGCCGTATGGTTCGGCCCCTTCGGCGACATCTACCGCCGGGACAAACGCCTGCCCTTCGTGATGGAAATGTATCTGGATATCAATCCCCTGGACGCAAAGGAGCTGGGCGTGGAAGACGGGGATTATATTTACATCGACGCGGATCCCGAAGACCGTCCCTACAAAGGCTGGAAAGGGGATGATCCCACTTACAAGGTGGCCAGACTCCTGTGCCGCGCCCGGTATTACCCGGGAACCCCCCAAAAGGTCACGCGGATGTGGCACAACAATTTTTGCGCCACCATCGGCAGCGTGAAGGGGCATGAAACCAGAGCGGACGGTCTCGCCAAGAATCCGGAGACCCATTATCAGGCCATGTTCCGGTACGGCAGTCATCAGAGCACGACCCGGGCCTGGCTGAGACCGACGCTCATGACCGATTCGCTGGTTCGCAAGGACAACTTCGGTCAAACCATCGGCAAGGGATTCGCGGCCGATATTCACTGCACGAACGGTGCGCCCCGGGAGGGGTTCGTGAAAATCACCCGGGCCGAAGCCGGCGGCAGGGACGGCAACGGCGTATGGAAGCCGGTTACCCAGAATATCCGCCCGACCTATGAAGATGACAAGATGAAGGCCTTCATGGCCGGCGGATATATCAAAATCGTGAAATAACCGCAAAAAGGAATCGGAACCCCGTAGGGGCGAACACATAGGTTCGCCCCTACAACGACATCAGAGGCCTTCCGTTCACATCGTGAATGGAAACGGAGAACTCATCCCCCAATGGGAGAAAGACACATGCAGCTGCGAAAAGTATATAACTGGCAGTTAAACCGGCGGGTCGCCTATATCTATCCGCAAAGCAGGCCCCATAAACAGTGGGCCATGATATATGACCTGAATAAATGCATCGCCTGCCAGACCTGCTCGTTGGCCTGCAAAACCACCTGGACCTCCGGCAAGGGCCAGGAGTATATGTTCTGGAACAATGTGGAGACCAAGCCCTACGGAGGGTATCCGGTGGGATGGGATCTGGGCATCCTCGCAAAATTGAAGATGCAGACATGGGACAAGGATAAATACACCGGCAAAACCTTGTTTGAGGCCGCCGAAACGGATGAGAGAATCCTTTACCATCTCGCCGAGGAGGAAGATTGGGCCTACCCGAATATCGGAGAAGATGAAATTTGCGGGTCGGTCCAACAGGGGGACTGGATCGCCTCTCTGCCCCATCGCATCTGGATGTATTACCTGCCCAGAACCTGCGCCCACTGCACCTATCCGGCCTGTCTCGCCGCCTGCCCCCGGAAAGCCATTTACAAGCGCCCCGAGGACGGCATCGTTCTGATCGATCAGGCCCGGTGCCGGGGGATAAGGGAATGCGTCCGGGCCTGCCCGTATAAAAAATCGATGTTCAATGTGGAAACCCGGATCAGCGAGAAGTGCATCGGCTGCTATCCCAAAATCGAGAGAGGCGAGATGACCCAGTGCGTTACGAACTGCATCGGAAAGATCCGCCTGAGCGGCTTTATCTCGACTCCTGAAAAGGCGAACAGGGATAACCCGATGGATTATCTCATCCATACCCGAAAGCTTGCCTTGCCGCTCTACCCCCAGTTCGGACTGGAACCGAATATCTACTTCATTCCGCCGATTCATGCGCCGCTGTCCTATCTGGAACAGATGTTCGGACCCCATGCCGCCGCGGCCGTCGAAACCTATAAGCGCATTCCGGACGATCAGACCTTAAAAGGACTCCTGGTGCTCTTCGGCAGCATGGAAAAGATCCTGCACTCCTTCAAGGTGGATGCGGAAAAGGCCCGCGGGTATGACGCCGCCGGAAATGAAGTGGTATCTGTTCCCGTAACGGAGCCCTTTTGGGTGAGGGAGTATTATGACAAACAGCTCAAGGCGTTCCGGCACAATACCCCGTGAGGGACAGGAGGCAAAAATGTTACGAAAGACCCTATGGATCTTCTTCGGATTCCTTTTCATTCCAACCCTGTCGGTTGCGGCGGACACGGCATTCGTGGAATTCACTTCTCTCCATAAAGATAGGGACGTCAGCAGCGTGGCGCTAAACGATGCCGTGTGGCAGACGGTTCCGCCCTATCGGCACCCGCTGCAACGTCAGTTTCTGGTGGATCCGAAACCGGCCGAAGTCGGCGTCCGGGAGGTTTTCGTGCAATCGATTCATGACGGCAAGTATGTTTCCTTCCGGCTGACATGGCAGGATGAAACGAAGGACGAAACACCCCAAATCATGGGGTTCGCCGACGGCGCGGCCATCCAGTTTCCCGTGCGAAAGGAAGATTTTTCAAAACAATTCATGGGAGAAGAAAAATATCCGGTTCATATCCTCTATTGGAAGGCATGGTTGAGCAAGGACAAGGAAAGCGGGTTTCAGACCACTCGCACCGCCTATCCGAACATGACTGCGGATATCCACACCTTCGACTATCCGGTCAAGGGCGAGGGGACGGAGAAAACGCAAGACGAAAAGGATATTTTCATTCCCGGAAGGGCGGCGGGAAACCCCTTGTCCTTTCCCGGAAAGGAAGTCATTGCGGAATTATCTTCCACCGGACCGGGGACCGTAACAACGAAGAAAATCGATAATACCACCGGCGATGCGGAGTGGAAAGACGGCCGATGGACGGTCCTTTTCAGAAGACCGCTCAGGGTCGACGACGCCGGAAGTGTTCGCTTCACGATCGGAGAAAAAATGCCCGTTGCGTTCGCCGTTTGGGAAGGAAGCCGGCACGAAGCCGGCAGCCGAAAGGCGGTCAGCCCCGCATGGGTGGAAGTGGAGATCGAAAAATGAAATTTGCCCTGATTCCCCTTTATAAACTGATGTCGCTGGCGTTTTTTTATCCCGAAAAGACGCAGTGGGAGAAAATCGAAAAGCAGTTGCCCCTGTGCCATGAGCTTGTGGCGGAAGATATCTTATCAAGCCTGAACCGCTTCATCGCTCAGTTTTATATCTGCCGGGAGCAAATCGAGACGCTCCAATCCGAGTACCTTCGGCTATTTGATGTCGGTCACGAAGTTTCCCCTTACGAAACGGAATACATGACGGGAAAAGCTTCCCGAAAGCCGTTTGAACTGGCAGATATCGCTGGGTTTTACAGGGCGTTTGGTTTTGACGTCGGCGACGGCGTGCCCTTCAAGGAGGCGCCGGATCATATTTCGGTCGAGCTTGAGTTCATGGCCATCCTATCCTGGAAAGAAGAATTTGCCCGGGAAAACCAACAGGAAGAGGCGCTCGAAATCGTCCGGGATGCAAGGATGAAATTTTTCAAGGAACACCTGGCCCAATGGGGATTTTTTTTCTGTCGGAAAATGCCGGAGAGCGGCGGGGATGAATTTTATAAATGCCTTTCGGCATTGCTTCGGTCCGTTCTGATTTCGGAGTGCAGCGAATACGCTCTGGATTGGACGCTTTTTGATCGGGAATTGAATCATGACGACTACCGGGGCGTGCGGGATGAACAACTGATCTGCTGACCCGAACCGGGAAAGAGGGGAACGATATGCATAGAACGTTTTACTTATGGCTGTCACTGCTTTCCGGTGTGGTTCTCTTGGGGTATATGATGCTGGCCGGCTACCGGGAGATGCGGCCGGAGTGGCACAGCTTCCAGCGGCAATATCAGGCGCTGATGGTGGAAAGGGCGACGGATGAGGTCACCCGGGCAAAGGCCCGGGGCCTGACGACCGGTATTCAGCAACTCTATTTAGCGAATCTCGGGCGCGTGGATCGTTGCACGAATTGCCATTTGGGGGTCGAAAATCCGCTGATGGCCGACGCGCAGCTGCCGCTGAAACTGCACAGTGGCGACTATCTGAAACACCACCCGCCGGAACAGTTCGGATGCACCATCTGTCACAACGGTCAGGGGCGTGCCACCAACAAAGACGAGGCCCATGGTGCCGTGCACGAGGCCCATTGGGATCGCTCCATCATTCCAACCGAATATATTCAAAGCGCCTGCGCCGCCTGTCATGATTTCGATGCGCTCAAAAACAGGGGCGGCGGTAACGTCGTCCAGGGCAGGGACCTCTTTCTGGAGCGAGGCTGCAAGGGGTGCCATAAATTGGACGGCGTGGGCGGTGTCCTCGGGAAGGCCCTGGATGGGGTCGGGTCTCAGCCCGCGGCGTATTTCCCCATGAAAAACGTGGAAGGCGAAAAGACGGTCTATACCTGGATGAAAGAGCATTTTGAAGATCCGCGGAATGTCGTTGCGGGAAGTCAGATGATCGGAACGCTGAGCGACGCGGAATCGGACCGGCTGACCACCTATCTCCTTTCGCTGCGGGCCGATGAAGTCCCCAAAAAATACCGCCGCCAAGATAGAACTCCAGGCGCCGCCATGACCGATCAGAGTGGCGAGAGCCTGTATCAGATGTACTGCATCGCCTGCCATACCACCGGTCTTCAAAGCGTTTACGACGAGGTGTTCGCAAAAACCATCCCCGCTATCATGAACCCGGCTTTTTTACGGACCGTGGATGACACGTATCTCAAGGCGAACCTGTCGGAGGGGCGCGCGGATACGCCGATGACGGCCTGGAAGGCGGATGCGGCCGGCCTTTCCGATAAAGAGCGGGATCGGATTATAGAACATGTCACCCGCAATCGGCCGCCGGACCGGCCGGAAGCTTTCGGAGTTGGCCGGTTTGACGGCGATCCGAAACACGGAGAGAATTTGTATAAGGTTCGCTGCATGAGCTGCCACGGCGACAGCGGCCAGGGCGGCGTCGGTCTGAATCTGCGGAATCCGGTCGTCCAAAAGGCGGATCCGGAATTCCTGGCGATAACGGTGCGCGATGGGAGAGAGAAAACCCACATGGCCGCTTTTGGAAAAACCGGCGTGGGACTGCGGGACGCGGATATCGCGGATGTGGTGAGCTACGTTCGGACATTGGCGGATCGGCGGCAAAACTAAAAGGAAAGGCAGTTCCTTGACTTATGACCGAGCATCGTTGCGGGGTGATCTGCGGATAACAGGTGAAAGGCATGATTGTTTCGGGAAACGATAAAGGGAAAATATGAAAAAACCGGAAATAAAAGGGTTTCGAGTTGAAACCTGTTTTGGCGCTACCAACTGTCCGAACCGTGCGGTTGAAAGCGGACATCTTGTAGAACGAATCACGCAACTGCTCGAAGCGGAAAACCTGCTCGCTTTTTTGCGGTCGTCTATCCCGAAGCCCTTAAAATATCATCATGAAATCCGGGTGGCCGTTGCCGATTGCCCCAACGCTTGCTCCCAGCCTCAGATCAGGGATATTGGCATCCTCGGCGGGGTGTTGCCAATAATTGCGGATATTTCCTGTACGGGATGTGGAACCTGTTCACTGCATTGTCAGGAGCATGCCATTGCCGTGGACGCGGAAACAAGAAAACCGATCCTTGATTTTGAATCGTGTTTGAAATGCGGCCAATGTGTAAGCGTCTGTCCCACTCATGCCCTCGTCGCTGAAAAAAAGGGGTTCAGAATTCAGGTGGGCGGGAAGCTGGGGCGGCACCCGAAACTTGCCGCTGAACTGCCCGGCTTTTACGATGAGGACGAAGCCGTTTCCATCGTGAGCGCCTACATCTCGTTTTATAAAGAGCACGCCAAGGCCGGTCAGAGATTCGGATCCGTTATCAATTTTAACGGTGATCCGATAAACGGCGAGAATTTGTATAAAGTCCGCTGCATGAGCTGCCATGGCGACAAGGGTCAGGGCGGCGGCAGCTCGGCCTGTTCGTGCTAATGAAATCCTAACAATCAGCCGGTAATATCATTCAAGAGCAGAAAGAATAGCCGAACCGTTTCGAAATAATCAGAGGATGCCATGCCAAATAAAAAAAGAATCCTTTTCATCTGTCAACATAACAGCGGCCGAAGCCAAATTGCGGAGGCATACCTCAACAAATTTTATGGCGACCACTTCCATGTGGAAAGCGCGGGCTACGAGCCATCAGAGGAAGTAAATCCCTTGGTGGTTAGCGCAATGGATGAGGAAGGTCTCAATTTATCGGGGAAAAAGCCTCAAAGCGTTTTTGAATTGTTTAAACGGGGAAACCTATATCAACATGTCATTTCCGTCTGCGATGACGCCGAATCAAAATGCCCTATTTTTCCGGGAATTACGAATCGATGGCACTGGCCGTTTCCGGACCCGGCTGCAGTCGTTGGGACCGATGTCGAAAAGCTTGCAGCGGTCAAAAGGATCAGGGACATGATCAAGGATTGGTTGCTTTATCCACCTGAAAATACAATTGATTTCAAGTCATTGATCGGGAATTGAAAAAAACGGAAACAGCCAGCCTTCCTGCCAATCAGCGGGATAGGATTTCGGGCTGTCTCGCCCGCCCGCCGGATCCACCAGCGGCCATAAAGGCGAAGAGGGTGGAGCGGGCAATTTCCACCTGTTGCGTCAATTCGCTATCCTCCAGGCGGATGAGGGGGTGGCCCTTTTCAACCCGATCCCCCTGATCCACCATAATCCGGTCAATTCTTCCGGAGATTTTAGAGCTGATCACGGTTTGAATACGCGCCTCCAGAGTCCCTGTTCCCATCACCTCGGCAAGAATTTCTCCGCTACCGACCTTCTGACCGATCACCGGAACAGGGCTGAATCTCGCCCAATAAATGATTAGGGCGAGAATCACGGCGAACAGGGCATACTTACTCCATTTTACTAATTTTCTTGTTACCGTGTCCGCCATGTGTCTGTCCTTGTTGCGATGATTATTTTTTTCCCTGTTATAGCCAGAATTCAGGGTATCGCCGGCCGGGTGGAATGTTGTTGACGATCAGCGCCACGGCCAGCATCACGGCAGCGCCGAGCGCTATCGGCATCAACACGTAAAGGTATCCGAGCTTATGCACGGCATCGCCGCCGATCACGGCGATCAGGGCTGTGGCCCCTCCCGGCGGATGAAGCGTTTTGGTCTGATGCATGAGCGCGATGGATACGGATACGGCCAAGGCGGCAGCCAACCAGGGCTGCGTGCCCAAATACCGGTAGGCTGTCACCCCCACGAGGGCCGATAGGATATGGCCTCCCATTAAATTCCTGGGTTGGGCCAATGGGCTTCGAACGGCGCCATATATGAGAACCGCCGATGCCCCAAAGGAGCCGATGATCATCATCAGCCCCATGGAATCCAACAATTTGAAATGTAACAGGCTGACGGCGGCAATTCCCAGAAAGCTGCCGATCCACGACCAAAGGATCTCGGCGAACGCAACCCGTGGCGGGCTCTGGGTGTGACCCCGCCATTTTTCAAAGTACTTCATTTTTTCCCCTTTTACCCGAGCATGCAATAGGAATTGACCAGATCCGAGCGCGTCACGATGCCGATGGGCCTCTCATCGCTTCCAATAATCGGAAGACGGTTGATATTTTTTTCCCTGAAAAGAGCCGATATTTTCGAAACCACCGTATCCGCTGTAGCCGTGATGGCCGGCGCCGTCATGATGTCGTGTACTACCCGGTTCAACATCGGAGTTACGATGCACCCCTTGTTCTTCAGGCAATGCACAATTACCCGCATGAAAGAGCCGGTTTTTGGGGCCGCCATATGGGATAGAAAATCCTTTTCCGAAATGATCCCGACGATTTTTCCATCAAGATCCACCACCGGCGCGCCGGAAATACCCTTTTCAGCCAGAAGCGTGGCCGCCTGAACAAGATCCATTTCCACCCCAACGCAATGGACGGTAGTCGTCATCACATCTCCGGCCGTCAATGAATTGAGTATCCGGTCCGTTGCCAGGGAATAGGCTACCCGATACACCTCCTTGAAATCGGCGGGCGTAATATCAAGGTACCCCTGTATGGCTTTCATCGCGTTTAAGACATCCTGCTCGGAAATATCCACGGGGCCGCATTCCATTTGGATCGATTCCTTCATTGACTCACCCTCCTTCCGTGCGTGTGGTGATAACACAACGTTTTTGCTCCGGGTGGTTTACCCTAAACAAAGTGCCTGAAAACCATCCAAAGATAGACATTGATGATATGGATCAATAAATGACAAATAATTCATTTTGCATCTTTGCGTTGGCGCAAACAGGCAATTATGTTTTTATAAAAAAACCGATGGCCGATGAACAGGGCGGCGGGACCATAACTTAAAACAGAGTGAATTACTCAGCTTCAGCAAACAGAACCAGCGCATGAGGGTTGGTGATAAGAATTTTCTTATGTGCGGACTTGACCCAGCCGTTTTTCTCCCAGGTGCTGAGCGTGCGGCTGACGGTGAATAAAGTCGTTCCGCAAAATTCAGCAATAGTTTGACGGCTCAAGGGGATATCGATGTGTATTCCTTCCTCGGTTTTTATACCGGCCCGCTGCATGAACCGCAGCAAGGACCGAGCGATGCGCCGATCCGCTTGCTCGGTGCAAAGTTCCAGATAGCGATCCTGCACTTCATCCAACCGTGCCAGAAGAATACCCAGCAGATTGATGGCAATATCCGGATATTGTCGCATCAATCGTATCATGGTTGGTTTGTCCCAACCGATAACATCCGCTTTTTCGGTGGATTGAGCCGTAACCGGATACTTTGAATCCTTGAGGACGGCCACCGCGGCCGCCACTTCTCCAACATCAATATAGCGGATAATTACTTCCTGGCCCTGATCATTGAGCTTGGTGAGCTTTAAGCGTCCCCGAATTACCATGAAACAGGTTGTGGCCGGATCAGCCTGTTGAAACAGAATGCTTTGGGGGGGGAGGTGCTTATGAGTGCCGATTTTTATCAACTCTGCAATTTGGTCGCCGGCAAGGCCATTGAAAAGGACCGAGTTATTTATGGTATCCGCTATGTGAGGTCTTGTATTCATTTGAAAAAGCATACCCGTTTCGATTATGCTTGTCAATTTTAAATTGGCCGATCCTTGGCATCTCCGTATGACATTACTAATGCTGCACCTTTCCCGGCATGCGTTTTCCCCCGGGGATCGAAAGGCAGCCGCCTTTCCGTTCATCCCTATTTAAGGCCTGAAAGATCAAATTCGTCTTGACAGGGCGTTGTAACCGTTCCGTTGGCCTTTTGGACGCTGGCCTACGCATCTTTGTCTCCGAACATCACCCGGCTGATAAATCCCACGACGGATGTTACGGAGTCACCCTACCTTTTGCGTCCCCTCGATCACGGTGTCGATATCGTGGTGTACTCGGCCACCAAATTTATCGGCGGACACGGCACTTCCATGGGCGGCGCGATCGTGGATTCCGGCGGTGGGAATCGAGCACATCGAGGATATCCTCAAAGACATCGGCCAGGCGCTTGAAAAAAAGTGACTTGACCCGGTTGCGAAACGGTAAACTCCGATACGGAAGCGTCGTTTGAACTCTTTTATCAAATTGATTGCGCTTCAAGACTAAAGTTAATATAATTTAGTCAATTCAATGACGGAGATTGCCATGTATATCGAACAAAAACAGCTGGAGAACCTGCGCGTATTCGCGAAACCCGGCAAGGTGGTTGTCGTTTACGGCGCCCGGCGGACCGGCAAAACAACTTTGCTTAAGGAGTTTCTTAAAACCGAAGAAACACCCTATTTGATGGTCAGCGGCGAAGACATCGCCGTGCAAGGGTATCTGGTCAGCCAGTCGGTGGAGAAACTCACCGCCTTTATCGGCCGCAACCGGCTCCTGGTGGTGGATGAGGCACAAAAAGTGCCGCAAATCGGTTTGAATCTCAAATTGATCGTCGATCATATCCCCGGCATCCGGATCATTGCGACGGGGTCATCGTCGTTTGATCTGGCGCGAAGCGTAGGCGAGCCCCTGACCGGCAGAAAGACCACCCTGAAGCTGTTTCCATTAGCCCAGATGGAGATCGGCCGGACCGAGCAGCGCCACCAAACCGATGCCAATCTTGAAAGCCGGCTCATCTATGGTTCCTATCCGGAGGTGGTGCTGACTCCGGACAACCGGGCCAGAGAGCAATATCTCAAAGAGATTGTCGCCTCCTACCTGTACAAGGATGTCCTGGAATTGGACGGCATTCGTCATTCAGCCAAGATCAGCCGCCTGTTGCAACTCATCGCCTTTCAGATCGGCAAAGAGGTCTCGTACACCGAACTGGGCAGTTCCCTGGGCATGAGCAAGAACACGATCGATCGGTATCTCGATCTTCTTGAAAAGGCTTTTGTCCTCCACAGGCTCTCCGGTTTCAGCCGTAACCTGCGCAGTGAAATCACCAAGAATTACCGGTATTATTTTTTGGATAACGGTATCCGCAACACCTTGATCAACAACTTCAATCCCCTGGAACTGCGAAACGATGCCGGCGAACTCTGGGAGAACTATCTGGTGATGGAGCGGTTGAAACGTCAGGAGTACCTGGGAGAAACCGCCAACAACTATTTCTGGCGCACTTACCGACAACAGGAACTGGACTTTGTCGAGGAGCGGCAGGGGCGCCTGTTCGGCTACGAGATGAAATGGGGAAAGGCGAGGGGCAAGCCTCCGACCGAATGGCTGGCCGCTTACCCGGGGGCCGCCTTTGTCTTGGTGAATAAAGAGAACTATCTCGAATTCGTTGGAGCGGAATTGCAGGGGGTTATTGTGCCTCCAAAGCTGCCGCAAGGGCAACCGCGTTAAAAGGAACCTCCGCCTCCTGAAGGGGAAGATTTTTTAGGGATGCCGGGATGCGTAAACGCCGGGGAGTCGATATTTTTCAGCTGCATTCGAAATTGATCCCGGGAGATCCGGCTTTCCCAGTGCCCGCTGATGCGGCCGGCATAAACGACAGCGATAAACCCGAGGATGAAAACGAGGCCCAGCGTTGCCCTGGACCAGGCCCTGGTGCTCAGTCCTGTGGTTTTCAGCGACAGGGTATCGGCAACCGGGCAAACGCTCGTGCAATCCATGCAGCCGGAGCACTCCGCGCTCAAAATTCGTTGTTTTTTATGTACGGGTAAATTGGCGGGACAGGCGCGGGTACAGCGCTGACAATCGATACAGGTATTCTCATCGCGGGTGATACGGGTCGGCCCCGCCATCGCCAAGAGACCCATGAGCGCGCCATAGGGACAGAGGTAGCGGCACCAGAAATTTCGAATGAAAAAAGAGCCGAGGACCAGAATCAGCAATACCACCGCGGTCAAGAAGGTCATGCGTGTGAAAAAATGCAGCATCTTGACATCGGACAGCTGATAATAGGGGCTCTGGATAAAATTTACGATCGCCATGGTATCCATGGAGAAAATGATCCAGACGAAAAAGGAAAGAAGCAGATACTTCAAGCTTCTCAGCGGGGTATCGATCCATGGGGGCGGGAGAAAATTTTTCCCCGCCATTTTCCGCCCCAAGCGCCACAACCATTCCGATAAGGCGCCCACCGGGCAAAACCATCCGCAAAAGGATTTTCTGAGGCCAAGTGAGATTACGGCCGCAAATCCCAGTATCACCATGGCCGCCGGATGAACCGTATCCCAAAAGCCGGTTGTAATAAAGAGCTTCCAGCCCATGAGCCCGGCAATGGGCAAAAATCCCTCCACCCCGGGTGGACGCGAAACGGTAATCTCGCCGTCGCCGGCGGCTTGCCGGACATGGACGGCGAATTGAATGCCGATGCCGAGTGTGACGATGAATACTCCCAGTTGAATCCAGTTGCGCAGGCGGGCCATAGTGTCCTCAGTGTTTTCCTTAATCTTTTGCCTCATGGGTCTTCTCTTTGATCCGCCCTATCTATTTTTATACTGGAGAATTGACAGGCACCGACATTTCAACCTGTTGCATCCGCAAGATCTCTTTTTCCATCGGCACGATCTGTTGGGTTGCCGACCGTTTGTTTATCTACAATACTTCTGCATAAAATTTATTGATCCAAGTCAAAAACTTTGCAGTATTTTTCGGAATTCCCGGAAGCCGAGGGTCTTTCCGAAAAAGCTCACGGGCATGATTCAACGATATCCTTTAGTTTGCACAGGGAGTGGTTCCATAACACATCGTGCAGATAGGAAGGAAAAAGGAACTTAAAGAGCCGCCGGGATATGCTCGAAAAAAAACGGTTCCCTTTCAGAAAGCTAAAGGCGACATAAATGGAAAGGATGCTGATGTTCTCGGCGGCCGGTTCAATTTCAAATATGAGAACACCGCCCGAGGGAAAACCGCTTTTCAGGCGATATATGATTATTTCATTATCCTCGTAATGTTCCAGGACAGCGGTGAAATCAATCAAGTTGTAAATGACTTCATAGCGCAGCTTATTGCCGATTTGCAGCGATTTGCCCGATAGGCGCCTGACCCGGATCATCCTGGGGCGGAAAAATTGCTGCTCCTCATCACCGAATTTGCCTATCTCTTTGAAAATCGTCCCGGGACTTGATTTAATTTTGATGGAATACATTTTCTCAAATTCAGGCCCATTTGAAAATCCGATTCCCATGGTGGAGACGATGTGTTTGAATTTTTTGCTTTTCGATTCAAATTCTTCCTTATATACGCCGGTTGTATAGCGCCCGATCCCCCGCCAATCCAGGCCGAAAACCCGTTCCGTAAAATGGTTTCTCAGCGTGATCAGGAGACCACCGGTGAATATCAGCCATAAGGTCCCGGGGCTTATCATGGCAAGGAATATACCTTGGTACCAGTCATCACCGCTGGCAATTTTCCAGAGAATATTTTCGAGTTTACGCTGATGTTGCCGTTTGGTTTTCCTTTCCGTAAGAATTGCCTGATAGAGAATCCGGCTGAAAAAGGGATGCGAGAACATCACCCCATGCAACATAAATACCAGCGCACCGAAATGATTATCCAGGATAAAGCGCCTGATGGCTGGACCATAGCCTTTTTTCAGGCTATTCCTGTCTATCCCCACTTCCGCCAGGGTCCGGGCCAGCGCGGAGGCGGTGAGGAAGGCGGAAAGGATGCCGTCTTTGTAAAGCCTTGATGTCACAATGTCCCCAATGGCTGCAACCTTATGCCCGTATGGCCGGCGGGCAGCCCCAATCGACATGTTCGGCCTGCACACGCACGCAAGATGAACTTCCGGGGGCAGAATTTTTTTCACTTGCGGCAGGTTAAGAAACCGGTGGATGATGTTCGTGATATCCTCCCGGGTTTCCGCTGAATCAATCGTCTTACCAATCAGAACCACCGTGACGAACTGCTCTTTGGGAATGATCGAGCACATGTCGAGACGCAACTCCTGGGAACCGGATTCGATAAAGTATATGTCGCCGGCAAGGTTCTTCAAGACTGCCGGCTCTGCTTCCAATTCAAATATCAAGGTCCTCCTGACGAGAGGGGGTGAAAAGCCCGGTATCAGCTGTTGCAATGACCGGACAAGTGGGTTCCGTTCCGGTTTCATCCCGGGAACCTGATTGACGCCGAAAGCGAAGACGACGAAATCGGCATTCAGGAATTGGCGCTCCGACAGGGGTTGGTAATGAACTACAAATGAGCCGTCCCGAGCGGATTGTACGTCATCCACATTGGCGGTGATCAGCTCCGCGCCGCCTTTGAGCGCGTTTTCCATCAGAAAAGAATCAAAACCGCAATAACGATCAATTCTGTTGACTGGCCGTGCCCCCCGATAAACACTGAGCATTCTGCGATTTTCGGGTATTTTAAGTTCAATGTTTTTCCAATGCCCATGAACCGTGACGGACCGGATTTCACTTTGAATGACAGAAGCGGGTAATTTCAGGCCCAACTCGCTGAGCACATCACTCATTCTGGGAGAAATGCCGCCTGCGCAATAATTGCACCCTTCCCGGTAAGCCATTGGAAAAACGTGCTGATGAAATCCCAACTCTTTCTTTTTTTCTAGAATGACGATTCGAAATCTTTTCCCCAGACGCTCCATTTGCTTTTGCATGGCCAGGGCAAAAAATGATCCGGCGGGCCCGCCGCCGATAACGGCGACAGTGGCTCCTTCCTCAAGGGGTTTATTTTTTATATTAATGGGTGATAATGGGTTGAAAACGTTTTTCATGGGTTCATTCATCGTAAAAAAAGAGGAGTTCAAACGCTCAGGTGTTTTTGGTAAATCTTATACATCGCACGGTTGAAGAACGCTCCTGTTACCGGCAAAAATCCGAACCCGGAATGCAGATTTTTATTCAGACTATTGCCACAATGTGATATTGTCAACTTCAATTTGGCGTTTAACCCGGCACTGGGAAAAAAGCCCTGGCGTGGCCGAAACCATGAGCAAGGTCGTTTTCGCATACCCGGCATTCATTCATGGAGGAAACAAAATGACCAACAGCTTGCCATCCACCGAACCGGCCCGGCGCCCGTTTACCCTTCCGCCACGTTCAAACCACCCGCCTCTGAGTGAGTCGCGGAAAAAAGCGTTAAAATCCCGCATCAAGGAATTGCTCAAGGCGCGAAACGCACTGCTCGTGGCCCATTACTATACGGACGGTGATTTGCAGGAACTCGCGGAAGAGACCGGTGGTTGTGTCGCTGATTCGCTGGAAATGGCCCGATTCGGCAGCCGGCAGGATGCCGGCACCCTTGTGGTTTGCGGTGTCCGATTTATGGGGGAGACCGCGAAGATTCTGAACCCCGAAAAGCGGATTCTGATGCCGGAGTTGAATGCCACCTGCTCTCTGGATGAGGGGTGTCCGGCGGAAGCATTCAGCCGATTTTGCGATCAGCATCCGGACCGCACGGTAGTCGTCTATGCCAACACCAGCGCCCGGGTTAAGGCCCGTTCGGATTGGGTGGTGACTTCGGCGATTGCCTTGTCCGTTGCCCGGCATCTTGCCGGAAAGGGAGAAAAAATTATCTGGGCGCCGGACAAGCATCTCGGCCGGTATGTGCAAAAACAGACCGGGGCCGATATCCGCTTCTGGGACGGCGCCTGCATCGTTCATGAGGAGTTTAAATCGGCGGCCCTGCAACGCATTCGCCGGATGCACCCGGAGGCCGCGGTTCTGGTGCATCCGGAATCGCCTGATGCCGTCATCGAGCAGGCGGATGTGGTAGGATCGACCACCGCGCTCATCAATGCGGTGGTGAAGATGAAAAACAGTTCCTTTATCGTTGCCACCGATGCCGGTATTTTTCACAAGATGAAACAAGTTGCTCCGGGAAAGCAATTGATTGAAGCACCAACGGCAGGAGAGGGCGCCACTTGTGAAAGTTGTGCCCATTGCCCCTGGATGGGAATGAATTCGTTGCAAAACCTCGCCGAGGTACTCGAAACCGGCGCCAATGAAATAGCGATCGATCCGGTCATTCGGGAACAGGCGGCAATTCCCATCAACCGCATGCTCCGGTTTGTGGGGTAACGGCCGGGGCTCCTCTGAAAGTCGAAGGGCGGATTACCTCTCAGGGATTCGGATCCATGATCAATCAATTCGGTGTGGATGAGATCGCGCCGTTTTTCCAGTGAACGGTCATCCCTGAGAATGAACTCCTGTCCGGTTTTGGAAAAAAGACATCCGGATTCCGCGCATCAAAAAGAGAAGCAGCAGAATCGCACCAGCGGCAAAGATAATGTCCGGCACCATTCGCGCCCAACTGAAGGCCCGAATGACAGGACCGGAGGCAATCTCAGAGCTTCTCGCGTACCAGAGGCCGTATTTGACAGCATACCAGAGCTGGTAAAACCCCGATGGAATGAGACTGAAGACGAGCATGGCGGCCAGTCCTCCATTCAGGCCCCAGAAACTCCATTTTAACAGGGTGTCCGACCAGGAGACTTTGGAGATGATATGGCGCACCGAAAAGAGCAGAAGCGAAATCGCCAGCATGCCATAGACGCCGAAAAGGGCGGCATGGGAGTGGATGGGCGTGGTGTTGATCCCTTGCGCGTAATAAAGAACGATGGGCGGGTTGATGAGAAAACCGAAAACGCCCGCACCGACGAGGTTCCAGAACGCCACCGATACGAAGAAATAAACCGGCCACTTGTAGGCGTAAGCGCTCCCCCCCTGCTCGGCCACCTTTAGATTGTGAACTATTTCAAAGCCGAGAAGTGTCAGCGGCACGACCTCAAGGGCCGAGAAGACGGCGCCGAGGGCGATGACGGCCGTCGGACTACCGGACCAGTACAGGTGATGGAAGGTTCCGATCACGCCGCTTCCCAAGTAGAGAAACACGGTGAAGTAAATGGTGGTGAGAGCGAATCGTTTGCTGACCGCGCCGATGTTAGACAATAAAAACGCCATGACCACGGTGGCGAACACCTCGAAGAATCCCTCCACCCAGAGGTGAACAACCCACCAGCGCCAGTATTCGGCGTTTGACACATGACTCCCCTTGCCGTACATGAGGCCTGCCATATAGAAAAGCGGAATACTCACCGCACTGTAGAGAAGCATGTGGGTGAGCCCACCCCCATCGGTTTCCTGCCGCAAGGCGGGCAGAATCGATCTGAGCACCAGGGCCAGCCAGATCAGCATTCCGATGATCAACAGAATCTGCCAGACGCGCCCGAGTTCGATAAACTCATACCCCTGATGGCCGAGATAAAAACCGTTTTTGCCGAAAAAACCGCTGATCGACAGCCAGGCACCGCTCATGGCGCCCACCACCACGATTACAACCGCCGCCAACAGGGTGACGACCCAGGATCCCTGCCCCTTGGGTTCATGACCGACAAACGGGCCAATAAAAAGCCCGGCAGCGAGAAAGCAGGTCGCGATGAAAAAGACGGCCAGTTGCAAGTGCCAGGTCCGCGTGACCGCGTAGGGAAGAATATGGCCGATCGGGATACCGAAGAAATAAGTTCCTTCGACAGTATAATGTGCCGTCACCGCACCGAGTCCGATTTGAAGGATAAACAGCAGCACCGCGACGAGAAAATAGGCAAGCGTTATCTTCTGGCTGGCGGTCGGTTTCGGATCGGCAAATTCCGTTACGAGCACCGGTGGCTCTTTATCATAACGGATGTAGCGCAGGTAGAAGAAGAGCGACAGGGCAATTCCAAGGATAAGGAGGATTACGCTGACGATCGACCAGATGACCGTGCCGGGGATGGGGTGATTTCCCACCAGCGGATCAAATGGCCAGTTGGTGGTATAGGTGTGATCCGTGTCCGGCCGAAGGGTTCCCGCAGCCCAGGCGAGCCAGAAGAAAAAGCTCGTTAACTGGCGTCCTTCTTCGTTGGATTTCACAATACCCGACTGAAGCCCCATTGATTCGTTGCCGTTTGTGAAGAGGCGGCCGTAATAGTCGGTCATGGCCTTAAACGCTTCAGCCTGATAAGCTGTGAGGGTAAGCGTCCCGGTTTTCGGATCGTAGCGGTTGGTTTTGACCTCGTCGGTGACCCGCGCCGTCAATCCGGCCCGGTCCGGAGACGATAAGGCGTCGAAGGTCTGCTGGGAAAAGGATGCGGCCTTATCGGGCGTGATCCCCTGATGACGGGCCGCCATGAAGAGGGCCGAGCGGTGAAGATAGTCCGCGGACCAGTCGGGGGCCAGATAGCTGCCGTGGCCCCAAATGGTGCCGATATGCTGCCCGCCCCGGCTGAAATAAAAATTCTGCCCGTTCATAATATCCGCTTCTGTCATGATCGTGTCTCCTGAAAGCGAAACGATCTTTTCCGGAATCGGCGGTTTGGCCTTGTTGATGAGGTATCCTCCAAAAATCAGGACACCGAAAGCAAGGATGAGGAAAAACAGAAATATGGCTCTTATCTTTGGATTCGTCATGATGAACTCCCTCCCACAACAATAAATTTCAACTGTAAATTATAGAAGTTTCATGTTTGCCTTATTCCCAGTGAATGCATTCAACCGGGCATGCCTCGATCGCCTCTTCTATACAATCTTCCGGGCCTCCTTCAGGAAGAATGACCACGACTTTTTGCGCGCCCTCGTCAAACCCAAAGACATCCGCGCAGAGTTCAACGCAGCTTTCACAACCGACGCAATCTTCCGTTTCAATGATAACCTTTTTCCCCATTTGATTAGCTCCTATCCCGCATTCTTTTGTCAGTGTCTTTCTTGAATCCAGCGACGATCCGGGCTTCGTGTGGGCACAGAAGTCGCTCCATCTGGTTTGATGACCGTCTCACTTTTTATGCGCTTCATGATCCTCTTTATGCGCAGGATGATGGTTTTGGCAAGTCGGACGCATCGGTTGCGTCGATGAGACGTTGAAAATATTGAATCAATTCTTTCGGATCGTGTCCGTACTCTTTTGCGACATCGTCCAAGGTATGAAAAGCTTCCGTCGGGCAACCCGCGCACAGGAGACCGAGATCCATAAACGACTGCAGGAGCCGCGGATAGTGGTCCAACAGTTCTTTGACAGTGATCTCCGGTGATAAAAACGGATTCATGAGTTACGATTCGTTCCTTTTTTATTGGGGTTCATGTTGCCGGAAGTGTCTTAACCGGCAGGCACCGGCTGTATGATGGCAATGGCGCCGTCAATTTTTTGGGACGATGTTAAGATCGAACATATCGAATGAATCATCAGGCGTCTTTGCGCTGGCGCAAAGAGACAATCTTTTTTCCAAACAACGGATTCTGGATTATTGAAGGGCATAAGCGGTAAGTTAAAACAGGACGCCGGTCAGCCGGCTTCAGCGAACAGAACGAGTGCATGAGGATTGGTGATAATAATCCGCTCGCGTCGGGACCTGATCCAGCTGTTTTTTCTCCCAGATGCTGAGCGTACGGCTGACCATCAGTACACAATGCCGGAAAAATCGCAATAGTCGAAGAACATAGTCGAAAGTTTATTTCCAGCTTTTCGTCCACGCCTCTGTCTGTTTTTTATGATGTTACAATTGTTGCAGCAATAAATAAGCCTATCACACCTAATAACAGCGGTATAAATAAAGGTTTCAAATGACGTTATTATCGAAATCGTTCTTGACAAAATGTTACAACTGATACACATTAAAGACAACACATCTTAGGGACTCGGAAAATACCATTATACCGTTTATCCTGCTCTTGCTCTTAATCATGCTCTTGATCCAGTAGACACGAGAACGATTAAGAGCAAGAGCAAGAGCAAGAGCAAGAGCAAGAAGAACGCCATTGCCGGTATATTAGCAAATTCGATCTCCCTTATGGAGGAAACAATGACACCCGGTGATCCACTGAAATGGTTGCTTTTAATCCACCAGATCCCACCCACTCCGAACGCGCTTAGAGTGAAAATCTGGCGGCGCTTGCAGCAGGTGGGCGCTGTGGCCATCAAGCAGTCGGTTTACGCCATGCCCATTTCTGATCAGTCCCGGGAAGATTTGAGCTGGATATTAAAAGAGATCATCGAAGGCGGCGGGGATGGTTCAATTTCGGAGGCACGATTTTTGGAAGGTCTTTCCGACGAAAAAGTTATTGCGTTGTTTCAAGGCGCCCGTAAGTCAGATTACGAAAAAATCATCCAAGAGGCCCGCCAACTGCTGACCGAATGGTCTTCAGGGCAAACGGACTCACAAGACCCTGGTGTAAGAAGTTCGACCCATCTGGCAAAATTGAGGCGCCGATTGGACGAGGTGAAGGGTATCGATTTTTATCAGGTGCCTGAGCGGGGAACCGCGGAAATCCTTCTGAAGGATCTTGCGGCAAAAGTTGCCGGTGAAGCATCGGTGACATCCTCTCCCAAAGCGGGAGTGGGTGCCCTTAAAGGAAAAATCTGGGTGACAAGGAGAAACCTCTTTGTTGACCGCATCGCGTGCGGGTGGCTGATCCGGCGATTTTTGGACGCGGAGGCGGTTTTCAAGTTAGTCCAAGGCCCTCAATACGTGCCGAAGGAGGGAGAACTTCGATTCGACATGTTTGACGGAGAATTCACCCACGAGGGAAACCTGTGCAGCTTCGAAGTGATGATCCAACGGCTGCATCCCCAGGACCGATCGCTTTTCGCCGTAGCCGAAGTGGTTCACGATATCGATCTCAAAGACGCCAAATACGGCCGCAGCGAGACGGACGGTTTTAACGCCCTTTTGACCGGCATGGTTGTCTCTCACCCGGATGACTTTCAACGCATGCAGGAGGGATTCCGGTTGTTTGAAAACTTGTATGCCTATTTCGAAAGACAAAAATAAGGCGAACCACGCTTGAGGTGGGGCGCCGGAGTAACCAACCATTACCCTGAAAAAGGAAAAACTCATGCCAACTATCGAAAAACATATTGAAACCAGCCTAAAGCGAACTGGAAAACCTTACCGGGAGATCCATGAATGGATCGATGATCCCCAACTTAAAAACGAGCGCCACGATATCACGCGCATGCTCGAAGTCAGCAGAATGTTTTCGGAAAAATATGGGGAAGAGGCATCCCGGGAATATGTGCAGCATCTGGCCGACGATTTGAACGGCAAGTTCAATCACCTCGTGGAAGATGTTCAGGTGTTGGTGGACAAGACACTGGCCTATTTTGGGGCCAAAAAATAATGAAGACCTGCTTTTTAGTTAAAGGAGAATTCACATGAAATGGATAACCCGATCCCATGTACACGTCGACCGGGTGGCCTGTCCCTGGCTCATTACCCGGTTTATCGACTCCGATGCCGAATTTCTTTTTGTGCCCAAATCCAAGGTGATGGAAATTGCCGAAAAAGAAGGGGCTATCCCGTTTGACACCCCGGGCGCTGAACTGCATCACCGCGAGAACCTATGCACCTTCGATGTGATCATCAACGACTATGAATTAACCGACAAGGCGTTGCTGCGGATGGCAAAGGTCATCAATGCCGCCGACACCGATCGGCTGAACAACGACCCCCTGGCTGCCGGTTTTGAAGCTATCGCGGTGGGCTATGGCCTCCGGTTTCCAGACGACCTTGAAAATATTGAACGGCAATTTGACGTCTATGACGCGCTTTATGCCTGGTGCCGTCTCGATGTGGTCAAGAGCGAATCGTAAAGGAAAACACATGGCAACCCCGGTAACAATTACATCCCATGCCTCCCGGATCTCCGGCTTTCTCGGCCTTCAACGCAGCACCGTGGGGGTGCTCTCAATGGTGGTGCTGGTGGGCATGGGGGAGCACATGGCGGAGCGCTTTCTTCCCATCTACATGATGGCTCTCGGTGGCGGCGCGCTCTCGATCGGATTGCTCCAAGCCATGGACAATCTGCTTTCGGCCCTCTATAGCTTCCCCGGTGGATATCTCTCCGATCGGATCGGCACCAAGCGCTCCCTGCTGGTGTTTAACTTCGTGGCGATGGTCGGGTTTGCTCTCGTTATTCTGATTCCCGCGTGGCAGGCCGTTCTGGCCGGAGCGGTCCTCTTTATTTCCTGGTCGGCGATTTCACTTCCCGCCACCATGAGCTTGATATACAGGGTACTGCCCCAAAACAAGCGTACCATGGGTGTCACCATGCACTCTCTCGTTCGCCGGATTCCCATGGCACTCGGCCCCCTTCTGGGCGGCGTCTTTATCGGCGTGTGGGGCGAGCGCATCGGAGTGCGGCTGGCGTTTGGGGCGGCTTTGGCCATGGCGGTCGTGGCGCTTTTGTTACAGCAACGGATGATTTCGGATGATATGCCCGAAAAAACATTAGCCGGTGACGCCTGCGGTCTTACACCGGAAAAAAATCCCCTGAAACTGTTGCGGATGATGAATCCGGCCATGAAGGGACTTCTGGTCACCGATATATTGATCCGCTTTTGCGAGCAGATTCCTTACGCATTCGTGGTCGTTTGGTGCATGAAGACCGTAGCCGATCCGGTCTCCGCGGTTCAATTCGGTCTTCTGACCACCATCGAAATGGCAACGGCTGTGCTCGTCTATATCCCGGTGGCCTATATGGCGGATCGAACCACCAAAAAGCCCTTTGTTCTCGTGACCTTCATTTTTTTCACCCTTTTTCCAATAGTGCTTCTCTACAGCCGCTCCTTCGAGTGGTTGCTGGCAGCCTTTTTCCTGCGGGGACTCAAAGAATTCGGTGAGCCCACCCGCAAATCCCTGATCATGGATCTGGCGCCGGATAACTGCAAAGCGGGCATGTTCGGGCTCTATTACCTTATCAGGGATGTATTTGTTTCGGTTGCCGCCCTGGGCGGTGCGTTTTTATGGCAACTAAGCCCGCAAACAAACTTGATCACAGCGTTTGTTTTCGGAATCATCGGCACCATAGGATTCGCGGTTTTCGGCCGCGACATCCCGGTGCCCATAATCAAAAAGGAGGCACAAAATGGCTGATCAAAAAAAAGATAAGTGGCTGCAAGTGTTTTGTCCGGAAGATGCCTGCTTGGCGGAAGAGGAACGCTTCACTCCGCCGGCATTCGAGGAAACAGCGCAAAAAGACAACCTATGGCATGAACTGTTTTGTCCGGAAGATTCGTGTGAAATCACTTCTCCAACGCAGCTTCCGTAACATAGAACCGGTTGGCCGGGATAATAAGGGAGATCGCATTTTCTAATTTAACGCTTACCAGAGACAAACCGACTCGGTTTCTAAAACCGAGTCGGTTTTTCGGGAAAGCACAAACGGTATTTTAGAAATTGCTAAGTCCCTAAATTCCCCGGCCAACCGTAATCGTTCTGATTCTGATGGCAATAAGATCGTCACCTGCTACGACAATACCTGCGATTATAAAACGATGCATAGAGGAGCCGGACATGCCGCTATTAAAGAAAACGGTAACAGGTGATGCGTGTAGACCACTGCCGAGCATGGATACCGAACAAACCGCCAGGTATCGGCACTTCAGGGCACTGCTTGACCACAATCGCGCGGCGCTCACCCTGATGGCCGATCTGGAGAAAACCTACTACGACAACCGGCCCTTCACACTTCAGTTCGTGGAAAGAAAGTGCGACCGGCTAATTTCAGAAGTTGAAGGAATGGTTCACTCCCTCTCGGGCATGTCTGGAAAAACCTATGGACTTCTACCCGTGGCGCTGAACAGTCTGCGTCGTTCCATTCGGGATGAACTGACAAGCGATACCCGCCTTGAAACGGATATTTTGACTCTACCGCTTGACCAAATCGAAGCAACTCATGGGAGGGCCGTGGGCGCCAAGGCCGCGAACCTTGCGCTCATGCATCGGAAACTGGCCCTGCCGACACCCGGCGGGTTTGCGGTCACCACTGCCACCTACCGGCTCTTTTTGAGGGAAACCGGCCTTGCTGCAGAAATCGATGAGGCCTTGGCGGAGCTGTCCGCCGATGATCCGGCGGCTCTGGAGGCCACCGGTCGGAAGATCCGATCGAGAATCATGGAAACCCCGTTGCCGGAAACGATCGGTGTGGCGCTTGCGGACGCGGCCGGCGAGCTGGCGGGTGAAACCTCTTCCGAACTGCGTCTGGCTGTTCGCAGCAGCGCCATCGGCGAGGACAGCGAGATTTCCTTCGCAGGCCAATACACATCGGTCCTGAACGTGCCCATCGCGGAACTGACCCAGGCCTATAAGCAGGTGGTGGCCAGTAAATACTCGGCCCCGGCGCTCTCCTACCGCATGCATCATGGCCTGGATGACAGGGAGACCCCCATGGCCGTGCTGGTAATCGAGATGATTCAGCCGACCCTCAGCGGCGTTCTCTACACTGACGATCCCACCGGTAATGATCGTGACAGCATTCGGATCAGCGCCGTTAGAGGGCTGGGTGAAACCCTGGTGGGAGGTGAAACCTCACCGCAACGTGCCTACCGGATCGATAAGCGGGTATTCAGCGTTCCGGATATGGCCGGGATGGCGACGAAAGATAGTTCCTTCGACGAAACGGCAACCCCCGAAGGGTTTCTCCGGGAGCTATGGGAATACGCCGCTCGGCTGGAAAACCACTTTCAACGCCCCCTGGATATCGAATGGGCGGTGGATGCGTCGAACCATGTCTCTCTGTTGCAGGTGCGCCCCTTGCTGTTCGTGGCGGAGACGGTCGATGAAAATCCGGAGCCGGTGGACGATTATCCCGATCATCCCCTCTTGGTCGAGGGCGGCAAATGCGCCGCGAGCGGCGTGGTTGCCGGTCGAGTCCTGGTGATGACGCACACCGAAACGGACGACATCGCGGCCCGGCTCGGGCCGGATACCATCCTGGTAGCACGGACCGCCTCGACATCGATTACCCCCTGGATCGGCAAGGTGAAGGGCTTGATCACTGACATCGGCGGCACCGCGAGCCATCTGGCCTCGGTGGCCCGGGAGTTCGGGGTTCCGGCGCTCTTCGACACCCAAACTGCTACCACAATTTTAAAAGATGGCGACAAAATTACCCTGTGGGCCAGCCGGGCAAGGGTTTACCGGGGTGTCGTGGAAGCACTCACGGCCGGCATGCGACCCGTGAAACGCCCCATCTTCGCGAGTCCGGCCCATCTGCGCATGCAGCGTCTGCTGGATATGATCTCGCCGCTGAACCTGACCAATCCGGATTCCACGGCGTTTGCGCCGGAGGAATGCCGGACAGTTCACGACATCATCCGATTCTGCCACGAATTCTCTGTGCGTGAGATGTTCCGCTTCGGCGAGCTCGCCGGGCGAAAACAAAACGGCGTACGGCTGAAGGTGACCATTCCGATTCAGCTCTTTGCCATGGATCTGGGCGGCGGGTTGCAAGAGGGGTTGACCACCTGCCATGAGGTCAACGCTCACGATGTGGTCAGCGCCCCTTTTCGCGCCCTATGGCGGGGACTTTCCCATCCGGGCGTGAACTGGACCAGCACCGTAGGGGTGGGCGCGCACAACTTCATGTCCCTGATGGCGGCGGGAGCCATGCCGCAGCAGGGGCAGTTGGGCGGAGCGAGCTACGCATTCCTCTCCGACGATTATATGAACCTGAACGTCCGCTTTGGATACCATTTCGCCACGGTGGACGCCCTGTGCGGACCGGACGCCGATCACAACTATGTCAGCCTGCATTTTACCGGCGGGGCCGGCGGTTACTTCGGTCGCTCCCTGCGAATTCAATACATGGCCGAAGTGCTCAATCGCCTTGGGTTTGAAACCACCCTCAAAGGCGATCTCATTGAGGCTACACTCTCCCGGCTGGACCAACCCGCTATGACGGAAGCGCTCGACCAGCTGGGTCGGCTGTTGGGAACCAGCCGGCTGCTGGATATGTCCTTAAACAGCCCTGAACAGGTAACGGCGCTTACCGACTCCTTTTTCAGCGGGAAATACAACATCCTGGAACGGCCGCAAGCGGATGCACCCGAGGCCTTTCACCTTATCACGGGACATTGGAAAAAGAGCGCACCGGACATGGAACCGGGTGTTTTGCAGGACGGCTCGCAATTCGGCTCCTGGATCTCGACCAATGTCTCTCAAACCATGGGTCGGTTTATGGGAAAGCGTTATCAGGAGCTACTGGACAACATCGGAGCTTACTACTACTTTCCTCTGGCCATCGCCAAGGAGAGCCGTATGGGCGAAGGTATTGCCCATGTATCGGTAAAACCTTTGGCCGGAAACATCGATCAGGCCGGGGGCCTCGCCTTTGCGATCCGCGATTGGGGCAACTACTTTGTATTCCGCGTCAATGCGCTGGAGGACAACGCGATTCTTTTCGAGTTCAGAAATGGCAAACGCTTAGAACGGCTGTGTGTCGATACGCCTATCCGCGGTAGTGAATGGCACCGTATGCGAGTGGAAACAGAGGATCGCCGCATCCGGGGGTTCATGGAAGACCGCCAGGTGATGGAATACGAAGCTGACCGCGACCTGGAGGGGTATGTTGGTCTCTGGACCAAGGCCGATTCGGTCACCCTGTTTAAAGAATGGGGGTGGGGAGCACACATAGACCGAGCACGGGTTACCGATGGACTCAAATGAGGTTACATCACGAAAGAATCTCGCACATCTAATTGATCGCTATCAAGCGGGACACAACGGGAGGGAAGATGACAACTCAGGCAAATTCACAGCGGCCAACGACGGTTTCATTTAAAGAAGCCCTCAAATTTTGGACCAAACTCGGGTTTATCAGCTTCGGTGGACCAGCCGGTCAGATCGCCGTCATGCACACGGAGGTGGTAGAGCGGCGGCGTTGGATCAGTGAAAGTCAGTTTCTGCGGGCGCTCAATTTCTGCATGCTGCTACCCGGTCCGGAAGCGCAGCAGTTGGCCACCTACATGGGCTGGCGGTTGCACGGAACCCTCGGGGGCATCGCAGCCGGATCACTCTTTGTGATTCCCTCGATTTTTGTCATGCTGCTCTTGAGCTATCTGGCGGTGGCCCATATCGACATTCCGGCAGTAGCTGCCGCTTTCTACGGCATTCAACCGGTGGTCGTGGCCGTGGTGGTGGAAGCGGTGTTACGCATCGGCAAAAAGGCGCTCAAGCACCGGATTCTCTATGGATTTGCCGCCCTGGCTTTCATTGCCATTTTCTTTTTTAAAGCCCCCTTTCCCTATATTGTAGCGACCGCAGCCGCTGGCGGTCTGCTCCTTCAGCGCGGATTACCACAAGCTTTTTGCAAGGGCAATTTTGATTCGCAAACCCGAGAATGCACTATCGAAGCTGAAACCGACACCAGGCAAAAGAGCATCAAACCTTCTTTCCGCTATTTTGCCCGGGTCTTTTTCATCTGCCTCACACTGTGGAGTCTTGTGGTAGGATCAGTCTGGGCCAGTCGCGGATTTGAGGACACCTTGACACAGCTCGCCCTTTTCTTCACCAAGGCCGCTTTTGTCACCTTTGGTGGCGCCTATGCGGTATTGAGCTAAATCACCGATGTCGCTGTGGGTAACGGATGGCTCACGACCCAGCAGATGCTCATCGGCTTGGGTTTGGCCGAATCCACCCCCGGCCCGCTCATCATGGTCACCCAATACGTCGGGTTTTTAGGTGCCTGGCAGCTTCCCGGAGATCTCACGCCGCTGGCTGCCGGTATTCTCGGCGCATTGATTACCACCTATGTGACGTTTCTGCCTTGCTTTTTCTTCATCTTCGCCGCCGCGCCCTTTATTGAGGCCATGGCCGGAAGCCAAAAACTCCAGGCGGCGCTCACCGGCGTCACCGCAGCCGTCGTGGGTGTCATCCTCAACCTGGCCGTCTGGTTCGGATACAAGGTGATTCTGCCAGACAGCGGCATAGATTTCTTCGCCATCATCGCCGCTGTTGTATCATTAGTGCTGCTTCAAAAATTCCATATGCCTGTCCATTACCTGGTGCCTGTCGGTGCTGCGGCGGGCATCCTCTGGCGAATGATGATTTAAAAATCAAATAAACAGGAGAATTCACAATGGCAAATTCCATCGACATCAAAACGTTGAAAAATATACTCACAAGCTCGGATTCGCTGACAATCCTTGATGTCCGTCGAAAATCGGATTACGAGGCAACTCCGAAGAAAATTGCCGGCGCCACTTGGTGCGATCCGGAAAAAATCGATGAATGGGTGAAGCATATTTCTTCTAGACAGCCCATCACTGAAGAGGGGGTTGAAACAAATGCCGTGCTCATCCTGCAAAACCCGTCGGTATTCCGCCTCAAGAGCGGCCTGCGGGCCGGGTAAATACGCTCCCGCGGGGTTATGAACTAAATTTAGCACCAGGCCGCTGCCGGGCACACCGTAAGACATCCGGTTCAATTCCCGGATCGTCTGTATTATTCCTTCGAAGGCGCCCACGCCGCACTGTCGATTCGTCCTCTCGGGGTGGTAGTCGGGTAGAGACCCCACCAGTTCAACCTTATTCTCGGAAAAAATCTCCATTAATTTCCGGAAATCCGGTTGGAGCATAATCACCAGGTTGCTGCGGACAATCAGCCGTATTTTCAAAGCGTGATATTCATGTGATGATCAACGGCATGCGCCACCGGAGCCCTCGTCGCTCTCCGCTTTCTCCATTCCTGGCCCGCAATCGAACGCTCCGTCATTTCAGCCACCATTTCAACAGCGCTGCGACCCGTGGTGTCAGCCGAGTACGATTGTAAGCGTCGGCTACCTGCCGGATCGCTTCCGCCTGAGTTGGGTAAGGGTGAATGGTAGCCGCAATGTGTTTGAGCCCTAAACCATGGCTCATGGTCAGTGTCAATTCAGAAATCATATCGCCCGCGTTGGATGCCACGATGGTGGCGCCAACGATTTTATCCGTGCCTTTGCGGATGTGCACGCGGACCAGGCCGTTGGTATGTCCTTCAAGAATCGATCGATCGACTTCCTGTAATTGCCTTGTGAAGGTTTCAACGCTGATCCCCTGTTCCCGGGCATCTTTCTCGTAAAGACCGACATGGGCAATTTCCGGCGCCGTGTAAGTGCACCACGGAATGGTCAGTGCACTGACCTTGGTGCGACCAAGGAACAGCGCATTGCGAATGACCATGCGTGCCATGAAATCGGCCGCATGGGTGAATTGATAGGGCGAACAAATGTCACCGGCCGCATAAATATCGGGGTTGCTCGTTTGAAGCCGATCATTGACCTGAACGCCTTTTTTTGTGAACGTTACGCGAGCATCTTCCAGCCCCATGTTCTCAACGTTTGGTGCGCGTCCCACCGCAACCAGGAGTTGATCCACGAGCTCATCATAACGCTTCCCGTGGGAATCCACGGTAAGACGGATTTTACCCTCATCGGCCCGGGTCAATTTCAACTCCTTGCCACAGCAGAGCAGCTTTACACCATCCTTGCGCATGGATTCCAAAACGATGCCGGAAGCGTCGTTGTCTTCCCTGGGCAAAATGCCGTGCACGGTTTCGATTAGCAACACTTCCGAGCCGAATCGTGCAAAAGACTGGGCCATTTCACATCCGATAGGGCCGGCGCCGATGATGGCCAGCTTTTTAGGCAGTTCGGTGAGGGAGAAAAGGGTTTCATTGGTCAGATACGCTACCTCATCCAACCCCTCGATGGGGGGCGCCGCCGCCCGCGCGCCGGTGGCAATGACCGCTTTTTTAAACTCCAGCCGCCGGCCCTCGACCGCTATGGTTCCGGTATCGACAAACCGCCCGTTTCCTATAAAAACATCGATACCCATGTCGCTGAAGCGCTTGACGGAATCGTTGGGGGCTATGGACGTTCTCAGGCGACGCATACGTTCCATGGCCTGGCTGAAATCAACCTTCACGCCATTGGGAACCTGCACGCCGAACGCCGCGGCATCCCGCACGGCCGCTGCAGCGCGGGCCGCACTGATCACGGCCTTGGACGGCACGCAGCCGACATTAAGGCAATCGCCGCCCATCAGGTGACGCTCAACCAAGGCAACCTTTGCCCCCATGCCGGCGGCCCCCGCCGCACAGACGAGTCCTGCCGTTCCGGCACCGATGACAACCAGGTTGTAGCGGGACGCGGGGGTGGGGTTCTTCCAATCAGCCGGATGAACATGCGATGCCAGCTGTTGGTTATGCTTGTCCCACGGGGTTAATAGTTGATCATTTTCATCTTTTAACATTGGCATCCTCCTAAACCGGCTGCGCCGGGGGAAATAGGCTATAGGTTATAGGTTATAGGCTATAGGCTATAGGCGATAGGCGATTAGCGATTGGCGATAGGGGAACGCTGGAAACCCATAGCCCATCACCCATAGCCTATCGCCTATCGCCCATCGCCTATCACCCATAGCCCATCTACTCATTCAATGACCAATCATAATCCAGGTACTTGACCGAATACCCGCCAACCGAGAGAATGTTACTATCCTCGGCGGTAAGGTATGGGCTGTAAAAGTTCGCAACTGCACGCTCGGTTTTGTCGAGTCCGGTGAATCCGGTGGCCGGTGAGTACCTGGCGATAAAGTCTTCTCCGTACCACTTAAAGATGGATGAGAAATAGACATTTTTTTTCTCGCGGTCAATGCTTAGCTCGTGCACATAAATTAGAAGGATGCTTATATTCACAACTGCAACATATTAATTAGATGTATTTATATAAAACTCAATAAAAATAATATGGTAAGCTTTTTGATTCTATGATACAAATATGAAATATAGGAATTTACCTCTCATTATTGTATCATGGGATTGTGATGAAGACAGAATCGAGAACAGAAAAATTGGTTGATGTTTTCAAT
>JAZDPP010000123.1:0-37833 GCA_043797445.1 Pseudomonadota bacterium
GGCGAAGCTGGGTCGTCCCCGGCATAATTTGGCTCCAGCCTGGCCCGCAAGTTCTGCCGGTTGCAGGGGTCGCCATGATTGAGCCAGACCTTCACGGCTAGGCCCTGGCGGTGCAGATCTTCCACCAACCTGGCCGCCAGAGAGCGCAGGGCCTGGGGCTGGGGCGCGGCCAGATTGAAGTCCCCCCAGGAATGCAAGGAATCGATGAGCCCCCCCCGGAGGGCCTGGATAATGAGGGGGGCCTCGGGCCCCGGGGTCAGGCCGCCAGGGAGGAAATACGCCATCTGCCCCGGATCCCGCCCCTGGCCAAAAAAGGAGTCGGCTACGGGCAACCCCAAGCCGCTCCGGGGGTCGTTCAGGTAACGGTGCACCGCCAGAAAGGTGGGGAGATCGCAGCCGTCGATATCGGAACAGATAGCCAGCGCCGCCCGGTAGGGGAAGGGGAAGGGTCTGAGCCTTACCGCCGGCACCGGTGACCTCCCAACCCCTGGCTGTTCAAGTCTATCAGACAAAGTCGCGGTCCAGGAAATCATCCCCCAGAGGCCGGGGACAGGTGTAATAAGCCAGGGTGGAGGTCAAAGTGAGCAAGGTCCAAAGTTGGATTTTGTCATAATCCTGTGGTCTGGCGAGCACCCGGGCCAGGCACCTGGGATCCAAATACTGGCTGAGGGGAGCACAGGCGAGGCTTTGATCCCGCAGACATTCCAAGATATTGGACTCCGGCCCCACCCGGTCGTACCGTCCCAGAAGCCTTCTTAAGCGGCGGATAAGGTTAGGCCTGCGCCGGGTGAGGTTCTTGACTTGATATAACAGGGAGAATTTCAGGGACGACAGGGGCGCCTGCCAGTCGGCGTAATCAATGCCGCCCACAGCCGGATGGAGTTGGGCCAGAAACTCCCGGTAGAGGCGGTAACCCTGCTTGTCCCGGTCCGGGCAGTTCATGGCGTAGTGGAAAAACTCAAAGGCATAGAAGGGCGTGACGCTCCAGAAGAAATGGCGGTTGCGGTCCTCGCCCTCATGGTACATTTTGGTGGCCACTTCCAGGCAAAAGAAGTGCTGGTATTTCCGGTCGGGAGCCGTTTCCGGATAGGAAGCCAGGTGCTCGGCGAGTTCCGCTTTGATATCCTGGCCGGCCAACCGGGTCAGGGCCGCCACCTCGTCCAGAGGCCAGATCTGGTATCTTTCTATGACATAATCCAGCAGGGCCTGGGGAGTACCTATCCGGCGATACGGACTGGAAACCCCCAAGGTGTCACCCCCGCCATCGCCGGTAAAGTAAGTGATCCCGGGGCCGAATTTCTCCATAAGCTGGTGGAAAAACGGCAGGATAAAGCTCATGCGCAAATTGTTCGTTCCGCTTTTCAGATCCAGGAGCTGCACCAGGTCTTTTCCCTGGGGGGGACGCGGGTGGAAGAGCTGCCACTCCACTCCCAACGCCTCCGCTACCCGGGAGGCGACCCGGACGTCCGCGGCATTGGTCTGCTGAGAATCCAGGAAAGTGGCGGCGGTAAAGGGAATCCCTTCCCGTCGCAGACCCGCGGCGACGGCCCGGGAATCCAGGCCGCCGCTCAAAGATACCACATTTTCCCCTATCTTCCCGGCTCGTTGCCGGCAGGCCTGCTGGAAAAGGCCTGCGAGGTTGTATGCATTTTCCGTGGGACTTTGATTACTGTGTTCCTCGCCCTCCAGGTTAAACTCATGGAGTCTGGTAACCTGGAGGGAGAAATCGGGGGGAGCAATCCGCACCAGAGACCCCGGCTCTAAAGATTCGATCCCGGCAAACCAAGACCTTTGCCCCAGGGGAAAACCCAGGAGCAGATATTGGGCCAGGGCCATGCGGTCAAAGTCGGCCGCGCCCAGCACCTGGGTAACCTGGCGCAGGTCACGGGACAGAATGAGACAGCCGTCCCGGAGGTGGACATAGGTGGGCAGGCGCCCGAAAACATCATTAATCACGGCGATGCCGCCGTCGGCTTTATGGACCAGGACCAGCAGGAAATCGCCGTCAGTGCGCAGCAACCACCTGGCCAGGCGGGACCTGGGATCAATTTTTTGCGTAAATATGAGGTGGGACAACTCGGAGAGTTGCGTAGTTAACTGTGGTGCCTCCGGGTGGTAAATGCGCCCCTCCAGGTGCACCAGCAGATCTGCCGTTTCCCAGGAGAACACCGGATAATGCTCGCGGGTGGTGCAGCTCAGATGCGAATGCTGATCCTGCCAGACGAGGCGCCGGCTGAAGCCAGGGGGGCAAGCACCCTCCACACCTGGGAGAAGGCCCGTGTCACTATAATTCAGCCCTCGTTTAAAGTCACAGATCAGAAAAGTCCCCAGCAAGAATTTCTCTCCTCCAGCCCAGGACGGGCTAGGCGCCGTCCCCGGCTCACCCTGTTTCCACTTCTTTGCGTTTCCGGGTGATTAAATCCCAGGCCGCCAGCAACTCCTCCCGGGAAAAGGCGCCGGTGCAGATCATAAAGAAAAAGAATCCCAGAGCCATCAGTGCCAATCCGGCAAAAAAATTGATTTGCCAGGCAACCAATCCCCGGCCCAGACCAAAGCTCAGCAGGCCGGCCAGCAAAGGTCGCAGCGTCACCCGCCCCAGTCCCAAGATCCTTACCTGGCGCCAGCCCATGGCCTGGAGCATCAGGAAGAGCACCAGGACTTCGGATATGAGGGTGGCGGCGGCGGCGCCGTTTTGCCGGTAGACCGGGATCAGAGCCAGATTGAAGCAGAAATTGAAGGTCGCGGCCAGCAAAATAATCCACACGATCTTCCTCTCCCGGTCCAGGGCGATGAGGCCGTTGGATAGCGACAGGTTGACAAAAGTCAGCGCCAGGGACAAGGCCAAAATGGTCAGCGTTGGGATGGCGGGTTTGAACGCGGGTCCGAAGATCAGCATTATAAAGCCCTCGGCCAGGCCCCCCAGCCCCGCGGCCAACCCCAGGCCGATTATCAGGAGATATTTGAAGAACGGGCGGAAGACGGCGGCGAAGGACTCCCAGCCGGACTTGATCTGCCGGCTCATTACCGGGAGGAAAGCCCCGGTGAAGGCATCGGGCAAAAAATCGAAGGAACCGGAGAGGCGCAGGGCGGCGGAATACATGCCAGTGACGACGTCTCCGGCCATAAAGGAGAGCATGAACATGTTGAGGGAGGTATAGAGGGTCAACACCACCCGGATAAAGAGGAAATCTTTGGTGGCCCTGGCCAGTGTCAGCAGGTCGTTCCAGGTCACCCGGTGGAAGGGATTGCCGATTTTCTTGATAAAAAGCCACCAGGCCAGGGAGCAGGCTCCGGCCTGGGCGGCCAGCTCCAGGACGGCCAGGGTCAAGAGCCCCTGACCGGAGAGGATGGCGGCCAACCCGGCCCCGCCGTAAACCAGGCGGAAGCTGATAACCACCAGGGCCTCATATTTGGCCTGCTGGTGGGCGCGAAAGAAGCAGTTACTGGAGGTAATATTGGTGCGGAAAAACAGGGATAGGCTCAGGAGCCACACCACCCACCTTTTCAAGTCACCTTCCACGATGGTCAGGCTCAAAATGACAATGACTACGGCGGAACCTAAGTAGGCCAGGAGCTTGAGGGCGAAGACCTGGCTGAACAACGGCCCCGCCAGATCCGGCTGCCGTCCCACTTCCCGCTGGATATAGCGCTCCAGGCCGAAGCTGATAAAGATATCAAAAAAATTTACAAAGGTGAGGGCAAAGGCATAAATGCCCATCATTCCCGGACCCAGTCGACGAGCCACGAAAATCACCAGCACCAGGCTCACCATCCGGGTGAACAGCTCGGTGGCGCTGAGCACTATCGTATTCAGGGCTATTTTGCGGTGGGCGGCTTCCATGACTTTTCCATGACGGCCAGGATGTCTGCGGCCACGGCTTTCCAGGTCAGGCGGTGCATGACGTAGCGGCGCGAAGACTGGGCCAGCCTGGCCGCCTCCGAGGGGTTCTGTTGAAGCTGGAGAATTATCGCCGCTAGGGCGGCGGCATCCTCCGGGGGCATCAGCAGGACCCCGCGCTGGACCTCTTCCGGGTAGCCCTCCAGGGAGTAGCCCGCAGTGACCACCGGCAGATTGAAGCTGGCATACGTGGCCATTTTGGTGTGGATGGGGCCGTGTTCCAGGGCCGCGGCCTTCGTTAAGGGCATGAGAGCCACGTCCATGGCCGGCAGGACCCGGGCGAATTCCTCGGGGGGCAAAAAGCCGGTGAAAACCATCCGGTCCGTCAGTCCCAGGTCGGCGGACTGGCGCTTAACATGCTCCAGGTTGGAGCCGCCGCCCACGATGATAAAAAACAGGCGGGGAATGGTGTTCAGACAATGGGTCATGGCCGCCAGCATAGTGGCAAAATCATAGCGCTCGTAGACGACGCCCAGATACCCCAGGCAGAAAGAATCGGCGGGGAGCCCTAAGCGCTGCCTGGCCTCGGCCTTGGTGGGTATCATCCCCCAATCCAACTCGTCGGTCCCATTCAAAATCAGATGGATTTTCGATAGGGGCACCTGATATTGCTGGTTGATTATCTGGCAGCGCGGCAGCGAGGGGACGATGAGACCTGAGGCCCGGCGATAATCCAGCTTCAAGTTTAGTTCCACAGCTTTCCGAATGAGACAAGGATAGGTACCCTCCACGGGTGTGTCGTCCACCTCCAGAAAAAGGGGGATACCAAAGAATCGGGAGCAGAGCCGAGGCCCGACAAAGACGTCCATGTCCCGGGCGTAAATGGCGTCATAGTGGTTCCGCCGGCACAGGGACCAGAGAACGCCAGCGCTGTATGGCACATCTCGCAGTAAATAACGCCGGCCGCCATGGTAAGGGCTGAGGAAATGGAACCTAATCAATGCCCTATGGGGCAGAGGTCCTAACGGCCGAGGGACTACGGCGTCGAGGTGACAGCCATTGGCCGCAAAGCCGTCCAGGATTCCCAAGGTATGGGTCTGACAGGCGCTGGGCGTATCCAGGTCGACATAAGAAAAATAGAGGATTTTCATTACAACCAATGTTCACCCCTTGGAAAACGACTTGTAGGATGTCTAATTTATTTGGATCAAGACAGTTTCAGTTTTTCAACCAATTTCTTTCTTGTGACTACACGCACCTTTCGATGAGGAAGAACTCTGGGAATATAGGCTGCGGGCGCGCACAAGATCCTTAAATTTGCCTTCACGCCAGATGTCGTCCTCTGGAATGTCTAAAAGAGTTGATTCTCTTTTTGCAATAAGATATATATCAACCCGCCTGCATTCCAGATCAAACCGCCGCCTATCCGATCGTCCCTCCGGCCCTCGTCTATTCCTTTGGCTATAAATCCTTTGTACTTTCCTCTATCGTAGCTGACCCGTTTGCCGAAATAAAGCAAGATCTCTTTGCTGTTCTGCCAGGGTTGTGCATGTTTGCCCATGATGACCCCATGACCGGAAAACGGGGATTGATCCAGTTAATTCAAATCCTTAACCAGTCTTACCCTCAAAGGATTCAAGTGAATATTTCTAACCAGTTCGAGAAGATAGGCGTGTTGATTTTCAGATTGTTGGATAATGGATTTCCTGATTAAAAAGAAACCGTTTTGGATTTTCAGATTATTTATGCCGTACCCCCGCATTGATCCTTTCTATTTTTCGCCCCTTAAGATATTTGAAGCCATGTCGATGGGCTTGCCGGTGCTGGCTTCGGCTCAGGTCCAAATCAGCGAGCTGATTGAAGACGGGAAGAGCGGCTGTTTATATCCTCCCGGCCATCAAAAGGTGTTTCTGGAAAAGCTGGAGGCCTTGCTCGATTCGCCGGAGCTGCGATCCTCACTCGGCCGGCGCGCCCGGGAGACCATGGAAAAAAAATACACGTGGCGACAAAACGCCTCAAGGGTTTTGGCCCTTTGCCAAAGCATCGCCGGGAGCACATGATCGCTATCGAGCATACTGTCACGCTGAGACGATTCCCGCACCCTTTTCAAGCTGCTCTGGCCCTCTGCCCGGATATAGATGATTGCACCCGCCATACCTTTAGAGACGTTCATCTCTTCCTGAACCGGGACCTGGGTCTGCCCGCAGCCGATTCATTTTTCGGGCACGGCAGGTCGCCCGGCCAGATGGCGTACTTTGAGAGCGGAACCCTGAAGGAGTCTGCTGATGCGCCCATAATCCGAGAAGCAATTCGGTCCGGTCTGATAGACTCCCTCCACTCCTGGGGCGATTTCAATCATGCGCCTCCGGTGCCTGATTATTTGCGGGCCATGGCCGAAAGGCTGACCGGGAGCCTTTTGGCGCATGACCTGAAAATTCCGGTATGGATCAACCATGGGGACCCCCACAATTGTCAAAACCTGAAGTCCAGGCTGAGGCCCGAGTACCAGGGCGACGCTCCGGGCGCACCCTATTACACGGCGGATTTGCTGAAAAAGCTCGGCCTCAAATATGTCTGGCCCTCCGAGCTGGTCAACTGGCCGTTATCCGTAAGCCGCGAACACGTTTTGCCTCGCGCCTGGCTGAGGCGAAAAATAAACAGGGTCAAAAACCTGGTCAAGTTTGCAACCGGCCAAAAGAACCGCAAAAAAACTACGGAGCAACTTGATGAATTATGTTATTCCTTTCCGCTCCGGGACGGGACCACCGTCATGGCCTTCACCCGCTTTTATCAGGACCTGGATGAAAATCCAGAGGCCACGCGCCTTTCCATCCATCGCACGATAACCCCTGGAAACCTTGACCGCCTGATCGACCAGGAAGGCTATATGGTTTTCTACACACATTTTGGCCTGCCCTCCGGACGAAACGGCCCTCTTTTTCCGGAAAGGGATCAGCATGCCTTTGAACTGCTGGCCCGGCATTTTCATGACGGGCGCATCTGGATGGCCCGCACACCGGACATCCTGAACTTTTGGCTGCTGCAAAAATATCTGCGCTGGAATTTCTTCAAGGAAGGTGAAGCCTGGGTCATCAATCTGGAGAACGTCGATGATCCAGTGGAGGGGACCCGGCCGCCTTGCCTGCAAGAACTTGCAGGGCTCTGCTTTTATGCTCCCCAGCCGGAGCGGACGGTTATTCGCCTGGAAGGCCGGGATGTACCGGCTGTCATCCATGGTCCCGACCACCGCGGGCTCAAGAGTATCGGTTTCCCGCCCCCGCTTCCGCCTGAAACGGATTTTCTTCTGGAGATAAAATAGAATGCGCGTCCGTCCCAAAACATTTTTAATCATTTTCATTGTCCTTTTTTGGGCACTTATCGGGTATCCCGCAACGGTCCCGGCCCAGAGTTCCGAAAAGGCCGTTCCCTGGGACAGGCTCAGGTCCGATCATCCCCGCCTCTTTTTCAACCGCGATCTGTTGCGGGCTGCCGGTGCCCAGGCCGAAGGCCAGGCCCGGAACTATTTTGAATCCGTTTTGAAATGGGCTGAACCGGCTTTCTACAGCGACCCGGATACGGGCGACCATGGCGAGGATGCCGCCGCATTCGCCATGATCTATCTGATGACCCACCGGCCGGAAGCCCTGAGGGCGGCCAAAAGATACCTCGAAAGAAGCTTGGCCTATTACCGACAATGCGACCGGGCCGGAAAAGCCGTCCATTGGTTTTCGACATCGCGCATCAACGCCATCTGTGCCTATGACTGGTTATATAATGACCTGAGCGCGGAAGAACGAAAGACGCTTGGCCGGGATATTTTGGACCACGCAGTCGCTGTCCAACCCGTCAACAACAGGGCCCCGATGAAAGGAGGGAACAGTTCCGGATATAAAACCGGCTTCTACGGCGAGCAAAGCCTGACCTGGTATGCTGGCCTGGCGACTTTCGGCGCCGGCATCGACGACGCCCTTGCCAAACGCCTGGTGACCGAAGGATATGAATCTTACATGGCGGTGCTGAACTACCGGAAAAAACTGGCCGGCGATGACGGCGGCGGACTGGGTACCGAGACACTGAGTTATGCCGTGACATACCACGTTTCGGCCGAATTCAATTTTTTTCACACCATGAAGTCGGCTTTCGGCTTGAACCTGGCGCCTGCCTGGCCTTATGTTGCGGAACTTCCCCACTATATAGCCTGGCACCGTCTGTCCGGTAATCGTCATTTTGCGCCCGGTGATGAATTCCACTTGACCAACAAGCTCCCGGATTGGCAGACCTACACCCATCTGGCGCAGATCAGGCATTTTTACGGCCGCTCACAGCCGGATCAAGCAGCTTTGGCGGCCTGGTTGCAAACGGTTTTGGACAAACCTGAGTACGTCAGGGTTTGGCCGGCCATTCCGTTGCTTTTGACCGGACTCGATGCAGGTCCGTCGGCCAAATCTCCGGCGGACCTGAATTTTCCGCCAGCCCGCCACTTCGAAAACTACGGGGAAATCATGATGCGCTCCGGCATGGGCGACGACGACGCGTACGCCCTGTTCATCGCCGGCAGTATCATCGGCAACCACAAGCATTTTGATGAAAATAACTTCCTCCTTTTTTACAAGGGTTTTTTAGTCCTGGACAGCGGCAGCCGCCCCGAACCCGGCAGTCATCTCTATAACTACTATTGCCGGACCGTGGCGCACAATTGCCTTCTGATCCGCATGCCGGGTGAGAAGATGCCGGATTATTGGGGCCGCCAGCCGGAATATGCGCCCGGTGAGCCGCCCCTGTCCACTCCGAATGACGGCGGCCAGGCCAAAACCACAGGCGCTAAAGTCCTCGCCTTTGAAACCAACCGGGACTACACCTATCTGGCCAGCGACGCCGCCCCGGCTTACCATCCCGGCAAATGCACCCAGGTGCTGCGGCAGTTTGTTTTTGTTCCGCCAGGGCATTTCGTGGTCTTTGACCGGGTGACATCAACGGATGCCGCATATAAAAAAACCTGGCTACTGCATACGGCGAGGCAACCCGAAGTGAGCGGCAGGATATTTTCTGCCACGCATGAGCAAGGACGCCTTTTCGGACAGGTCATTCTCCCTGCCGACGCCACGATCACCCTGGTCGGCGGTCCGGGCAAGCAGTTCATGAACGGCTCCCGCAATTGGCCGCTTCCGCAGGGTTATACGATACTGCCTGATAATGAGTTGCTCGGTCAGTGGCGAATCGAGGTTTCACCGGAGGGAGAACGGAAAGAAGATTACTTTTTGCACCTGCTGGAGGTCGGCGATCAAGACAAGCTGACGGCCATGGGTGCGGCGAAAGCCGTAACCGGTCAGGATGAAGCCGGTGTCGAATTCGCACGGGCCGGAGGAACGGCCCGTGTTGTCTTTGCGATACAGGGGCCGCCGGCAGGTCGGATCAGGATATGTACATCTGATAAAACCCTGGATCAGCCGTTGATTCAAAAGATTCAGCCGCAGGCAGGGATGGCCAATACTGCTTCAACACCCTGATTTTCCCGGGCGGCGCGAGGCAAGACTCATAAATTGTATTCGGAGTTTGTCCCGGCGTTGCTTGCCGTTCGTAAGCAGTTCATAAAAGGAGATATATGCCCGGGTTATGCTTTCTTCAAAGTTTTACAGGATGCCTTGATATTGACCGCGCCAAGCGGGCCGTCCTTGCCCTAGGGTTGCCCGGATGGAATAGCCGGACCTATCTGGAGGCTGCCGGATGCCTGGCGCTTGGCCGGGATTATGATGGATATCCGATCCTCGTGTGGGAAAACGAGAAGTACCATTTTTACCTTGAGGGATATCTTTATGGTTTGTCCAGGCAACAAGCAACCCAGACCGTGGAGGGCCTGGCCGGAACCGTATTCTCCTCTCCCCTCATTGCCGGTCGTCTATCGGCGTGGATTCAGGAAACAGACGGAGACTTTTTTATCTGGATGAGAGAAAAGGAAACAGGGCGCTCCGCCTTTATCAATGACGCGTTAGCCAGATTGCCGGTTTATTATTTCCAGGGGCCTGCAGAAGTCATGCTCAGCAGAAACATGCGCTTTCTTACTCAAATGGGGGTCTCCGCTCTGGACCGGATGGGCGTTGCCCAGCATCTGGCTTTGGGACACGGCCTTGATGGACGCACGTTATGGAGTGGCATTACTCGTTTTCCTATAGCCAGCCTGCTACTGATTGACCCCCGGGATAAGCGTCTTTCCCTAACGCCCCTCAACCGTCGGAATTTCAGCTCACGAAGAAACAGCCGGAACACGGCCGCTGAAAACGCCAGCCAACTGGCTGAACTTTTCTGCCAAGCCTGCGATAGGAGAGCGGGCTTGGGTGAAGCCGACATTGTTTCTCTCAGCGGCGGTCTGGATTCCCGGTCGACTGCCGCCGGATTGGCTGCCGCCGGGCGGCCGTTCACCGCCATGACCTTTTCACTCCCCGGATACCAGCAGCCTTTGGAGGTTCAGACCGCCAAAACCGTGGCCGCCATTTTGGGCCGCCCCTGGCGTCTGGTACCCCTTCAGGCGCCTACCTGGGCCGACGCCGGAGAACTGCTGCATATCAAAAGCGGTTTGAATTCTTTGGGCATGGCCTTTATCCTGGGATTCTATAAAGCTATCAGGGAAGCCTTTGGGGGCAGGATTACCCATTTCACCGGAGACGGGGGCGATTACCTACTTCATGCCGTAATCCCTTTACGGCCCCTTAACAGTGAGGAACATCTCGTCCAGGCCATTTTCAACGCCAACTATATCGTCTGGGACCGTTTTTGGCCCGAGGATGCCGCCGCCTTGGCCGGCGTAGCTGGGGAAGACCTTTATGACGCTCTGGCCAGGTCCGCAGCCGGGTTTCCCGAGCAGACTTGGCGAGACAAATTTCTCCATCACTGGATGTTCAGTCAGATAACAACCGTCATCAATGAAGCCCAGGACCGTGAGCGGCACTATTTTTGGACGGCGTCCCCGTTTTTTTCTCCGCCATTTGTGGATTTCGCCCTTAATTGCCCGGATGTCCAGAAGTCGGGCTATGAACTGTATCGGCGGTTCATAAAAGTTTTATCCGCTCAAGCTGCGGCCGTACCCTACGCTCCCTATGGCGATGGTCTTGATTCGATAAAACTGAAGTTCATCGAGCGATTGAACCGGATCAAAAAAGGCTGGCCGCGCCAGTTCAAGGTCTTCAAAAGCATGGTCAAAGGGAATGAAGACCTATCGCCGCGACTGAAAATAATAAAGGCTATGGATCTTTTTATGGCAAAATGCCCGGAAGCGGGGGCTTACGTTGATCAAACCCGTCTGACCCGGGTTTTGCTCAGCCCCCGGTACAACCACCGGCACGCCCTCAATCTTCTGTCGGTCGTTGCGACTGCCGCGGAGTGTCTGTGCGGACGAAGCTCTCTGCCGGATTGGCCCAAAGAAGACATGTAGATTCCAATTCAAATATCTTTGGCGGGTGTTGTGAAAAAGATTACCGTAGGCTGTCATGGCGGGATCGTCTTTTCTTGCGTTCAACCTCTTACATCACCATCTTTGAAATGCCTGCGTTTTGATTTCAAGAATAGTCAGTGATATTTGGCCTCGCGTAGAGACAAATGCTATCTTAGGACAGGCGTTCGGATTGCAGGGTTCAGAGGGAATAAAGTATGTGTCGGTCCAAAATCTGACAACGTCTTTGACGTCGTCATCTCTCCAGATTTCTTTATACTGCCTCAGGCCCACGGGCCGGGTAGCCATCAGCATGACCCCGGCCGGTTTTTCAAGTGGCTTGATTTCAACAAGCAGGGCTCGCTGCTTGGACATTTCAAAGGCGATTTGGTCAAAAAAACGCCTGTCGTGCATCGACAGGGTAAACTCCATTCCGGGATACGCGACCACTCCGTCTTTTCTTCTCTGCGATTCAGATATGTAATCCCGTTCAGTATAAGGGATAACGGAAAGGCATTCGGAAAAGAAAATGGCCGTAAGCGTGAGAGAAAGAAAGAAAATTATTATTGCCTTGTCGGCGGATTTTGAAAGACTCATTTTTTTACCTTGTCAATAATCGCTTTAAATCACTAAAAATGTCAAGGTCATTTTGTTTAAAATTTGACTTCTTAACGATAACCTGTCAGTCTACCGCACAAGGGTTTTCTCGATATCGATCACGCATTGTCGTGACTGTTTGCGTGTCGGGACCAGAGGAAAAAAACATGGTCGGTCCGCCACTCTTTGCTGACCGGAAGCGGGCGATCGGAAAAGCGCTCATGACAGCTGGGGGAAACAGGTCTTTTCGGCGGAATAGTTTATGGCGTTAGGTTACTTTTTTTCCACCTTTCCCGCCTTATCAACTACTTTTCTTCAGCGGGAAGTTCGGGCCCTGGAAAATCAGGGGGTTCGATTATCATTGTTTGCCAATCGTTCTCCTCTCCAAAACGGTTATCATCCCCACGACCAGGACTTGAAAGAACGCACCGTTTATCTTAATCCGATCGATCTTCGACGTTACGGACGCGCTAATATAGACTGCTTGACCGCTTCGCCAAAACGCTATTTCCGAGCACTCAAAACCGCTTTACGCCTGAAAGATGATTTTGCCCGGCAAAGGCTTCGAAATACGGCCAGGCTTGCCGGTGCCGCGGTTCTTGGTGACCTTCTGGCGGAAAGGCGGATCAGGCATCTTCACGTTCATTTCGCCTTTGGCGCGGCCGGTGTTTCCATTTTGCTAAAAGAATTGACGGGAATTCCTTATAGCCTTAGCATCCATGGATCCGATGTGCTTTTGCCCCAGCCGTTGCAGGCTGAAAAACTAAAAAGGGCCGCCTTTATCGTCTCCAATTGCCTTTTCCATGTGGATAATTTGAAAAAGCGCTTTCCTGCCTTGCAGAATCAAAAATTCCATGTGGTCAGGCTGGGGCTTGATTTGACCTCTCCATTCTGGTCAAATTATACGGCTGTAACGCCTGAACGGCCCTTGAAAATACTGAATATCGGACGATTGCTCCCGGTCAAGGCCCAGGAAATTCTTATCCACGCGTGTGCCTGTCTGAAGCGCCGGAACTTGAATTTCATTTGTCAAATCGCAGGAGGCGGTCCCCGGCGATCGGCCCTGGAAGCCCTGATCAGGGAATTGGGCCTCTCGGATTCCGTTCGGCTTCTGGGGCCGCAATATGAAGCCGAAATTGTCAAGCTCCTGGAGTGGTCCCACGTCATGGTTCTTTCCTCGAAGAGCGAAGGAACGCCAATGACCGTAATTGAGGCCATGGCCAAGGCCCGGCCGGCCATCGCCCCGGATATCACGGCGCTTCCGGAAATGATCGAGGACGGCCGAACCGGGTTTCTTTTCCAGCCTGAATCCGCCGAAAGTCTGGCCGATAAGCTTTCGATTTTCTGCCGTAATCCGGATATGGTCCGTGATTTCGGCCAGGCCGCCCGACGGAGAGCGGAATCACTTTATGATATTGAAAAAAATTCGGCGGAACTAAAAAATATCTTTTTATCCGAAAATGCAATTGACCCCGCATGCCGAAAAGGAGCATGCCCATGAGCCGTCTTTGTTATGCCATCATCACCCCGGCCCACAATGAAGCCAGGTTTTTGCCCGAGGTCATTCGGGGTGTGGTCGAACAGACCCTGCGGCCGGCCAGATGGATTATCGTTGACGACCGCTCCACGGACCGGACGCCGGAAATCATTTCCGCCGCGGCCCGGCGATATGATTTTATTAACCCCGTGATTCTGACCGGAGATCCCACCCGCCGCCTGGGGGCCAACGTGGTTCATGCTTTCAACCACGGACTGGCGCATCTTGACATCAACGCGGATGTTATTGTTAAAATGGACGCCGACGCTTTTTTGCCCCGGGCTTATTTTGCTTTTTTGCTGCAACAGTTTGAAGCCGACCCGCGACTGGGAGCGGCTTCGGGCAAGATGTTCTATTATGAAAAAGATCATTGGGTCATGGAGCGCTACTCCGATATGCATGTACCCGGACTTTGCAAGGCCTATCGCGCTGCCTGTTTTCAGAAGTTAGGCGGGCTGATTCCAATTTTGGGCTGGGATATTTTGGACGTGGCCAAGGCCCGCATGCTGAACTGGACGGTCCGCTCCTTTGCCGATATGCCCGTTTTTCACCTGCGCCAAATGGGATTGGCCATGGGCATGATGAAGACGCATCTGAGCTATGGCCATTGCGTTTATTCTTTGCAGGCTCACCCGCTGTTTGTTCTGGGCCGCGCGGTATACCGGGCCATGGAAAAACCCTACCTGAGCGGCCTGTTGATTGTCTGGGGCTATCTGATGGCCGCGCTAAAGAAAGCGCCCCGTCTGGACGAACCGGAGCTGGTCCGGTTTATGCGCCGAGAACAGCTCGGGCGACTCACCGGCAGGACCCTTGCACATGAAAGGCTTGCCGTCAGATCTCTGGAAGAGATCGGCCACACGCCGCCGGAAATATCTCCAGCTTTGCTGGCCTGGCTGGGCCGGGTTAGGACATAGGCGACCGGCCGATATGAAAGAAGTAACTATCTTTGGACTTAAGATCACCTCCGGGGAGATCGCCGAACTGAACGAAGCAATTGCCCGTCTGGTTCAAAGGGGCACGCCGTCGTTTGTCCTGTCGGCCAACATCCACGGCTTCAATCTGGCATTACGCCTGCCCTGGCTGGCCGATTTTTATAACCGGGCCGACGTGGTGCACATTGACGGGGACGGAATCATTCTCGCCGCTAAAATCCTGGGAGCCGAGATCGGCCCTAAAATCACCTGGGCTGATTGGGCCTGGCGCATGGCAGGGGATTTCGCTGAACGCCGAAGCCGGCTTTTTCTTCTGGGAGGACCCCCCGGTCTGGCTCAAGCCGCTGCCGACAGGCTCAAGCTTCACGCGCCGGAACTACTCATCGGAGGCGTCCAACATGGCTATTTCAAAAAAGAGGGGCCCGAAAATGATGCCGTCCTGAAAATAATAAACCGGGCCAAGCCGGATATCCTTTGGGTGGGCATGGGAATGCCGCTGCAGGAAAGATGGGTTCTGGATAATTGCCGGCTCCTTGATGTGAAAGTGTTTATGGTTTGCGGGGCCGCTTTGACGTATATGGCCGGCCGGGTCAAACGCGGCCCTGACTGGATAATCAAAGCCCATTCCGAATGGGTCTGGCGCCTCCTACAGGATCCTCGCGGGAAGGTGCGCCGCTATCTGTATGGCAATCCTGTTTTCATGCTTCGCGCGCTTAAGGAAAAATGGAACCGCCCGGGCTAGCAGCATGTCGAAAGGTGGTGGCAATAGAGGAGACACATGAAGCTAAACAACCTCGGCAAATGGTTCTGTTTCCCGAGATCAAAGAGGGAAACCCTATATCGAGAAGGCATCGCCTGCTATAACAACGGATCCTTCGATGAAGCGCTGGAGCGTTTTTCACAGGTATTGAAGAAAATTTACTTGTCCGGATGCATCGAGGGGCGCCTGGCTTCTTTTTTTTCAGGCATGTCGCACTGCAACCTCGGGGTGCTCAGCATTTATTCCGGCAACTACGCTCGTGCCGTGGAAAACCTGCAAGCGGCCATCGATTTCATCCCGGAGCAATATGCACCGTTTTATTATCTGGGCATCGCTTACAACAACCTGGGTCAGTTGGATGAGGCCATGGCCGCCTTTGCCGAGGTTATGAAACTCAACCCGGATTTTTTACCGGTCCATTCCCGGGTGGCCATCCTTTTCTACAATGAAGCCAAATATTCAGAAGCCCGGTCGGAGCTGGAAAAGATCGTCAGTCAAAACCCCATGTGGGCGGACATGCACTTTCATCTGGCCCTGGTTAAAGCTTCCCAGGGCGATTATCGGGACGGCCTGAAAGAGCTTGAGACGGCCCTCGCTATTAATCCAAATTATCTGAAAGCCAGGATTATGCGGGGCATTTTTTTAGCCTATTTAGGGCGAGCAGAGATGGGTGCGGCCATTTTGGAAACCGTGGCGGCTGAACGCCCCCGTTTTCCGGACGTCGTCTATTATCTCGGCCTGATATACGGCGCCATGGGGCGAATCGATCAATCCCGGGCGGCTTTGGAAAAAGCCATTGAGATTAACCCTCAGTATACGGATGCGCATTTCTGCCTGGGCATGGTGAGGCTGGCCGGCCGTTTTTATTCGGAGTCCAGGCAGTGTTTTGAACGCGTTTTGATTTTAAAGCCTTCACACGCCGAAGCCAGGCTCTTTCTTAAGAAAGCAGAGCAAATCAGCAGCGAATCGGCAACATCCGATGAACAGGAGGCTATTCGGAAATTATTTGTCCAGGCACTCTCGGTTTTGCCCCGGCACCAGGAAATTTTTCCGGATTTTTCCGACATCGTCGATATCTTCTCTCCATCCACCAACCGCGGCCTGTATCTTTCTCTGGTCCAGTTTTATGAAGTCACGGCCATCAAGACGCCTCATTACGCCGACGTCCATGACACCCTGGGATCGCTTCATGCCAAACTGGGATCATTTGATCGGGCGGCCGTCTGTTATCGGCAGGCTTTGAACGCTAATCCCCGCTTTATCCGAGCTCGCATCAATCTTTACAAGTTGCTGTTGAGTCGCAACACCCCCCGTGAGGCCTTGATTGAAATTGATATATTGTTTGATCAAGGCCTCCGGTTCCCCGATATGCTCCTTGACCATGGCCGAATCCTGAAAGCGTTGGGCCGTCCGGAAGAAGCGATAATATCTTTACGGCAAGCCGCGGACATGAACGCCACGATGAAACCCGTATATATTCTATGGGCTCAGATAGAAGAAGAGCTCGGACACTTGAGCCAGGCAGCCGACGTGATCGAACGCTTATTGTCGAATATGGGGGATACTCCCGCGGCTGCTCAGTATCGCGACTGGATATCCCGGCTTCGCGCAAAACGGAAATAATGCAGATGGTTGATGCACGGATGAAATCCAGATTGGCGGTTTTAACTGTCCAGGCTATTGATATTGTCCTGGTCTTTTTGCTTTTTTTCGGCATCCATCAGTGTTCGGATTCATCCTGCACGCTCAGATGGGATGCCCTTTTCGACGTTAACCTATCCGCTTTAAATTTATTGAGCCTTTCCATCATGGTGCTGTTTTGCAGATACATCTTCATTTTCAGTGGGATGTATCAGTTCCGTCATTTTGAAGTCACGGCAAAACGACTGGGGCGAATTGTCTTGGCCTGCTTGATCGCTTCCTTGTTCCTGTTGGGCGCGGGGAGCTTGACCGGTATTAAGAAAATTGAATTCGGGGAGGCGTTATTTTTTCTTGCAGGCATCATCATCGTTTTTCTGGTTTGGCGAATCATTATTTATTTTTTGCTGATTTTTGTTCGTGCCAGTGGACGCAATATGCGGCATCTGGTCATTATCGGTTTGAACGATCGATCCATTTCGACCTATCGCAAATTGAGGCAATCCAACCTCGGCTTTAACGTTTTAGGTTACTTCGACAATTTTCCACAGCCTCGCCTGAAAAACGCCGTGGAAACGGAATTACCCCTCCTTGGTTCTCTGGAAAGCTTTTTCACGTATGTTTCCACCAATCCTGTTGACTATATTGTCCTGACGCTACCCATTAGAAGCCACTATGACCATATCGCCAACATCATTAATTTCTGCTCCATCCAGGGAATCCAAACCATGCTTCTAACCGCTCTTTTCGACCTGCCGCCCAACATCTCTTCCCGGGTCACTCGTCTGGATCGGCACACTTTCATCAACTATTTCACCGAGCCCCAAACGGACTACTATTTTGTTATCAAGCGGCTTATGGATATTATGCTTTCCGCCCTGGCGCTGATTATTCTGTTGCCGGTGTTTATGATCATCTCCCTGGCGATCATCATGGACGATGGCTTTCCGGTATTTTTTATTCAAGAGCGGGTGGGCTTGAATAAGCGCCGGTTTAAGATGCTTAAATTCAGAACCATGATTCGAAACGCTGAAAAGATGCAGGGCACATTGGAAGATAAGAATATTGCCGGCGGGGCTGCTTTCAAGATGCATGACGACCCGCGGGTGACGAAATGTGGCGGCTTTCTCCGGCGGACCAGCCTGGATGAATTGCCACAATTTTTAAACGTCTTTTGGGGGACCATGAGCCTGGTTGGCCCCAGGCCCCTCCCCATGCGCGACTTCGAACGCTTTTACGATGACGCCCATCGCCTCCGATTTAGTGTCAAACCCGGAATCACCTGCATGTGGCAGGTATCGGGACGCTCGGACGTGGATTTCGAGGAATGGATGAAAATGGATTCATTCTATGTCCAAAATGCCTCGATGTGGCTGGATATTACTATTTTGTTGCGCACCATTACAGCGGTCCTTCAGAAAAAGGGGGCATATTGAGAAAAACTGGAGGCGCTATTTAGTGCGCTACTATCGTCTTTCCTTGAAAAGTCTCGTTTTTCGGGGGGCAGCACTAATGGGCAATGATCCGGCGAAGTTTCTCCATGACCCTATCCATCGACTGACCTTTTGTGTTCAGCATGACCACGAAGGGATACAACGTTCCATTGGCTCCCTTCAGATACCCGGCCCGGGTGGAAATACCGTCCATCGTTCCGGTCTTGTAATACTCCCTCTCGGTTTGCCGCATTAGTTCGCGATGGGGCAAGAAGGCCTGAAGGAGCCTCGCCATCGTACGCGCTGAAAGGCGATTTTCTCTGGAGATGCCGGAACCTTCAACGATTTGCAGCGGTGAAATGCCAAGGATCTTTTCCGCGTAGTCTCGGGTGGCCCGAATGCCTTTTTCAAGCGTTCCCGGTGGCCCGAAGGCTTTGGCGCCGATCGAGAGAAAAAGTTGATTGGCGATAAAGTTGCTGGAATAGGCCATCAGTTTCGAGAGGGTATCATCAAGGGAATAAGGCGAGGAAAACGAGAGGATACATCTGTCCGTTGCGGAATTTACACTTCCGGGCTGAATGCTTTTGTGAAAAAGGATGCCCCGCCGCGCCAGTTGAAATGATAGTATTTCCCCGAGGTACAGCGGGACTTCATGATTCCGGTTGGTAAGGGGGATTCGCCCCTCCTTGAGGCCGGAGGCTTGAATGCGCGGCAGCACCGAGGGGACGAGAGGCGTTTGGGGTTCCGCGCCGGCATGGGTACCGTTTGCGGTTATGAAGGAAACGGTGTTGAAGTTCGCACTGAGGGCGCCGTTGGGCGCATCATATGGCTCCAGCGAATCGGCGACGCCCGGAATGACGATGGGCTCGGAGAAAAAAGAACTATCCAGAATCAGGTGCTGAATTCCGGGGGAATGGGAGGAAAGCGGGGCGAGAGCCGCCTCCGCAAGGCTTGCCAATACCTCGGATGTCAGCAGCGGGTCCCCGTATCCCTTTATTTTTAAATTGTCGCTGGCATCCAGATACAGATCGGTTTTGAACCGATGGTCCGCGCCGAGATAATGGCGGGCGGCGAGCGCCGTGAGTATTTTAAGGATGGACGCGGGAATGAGCGCCTGATCGATGTTGATCGATACCCGTATGCGGCCGTCCGGATCCGCCAGATAACACGCCTTGTTTGCTTCCGGCAAATTGGTTGTATCCGATGGTTGGGCGCCTATGGCCGAGCGGCAAATGACCGAATGGGCGATCAGCAGTAAAACGATGAGAAGGAAAGATTTCTTCATAATCGATTGCGTCCGCTATCTTTTTGAAAGAAACAAGATAAACGCTATTTGCTTTCCACGATGAACGTCACCGGCCCGTCGTTAATGAGCGATACGGCCATCATGGCACGAAACTCACCGGTCTGAACACCCAGTCCCTTTTCGCGGGCTTTTTCCACAAAGTATTCGTATAACTGATTGGCGGTTTCGGGGTCGGCGGCCTGAATAAAGGACGGGCGTCTGCCCTTGCGGCAGTCACCCAGCAGCGTGAATTGCGAGACGACCAGTATTTCCCCGCCGCTTTCAAGAAGGGAGCGATTCATTTTTCCGGCATCATCTTCAAATATTCTTAAATGGACGATTTTTTCGCATAAGAAATCCGCGTCCCTGGCTGTGTCGCCCTGAGCGACGCCGAGGAGAACCAGCAGGCCCCGGCCGATGGCCCCGGTGGTTCTGCCGTCCACGGTAACACGGCTCTCGGAAACTCTCTGAATGACCGCCCTCATGATAATTTGGCCCCTTTGACCTCTTTTCCCGCTGCATTCACCCCTTACGCGTTTCGGCATTGATCAAGGGTTAGACCACGGCAGGGTGTTTTGGGGAAGCTCGGTTCATTTGCGAATATTTTTATCCCGTAATGCGGCAAAGGGGTTGTTAAACGGTTCGTTTTTTTGCCTCACTTTTTCCGTGCGAGGCCCTTTTCCGGTGCGGGGCGCATTTTCCGCTGGATTTCTTCTGGGCGCCGCCTCACCCGGCACGCTTTTCATGGAGAGACTGATCCGTTTTCTGGCCTCATCGACTTCCATCACCGTCACCATGACCTTTTGCTGAACCTTGACGACCTGGGCGGGATCTTTGACAAAACGGTCCGCAAGCTCACTCACGTGCACCAGTCCGTCCTGGTGAACCCCGATATCGACAAATGCGCCGAAAGCGGTCACATTGGTGACAATGCCGGGCAGTTTCATGCCCGCTTCCAGATCTCCTATTTTATTGATTCCATCCGCAAATTCAAATATTTCAAAAGATTGCCGAGGATCCCGGCCCGGTTTCGCCAGTTCTTTCAAAATGTCCGTCAGGGTGGGCAGCCCGACGGCATCGGACACATATGTGTTTAAATCAATTCGGCTTCGAAGGTCAGCGGAGGATAACAGGTCGGAGATGGTACATTCGAGATCTCTCGCCATGGCATCCACCAGCGGGTAGCTTTCCGGATGGACCGCACTCGCGTCCAGCGGATTTTCCCCGTTTTGAATGCGTAAAAATCCGGCGCATTGCTCAAAGGCCTTTGGCCCGAGGCGGCTCACCTCTCTCAATTTCTTCCGGGAGACAAAGGGACCGTTTTCATCCCGGTGGTTCACGATATTCTGGGCCAGCTGGGGGCCCAACCCCGATACATAGGTGAGAAGCTGACTGCTGGCCCGATTTACATCCACGCCGACGCTGTTCACGCAACTGATAACGACATCGTCCAGCGCCTGCTTTAAGGCCGCCTGGTCCACGTCATGCTGGTATTGGCCGACGCCGATCGATTTTGGATCGATTTTAACCAGTTCGGACAGGGGGTCCATCAACCGCCGCCCGATGGATACCGCGCCGCGGACCGTGAGATCGTGGTCCGGAAATTCCTTTCTGGCGGCCTCCGAGGCGGAATAGATCGATGCGCCGCTTTCATTCACCATGATAACGGGAATCGGGCGGGGCAGGGCACAATCGCGAATAAAGGCCTCGGTCTCCCGGCCGGCCGTGCCGTTTCCCACGGCAATGGCTTCGATGTCAAAGCGTTCACAGAGGGATGGAAGTGTTTGCCGGGCCGCCGCCACCTGCTTATCGGAGGTATGCGGAAAGAAGGTGTCATTGTGCAGCAATTTTCCCTGGCGATCCAGGCAGACCACCTTGCAGCCGGTACGGAAACCCGGATCGATGCCCATAACCCGTTTGGCGCCCAGCGGCGGGGAGAGGAGAAGCTGGCGCAGGTTGTCGGCAAAGACCCGGATGGCCTCGGTATCGGCTTTTTCCTTGGTGGCGAGTCGAAGTTCGGTTTCCATGGATCGCGATAGAAGTCGTTTATAACAGTCATGGATCGCTTCCCCGACCTCACGGGAATCCTCTCCATCCCCTTTGAGAAACAGGGATTCAAGGATGTTAACGGCCATCTCCTCGGGCGGGGCCATCGATAGATTCAACATGTCCTCGTTTTCACCCCGACGCATGGCCAGAATCCGATGGGAGGGAGCCGCCGCAGCCGGTTCTTCCCAGTCGAAATAATCCTTGAATTTGGCGCCGTCTGCCTCCTTGCCGGTTGCAACGACGCTGCGGATCATCCCCTTGGTATTAAACAGATGACGCAGTCGCGCACGGGCTTCTCCGTCCTCGTTGATGATCTCCGCGATAATATCCCGGGCGCCGGCGAGGGCTTCGGCAACGGTTTCCACCCCCTTTTCGGGGTTCACATATTCCGCGGCAACCGAAGCGGGGTCGCAGCCGTCCTGAAGCCATATTCGTTCCGCCAATGGGGCAAGGCCTTTTTCCCGGGCAATGGCGCCGCGGGTCCGCCGCTTCGGCTTAAACGGGAGATAGATATCCTCCAATATGGCAAGTGTCTGGGCGGCGGTTACGGCGGCCTTCAAATCATCCGTCAAAACCCCCTGCTGTTCCATGGAGTTCAGAATGCTCACCCGCCTGGCATCGAGCTCTTCGAGTTGTTTCAGCCGATCCCGAATGGCCGTGATAACGACTTCATCCAGACTATCGGTCACCTCTTTTCGATACCGGGCGATAAAGGGGATGGTGGCGCCCTGATTCAGGAGCTCGGCGGTTGCGGCAACCTGGTTTTCCCTTATTGCCAGCTCTCTTGTAATGGTTAAAACGTGTGTTGTTTCCAATGACGGTCACTCCGATCTTTAACGAAGATTGCCGGACTTGCGGCGGTGAAAAAAGCTTTGATCGTATAGGCTCAGGTCTTTCCAAAGTCAAGTCAAACAACTTTCAATGGTGGATCTGTTGAAATTCCGGCACGCATCTGTTATGGAGATAGGCAATGTCTAAAATCCAGACTCAAAAACCAACGTCAACCCCGGTGATGTCGAATCGGGCCTGAAAGACCCGGGGCACGGCGCCCAAGAGAGGAGAAATTTTGAAAGAAACCATTGAAGCCATAGACGCCATTGTGGGAATTTGTTGCAAGGCTGTAAAGGAAGTTTTGGAAATAAATACGAAAAAAGAAATCGCTTTTTCCCGAACCCTTCAAAAAGTCCCGAAAGTCAGCTTGCGGCCCCAAATCGGTTGTTTCGTCCAATTTATAGGGGATTATAACGGGCTGGTGGTGATGAATTTTTCCGGAGAGGCGGCGTTGACGCTCTATACAAGCTACATGGTTACCATGGGGATGCCGGAAGACGAACTGGCCAAGGAGTATACATCGGTGGATGTGGCGGACAGCATCGGTGAAATGGTGAATCAGATCATGGGAAAGCTGACCAAAAGGGTTGAGGACAGTTTCGATTTGTCGACGGTTTGCGGTCAGCCGAAGGCCCTTGCGCTAAACAGCGCCATTATTCTTACCATCGATACGGATTACAAAGAGAATCGGCGGATTGCATTTACGGTCGATAAACAGAAATTTTATCTCGAATTGGCCATGGAATCCACGAAGTTTATAGAGCCGTCTTAGGCTTTCCTGCTTTCGAACGGGGTCACTTCCATGTGATTTTGGGTGGTTTTCTCGCCGGAAGCCGATGATACGGATACATCGGGTACCCGATCATCATGGGGTAATAGTATGGATGGGTTTCCGGAATCCCCACATAATCCCTTAACGCCGGGTTTTTCTCCATGGCCCGGTGCAACACCCCCGCCCAGCAGGTGGTGAGTTCCGCCGCCGGGGCGATGAGATCCAGATAGGAAAGGGCAATGGTTAAATCCACCATGCCGTAGACGGCTTCGAGGGGAGCGGTTGCAAATACCAATGCGGGCGTATTTCTCAGAATTCGGTCCTGACCCGCATCCCAGGCCTCTACTGCCGGAATGATGTAAGATGAATAAATGGCCGTAGGACCTTCTTTGATAAGGCCGCGCATCCACTCGATCGTTCGTTCCACCAGCCCGGCAATCTGATCCCTGTCTGAAAAAACAATCCATTCCAACAGCTGGGAATTGGAGGCGGTCGGAGCATATCTTGCGATGTCAATGAGCTCAAGAAGCTTTGTTTTTTCCACGGGTTTGTTTTTAAACGCGCGGGCGGAGCGCCGGGAACGAAGAAATTGAACGGCCTGATCCTTTTCGATGATCAGCTCTTTTTGAATCGGTGCACACAGTGCCAAGGGCGCCGCTGAACAATCGAGCGCACCGCGCGGACACACCGCCACACAATGGCCGCAGGCCAAGCAGGCCAATTCGGCCCCGGGCTTTATTCCCGGAAACCCGTTCGGACCGTTGAGGGATATGATTTTTAAAGGACACTCGTCCGCGCAGATGCCGTCTTTGACACATTTTTCGGGGTCTATGATTAATTGGGCCATGTCACCGCGGGGTGTTTCGAAAGGAAGAAAATGAACCGCCCGTCCATCCGTTCCTGTTTTATCTTGCCCTGTTTGAGGAGGTAGTTAAGGTGGCTGATGGTTTCTCCCATGGCCATGAAGCGTTGCAGGGGAGCGTAGTTGTCCCACGAGTTGCCGCGAACGTTCCAGCTCATTCCCGATGCGACCCGGTAAGCGGTTGCGGGTCCCATGGAGAGAATATCCAGTATCTGACGGTTTCTCTGACGGTGGTGATGCCGCAGTTCCTCGATTCGGTTTTTGAAATGGGTGAAGGGGCGTTTGTGACCCGGCAAAACGAGTCCTACTTCCATTGCTTCGATTTTTTCGAGACTTGCAAGGTAGTCTTCAAGCGGGTTCTCTCCGTTGAAACGGCCCTGAATCGTCGGCGTAATCTCATCCAGGAGGTGGTCTCCCGCCAAGAGGCGTTTCCCCTCGGCATCGTAAAGGCACATGTGCCCCTTGCTGTGACCGGGCGTCATGATGCACCGAAGCGTCATGCCGGGTGCCTGGAGAAGATCACCATCATTCAATAAAGTTATGGGCGGCATTTTAAAGGTGGTTTTCTCTTCGAATTGTTCGAAAAAGCGATAGGCTGATCGAAGGTCCGCCTCCGGAAAGCCGCTGATCCGGCTAAACGAGGGGATATCGGGCCGGAACCAGTCATTTTCTTTCAGCAATTCCAGCTCCCGGTGGTCCACCCGGCTCATGAAAATACGGGCGCCTTCCGCCACGAGTGCCAGGGCCAGTTGCAGGTGGTCCCTGTGGAAATGCGTGATGAAAAAATCCGTCCGGTCGAGGTCGATGTCGAGAACCTGGAGACTCTCTTTCAGGGCGGCTTTGCAGCGCGGTGTATCCATGCCCGAATCGATGATGAGATGGCGATCCTTGCCGCGGATGACGTAGGCATTGGTGTACGGCAGCAGATTCTCGGGCAGCGGTACCTTGATTCTGTATAGGTTGTCAGCGATTTCCTCAGGTATTGTCATGATTCACCAGCGAGGGAGAAAGGTTATAAGAATCTATAAACATACCGGAACACTGGATTCGCGTCAATGACAAAGAAACCAGAATCAATTACTGCATGGTGATATCGTGCAATCGGTTCACCGAATATTTATTTCTTCCCATAGGTACTATTGTGGTCCGGAAAGATAGTGAGCAGGCGAATGAAATCTCCCTCGCGGAATGCCGTTGCCCGGCATGACCGGGTGATTCGAAGTGAATAGATAGCATCGACGCCTGTTGGCGGTTTGACGCTGAATATTTTCTCCCAATTCAAGCCCTTGTCGCGGTAAAGCTGATTCCAGGTGAGCTTGCGGATTTTGTTTAGAGTATCCAGCGCGGCGAGTTTTTCAAACTTCTGCAGCAAGAGCAGCTTCTCCTGGAACACCGGGTTGTTCAAGTCCAGCCTGACCAGGATCGGCTGATCAGTTTTAGCCATTGGTCAGCCTTTCGATGACATTATTCACATTTGTGTCGTTTGGGGTGTTGGTCTTGGCCCAATCCAGCGCGCGCGCCAGATCAGCAACGGCTTGCGGTTCGTGCAGCCAACGTTCATTATCCGGAATAACAGTTGCCGTGCGCACCAACCATACACCAGGCTCCTGTTCCTCAACCAGAACTTGCCGCCCGGCAAATTGCTTGCCAAGCGAAATTTGGCCATTGGCGCCGATAACTTTGATGCTGGGTTGTTTTGTCAATGCAGGCATAGCTCCCTCCGTATTATTTTCTAAATTAGGATTATGCTATAGCACTAAAACAATTTGGAGTCAATGCGCCAATCGACGTTCACCTCCATCAAGAAAAACGAAGACCACAATGAGGGCGGCCAGAACAGTCAACGGCAGGCTCACCTCTGTGAAATCCGTGAGCGGTACCTTGATTCTGTATAGGTTGTCAGCGATTTCCTCGGGTATTTTCATGATTCATCAGCGGGGGATAAAGGTTATAAGAATTAATAGACGTACCGGAGCACCGGATTCGCGTCAATGACAAAGAAACCGCATTAATCAAACAACCCCATGATCGATTATCGCATCGGCCACCTTGACAAAAGCGGCGGCATTGGCGCCAACGACATAGTTACCCGGTGCGCCGTATTGCGCGGCTGCGGATACGCAGCTTGTATGAATCGTTTTCATAATGGTTTGGAGTCGGCTATCAACTTCTTCCCGGGTCCAGTTCAGACGCATGCTGTTCTGGGTCATTTCAAGGCCGGAGACCGATACTCCGCCAGCGTTGGCCGCTTTGCCGGGGCCGTAGAGAAGGCCATTTTCCAGGAAGTGATGGACCGCCTCGGGTCTGGATGGCATGTTGGCGCCTTCCGACAAGAGATGGGTATTGTTGCGGATTAGGTTTTTCGCGTCCTTTTCGTTGATTTCGTTTTCCGTGCCGCAGGGGAAGGTGCAATCGGCGGCATGATTCCATAAGGGGTTGTAGTCGAGGCCGGGATCGACCGGCATGTAGTCAGCATGCGGATATTTTTCCTTCACGATCCGCTCAGAGAGCCGGCCGTCTTCTTGCATAATCCAGGCGTCATAAGCGGTGGAGATCAAGAGGACATCTCTAACCTTCTTTGCCATCAGTTCATGGAAGATTTTAAATCGCGGATCAAGCGTACCGTCTACGCGATCCATTTCCGGTATCATTGAAGCCTCATCGTGGGAGTGGTCGCCTTATCAAAGGCAGGGAGGCATTCCCCTGCCCTGAAAAAGAACAGGGCAGGGGGGATAGGGTCTTAACAGTATTTGCTTTTAATAAAAGCCAGGGATTCATCCATTGCGGTCAGCGCGAGATCCAGATCCGCCTGCGTATGGCGATAAGAGATGTAGGCGTGGTGGAAGGGTGTGAAAAAGAATCCCTTCCGGATCAACTGCGTGTAGAAGTCTTTTCGTTTCGCTTTGTAAGTGCCGGCTTCGTCCTGTTCAAAGGTAATGTAGAACATGGGGGGAATACCGGAGAGCTCCGCGCCCACCTGATGTTTGTCGATCAGGGCTTGAATATTTTTCATAAACTTTTCGCCCTTTTCCCAGATGTTTTCAAGAACGTTATCGCGTTCGAGAATTTCGATGGTTTTCAGCGCGGCGATAAACGATTCGCTGTTGGGGAAAAAAGTGGAGGAGATAAAGAGTTTGTTGGCGGCCGCCATCATGACTTCTTTTCTGCCGGTCACCACCGAGATGGGGTAACCGTTTGCCATCGCCTTTCCCAAAACGGTCAGATCCGGGGTGACGCCGTAATATTTTTGGGCCCCGCCCAGGGATACCCGAAAGCCCGTTCGAATTTCATCGTAGATGAGTACCGCACCGTATTTCTTTGCCAGATCCTTTACGCCTTCCAAAAATCCGGGTGCGGGTTCCTGCATCTTCTGGTGGTTGGGATGGCCAAAGGGGGTCATGATGATGGCAGCCGTATCCTTGCCGTGAACGGCCATCAATTCTTCCAGCTGGTCGAGCCGGTTGTATTTGAACTCAAACACATCCTCATAAAATTTGGCCGGAATGCCGCCTTTCATTTCTACGCACCAGTCATGCCAGCCGTGATAGCCGCAGCGCATGACTTTCAGTTTATTCGTATGCGCGCGCGCGATCCGTATGGCGGCGGAGGTGCCATCCGATCCGGTCTTTAAAAAGATGCTCATCTCCGCGCAGGGCACCAATTCTTTTAGCTTTTTGGCCAACTGGTTCTGGTACTTCTGGGTGAGCGTAAAGCAAAATCCCTTATCCCGGATTTGCGCGTAAACCGCCTCGTCCACTTCCTCTTCCCGGTATCCGAGAATAATGGGGCCATACCCGCAAAGAAAATCGACAAATTCATTGCCGTCCACATCTTTCAGGCGGCATCCTTTTCCGGTGTCGAGAAATATAGGGTACTCGCCATCGATAAAGTCAGCCGGCTTTCTGGCGCCGAGAACACCGCCGGGAATAAGGGTGCATGCCTCTTCATACATTGCCCGGCTTTGGCTGATATTGAGTTTTTCCGCTTCTTTCATGGGGCCTCCCCTTACTTTACTTATTTATTTCAAACATGGAAGCAATATGCTCCGTTTGGTGAATGTGGGCGCCGCGTTTTAAGAACGCGCCCAGAAATTTATCGGGATCGATGCAGCCTTCGGGCGCGACAACCCCCTTTACCGTCACATCGCCATTGGCCATCATCAGAGAGGCGATGGAGGCGGGAAGTCCGGTCCCCGGCGCCATTCTGCCGGCCATGTCCGCCGTGTAGGTTACCGTATTGCCGCCCCTGGTTCCTTTCACAATCACTTTGAGCCCGGAAGACTGGGGACCATTGTCCCTTCCTTCCGGAATTTTCGCCCAGAGTTTAAGCGCCAAATCGTAGGGCGTAATCGTGGTGCCCTTTACATCGATTGGTTCCGTGCCCAGAAGGCCCGTCGCCTTTTGCTCCTGAATCAATTCATCCACCCAGAGCGGAATCAATGCGCCTTTAATGATAACTTTCTGGACGCCCTTGATATACCGGGGAAGGGTGAGGGGTTGCGGGTGACCCACGTACCGGACGTGACAAACGCCGAGAGGCTCCAGAAACTGCTCTGCGACGACATCGGTGCCGCCTTCCACCTGCACGAGTTTGCCGTCGATATACTGCGGCACTTTCCCCAGGGTCATATGAAGGCTGTGATCCCAGGCCGCGCCCTGAAGCTCGGCAATGCTGACTACCCAGTAGAGATAAATCTCTTCCACGGTGTCCAGCCGGTCGGCATACCATTTGACGAGGACATTGTTGGTTCCGGGATCGGAGCCCATTCCTGTTAATACGGTAATACCGGCTTCCCTGGCCATCCGGTCGATTTCGGAATTGAACAGTATTTCCGTTCCTTCATAATCATCACAGATATCGATATAATTTACTTTTGCCTGTACCGCCGCTTTTGCCACCGGAACGGCCGTTTTATAAAAAGGCCCGGCCGTATTGATTACCACGTCCACTTCCTTAAACGCCTTCACCATGGCGGCATGATCGTTCACATCTATTTTTATCAGCGTTGTCTTTTGACTATCCCGCAGTTTTGGCGAAAGTCTGGCCGGGTCCGGATATAAATCCGCCAGGACGATGTGGGTTACCATCTCTTGCTTGACCAGATCCCGTGCAACCCCCTGTCCCATATTACCGACACCGCCGATGATGAGTGCTCGCATCTTTTTTCCTCCTTAACCGATGTAAAATTGTTCGTTTTTAAACGGATTAGTTGACCTTTTTTATTTCCGAGGTTGACTGCTTGTCCTTTGCCGCCTTTTCCCTGATAGCCGCCAGAATCTTATCCGGCGTGAGCGGAAAAGAATCCATATATACCCCGATGGCGTTGCTGACGGCCGCGCTGTACGCCTGGGCGGCGGACATGGCGATGGACATGGCGGCCTCTTTGGCGCCATAGGGGCCGATGGGATCGATGGATTCAACTATGATATTTTCGATTTTCGGCATATCGCAGGCAAGAGGCAGTTTATAATCCAGCATGGTCGGATTGATACATCGGCCGCCCAGCCATTCGTGATACTCGGTCAGCATGCCGCCTTGCCCGCCCATGGCGACGGAGCCTTCAAACTGGCCCTCAAGCACCAGCGGATTTAACGCCTTGCCGACATCCTGGCAGGCGGTTACCCGAAGTACTTCCACTTGCCCCGTTTCCGGATCCACCTTTACTTCCACAATGGTGGTACCGAAGGAAAAAGCCTCGCACATCTGGCCTTGGGGATTCGATACCCATTCCCGCTTCATATCCACCTTCGGCCAGTATCCCCCCTCGGCATTCACGGAAGTGAAATTAAGAAGACTCGTTCTGACCACCTTGGTAATGCTAACCGATGTCTTGGGATCTTCTTTCACAAAGATCTGACGATTCTTTGCCACAAGTTTACCGGGATCGACCTTCAATATTTTGGAGGCGACCGCAAATAGTTTTTCCCGGCAGTTTTGGGCCGCCACTTTAACCGCATGTCCGCCGATGAAGGTCGAGACTTGGGAATACGATCCCGGATCGGACGAGGTGGTTTCCGTGTCGGCGGATACCAGATGAATGTCTTCGGGAAAGAGTCCTAATTCTTCCGCCGCGATCTGAACGAGCATATTCTCGTTGCCCTGGCCGTTATCGACCACACCGGACATGACGGTGGCCTCGCCATCCTCGTTAAACTTGATAAACGCCTGCGATCCGCCGCGAATTCCCATCGGAAATCCCGTCTGTACGGAGTTGGTGCCGATGCCGATCCCCTGGAAAGGGGGGAGTTTCCCGTACTTTTCTTTCCACCCGGAACGCTCGGCCGCCTTATGGATGGTTTCATCCATGGCGCAGGACGAGACCAAGGATTTTGTATTCGTGTACTCACCGGGCTGGCGGGAGTTTCGAAGCCGTATCGTAACCGGGTCAATTCCCAGGTGATCCGCAATCATATCGAGCTGCATATCCACCCCGCAGGCAAAACCGCGGCCGTGAGTCCGGATCATGCCCCGGATGGGTTTGTTCGTATACACTCTATATCCGTTGTACCGGACGCTTCCAATGCGATAAGCCTGTTCCATTGATAAAAAGGGAATGCTGGTCGCAATTGGTCCGGTGCTGGAATAGGCGCCGCCATCCATATAACAGGTGCTCTCCCGGGCGAGTACCCTTCCTTCCTTATCCACGCCCGTTCTATGGGTCGTGATCATGGAATGACCCTGCCGGGTGGCGATGGTATTTTCTTCCCGGGTAAATTTGATTTTCACCGGCAGGCCGGATTTCTTCGCCAGAAGCGCGCAGATATAGTCCGCGGGGCAGATCTCACTTCTTCCGCCGAAGGCGCCCCCAATGGCAATTTTTCGCACTTTCACCTTATGAAGCGGCAGTTTGAAGGCATTTGACAGCGGTTTGGATTTCATATGAGGCCCGCCGTTCGGGCACCAGATCTCCAGGCACTCCTCATGATCGAAACGGGCGACGACCGCATAGGGTTCGGCCTGGAAATAGGATTCTTCCGGCGCCACAAAGGTATCTTCCCGGATATAATGGGCTTTTTTAAAATTCTCATCCACCTCGCCCGTGTCGATACGAACATGAATATTGATGTTGTTGGGAAACGCCTCATGAATGAGTTCGGTCTCGGATGCCATGGCAGCCATCGGGTTAAATACCGCCGGCAGCTCTTCATAGGTTACGTCAATGAGATCGAGGGCAGTGAGGGCGGTCTCTTCATCAACGGCCGCAACTCCCGCCACCTCATCCCCGATATAGCGCACCTTTTCCGTCTGGATGAATTGCTGATCCCGCGTATAGGTAAATACGCCCCACTTGACGCCTTCGGTATCCTTCCCGGTGACGACGGCTTTTACTCCGGGAAGTGCTTCCGCTTTCGACGTATCGATATGATTGATTCGCGCATGGGGATAAGGACTTCTTTTGATTTTTCCCACCAGCATTCCCGGCAGCTTTAAATCCGCCGTGAACTTGGCCTTTCCCATTACTTTCGCCCTGGAATCAACCCTGGGCATTCGTTTTCCGATGAGGGTATAGTCAGGCATGGGGTTGCTCCTCAAGTTAATCTTTTGTGTGACAGCCGGAAAGACAATCGGCGCAATTCGCTTCGGGCTTACCGGCATGAGCGACCGCTTCCACTATTTTCGCATACCCCGTGCAACGGCAGATATTACCGGCGAGGGCTTTTCGAATCGCTTTTTCGTCCGGATGCGGGGTGACTTGCAGCAGGGCATCCGCCGACATCAGCATCCCGGGCGTACAAAAACCGCATTGGACGGCGCCGTGGTTGATAAAAGACGTTTGAAGGGCGGACAACGCGTCTCCGTTTGCCAACCCCTCGACGGTCCGGATGGATCGTCCTTGCGCCTCCAGCGCGAGGGTCAGGCAGGATCGAACCGGTTTGCCGTCCATGTGAACCGTGCAGGACCCGCAAATCCCCTCATCGCAGCTTTCTTTTGATCCGGTTAGATCCAACTGATCCCGCAACACCTCTAACAGCGTGTCGTTGGGCATCACCCTTACGTCGCAGGATTTGTTATTGATATTTAAGGTGATTTTGATTTTTTCCATTTTCATGAACCCCGTCATTTCCGTGCTGATTATTATTGCCCGGATACTGGTGACGCCTCACACAAGGCTTTATAGACCACATGGGATACCATCTTATTGCGATACTCAAGCGTTGTTGCCCCTACATTGTGGACCGCAAACGTCGCCGCGCTGTCCATTGCCGCATCGGCCGCTTTTTTGAACGCGTCGATATCGGTAAGCTTCTTCCCCGGAAGAGACGCGGATGCCGGGGCGATAAAGAGCGGTGATCTTCCCATGGCGCCGACCACAATTCTCGCTTCCCCGATCTCATCCGCCGTTTTCACCGAAGGAATTAGCAGAACCGCCGCACAGACGATCGGGTAATCGATGGCGGAGCGGTAAGAAAGGCGTTGGTAGGCGCTCCGGCCACCATTTACGGGAATAATGATTTCCAGCAGCAGCTCATCCGGCTCGATCGCATGCGGCTTAATGCCTTCATCCGTATATAATTCCGCGAGACGAATCGTTCTCTTTCGATCTTTGCTTGAAAGCGTTATCCACGCATCCAGGCCCACGAGAGCGCAGGCCCCATCGGACTGGCAAGTGGAGTTGCACCGGTCCGCTTCTTCCCTTGCATAGCAGATTTTACCACCATCTTTGTGACAGGCCTGCCGTCCGGAACGATGAAACGCGGACTGATTATAATGGTGGCATCGATTGTCCTGGAGAATATTGCCGCCGATGGTCCCCCGATGGAGTTGAATCGTAACGGCGCCAATTTTTTCGCAGGCTTGAAATAAAGCGGTTGCTTCGATTTGAATGAGACCTGAAGCGATAATATCGGCCAATGGGGTTCTGGAACCGATGATGATGCTATCCTTCTCCTTTTTGATAAAGGATAATTCTTCCAGGTATCCCAGCGAGATCAGCACTTTTGGCTTCAGGACTCCCTTTTTCATCCTGACCAGAAGATCGGTTCCGCCCGCGAGAATTTTCGCTTCCTCCCTGTGGGAGGCCAGTAGAGAAAGCGCTTGCTCGACGGTTTCGGGTTTTACATGGTCAAACCTCGGTAATCGCACTTTTTTTCTCCTTAGCTAAAGAAATTGGTTTTGTTTTCCCCCAAACTGGCTTCGCCGAAAGTTTCAAGTTTTAACGGCATCCGTAAAATTAGCGCGAACAGGCATCACATCAGGCACTTTAACAGCCGCTTCAGCAGTACTTTTTCTTCTAAGCTAAAGCCGTTTAGAAGAGCGGCATCCAGATCCGCGGACGTCTGCGCGAGCTTTTCCGCGACCTCATTGGTTTTATCCGTGTTGTATAGCCGCTGAACCCGATTATCTCCCGGATCTCCATTTTTAATGATCCAGCCGGCATCGGCGAGCCGGTCAATGATGCCGGAAAGTGTCGCCTTATCAAGGATCAGCGCCTTTCCGAGTTCGGCCGCGGTCATGCCGGGCTCATGACAGAGGCATGAAAGCACCAAATGTTGTAAGTGCGTAAGGCCAAAGGGTTTCAAAAGCTGCTTAAAAAGCCCTTGGGCCCGCTGATACGCCTTGGCCAGAAGAAAAATGCTGGAATTGGTTAATTCCGGGGGTAATGTGGTCATGTTTAAATCCTTCGTATACGAACTATATCTATGAGCCTTTTATGCGCTTGTCAATAATTATTTTATAGCGAAAACTAAAAAATTATCGGAACGCGCCCTGCCTCTGACTTAATATCCTTTAATCCCCAATTTTTTCATTCTCGAGTAAAGGGTTCCGCGATTAATTCCCAGGATTTCGGCAGCTGCTCCGTGACCATATATTTTTCCGCCGGTCTTTTCCAGCACGTGAAGAATGTAGCGACGCTGAAGTTCATCCAAAGTCACCAGTTCAGTGCTTTCATTAATAAACACGGGTTTGGGTGCTGCAATAATACTCAGTTCCAACTGGTCTCCTTTTGATAGGATTACCGAACGTTCAATGACGTGTTCCAACTCTCGGATATTTCCAGGCCAATGATACAGGCAGAGTCGTTTTTCTTCCTCAGGGGTAACGGATAAATTTTCACGTTGATATTTTAGGGAAAATCTTTTTAAAAAATATCTGGCCAATTCCATAATATCGTTATCTCGTTCTCGCAAGGGGGGAATCGTCAGCGGAACGGTATTTAAACGATAAAAAAGATCCTCCCGAAAGTTATTTTTCCTGACTTCATCCTCCAGATTGCGATTGGTGGCGACTATTAAACGAAAATCCGAGGAAATCGGTAACGTTCCCCCGACTCTGATAAATGTTTTTTCTTGTAATACACGGAGTAGTTTGGCCTGCGTCGATTTGGGCAATTCTCCTATTTCATCAATGAATAAAGTGCCTTTGTCCGCCAATTCCAAGCGACCGATTTTTTGCCGGTCCGCACCGGTAAATGATCCCTTTTCATGACCGAAAAGTTCACTTTCCACTAGATTGTCAGCTATAGTGGTGGAATCGACTGTTATGAAAGGCGCGGAAGAGCGAAGACTCATTTTGTGAATTCTTTTGGCAAGAAGTTCTTTTCCGACACCTGTTTCTCCCAGGATAAGCACCGTGCTTTCAGTCGTGGCGACCTTGTCTGCCTGATCCAATAGATCGGTCATTATCCGGCATGATGTAATCAATTCCTTGTCCTGGGGCGTGCTAGTCAGAATGGCTTCCCTCGCGACAATTTTCTTGGTTTTTTCAATCGCCTTGTTAAATTCGAAACAACGGACGAAATACTGCTCGAGATGCACGCTCACCAGCTCCAGCGTTTTTTTACTCAGCAATTCAAAGCTGTTTTCGAGATATGTATTGTCGTGATACAAGACCCCGTGACAAACCCGATTGATGCAGATCGGCAAACAGATGGCCGATGACGGGACAAGGTGGCTGGATTTGTGCTCCTTGGATTTATTTTTGATCAATATGGGCCGGTTTTCTCCCTGGCATTTAATAATCGCGGCCATGTTTGACCGAAAGCTCTCGGCATACAGGTCGGATGCACTCATATTTTTAAGCGTTTTGGGTTTGAGCGTTTTTTTGGGTATTGAGTCTACCCACAATATGGCACCTCTCTCAGCGCGAAATACACGATTCGTGAACTCGAGGATGTTGGATATGCTTCTGTCAATATCGTGATGATACGGCAACTTTCCCAACATATCGATAAACTCTTCCATGAAGTTGTCACCGAAGTGGGTTATGTCACCCGCTGGATTTTCTTTGTCCAACAGAAACCTCAGATCGTCCGGGAAAAGATCTTCCCAGTTCCCGGAAAGGCTAAGGCGTGCTTTCATTGCCAGCAAGCGAGCCTCATTTATATGACCCTCATTCAGTTTTAGCCGTGCTATTTCCAATTGCGTTTTTGCCAGCTGAATTGGGTCCGAAGCCGCCTTAAGGCAAGATTCACTTTCAATAAGAAGTTTTATGATGCGTTCGCTTGGTTCACCGGCATCCGCCATGTCCTTTGCTTTCAGTCGCAAGGAGATGCCTTTGAGATGGACGTTTTTTTCTTTCATCAAGCGTTCAATCAATTGATGGCAACTAAATCCGGACGGTGGTTTGTATCCTTGCTTTTCCGCGTCGTATACCATTTGAATTTGCCACGGTTCCATCGTTAATATCGTGATTTGCGATTTCATCATCCGCGAATAAACCATATCCAAATATTTAATCGCCATACTCAGGTTCTTGCTCTTGTAATAGTAAAACGCCAATCCGCTCTCAGCGCAAAAGGCAGCGAATTCGTTATTGGACGCATAGGCCAATTCCAGCGCGCCGCTGAGATGTATCTTTGCGGCATCGTATTTGAAGGTGGCCAGGAGAAACACGCCCAATGCGGCTCTGTAACTGGCTGAAATGGGTTCCCGCCCCATCCGTTTCGCAAAATGCCAATAGTAGTCAAGGCATCCGATGGCTCTGTCAAAATGCCCTGTATATGCGGCGCTGTAGGCCATATAGATCGGACCATACAGAAATCCCGTATGAGAATTGAAATACAATTCGGCTTTTTCAAACATTTCCAGCGCCTCCTTGTTGAGGCCCTGGATGAAGTAGTAAAGTCCGATAAAACCGGCCGACTGGCTGAGCATATCCTCATCGCCCAATTCTTCGAAGATCAAACGGCCGGCCTCAAGGTTATGCAGCGCCTCTGAAGTACTGCCGAACGTAAAATGGTAAAAGCCCAGATGGAAGTTCAAAAGCGCTTTGGATCGTTTGTCGCCCAATCGGTCCGCTGATTTAATTGCAATTTTAAGTAGTTGAGATAAAAAGCCCAGATACCTGCCGAAAAAATCGCATAGGTGGCAAAATTGCAGGCATTCCTGTACGAAAATGGCGTCGGTTTCGCTATTTCCCACATGCCGCGACAGGATATTTATCGCTTTTAGAAGATTATCGTAGGCGGTTTGCTTGTTTTCATCTTCAAGAGATTGATGCGCAATTTCGATATGGATCAATGCGGCGTTTTTCTCATTGCCGGACCGGGCCAGCATGTTCGCGCGAAGTGGCAGCGGGATCTCTTCCCACAGGTTCAGTTCTAAAAGTTTGTCACAGATCGTGTTGATTCTATCTTTTCCGTTTGTCTCCTTAATTTCCTTCGTAAGGTTAGACGGCAGGTTCTCGGAAAGTTCGAATACATCTTGCTCCGGTTCATGTATCAGGTTCAATTCCTTGCCGCGACGTAACAGGTCCAGCAATTCGTTCGGAGGAAGTGGCGCTATTGCGCCCAGAATTTTAATGGATACGGGTCCCTGAAGCGCCTCCAAAGCGCCAAGAAACTCATACTGCCCGGGAGTAAAATGCTGTTTTAGCATTTGCGTTATCCTTTTCTAACGGATCGTTATTGGAGTGTAACACTCACAACTGCCAAGTAAAGCATCCTGCACCGGGCGGAAATAAAACAATTTCGGCTGGGAAAGGCAATGGAGAATCAACATTCCAATAGGAGGAGAATTTTGAGAATCAGGAATACCTATGCAGCGTCGCGATCGGTTGAAATAATACGTTTTTAAATTAACTCAATGGATAAAGGCTTCTCTTGTAACTTCTCAATAACGGTGGGCAAGCCGCACGTTTCGAAAAGCCTGGATTCCGGCTTTCGCCGGAATGACGTGCTCCACTTCGGAAATCCGTTGCGTCATTCCGGCGGAAGCCGGAATCCAGAATGCAGTGCCTGCACTTATTGAGAAGTTACGGGTCGCGTAACGGGAGTGGGGAGGCGGTTACGACGATACCTCGGCTATCTCTCTATCAATTATTTCCAGGCACAGTCTTCGAATTTCTCCGGTTCTATAAAGGAAAGAGGGGGCGCTGGCCTCACCGAGCAGCCTTTCAAAAAGCGCCACGAGCGCGTCATTTACTCCACGGGCGCGTTTCCAGTCATCGTGCTTTTCCCAATAAAGAGGAGACTCCGGGCGCCCGGATTCCCGAAGAACATGGAGGCAAACGGATGCCATCACCTCTGAAATACCGAACACCCGTTGGTCCCGAAATGCGATCCCAGCCTGAAACCCCAGAAAACCGGTTTTCGTAAGACGCCCCTCTTTTTCGAAAAGTTGATAGCCGCTTGTCCCCATAAACACGATCTGACGATGACAGAGCAGATTGGCGGTCCGGTCGAGCCGATCCAGGAGATGGTTTCTTTTCAGAAAGGAAAAATTCTCCTCAAGGCCGGTAAGCGAGCTGTCCGGAACGAACATCAGAAAACCGATTTCGGGCTCAATCCCCGCCGAACGGCAAAGACCGATGGCCGCTTCACTTTTCCGGATCGAGGCGCCCTTGTTTAAATGAGTCAATATCTCGGGAGACCCGCTTTCAACTCCAATGAGAAGGCTGATAAGACCCGCCGCTTTGAGATGCGACAGCACTTCGG